>NZ_MVEC01000003.1:0-452121 GCF_002006735.1 Spirosoma sp. 209 | reverse complement strand
CGATTAGAAGCAAAGATTGCTATGACGGCGCGGGCACCGATGATATATTTCAATTCCACTCAGGTACGATTAGAAGTTCGGGCTGCTCGGGGTAGTAGAAACCCTGCCAGGATTTCAATTCCACTCAGTACGATTAGAAGCAAGAATAAAAGCGAAGTCGGCCACCCTGCGAGCTCAATTTCAATTCCACTCAGGTACGATTAGAAGCCGTGAAATTAGCACTAAAAAAGTGCCTTGAGATTGTCCCAAGGCACTTTGATACTCTTATTCTGGAATGAAAAATCGTCGATCGCCAATACTACGAAAAAGCCCGGCGATCGACGACGGTTCATTATCAGTCGCTTACGTGCCAACAAGGCGTTCTTTCCTGTTTCTACAACATGTCAATGAACAAGCTCGGCCAGACCGACGACATTTCCCCCTACAAAAAATTATCCGTCGACTGCCGTTCTACACCCACAATCTCCTTATCGAGCCACTTCTGGTCGCGGTTCTTGAACAGAATCAGGCTGTCTTCGTCCTCACGCATAATTCGCCGGGCTTCGTAAAGGAGTTCCTTTAGCTGTATCTCCGTCATCTCACCCTCGAAAACAGAATTCTGTATCCAGTTCAGGTACCGCCGACAGAGCTTCAGCATTTTGTTTTAAGAATAAAAGCGAAGTCGGCCACCCTGCGAGCTCAATTTCAATTCCACTCAGGTACGATTAGAAGGACGCTTATTTCGGAGGTTCGGTCGGTTCACCATTATTTCAATTCCACTCAGGTACGATTAGAAGCCGTGAAATTAGCACTAAAAAAGTGCCTTGAGATTGTCCCAAGGCACTTTGATACTCTTATTCTGGAATGAAAAATCGTCGATCGCCAATACTACGAAAAAGCCCGGCGATCGACGACGGTTCATTATCAGTCGCTTACGTGCCAACAAGGCGTTCTTTCCTGTTTCTACAACATGTCAATGAACAAGCTCGGCCAGACCGACGACATTTCCCCCTACAAAAAATTATCCGTCGACTGCCGTTCTACACCCACAATCTCCTTATCGAGCCACTTCTGGTCGCGGTTCTTGAACAGAATCAGGCTGTCTTCGTCCTCACGCATAATTCGCCGGGCTTCGTAAAGGAGTTCCTTTAGCTGTATCTCCGTCATCTCACCCTCGAAAACAGAATTCTGTATCCAGTTCAGGTACCGCCGACAGAGCTTCAGCATTTTGCCGACCCGCTTCTGCCCCATGTCATACACCAGGATTACGTACATGTTTTTATTGAGTGATTGAGTGGATAAGCGATTGAGTGAAAAGCTGCTCAATGAGTATGCACTCAATCACGCATTCGCTCATTCAAAATTAATTTACCACCAGGCCTTGAATGGTTTGTACTCCTCGATCCCCAGCAAATGCTTCTGAAGCTTGTAGCACTCCAGCTTGATCAGGTGTCGGTAACTCACGCTCCGACCCAGCGACCGGTGTTTGATCGTTTCCTTTAGCGCAGCATCGAACTCTTCCAGAAATCGTTTGCGGGCCGCTTCCTTCATCAC
This sequence comes from Spirosoma sp. 209, assembly GCF_002006735.1. NCBI lineage: Bacteria > Pseudomonadati > Bacteroidota > Cytophagia > Cytophagales > Cytophagaceae > Spirosoma > Spirosoma sp. 209. The sequence continues at coordinate 450,588 of NZ_MVEC01000003.1, read as the reverse complement.
ACAGCCGCCCACCTCGACCCGAAAGTCCGACGCCTGTAGCTGCCGCTTGTTCACCATCCGAAAGATGAGCCGGTCGACCAGGATCGGCTTGAAAATCTCGGCCATGTCCAGCGCCAGCGAATACCGACGCGCCCCCGGCTCGTGCAGAAAGCTGATTGTCGGGTTCAGTTGCGTATGATAGATCATGCTCAGACAGGCCGTATAACAGAGCATATTCCCGAACGAAATCAGCGCGTTCAACTCGTTTTGGGGCGGGCGTTTGCTTCGGCCATCCAGACAGAATGTCTCCCCAACAATGGCATCGAAACAGCTATAATACGTCTGGCGGATGTTGCCTTCGAGGCCCATCAGCGTCGGTACGTCCGGGGCGGTCGGTACGCTCGCCAGCAGTTGCTCTACCGTGGCAACGGCCGTTTCCAGGTCTTTTTGCCGATTGTTGTAATACTTCAGCACCCGCAGGATGTTGCAGGCCGCCCCTTCGACAAACGTTCGGGCAATGGCGATCCGCTTTTTGGGCGACAGATAGTACCGGGTTTGCTCGACCTGCATTTTGCCCGCCAGCAAATACTCTCGGGGCATAAATGAACCGGTGTAATGCTCGTAATAGTCGAAGAAATGAACGGCAATGCCCTCCTTACCCAGAAAGTTATAGAGGGCCGAGTTGGCGTCCAGACTACCGAAGATATACAGGTCCGACACCTGCTCAACGGGCAGATAGCGCGGCTGGCCTTCATGACCGGCTTCGTCTACCGGCGTAAACTTCAACGTGTTATCCTTGCGGCTCAAGCGGCCGGCGTTGAAGAGGTATTTAGTCTGTTTCATTTTTTTACTCTTCCTCTATCCAGCAAAAATCAAAATAGCTGCACGACCGGCACCGGGACTTGGCCAGTCGGGGCGGACACTGTTCGCTGTCGACTATACGTTCAACTTCCCGAATCCAGTTTTCTACCATCGGTACGTCTTCATTCGTTAGCGCGACACGCTCAGTTTGGCGGAGTTTGGGATATTCGATCAGGCCGGTGGCTCCGTCGATGCCGTTTTTACGAAGCAGATACAGGTAAAACTGTACCTGAGCCACATGCGAATGCTCCAACTTATTGGACTTCTTTAGTTCGTGAACCACTTTATCATACGGGTCGTAGAAGTCGATTTTAGAGCCGTCGAGAATGATCTCGCGGTAACGTTCGGCACGCTGGGGGTAAGCCCGCTCGTGCAACTGCTTGCCTTCGGCTACGGCTTCGGAGGTGTGTTCCATCCGAATCTGGTGGGCATGGAGCCACAGTTTGCGATGGCAGAGGTGATAGTAGGCAATGAGGGTGGCGGTGGTGTGGGCCATGATGAACTAGCGATTCAGAAAGTACATCCGAAACTGTTCTAACTCGCCATTCTCGACCTCAAGGTATTTTTCAAAAATCTTGTTGCCCACCTGATGTCTGAGCGCCGAAATACCAACGTCGATGAGCCGTAGGCCGTTTTCGGTTAATAAGATGTTATCGAATGCCAACCCATCAAGGTCTGACGGGCGTTTTAAATCCCGATGGACAAACCCAGCCTTATGCAATTGCTGAAGCTCATCGGCAAAAACATCGAACCAGAGTTCGCGCCGTTCCACTTCATAGGCCCGGTAATCAATCGGCCGTATACGTTCCATGACCAGCATTTCGGCCTGTAGTTCCTCGTTATAATCGAGCCGGACAAACTGAACCACCAGATCGTTAATCTGATTAGCAAATTTCATTTTGTCGGCTTCCGAACCTATATCTGACCGCGTATCATCGACAAACAGCTTCGCCACCTCCGTATCCGAGAGGGCAATGACAGCATTATTAGCACCGGCGGAAAGTTGGCGGGGGTATTTCATGAGTATCTACAAGAATTGGCAGGGTATAAAACTTTACCCTGCCAACCAATATTACTTAACCTGATTCTCGTAATCAAATGCCGTCATCATCTCAACCAACTTTTCCTCCGCTTTTTCCAAAGCGTCAAAAGTTTCGCTATGCACCGGTATGTAAGCTGCACAGGCGAGTGTAACGAAAACGTCTGCACCCGGAATCGTTTCGTCTACGATAGGTTTGGCTTTGTTTTCGTCTTCTTCCATCAGTTTTGCTCGAATGGCCCCGGCAATTCGGTTGGCGTTATCGCTAATGGCAACCGCTAGTGTTTCTTGAGGGCTATAGGTACGAGCCTGATTTGTTGTTATACGCCAGTTTACCAACGCGTGAGCCAGAGCCGGAATAATTTTCTCGCGCCGTTCTTTCGGGCAAATAAGGCAGGGGCCGAAGGCATTTTTACCTTCTATCCAACCGGCTTCTTTTAAGCGTTCAATCGTAGCTTTTGAAACCTCAGGTTCAAAAGGGTTCATTGATACAGAGAAAAGTGTACGCAGGTCGATGGCAACATCGTAAACAAAAAAGCCTGTTGCCCGGCGGTTATCCGGTATCCATTTCCTTCGGAGACTCCGATCAGTCCCTACCAGAAAATTCTCAACCTCTTTATCAGTTAAAACCTGCCCAGACGCATTTCGAACGACAACCTTGTGAAGATGTGGTTTGTCGCTACGGTCAAAAGTAAGGTTCTCTCTATCCTGTGCCGTAGCCAATAAAGGGTGCAGTGGCCGCATGGCTGAAATAGAAAGTGGACTACGGCGCTTAATGGTTCGGCTTTCTCCACCTTGTTGAGCACTCATCCAACCACCAAGAAGTTGGTCGGCATAAGTTGGGTCACAAATTGACAATACTTCACCTTCGCCAAGTTGTTGTCGGTCATTAACATTAAAAACAAAGGTGGTAGGTGATTGCTCTTCTCCAAGCTTCGCATTCAATTCTTCCAGCATAGAACGTTTTACCTGCTGCCCACTGGAGTAGGGTAGGCTACGACCGAAATAAGGGTCACGGTATGTTTTTTGACCATCCTGTACAACAAAAACGGTGTGATCGGCACGGCGTAAAACTTTCAGATAGACAAAGGAATTCATAGTTAGTCAGTGTTTATTTTTTGATAAATGCGTAGCGGAAACGAATAAGTGTCATGAAGTATGGTACATTGTCATTGGGTAGAAAGTGAATGGTTTTACCCAATTCAAGAAAAGGCTCTTTGCTTTCAGCTTTTTCCGCAATTGTCGATAAAGCCGACAAAATGGGCTTTTGGAAACTGGCGCTCAGAAACGTTTTAATATCGTTAGTTCGATCCATTCGGCCTTTACCGGCTCCAGACTCGTAGGCAACTAAGGCCTGTGCGTATGCTTCGGCTTCATTCCAAAGCTCTTCATTGTTTAGCATGGCGATAACCCAGGTTATGTAAATACTGAAGGTAAGTGGTTGTGATTCGGTGTTTTTAGGGTATTTAGGAATTTTAGCCTCAGAATCTTTGCTGCCTATATAGGCCTGTACTCCTTTCGGCGCCATCGCTTTCAAGCCAATGATACCCATCTCACAGGCTTTCAGAAACCCGTATTCTGTTCCAAAAAGGTCTTCTATTTTTTCAGCCTCTAATTTTACTGTAGCTCCAAACAGTTTACGGAAGAGTGTTATCGGCCGTTTAATTTGTGGCAACACAAACGGAATAAAGCCAATAGAGCGGTTTGTTTGGCCGTAGCTATAAACGTAGCCCGTTAAGTTTTCGGCGGAGTAGTTGAGTGCAATGCCAGCTAAAACACGTAACCAGGTCTGGGTCTCCAGTCGTTCTCCTGCCTTATCTATAGGAGAGAATTCAAGTAAGGGATGCTCAGGGATAAAATCTTCACCTAGACAATGCGCCAACCATTGTCCATTCCAAGTTTCTATCTGACTACCTTTCAGCTTCGAAATCTTGTTCAGAAAACTCGTACGATAAATAGTCCAGCCCTCAAACAGTTTCATTAAAATGTCGGCATGGTTCAGGAAAATGCATAAACCACCCTGAACACCAATTCCAAGCCCTCCTCCAATCCACGACAGATATAATGTTTCAGGATCTAATGGAATTTCAAGGCTTGAAATTTGAGATGAAGTAGTAGCATATTCAACTACGTAAGTACCTTTACTATCATATTTATTCCCCGCTGGATACCCGATGGCCAATCCACCATGGGGTTTACCTTTTGCTATTTCAGATTTAAAATAACCAAAGACTTCTTTTCTCCTCTCGGGAATATGTTGCTTCTTCTCTACTGACGCAAGTTGAAAAAAAGGTGATCCATGTACCCATTGCATTATTTTTTCATCATCATAAAAAAGCGGAAAGAATATCTGTTCAAAGAATTCTTCGGCTGATAAGTGGCTCTTCTCCCGCGCATTATAAGCGTCGAGGAATGTTTTACCAATAGCAGATGCAATCATGGCAGGTTAGAGAAGGTTGTATTGACTGTCATAATTTTCAGGGATGCATTTATGCAGTTCCAGCCCCAACTCTACCGAGTAGGCTTTGTCTGGAATCACAAAGGGACTTGACCCCACTTGTTTAAGGCGGTCGAGCTTGCGGTAGGCTATCGAATTAAAATGAATCGGGATTTCGAGCATTGCGCGTTCCTCCGCCCGTGATATGCGGTAGCGCTCGACATCCTGCTCCCGAATGCACGTTACAGAGTCAATGTCGAGCAGATCAAGAAAAATGGATTTCTTATGATGAGTTAGCTCACGAATAATGAATTGACCATTCTGGAAAATCGTATGCTCGTCTATCGCAGTTGTATCGACCGTTGGGAAAACGACATCAATTTTTGCCTGCAGGTCACGTTCGTGCAGAATGTCCCCATCCGGCAAAATGTCGTAACTCCGTTTCAGTACGTCCAGATCATACGGGCGCGCGTCGGCTTCGATTTCTGGTGGTGCTAGCACATAAACAGACTTGAACTTGCCGATAGTATCCTGGGTTCGCTTGCGGTTTATTCGGCCAAAGCGTTGAATCAGTGCGTCAAGCGGTGCCGCTTCAGTTACCATCAGGTCAAAGGAAATATCCAGACTAACTTCTACAACTTGCGTTGAAACGACAATGCAGCCATTGGTTTTGTTGTTGAACGTTTCTTTCAGGTCTTTCTCCTTGTTGCTACGGTCAGTACGCATGAAACGGCTATGGATAAGCATCTTGTCAGCTTTAGGGAAAATCTCCTGTAACTGCCTAAAAATTTCCTGTGCCCGTTTTACCTGATTGCAGACAATCAATACTTTTTGTTTTTCTCCCAGTGCTGTCTTGATAAGTGGGATAGCCGCATTCCAATTAGAGAGCTTATGCACAAGATGGCGGTCAAACAGATTTAATTCGTCCGCTGGTAGTGCCACTTCTAACACCTTTTCGGGGCCACCAAGGATGCCTAAAAGTTGCTGGTATAGCACAGATGGCATGGTTGCTGTGCCGATATGAACCCGGCATCCCAAATGCACCAGCATTTCAACAATTTTTAGGATAATGGCTTTAGTGACATCCGTATACGTATGAATTTCATCCAGTATGATATCGCAACCGCGTAAATCGAGCATAAGCGCTTCGTAACCGCGAATTCCAAAAACCATACCGGCCATTTGATGCGGGGTAAGCACCTTGACTGCCGCCCCGACTTTATCCTGAATAAGCCGTTCTTCCAGCGCAATCCCGCTTTGGCTCAACACAACTTTTGATGCGCCATGCAATAGACGAATGTCCAGGTCGGGGTTATCACCTTTCAAATCCTCGGCAATTCGCCGGAACATGGCGTTTATGGATGCCTGAAAGGGCAAAGTGTAAAAAAAGCGCCCCCGGCATCGCCGAATCAGGTAATCCGTTTTTCCGGCCCCTGTGGGAGCAACCACAAGCGTGTGCAAGCGTGGGGCGCTGGCAGGTAAAGATGATAGGGGATGTAACGAACTGACCCGGTTATAAAACCGTAAATCAGGCATCTGGAATGACCGCAACACCTGACGTTCGGTTGCTTCAATTGCGGCAGAAGCAAATTCGTCAGCCGCCATTAACGCCCCCCTATATACGGACCAGCCAAGTTTTTTATGTGCTTTCTGACAATATGCAATAGCAAAGTCGAACGCTTCCTGTGCCTCGGCCAACGTGATAGGCTTCTTCTCGAAGTCTCCGAAACTTGCCAGCAAATTAATGGCTACAGGACTCCACTCTGCCCATTGTTGAGCGTGCATTTCGAAAACAACGCCCTCACCTTCTTCTTCCTCAAATTCATTCAGCAAATCGAGTAGCCCCTTTTTTCGGCCATCATTTTTAATGGATTTGTGGTGAGCAACAATCAGTTCCACGAGAGCAGGCCAATGTTGACGGTCAACCAACGGCAGAAAAAATAGTGACGTCAGTTCATGCCGAAACGGTTTCTGGTTTACTGGTTTTTGCTTTTGAAAAAGGCGCGCTTGAAAGATAGGGCTTGCTTTACCAATATCATGTAATAGGGCTGCTATACGCAACAATCGTTCGTCTAGCTTCCAGGCCCGGGCAATGCAAACGGCAGCAATAGCTACATGGATGAGATGATCACGTAACGTAGTACCTCCATTATCAGGACTTTTTGCATAAAGGGTTTTAGAAGCCATTTGTCTTTAGCGGATTTTGTGTGGATTCAATCCAGCCATACATGGGTGCGTTAGTAAAGCGGCTATAACCCACCAAAAAAGAGCCGGGTGCTTGCCCAAAACGGAGTTCAAAGCCATTTAACTCGCCAAATTGCTCTTCTGTCAGATGTAGAATATCTTCTGTTGGAAATAGTACATCTTCATTGCGGCACAGACAAATGTGCTGTACTGACGCACGTTGGGCATCATCTAATGAGTCAAAAGCCAGATATAAATTAGGGTATAACAGCACACCACGAACAAGTATTGACCGAGGACGTTGCAGCATTTTCTTCGCTTTTTTGTATTCCCAACCTAAGGTTTGAGTTTGCTCCATTTGGCCACTGAAGCCTGCATAAGTGAGCTTGTGTCGAGCTATTTTAGATATACCTTTCTCTTGCAATAATTCAGGGAATAGTTTTTTCTCTATACCCTCGATTATAGATGGTGTCAAAAATTGTTGACTGAAGGTGTGAATAGCATCAGGACTTCCACCATCCCGTACTGCCGTCCAGGGCTTGATAAAGCCAAAATGACCCTCGTACTTAACGACGTAGAATGTTTTCATAGCTTTCAGAGAAGTGCGCCAAAGCCAATACCGGTTGAATTGCCAATGCCAACGTTCCAGGCAAACGCTATCTGTTCGGGTGTGCCCTTGACAATGACGGGGCAGAGCGAGGCCTTGTTGCCGATATGTCGGTAATTGACTTTTTTAACTTTGGCCAACGGATATGATTTGTCGAAACGAACCTGAACCCCATCCCCAATAAGGCCTGCTTTTCGCAATTTGGTTTGTAAAGTCTGAGTCAGGAGGTCATCGACTTGTGGGTCAGTAAACACGAAATGCTTCTCTTCCTCTCCAATCTTTCGCTTAGCTAATACAGGGCATGCTACCTTGAAATAGGCCTCATCTCCAAACTCAGGTGTTTCCTGGAGTATGATTTCCCGCACTTCTAAACCAAAGTTGATAGATGGGTCGTCCTGAATACCACGCACAAGCTGTCGGATAATATCGTCGCTAAAGGAACTGATGAAAAATGAAGCTCCCTTCTGGAAATGAAGCCCCGATCCATTGCCTTTGCCACCTACAAGCCACGAAAACGAATACAGTGATTCAGAGTCGTGCAGATTATTAGGGCCAAACCACTTATGAATAGCCCCGACCAGATACTGCAAGTGGTCGTAGGGGACGGGTTCTTGATTTGGAGTGAGTTTTAAATGGATTCGCATATAGAAATTAGCTTAAAACAATTTTTGAAGAGTAACAGAAAACTTTAAATCCCCGCTCGTCTTTCTCCGCAATCACTACCGGCGACAGCGTTCGTAACCGAACCGTATCGCTTGTTATCTCAACCGGTACGGCTTCTACCCGTTCAATGATAAACTCTGTTCGGTGCTTCGGCGTGGCAATCACACAGCGCTGGTCCTGAAACAGGCCCATGATAAAATCCTGAGCGGCTTTGTCGACGTAAAAACTAACGATCCACTCTATATGGGGTGAGTTGACCCACATGCCGCCCGCTCGTACGTCCAGGCGGGCATTCGGCATAATCAGGTCCGAAAAGGTGAACAGCTTGAAGCGTCGGGTAGTCGAATAGACGTACCCCTGCTCGTGCAGAAAATGGGCGTACTGCTGATCGGCTTCGGCCAGCACGGCATAGATGAACGCACTCAGCCGATACGCGTAGTTGAACGGAACCAGCGTCTGGCGCTGGGTGGGGCGAAGGGTAAGTCGAAACTGCATGATGGTGGATAGAAATCGCATCGAGTGAGTAAACGGTTATCCCGAACCGGCATCGATGATTAGATTTACATGTCTGTAATGTTATGCCTTTGCTTTACCAGTTACAAGGTCATGTTAGTAAGCGGTTCAAAGGTCTCGTAGCATCGGGCAATCTATCTGCACGAAACTGTTTTTTTTATGCCTATTGTTAAAAATCGCCTTGACCGACTTCAGAAAATCAATGGTCGGCTCAACCGCTGGGGTGGACGGCCGGTACCCAAAGAAGAACTGATGCGGCTGTGTGGGGTCTCGGAGCGCACCCTGAAAGAAGACCTGCAATTCATGCGCGACGAGTACGACGCTCCCATCGTTTATCGGCGCAGCGAGGGGGGCTACTGCTACCAGACACCGTTCGATATGGCTATTCAGCTGCCGTTCAGCCATGAGGAGCTGGCCGCGCTCGAAACGGCGGTGGCTACGCTGAATCAGTTTAAGGAACTGGCTATGTTTCGCGATCTGGAAGGTCTGGTCGACAAGCTGGAGAAGGCGGTGCGGTTCCGGTTTTCGGGCTCGGCCGATTACCGGCACTACCTGCATTTCGAGTCGGTGCCGTACAGTCGGGGGAGTGAGTATGTAGCTTTTCTCTTACAGGCAATTCGCGACGAAACGGTCGTGACGTTCAGCCATCAAAAGTTCGACGCGCCCACACCCAGTACCCACCGGGTTTTTCCGTACCTGATCAAAGAACACCGGAACCGCTGGTACCTGATTGGCTACCAGGTCGACTATGGGTTGCTGCGGGTATTCGGCCTGGATCGGATCGTGCCGGGCAGTCTGGCCGTAGATCAAACCGCTCCGCACGTTGTTATCCCCGATTTTGATGCCGACAGTTATTTTCGGCATTCGCTGGGGGTGGCGGTATACGAAGACCAGGAGCCGGAAGCAGTGGTGCTGTCGTTCAGTCCGCAGCAGGGGCGCTACTTCCGGGCGCAGCCCTTTTTCCCGTTTGCAGAAGACGATGTGTTGTGCGATACCGAGCTTGAGTGCCGCATCCGGTTGCGGATGATTATCAACAAAGAACTGGTGTATGAACTGGCGCGGCTGGGCCCGGCGGTGAAGGTTCTTTCGCCCCCTCATCTGGTGGCGCAGCTGAAAACCTACCTCCAGGAATCGTTGCAGCAATACGCCGATTGATCCCCTTCAGAGCTTGTTTGGGGAAGATATCTGCTGACTTTAGTCGGCTCAAAGGGCTGCCTGAACACCCCCCAGCCCCCTAAAGGGGGAGAAAAACGGCGGGGTTAACTCCCCCTTTAGGGGGCTGGGGGGTGAAACGGTAGCGATTCGGGCTAGTGGAATTCACATCAACTCTTCCCCAAACAACCTCGCAGGGGCCGGTGGTACATAACTCTCGGCCGTTGCGGGGGTTTATGGAACATGAAAGAGCGAATCATTACCGAGACCCGGCAGCTGTTCAACCAGTTCGGGGTGAAATCCATCCGGCTGGAGGACATAGCCCAGCAGTTGGGCATCTCGAAAAAAACGGTGTATCAGTATTTCAGCAGCAAGGAAGACCTCGTCCGGCAGATACTGGAAAGCCAGCTGAATGAGAGCCTGCACGAAGCCAGTGCCATTCATACCCAGGCAACCGACCCGATGACGAGTGCGCTGCTGATCTGGGATCGGCTTATTCACTACAAACAGACCGTCAACCCGAACCTGCTGCGCGATATCGAGCGGCATTACCCGACCATCTGGACCTACTTTCAGACATTCCGAACCGAATACATCAACACCATTCTGCTGGCCAACCTGCGGGCGGGGGTCGGGCAGGGGCTGTACCGCACCGACCTCGACGAGACGACCATGGCCTGGCTGTGGCTCGAACAGAGTCAGTGGGACGTACCCCATGCCGGCGCTGAACTGGCCATCAAGCACCACTTCGTGCGGGGGCTGCTGACCCAGGCCGGGTTGGCCCTGTACGAACAGCACCGGCTGTAAATACAGAAGGCCTGCCGCTCGGCAGGCCTTCTGGTCGATTACTCCATGGCTTTGGCGACTTCCAGCTCCTGGGGTTTTTTCGGGATGACTTTCTTCTTCGTGAACCGGGCAAGGATCCGGTCAACGACCAGGTACATCGACGGTACCACGAGCAGCGTCAGGATCAGCGACGAGGTTAGCCCCCCGATGATGACCCAGGCCATACCATTCTTGGTTTCGGCACCGGCACCGCTGGCCAGCGCAATGGGCAGCATACCCAGGATCATGGCCAGGGTTGTCATCAGGATCGGGCGCAGCCGCTCTTTGCCCGCTTCGATCAGGGCGTCGATGACGTCGTGCCCTTCGGCTTTCAGCTGATTGGCAAAGTCAACGATCAGGATGGCGTTCTTGGCCACCAGACCGAGCAGCATGATCATCCCCACAATCGAGAATACCGTCAGGCTTTCCATGGTCAGCGCCAGCGCCAGCAGGGCACCGACCAGTGCCACCGGTATCGAGAAAAGAACCACAAACGGGTACACAACGCTCTCGTACAGGGCTACCATGATGAAGTACACCAGCAGAATGGCGATCATCAGCGCCAGACCCAGGCTGCCGAAGGCGTCGGACTGCTGCTGCAGCTGCCCCAGGTACTGGATACTGACCCCTTCGGGTAGCGTCTGCTGCGCCATTTTGGCCTGAATGTCGGCACCCACCGTACCCACCGGACGGCCCACTACCTGGGCGTTGATGGTGATGGACGAGAGCCGGTCGATGCGCTCCAGCACGCTTTCGCCAACCTGCTCCTGAACGGTGGCAAACTGCGACAGCTCGAAGGTTTTGCCTTGGTTGTTGACAAACGTCAGCCGGCTTACGTCCTGCGCCTGGGTCCGGTCAAACTGATCGAGGCTGACCAGGATGTCGTACTCGTTGCCGTTCTGCTTGAACTTCGACTGATCGTTACCCCGGAAGGCATTCTGCAGGGCGATACCTACGTCCGATGCGTTGATACCCAACTGGGCCATGCGCTCGCGGTTCAGGTTGACCGTCACTTCAGGTTTCGGATCTTTCACCGAATATTTCACGTCCTGCGTACCGGGTACCGAGGTGGTGACCTGTTTAACAATTTCGGCTGCCTTGCGGATGTTGGCCAGGTTGGTGCCTTTGACGGCAATCATGATCGGCGCCTGCGAGGCTCCTACGATACCGACCGGGCTGACCGTCACTTTAACGCCCGGAATCTGCCCGACTTCCTGCTTCAGCATCTGCCCGAAGGCTTCGGTCGAGAGCGTCCGCTGTTTCTTGTCGACCAGCTTCACGTTGATGTCGGCGAGGTTGCTGTTGGAGGCCGTGGCCAGGCCGTTGCTGCTGTAGCCCACGTTGGTGAACACGTTGGTCACTTCGGGATGCTTCATGATGATCTGCTCGGCCCGCTGCGCAACGGCGTTGGTCTGGTAGATCGAGGCCGTTGGCGTCAGTTCGACCTGTACGCTCATTTCGGCCTGGTCGCTCTGGGGCATGAACGCACCGCCAATGAAACCGGCTGGTACCAGCGCAATCGAGCCGACCAGCAGCGCGATGACGCCCAGGAAGACGTACCGTTTATGACCCAGTACCCATACCAGAATACGGCCGTAGGCGTTGGTGAGCCGGTCGAGGAAGCGCTCGAAGCCCAGGTTGAGGCTACCCCACAGGGATTTGGGGTTCAGCACCTCGATTTTACCAAAGCGCGACGCCAGCAGGGGCGTCAGGGTGAACGATACCAGTAAACTCATCAGGGTAGAGAACACGACCACCAGCGCAAACTCACGCAGGATGTTGCCGATCAGGCCACCGGTCATGGCCAGCGGTACAAATACCACCACGTCGACCAGGGTAATGGCCAGTGCCGTGAAGCCGATCTCGCTCCGGCCGTCGAGGGCCGCCTGCCGTTTGTCTTTCCCCATTTCGAGGTGGCGGTTGATATTCTCCAGCACCACGATCGAGTCATCGACCAGGATACCGACAACCAGCGAGAGGGCCATCAGCGTCATGAGGTTCAGCGAGAAACCCATGATATACATCAGCGCAAAGGTCGGGATCATGGACGACGGCAGCGCCACCAGCACGAACAGTGCCGAGCGGAAACTGTGCAGGAACAGCAGCATCACCAGCGATACGATCAGCACCGCCAGGCCCATATCCTCAACAACTGCGTGGGCCGACGCCAGGGTGTAGATCGACTGGTCCGACGCGATATTGAACTTGAGCCCTACTTTGCTGTACTGCTTTTCCAGCTGCGCTATTTTGACCTGCGCCTGCTGGCTCACCGATACGGCGTTGGCGTCTGACTGCTTCTGGATCTGCAAACCAATCGAAGGCCGGGCGTTGATGTGGTTGATGGCCGTCGGTTTGGTCGTGGCGTCAACGACTTCGGCTACGTCTTTCAGCAGCACCTGGCTGCCGTCGTTACGCTGGGCTATGATCAGGTCGCGCAGGCGTTTGACGGTCTGCACCGACGCGTCGAAGCGGATCGAGTACTGCGACTGCCGGGTTTCGAGCTGACCCGCCGGGTAGCTGGCGTTGGCTGCGTTGATGGCCTGGGATACCTGACCGATCGAGAGGCCGTAGCCGCGCAGCTTTTCGGTGTTGACGTTGACCTGGATTTCGCGTTCGTTACCGCCGATGACGTTGACCTGACCCACCCCGGCCACGTTCGAGAGCTGGGGTTTGATGTCGTTGTCGATCAGGTCGTAAAGGGCCGTCGGCGACATGTCGGCCGTAACGCCCATCCGCAGTACGGGAATCTCGTCGGTCGAGAATTTATTCAGGATGGGGCGGTCGGCCTGGTCGGGCAGGAGGTTGATGATCTGCTCGATCTTGCGCTGGGCATCCTGCTGGGCCAGGGTGGTGTTGACCCCGTTCTTGAGCTGGATAACCACGCTCGACGCGCCTTCCTGCGAGGTGGAGGTCATCCGGTCGAGGCCTTCCAGCGCCGACAGGGCTTCTTCAATCCGCTTGGTTACGTTGGTTTCTACTTCGTCGGCCGAGGCTCCCCGGTAGGTCGTTACCACGCTGATGACGTTGGCTTCGAACTTGGGCAGCAGGTTGTAGGAAAGCTGCTGGTAACTGAGGGCGCCGAACAGGATCAGGACCGTAAAGATGGTCGTTACCAGCAGGGGCCGTTTAACCGCTATTTCAGATACAGACATGAGGGCTGTTGGTTATTGGGTGATTTGGACCGGCTTGCCGTCACTGAGGTTCAGCTGGCCCGTCGTAACTACCTGCTCGCCGGCGTTGAGGCCGCTGAGTACTTCGATCGTGTCGCCAAAGTCGCGACCTACCTGGATGGTGCGCCGAACGGCTTTGTTGCCAGCAATGACGTAGACGTAGGGGTTCTTGATACTTTCGACCAGGGCCGACCGCGGAATCTGCAGGGCTTTCTGGGCCGATTTCTGCGAGAAGTCAACATTAACGAACGTACCGGCTTTCAGGCTGCCGGCCTGGTCGATGGTAATTTCGACCGGGTAGTTATGCTCTTCGGTGCCCTGCGGAGCGATGTACGAAATACGACCGTTGAAGGTCCGGCCCGGAAAAACATCGGCTGAGACGTTGACGGCCTGCCCTTCGCGCAGCTGATATACGTCGCTTTCGTTAACGGGTACCTGCACTTTCAGCCGGGCTACGTCCAGCACGCGTCCCAGCACTTTACCAACCGTGATGTACTCGCCGGGTTCGATGTCTTTCTGGACAATACGACCCCCGATGGGCGATTTCACGTTGGCATCGGCGATCTGTTTTTTGATCTGCTCGGCCTGGTTAACGGCGTTTTCGTAATTGTATTTGGTCTCGTTCACCTGGATTTCGGTGGTGGCGTTACCGGCCAGCAGGGTGTTATACCGCGTTACGTCTTTCTTCAGCCGGTCAATGGAAAGCTGGGTGCCCTCCAGCGAAAGTTCCTTGAGTCGGTTGTCGAACTGAACCAGCGTAGCCCCTTCGCGCACCGATGAACCCAGGTTGAAATTCACTTTGGTGACCTTACCGGCCGTGGTGGCAATGATGTCGGCCTCCTTGTACGGAATCAGGTTGCCCGTTTTAACGAGCTGCTGGCTAACGGTACCTTCGGCAACCGGCGCTACGGTAACCGGAATGGCCACGTTGGTCAGGACCGCGGGCTTTTTCTGCTCGTCGATCTTCTTTTTGTTGGAAGCCAGGCGGAAGCCAATCAGACCGGTTATGGCGAGTATGGCTGCGACGACGATGAGCGTTGTCTTTTTCATGATCTATAAATCGGTTGTATTGCTCAGAGTTGGTTGTAAAAGCTTAGGAGACTGCCCTGCGACTGTTCGAGATCGAGCCGGGCCTGGTACAGATTGATCAGCGAGTTGATGTAGTTGGTACGGGCCTCGCGGTACGAATTGTCGGCGTTGATGAGGTCGGTCAGCAGTTTGGTGCCCTGTTTGTATTGCAGGGTGGTAATGTTATAAACCTCCTGCGCCAGCTTTACGTTGCGATCGTCGTTTTGCAGGCTCACCTGGGCCCGCTGAATCTGCGACTGGGCGTTGTTGAACTGAAGCCGGTAGGCCGACACGTTCAGTTTCTGCTGCTCTTCCTGGGTCAGCAGGGTAAGCCGTTGCTGCTTCAGCTGCGCGTCACGCTGGAATCCGTCGAAAATGGGGATGTTCAGCCGCAGCCCGAAGCTGCCGAAGCCGACGAAGTTGCTGAAAATACGATCGAGGGTCTGCGCGCCGAGGTTCACCGTACCGTAGTTGGCCGTCAGGCTCAGCGTGGGCAGGTACCCGGCTTTGATCCGCTGGTATTGCAGGCTCTGGAGGGCCAGGTTGGTTTCGGCCTGCTGAAACGAAACCAGCCGGCTGGCATCGAACTGCCCCTGATCGATGGTGGGCAACTGCGTCAGCAGGGTCGAGTCCGACAGCACCAGATTCTGCTCCTGCGGCATACCCATCTGGTATTTGAGCCGGTTCAGCGCCAGGTTCAGATCGTTCTCGGCCAGCGTCAGCTGCGACTGGGTGCTGTTGTAGCTGACCTCCGTACGGGTATAATCGACGGGCTGAATCACCCCGTTGTCGCGCTGAAGCTTCAGGATGTTGAGCACCTGCTGGGTCCGTTCGAGGTTGTCGCGAAGCAGCGCGATCTGCTGCTTGGCTACGAATACCTGGTAGTAGTTGCTGGTAATGTTGTAAATCACGTCTTCCTGCGTCTGGCGAGTATTCAGGGCGGCCAGCTGCTGGTTTGGCTTGTTGGCTTTGATACCCAGCAGCAGCGACCTATCGAACAGGGTCTGGCTGGCCTGAGCCGTCAGGTTGGTCTGGTACTTCTGTCCAATGATGAACACCCGCGGCTCGGGGCCGAACACCCCCGCCGGAACGACGCTCTGCTGCAGTTTGACGTTGTTGATAGATGTTCCTGTAGCGCTGACCTGAGGCAGGTACTGGCCCAGGGCCTGCCGCGCCTGCTGATCGGCGGTTTCTACCTGATATTGCGCCAGCCGAACGCTGCCAAAATTCTTCAGTCCGTAGTCGATACAGTCTTTCAGCCGAAAACCGCCCGGGGCGGGGGGCTGGGGTTGCGTCTGTGCCCATCCGGTCAGGGAGGTGCCGAGCGCAAAAACTAAGCAAAGTGCAATTAATCGTTTCATAAATCCAGAAGTTGACGTGTCTACTGTAGATATGTCAACTAATTAAACAAAAAAATTATTTTTCCAGTAGGGTGGCGATCTTCATCACCGTCTTGAGAAACGAATCGCGTTCGTCGGCAGTCAGCTGGCTCATCACTTCGTGGTCGATGGTTTCGGTTGTTTTCAGGGCCTGTTCGATCACCATCTTGCCGGCGGGCGTCAGGCGGATCATGTTCTTGCGCCGGTCGTCGCTATCCGGTACAACCCGGAGGTAACCATCTCGTTCTAAGGTGCGTACCGAGCGTTGTATGCCCGATTTATCCTTTTGGAGAAAGTTGGCGATCTCCTGTTGCGACAGTAGCTCTTCACCGGCAAAGTAGACAACAAACAGGACCGGAAACTGTTCGATCTGAATCGTAAACCCCAGCCGGGCCAGCTCGCGGTTGGCCCGGCGTGCCATCAGGTGACCTACATGACTGATCACAAAAATGGCCTGGGTACCCATGCGCTCTGCAAACCTGGTCTGTAGCTCTCGTTCTTTAATCACTGTCATGCGGCAAAAGTAAAGTAGGTTGTTATATCAACCAAATTTCCGGCCAAAAAGTGTCCTGATTTTTAAGATACTATTCTACTGTCAGACGGCTGACGTTCAACGGTCGGCACCCGCGCAGGGAAGTCGGCCAGGTGCCACAGGGTGTAGGGCCGCTCATCGAACCAATAAAAGATGGAAACCGGCCTGTCCTTCCGCTTCGGCTGAATCCTGGTTCTGATTCGGGCGCGGAATACGCATCTAACTACTGCCTGATGTATTCTGAAGTTGTAAAAACGGTATTCTTAAATATATTAAGGATATATTTGATAGTGATTGTATATAAAAAATCACCTGCCTCATGCTACTAAGAAAAAGGTTGCTGGTAATAGGACTACTTAGTGCCGGGCTTAGCGGAAAGGCGCAGGTCCAGATTGGCAATGAGTGGATCAGGGCCGGACAGCCGTACTTAAAGGTAACTGTGAATCAGGCAGGTATTTATCGGATACGTTATTCAGACATAAAAAATGGAGATGCTTCTTTTTTAAAGACGAACCCGGCCGGGTGGCAGTTATTCTTTCGCGGGCAGGAAATAGCCATCCGAATAGCCGGTCAGCAGGGGGGAACATTCACCGAGCAGTCGAGCATCGAGTTTTATGGAGAAGGGAACGACGGCAGTCAGGACTCGCTCCTGTATCGGCCCCAGAGTAGACTACATCCATACCAGACGCTATTCTCCGACCAGTCAGCTTACTTTCTGACGGCGAGTCCGACATCCGTCGGTAAGCGTATGGCTGTTGTCAGTGGTTCTGGTGAGGGTCTGATACCCGAGACGTTTCATGTACAGGAATCTGTTCAGGCTTTCACCAGTGACTATACATTTAACAACTTAAAAGGCATTGAACCGTTCCTCCAACAGAGCTATTTCGAGCCCGGCGAAGGGTGGTCGGGTAAACTGATATCGACAGATTCCATTGGAGCGGTTGACTTCAGTCTGCCCGGACGTGTGAATGTTGATTGGCCAATCCGTTTAGAGGGCCTTATCAATGGTCGCGACAACCAGCTCCATCAGGTTCAGATTCAGGTCAATGACAGTGTGCCAACATCACTGGCTTCGCTGCGCTTTCTGGGGTTTACCAGCCAGCCTTTTCAGGCAACGCTGCCCCCCGGCCTGTTGCGGGATGAAAAAATAAGGCTTCGCTTCAAACCGGAACGGAACGTCGGCGCCAATCAGTTCTCCATTACCTATGTGAACGTGTCTTATCCTCAGCAGTTCGACATGAACGGGGAGGGCAGCAAGGTATTTCATTTGCCTGCTGGTAAGCGGCAGACCGTGCTTCTGGCGATACAGCATGTTCCCTCGTCAACGTTCGCCTATGACGTTACGGATAAGCTCAATTGCCGCTATCTGCCGGTAAACAGTATGGCCAGTAACGCAGAGGTTGTGGTCGATGGCATGGGGCAGAACCGGGATATTCTGGTAACCAACCAGGTGCTGAACCCGCTGAGCGTAGAACCCGTTCAGCTTCGATTCGCCTACCCGGCCTCGACTGATTATCTGATCATTACCCACGGGTCACTCAAAAAATCAGCGATGGCTTATGCCGATTACCGGGCGTCGGTGTCGGGGGGCGGGCACAAACCGCTGGTGGTTGATGTCGACTCCCTGTTCGATGCCTTCAATTACGGCGAACGCAGTCCGTTGGCGATCCGGCGTTTTGCCCGGTTTATGCTACTGACAACAGCAGTGAAGAACATGCTGCTGATCGGGAAAGCCAATAGCTATCCTTATTTTATTAAAACGGCCGCCGACGATCTGGTACCTACCATTGGGTATCCGGGGTCAGACGTGTTGCTGACGGCCGGTCTGGGCGGTTCTTCCGCGAACACGCCGGCTATTCCGACGGGTCGCCTTACGGTAACGACCAACGAGCAGGTACTCGACTACCTAACGAAGGTTAAACATGTCGAAGCGGGTACGCCAAACGGCTTGTGGCGCAAGCAACTTGTTCATATCAGCGGTGGTAAGTCGGAACCTGAAGCGAAGAGCCTGGAACTGGCGATGCGGGATCTGGAGACTGTGTTTGTCAATGGCCAGCTGGGCGGAGAAGTCAAATCGTTCAGCAAAAGCAACCCATACAGTACAGTCGAGCCTGTTAATATAGCGCCGGTGGTCAATGATGGCGTAAGCCTTATTACCTTTTTCGGCCATGCCGGACCCGCCATCACCGACATGAACTTTGGCTTTGCCTCGGCCCCCCAAAACGGATTTCGCAATACGATCTATCCGTTCATGATTTTTAACGGGTGCGGAGTTGGCGAGATCTTCTCCCGGTTCAACACCTTGTCGACCGATTGGGTGCTGGCTCCGGACAAGGGAGCTGCCCTCGTTCTGGCTCATTCCTACTACAGTTACGAAGCACCAACAACCCGGTACCTGAAGAGCTTGTACCGGGCGTTATTTACGAATCCGGCAACTCTCGGCCAATCGTTTGGGAAGGTGCAGCAGCAGGTAAACGCCGAACTCGAAAAAGAAGGTGCTAATCTGTATGATGTGTCGGTTTTGCTGCAGATGATTCTTCAGGGCGACCCGGCTCTACAGCTTTATCCGCTGGCCCGCCCCGATTTTTCTGTCGCGCAAAAAGGGGTATACATACAGGCATCGGCGGTGGGAAGTACGCTACAGAACAGCGATTCGATTCAGGTAATTGTTCCCCTGGCCAATCTGGGAAGGTTTCAGCCGAACCAGTCCGTTGCTCTTTCGATTCGAACGACCGGCAAAACGGTAGGCAGCCATGTTGTCCGAATGCCCGCATTCAGGTATCTGGATACGCTGGTGTACACCCTGCCGAACGACAGATCACTGCAAAAAATCGATGTGTTGCTTGATCCGGACAGCCAGGTAGACGAACTGAGCCGGGATAATAACGCGGCAAGCCTGGCAATAGACTGGCCGCAAGCCAGCGTCGGGAGTCGCTATCCATCAATAGTTCTGCCAGACGTGGTCAGTCCGGCTCTTACGGTATTGGTCAACGGGACCGTACGGGAAAACGGTGCTATAGTCGATACGAGGCCTGAACTAACGATTTACCTGACCGATGAGCGCCCCCTTTCCGTCGGCGATACCGATGCCGTTGATGTCTATATTTCGACCTGCGACACCTGTAGCCCGGCGCAAATTCCCCGTCAACGGCTGCTGCTGTCCGAATTGTCGCCGAATCAACTTCAGATCAAAACAACACTGGAGCTGGCAGCAGGCGGTACGTACCAACTTACCGTTTTCGGGAAAGACGCAGCCGGTAACCGGACTCAACCGCCCTATGCGCTGATCATGGGGGTGGTAAGCGCCGATGAGCCCATTTCGTTTACCAGCTATCCAAATCCGACGAGTACGTATGTGCGGTTCGAATTAAACCTGCCCCTTCTTGCTTTACCCACCGAAGCCCGGCTAGCCATCTATTCGATACATGGGATACAGGTTTTCGATGAGCCGTTTCCGGTGCTAACGGGAAAAAATACGCTGTTATGGCAAACGCAGGTGCCGGGTGTGTACTCGTACCGATTGCGGCTGGGCTGGCAGGACGGCCGGTCTGACGTACGAACGGGTAGGGTGGTATGGCTGCATTAAGGGAATCGATCGGAGGCAATCAGTACCCACTTTGCCGTCGTGCCCGACTGGATCGCGCCGGTGCCCAGGCAAGCGGGCGACTCCTGACAAAAGGCCAACGACCGATCTTCCTGGTACACGCAGCCAATCGACCGGGCATAGACCCGAAGGTATTTTTCCTGACTGACCAGGGTTGAATCGTTGGTTCCCAGAACGGTAACGGTGTTATCGAACCGGTTTGTGCCACTAGTAAACGGGCGTACTATAGCCTCGTACCGAAGGAGCGAGAGCGGGTTGGTATTGTACAGGTTTTTATTCCAGGAGGTTGACGGCGCGATGGGAAACGCCAGTTTGACAATCGGTGAGTTGTTATCCTGATCAATCACTTCGACCCTGTTTTTATACAGGGAACGGATGCTTTTCAGTGTCCACGGCGACTGATTCGTGGGTCGGGTCAATTCGTCGATCACAAAAACCAGCTGACCGTTTATCTGGTAAGAGCTACTGACTTTTTGCTGGAGCTGGTAGCTTTGTTTGGTAGGTACATTGGCGGTGAGGTACGTTTCGGTCGATACCTGATAGATCCAGTAATTTCCCACCTCCAGCGGAAAATAAGCGGAGTCGTCAGGCAAAGGACTGGTTGCCCGTTCCTGACAACTTATGAGTGCGGGTAACAAAGCCAGCCAAAGCGTTACCTGTAAACCGGTTTTTATTCCCACGTTTTTGATGACTTATGGTTGTAGATCAACCCATTTTCAGGAAAATTTCTCCTTTTTTATGAATCCTAAAGGTAGCACTTTGTCGACCTGTTTACTAGTTCTTCCTGCGTGCCAGTATTTATTAATAAGGAGCATTGAGTCAATAAATAGGTCATGGCAAAGGCTGATTTTACCAGTCAGTTTTCGTTCACCAATCTGGTAAAGTAATATGGGCGGAATCGCTGGAATAATTCGGTTTGATGGGCGGCCTGTCGAGTTGTCCGACATGGCTGCTATTGAGACCCTCTTGGTGCATAGAGGCACGGTAAAACGTTATTCCCACAAACAGGGTACCTTATTTGCCTTTAACAGCACCCTGGATGTTGACATGGGTGCGGGTATTTATGCCGTCGCCGATGCCGCTGATGGTTCGCAGCCCGGAGCCAACAATTCCCTGGTTGACAACTACCTGCAGCGTGGATTCTCGTCATTCAATCAACTGAACGCCGATTTTGCGATAGCCTTATGGGACGATCGTCGGCAGACGCTTGTCTGTGCCAGAGATCTGCTGGGTGTTAAACCGTTGTATTACGTGCATCGACCCGGTTCGTTTTGCGCATTTGCTACGGAGATCAAAGCACTGCTTGCCATCGGGGAGGTAATCGTCAAACCGAATCGCCACAAATACAGAGAGTACCTGACCTGGGCAACGGCCTATGTACCTTATAGCGCAGACACCTTCTACGAAACCATTTACAGCGTTCTGCCCGGCCATTATCTTCAGCTGACCAGTAGCCACAGCCAGGTTGGGGCTTACTGGAAACCAGATCTGAGCCGGGTGAGTGGATTGACAGAGGCCGCTGATTATGCCACCTTGTTCCGCGAAGATTTTACGCAGGCTATCGACATCCGAATGGGAAATAAGAGCCATGTAGGCTCCCATTTAAGTGGCGGTCTGGATTCATCATCGGTTAGCTGCGTGGCCCAGCATCGGCTCCTGGCGCAGGATCGTCCTTCTTTACATACGTTTACCATTGATACGGGGCTGGCCTCGACGGACGAATCGACGTATGTGCAGGCCGTTGTCGAAAAATGGAAACCGGTGCATCATACCGTACAGCCCGTCCCCGATGTGCTTACCTCTATCCTGGAAATCAATCGCCTTTTTGATCGGCCAGAGCAGTTTATTCTGCCATCCAGTTTTCATCTTAGTGTTTCGGTAAAAGCCCGCTCGGTCGGTTGTGACAGCATCCTCACGGGCCACGACGGCGACAGTGTCATCACCACGGGATTTGACTACCTGGATCAGTTGATCGATCAGGAGGACTGGGAGGGGGTGCAACAGGCCTGTCGGCAAAGGATCAGCCAGCCTGGCCAGAATCTGACGCATGTTAGCCCTAAGTGGCTCAGTTTGAGCGAACGGGAAAAGTTTGAAACGTATGTGCTGTACACGGTTGGTGCCGAAGTTGTCAGCCGATTCAAACACAGACCGTTCCTGACGTTTCTACGTACGCTGGTTGCGCAGCAGCAACGATTCGAGCTATCCACGGCTTCGATGATGACCTATTGCATACAGCGTATCCGCGACAAAATAGTGCATAGGGCCTTGATAGACAGTGCGTTTACGCCGGCGTTTCAGCGGTTATCGACCCCGTTGCCAACGTCTGCGACCGAGGGCCTGAGCGCCTGCCTGTCAGCGGAGAACCCCGTTCCCCTCATTCAGATCATCAATACGACGAATGTGCTATGCAATGAGCAATTAGAGCATATAGGCGCCTATTACGGCCACCAGTATACGTTTCCTTTCTTTGACAAACGGGTTGTTGAAGTGGGGTTGGCCACTCCGGCCTGGGTGAACTTCGATCAGGGGCGTGGCCGTGGACTGATTCGTCAGGGTCTGCAAACCGTACTACCCCCAGCCGTCAGCAACCGGCTTACGAAGGCTAACTTCGTTGAATATGGTAATCTGACTGCGCAGCAACTTTATCAGGCTACTCGGGAGCAAATCGCATCACCCAGTCACGAAATCTGGGACATTATAGACCGATCGGTATTTAATGAGATCGTTACCATCGTATGTAATGGTCGAATACCGATCCAGAAAAAAACGCGTTACAACTGGTTATTGAGTCGAATTATTTACCTCTCTCTCTGGCTGTCTGCACTACCAAAAAGGAGCTGAACCCGTTGGCAGTATCAGTGATTGGCTGTTTGCCTACCGGGAGCGTACCAAAGAAAGAAAGACCCGCACCATAGCCGTAAGAAAGCCCCATCGTTTAGGAATGAAAAACGGACGGCTGTTGATGGTGATGACTGTAGATCGAAACATAAAATTACGGGTGTAGTGCCCATAAACTTTTAATTTATCAATCAACGCCACCTTTGTAGAGGCAAAATCGACGAGCAGTGTTCTGAACAGGGCCGGCCGTTCGTTTTCCCACCTTTTTTCACGGGTTTCGGTCAGCCTGGCCAGGTTGTACACATCCATCTGCTGTTGAACCTCGGCCGTTACCGGAAATTCCCAGATAGTTTGGCACCAGTGCAGGCCCGTGAAAAAAATACGCTCCAGTTGACGTTGCTCTAATGTTTTCAGCAGCCACTCCCAGTTGAGATCCTGTCGATGAAGCAAAAAATACAGGTCATTTATGTAGCCAATGCGTTCCCAGGAATTATTGACTCCGTGGTGAAGAACTAACAGAATGACCTGATTCTCGATGATGAGGTCAGGAGTCGAGCGGAAATCGCTTACCTCAAACTCGCCGATTTCTCTTAACAGCGAGTTGACCCGCCAGTGTAGATCAATATCGAAGCGGCTGGTGTCGAAGTAAGGTTTGAATAAACTGATCTCGCTCAGCTCGTCCCAGATCACACCGGCCGGATGTTCTAAATAAGGTTTGTGTTTATCGCCAATCCGGTAGCCGTCTGGCGACAGGATGTCGATCACCCGCTGAACGTCTTTTTTGTCGACCAGAATGTCCATATCGCCAATAGGGCGCAGGCCACGTTCGGGATAGCTGTGTTCTGCCAGGTAAATTCCTTTGAATGGGATATGCTCGATTGCCTGTTTGTCGAGCAGGGCCGTTAGTCGATGATACTCCTGAAGTTTTATCAGGTTGTCGGTAGTACGATGCAGACATTCCTGACGTAGGCTTGCCCTAAAAGCATCGGGCACCGATGGAACCTCGTTGAGGGCATGATACAAAAAGGGGGTGAGCCGGTGGTAGTTAGCCAGGGTAAGAAGCCGGTCCCAGTCTGGCGTGTATTGCTCCAGCAGCAATACTATGGATTCGTTTCGCCTGGTCGATGGCTTCCATGAGCAGGCCATGAGCAGAAGAGTGATCTCGGTCGAGTGGCGCGATTTCATGTCAATGTGTAGCGTTCAGGCGATCTACAAACGAATACAAATCTGTAAAGGTGGCAGGACGGCTCATGCGGAAAAGGGGGGTAGTTCGTGCAATAGCCACACTTTGCTCGAAGCATTTTTTTAGTTCAAGGCCATTCAGGAGGGCATCGGGTAACGGAAAATGATGGAGCAATTCGACGGGCACCTGGCTGCTGAGTACGGGGGTCGTTATACTGCCTGGTGTGTTGGGAGGCAGCAGCACCACTAGTTGTTTTAACGGTACGGGTTCTTCGTCGAATGGAAACGATTCATGCCACGAGAATTTGTTTACCCCTTCCCGTACGGGTGTCATGGAATCCAGGGGTAAGGCTAATCCGTCTACGCTGTTTTGCCAGATTTTTACCTGCGAAAAAGCAGGAATCAACGTATGATCGCCCGCCGGGCCTGGTCGAATACAAACCATGTCATCACTGATGACGCCAGCCCCTTTGGCGGCAAAAGCAGCAACGGTAGTGGATTTGCCCGCCCCCGGTTCTCCCAGAAAAACAACCCCTCCGTCGCTAAGGCGAACAGCGCTGCCGTGTAGCAGGAAGTAGCCCTTCTGGAACAGGATAAGACCTAGTGCTTCGCTGAGCGTAAACAGAGAGAGAACCTGATCATCGGTCTGAGCCGTATCTACAATCAGCTCGTTGCCGTGGCGGGCTACAAACGTAATGAGTGGAGGCCAGTCCAGCCAAAGGTGATGTTGGTCTGTTTGAGCGAACTGGGCCTGCAGGCCCGCCCGCCAGGCTTTCGAGGGTACCATGGGTGGCTTTGCCAGTAGTTGACCGGACCTGATCGTTAGATCTACTAAAGCCGTGGCTGCTCTTTCCGGAAGGGGGGGGAGCCGGAAGTCGGACGAGATAGATAGCCCATAGGCTCTGTAAAAATAGGGCATCAAGTCCAGGCTAAAATTGGCTCGAACAGGAGGTTGGGTTGCTCACCGAGTATGGTTACCGACTGGTAGGTAACCCAGGCGTGGGCAGAAAAACCGTCGGCGGTATGGCTGCGTACGCCAATGTGAACCCGAACATGCGGTTGATTTTTCAATAGCCATTTCGCAGCAAGCGCCTGAATCAGACAGGTGAACCCAAGCGGAATGTGCGTGCTGAGGACGTTTACCGCCCACACCCGTTTGTTCATGGTGGCCGTTGGTATTCCTCGTTTCGAGGTATGGGAAGCTGGGGCAGATCGGGGCGTGATAAACCAGCTTACTGGAAACAGCAGGATCAGTACCTTAACGAGAATCAGTACAGCAAGTACATAAATCAACAGTATTTTCTCGGTCCAGCGCAGCGAGCTGATTTTTGCGTATCTAAGCCGTAGTTTCGATAAGGTTTTCATCGAATAGATTACCTATGAAAAACAATAGTTCCTGCTGACAGATAAATTCGTCTACGTCAAACTCGTCCAGTACCTGGTCTTTAATTTTTTGAACAGACAGCACTTGTCTGGTTTGTAATAGTGACCAGATAAACCCGCCTACTTCATTCAATTCATAATAATTCCCTTTTTTGTAATTCAGGACGATCGTTTCTGTACCCAGAGCGGAAGAAGATTGATCTCGGGTCAGCTGAATGCAGGTGGTCGGTTCAAATACCATATCTGTATGCGAATATAGGTAGGATGCGAAAGAAGCCTGACTCACCATCCGTAATTTTGAGGAGGCAGGCTTCTTTCGTTACATCAATTAACTCGTGAAACTGCCTCCGAATCCGTCTGTGTTGGACCCAATTTTCAGGGTGAGTTTTTTTACGTTACCCAACACCTTGACTTTGGGTGTCGTGTACGATTTTTTTGATGATGGAGCCGATGTATGATTAGATTTTGTTTTCATAAGCCAGGTACTATTGAATGAAAAAGGTTGATAGAGTCATTGTCGAACTACTCGATAACTAAACGGTGTTGGCGCATTTGCCCCCTTTCCTCAACCGTGAGTACATAGACACCAGCCGATAGTTTGCCTACCGTTTTTAGCACGAGGTTGCCAGACTGAATGCTCGTTTTCTGAATAGGTAACAAGCGCGCATCGGTGCCGTAGAAGCGAACAGTGGCTGTTTCGGGCTCATCCAGACGGAGCGAAAACTGGCCATCGTGCCGAACCGGATTCGGAAAAACCCCGTAGCTATCATCGCGCAGAACCACCGAAACAGCCGGGAAAATTGTTGTTTTCCCGTTCAGGTCGATTTGCTTTAGACGGTAGTAACTAGTACCCGAGAAGGGAGTCAGATCAACCAGGGTGTAGTTTTTCAGCGCTTTGCTCGTGGCCCCCAGTTCAGCGATCTCACCTACTTTGGTGAATCCCTTCAGGTCTTTACTTCGCTCCACTACAAACCCTTTGTTGTTGGTTTCCAGTGACGTTGTCCAGCGAATGTCAACGGTACGGGTAGCAGGCGCGGCAGTAGCAGCAAAGGATACCAGCGTAACGGGGAGCGGGGCTGCTACATTCGTAACGGTATTGGCATTTAGGACGATAGCCCCTGTTATCGACAAGCCTCTTCCAATCAGGGTAGCACCGGTGTTTAGCGTGATCGCGCCATTGGTCAGGAAAGAGCCTTGCAGACTTGAACTGGTTCCGGCCACTAAAGCCCCATTGATCTGAAAGAACACATTACTGGCCAGGGCTCCATTCGTTAGTACAATGTTTGACGATGTACCGGTTGTCAGGGCGCTGTTTAACTTAATGACAAATATACCAGATCCGCTTAGCGTTAACGTACCGTTTAACGTAGTGGGCGATGCAGTAGGCTGGCAGGACACCCCTGGGCTAAGCGTTTGCCCGGTTAAGTCTGCGCTGATCGTGGTTCCACAGGTAGTAGTACTTAAATAATTGTAAGCAGTGACTATATCAAGGGCTGCCTGCTGGGCTTCAGAAGAACCCGGTAGTCGCGTGTTCCCGGTTACGAGTCCGGGTGGAAAACCGGTTAAAGCACCCACATTGGTTCCAATGTCGCCGTTTATCTGGGATACCCCAGAATTTGTAAACGCTCCATTTGCCGTGAATAAAGCGAAGTTTGTCGTAGTTCCTAAACTAGGAACTAAAGCTTGGCTAAGCCCCCTGTTCGCGGCAAATGACAAGAAAAATAACAGCAGGATGCGTAAATTTTTATTTTCCATAATATTAAGTTTGTATAACCGATAAATAGTTATACAAATCTGTCCGCCTTTTGGGCGTTTATTGTTATATAATTATATATATGATTTATACTATTCCCACATCTTCTAAAATAATACGTTTTTTGTGTTTAAGTTTCTTATAATAGGTTGGCGTTAAGCCTGTAACTTTCTTAAACTGGCTTGAAAGGTGTCCTACGCTGGAGTAATTAAGACTTTCGGCAATTTGAGTAAGATTAAGTTCATCATACAACAGAAGTTCTTTAACACGCTCGATCCTGTGAGCGATGATGAAATGTTCTACAGTAACACCAGTAACTTCTGAAAATAGGTTTGCCAGGTACGTATAATCATAGTCGAGCTGCTGAACCAGATAGTCCGAATGTTTCATCTTGGGGTGTTGCTCCGCATCACGAACCAGGAAGATAAGAGCTGTCTTGATTCGCTCTATTAATATGGCTCTCTTATCAGCCATCAGTTCGTGTCCAGATTTTAGCAAGGCGATTTTTAACTGCTCCCGTTGTTCTGTTGTAATGGGATTTTTAAGATCTACCTCCCCCAATTCAATCGATTTGTAAGCTATGTTGTGTTCGTCGAAAACGGCCTGAACTATTTTTTTGCAACACAGGCTAACCATGAATTTGATATGTAGTATCAAGGCATTTTTGGTTTAATGATGATCGTTTCTTTAGAATTAATAGATAGGTATATGAATATGTCTATTTGGCCAGAAGGGGCTCGTTCAAACTCGTTGCGGGACAGATAGCGTCTTCAGGAGATTTTTTTGATACGAAAAGTGGGATAATAAAGTGGGCAACAGCAGCCCGTCAATGCGTATGATCGGCTGGCTATTTGATACGGATGCGACGAGGCCAGTAAAGGAATAGGAAAAATTCGACGAACGGTGTAGTGAAAAAAAACTGGTACCGTACAATGCAGAGCAACGGCACCTACCGCCCCTCTTTCTCAACGCGTGAAATAAGTAGTCGTAAGTGACCGGTAATCACGCGTTTTTTAGACGTTAATACAAGTGAATATATGATTTTAAATAAATAGTTACTGTTTTTACGTTGACTTTAGCCCGACACTGCCCAGACCAAAGCGGTTTGCTCTCTTCTGGGGAGACTGATCCAGTTTGAAGTAGAGAAGGCTGGCGCTTGAGGTTGAATGCCCGAAGGTGGGGAAGAGGTCCATGTAAAACGCTTTGCCCCAAGGGAACAAAAAAAAGTCCTGACTCTTTCGAATCAGGACTTAGTTGGCGGTCCGGACGGGACTTCCATTTAAGTTTGAGTATCAACCACTTACAGCGTCTTTCCCTGTCGTGGTTGGTGGTTTGGCGGGGAGACCCCACGTGTTTGCCACCGACACGGCCCGTAGCCGCGTGGCCCATTCCTACCTTACGGCTTGATCTGGCGAGCTGGAACTACGTAGGTTCCGTTCTCTTCAGTGATCCCCAGCGTCTGCATAATTCCGATCAACTGACTGACGACTGGCTTAACATTGCCAACCTCGAAGCCTACCGGGTTACGCTTAACGACGACGGGTGCCTGCTGAAACTGATCGTGCTCGTAAGGGGTGATACTAGGAACGGGCGTTAGAAAATTTAGTTTCGCCAGTTCCTTGTAATCCCTGGCAATTTCCCGGTAGTCAGCTTTCATCTCCTTCATCTCCTCTTTGAGTTGGGCGATCTCTTCTTGAAGCTGCTGAATTCGATCCTCTTTCTCTTTAAGCTGCTCAACCGGAACAAAGGTATCCGGCACCGGGAAATCTTCGGGCCTTAGTCCCATGACCTGCGTAAGCGTTGGCGTGAACTCGTCGCCGTAATGTTCGGCCAGCGCCTGAAGCGTTTTGAACGTAACCTCGTTGCGCCCCACCATCATGTGATACAGGGTCATATCGGACAGGCCAATCTTCCCGGCGACCGCTTTGTATCCCCCTTTTTGAGAGTTCAGAAAAACACTAAGTGCTTCCCTGGCTCTTTCTTTTTTCATTTCCATACGTGAAAAAGTTTTAAACGTTTGTTTGCGCTTTCGTAAACGTTTGTTTATATTTGCTCAATGAGTTCAGCCTATCGGCCTTACAAACGTTTGTCAAACGTAAACAAGAATCATGAAAACCACAACAAAAAAGTACTCCACAGAGGCCAAACAGTTATTGTACGGCCAAATTAAAGGGTCTAGGTACACACAAGAAGTACGAACGGTACTCTTAGAGCAGGGTATTGTTTATGATCCGGGTTACATTCGTTTAGTGGTGACCAGCCCCGAAGCCGACTATAACGAGGTTATCTGGGACGCGGTGAAGCAAGTTGTTAAGAACCGCAAAGTGAACCACGACCTGCAAGCCGCCACCACCCAGGAGGTTCGGCAACTGATCGGCGCTTAACTCCCTAACACATGAGCCACACCGTTCAATGCCCTAAATGCGGGGCAGTAGATGACTATCGCACATCCAATTCGGGTCCGCACATTCGGGCTGACTGCAATAGCTGCGGATCGTTCATTAAGTTTTTACCTCAGCACAGCGAACCTATTTGCTACATCGGCAAGTACAAAGGCACCCCCATATCGGCCATTACCGATAAATCATGGCTGTTATGGGTGCTTGAAAATGTCATGATGAAAGGCACCGTTCGTCGGCAGTTGCACGAACGGCTGAATCAACTACCGTAATGAGTCAGACCCATTCTTTTTCCGTGGCGGTAGCTGAAAAGCTGGGGTTACGGGAGGCTATTTTTCTTAATCACTTCTCGTTCTGGCACCACCAAAACCGGGCCAATAAGCGCCATTATTTCGATGGTCACTACTGGACTTACAATACGGTGAAGTCATTCAATGAGCAGTACCCCTACCTCAGCCCAAAAGAAATTTGGGGCGTACTGGATCGGCTCGAAAAGGATGGGTACATCATGACCGGCAACTATAACGAAAAGAAAATGGACCGGACAAAATGGTACGCACTAACCGAAAAAGGCTGTTTACTGCTTTCTATACCATTTTCCCCGGAGGTAAAATGCATTTCCCTCTACAGTAAAATGGATTTTACCCTGTGGGAAATTCCATTTTCCCCCACGGGAAGAGCAATACCAGTTACTAACACATTACTAACCAATTCTAAACAGATAACTTTTTCCATACGGAAAAAGCAAAAGCCGCGCCGGACTCCTTTGGCAGTTAAGTCAGACAAAACCGCCTACCGGGAACGGGTAAAACTGACCGAACAGGAATACACGACGCTGATCGAAAAACACGGACAACAAATAACCGACCTCTGCCTCGACAAGCTCGATGCCTACAAACTGGCCAACGGCAAAAAGTACGCATCTGACTACGGAGCCATCAACCAGTGGGTACTAACCGCCGTCGCTGAAGATCAGCAGCGACTCAACCGCGGGCAACGTAACAACCAACCCCCCCCTGCCCAACGGGCCGCCCCAAATCCCAACGCCGAAACCTACAGCGACCTACGCGACCCGGAACGAGTAGCCGCCCTGGCTAACGCCCGATCAAACAGCCCTAAATCATCTACTACACAAACCTTACCTTTCTGATGAATAAGTTTACCATCTTCGCCGATTTCGCCCACACCGATAAGCCATTTTTTGTTACCCTCGAAAAAGTAGTCGAGCGGATCAAAACGGGGGCCATCAAAACCAAGATCGAAGAATTACGGACTTGCCTCGACCCAAAAGAAGCGTCCCGGCTCAAAAAGCTATTGCCCTGCATCTGTTTTTCAGGGCAGTTCATGCGCCGGGACGATGATAGCATGACCTCACACTCGGGCTTTATCGTGCTGGACTTCGACCATAAGCCCGAGAAATTCTACCCCGTTCGGGATGCCGTCGATTGGCAGGCCCGCCATGAGGGAACGCGGCTGATCGAAAGCCCGGACAAGCCCGGCTACTACGCGCTAAACATCGATAATCCGGGCCTGTTCCGCGATAGCTTGCAACAATACCCCTATCTAGCCTGCGCGTTCATATCGCCGTCCGGTACGGGCGTAAAGGCGGTTGCCCGGATACCCGCGGTAAAATCGCAGCACCGCGGCCATTACGCGGCCATCCTGCGGGAGTTTGAAGTACTGGACTCGACAAGCTGCAACGAAAGCCGTATATGCTTTGATAGCTACGATCCAAACATTTGGGTAGGCGATGAATTTGCCGAATTCACCGACTACATCGCCCCCGAAGATAAGGCCCGGCCCACGCCCCCGCCTACCGGCAAGACGGCGACCCGCACCGACTACGGGAAGCTGAATCTGTGCGCGGCCATGATTCGCAACTCAGCCGATGGGGGAAAGCACGAAACGTTACTAAAGGCGTCCCGGCTGGCTGGCGGTTACGTAGCTGCGGGGCTTATCGATGAGCTGGTAGCGATCCGAATGCTGGAGGCTGAGATTGAAAACAAGGCCAATGTCGATGACAAACAAACAGCCTTTCGCACCATCCGCGATGGGATCGAGTACGGGAAGCGGGTGCCGATCTACGAACAGACGCCGGAAGAGCAGCCCATCCCCAAGACCGAAACCCGCAACGGGGTTATCTACCTGGCTGATGTATGGGAGCTAATGGATGAGGGGTTTCATAAGGGAAAAGCCCGCGGAGAAACCACCCACTTCGAAGGTCTTGACGAACATTTTACCTGGAAAAAAGGCGAGCACACGCTGCTTTCGGGGCGTCCGGGATCGGGTAAATCCGAGTGGATCTTGCAGATGATGCTTATCAAATCGGTTTACGCCGGTTGGAAATGGGCCATCTTTAGCCCCGAGTCGTACCCCGCCGATGAGTTCTACGATACGCTGATTCATACCCTCGTCGGTAAATCGACCGATCCGACTTATAAGGGGCAAATGACCTTAGACGAGTACGAGCAGGGGGCTAACTTTATTCAGCAACACTTCTTTTTCATCTACCCCGATACCTCCCACACCATCGAAGAGGTAGAGGCTAATATGC
Organism: Spirosoma sp. 209; assembly: GCF_002006735.1. Classification (NCBI taxonomy): domain Bacteria; kingdom Pseudomonadati; phylum Bacteroidota; class Cytophagia; order Cytophagales; family Cytophagaceae; genus Spirosoma; species Spirosoma sp. 209. The sequence continues at coordinate 418,466 of NZ_MVEC01000003.1, read as the reverse complement.
TTCACCTCCACCAGAAACACGGGTTGGCGGGTGTTCTGATTGACCCGTTCAACCAATTGAGCCGGGACTTTTCGATGCGGGACGATCAGTACTTGGAAGTATTCGTATCGACCCGGCAACGCATGGCCCGTGAGCATCAACTGTGCTATATCACCGTGGCTCACCCTAAGCCGATGCAGAAGAACAAGGATGGGGAATACGACGTAGTAGACGCCTACGACATCGCCAACGGGGCCATGTGGATCAACAAGACCGACAACTTTATCAGCGTCTACCGGCCTAACCAGAGCCGGGAGCCAAAGGACACCAGCGTAGAGATTCACGTCAAGAAGATTAAGCGTCAGAAGCTCGTCGGTACGCCGGGTAGTGTGTTCTGGACATTCGACCGCAAAACCAACCGCTACTACGAAGACGGCAAAAGCCCACTCAGCCAGGTAGCTATCATGCACCACGTCAACGCGAACAATAACTAATAGCCATGCAACTACGATCCCGCTACCGTCAGCAGCCCGAACCTCTACCACCCGCGCCCGCGGCTAAACCAGCCCCACCCCGGCCGGAGCCGGTTGCTATAGTCGCCCTGCCCTCTACGCTGCCCGTTGTGCATGTGCCGCGGTATTTATGCCACCTATGGGAGCTATTCCCGCCTGCCCCAAAAGTTTGGAATAAGATAGCTGTGGCCAAAGTAATCTGTCCCGAATCTCACCAAAAACTAATTGGCCATGAACACCACTAAACGCCCCAACTTCGAGAGCATGACCCTGCTAGGTATCAATAATTACCTTAAATCAGAAGAAGAAAAACAGGAGCCTAATCCGGAATGAATTAAACTCCTGACCAACCTCCGCAACGCCAAAGAAATCCAACTCAGTAAGCCCGCCAAGAAATGAATATAGCCGACGAGACCCCATCCACATACGGCAAGCTGCGCACCGAGATAGTGATTCCAAATGAGGTAACCCCCAGCCTTAACGAATTGCTACGCAAGAATGGGCGCTTTGTCGAGGTATCCCTGCGAAAGAGGTTTGAATGGTTAATCGCAGCCGCAACCCGTAATCAGCACAAAGGCCCGGTACGGCTCGAACTATACCGCCACTGTTCCGGCCAAAGCCTCGATGATGACAATTACCGGGGCGGGGCAAAGCCACTTGTTGATGCCCTAGTACGGCGGGGCGTACTCGCAGAAGATACCAACGAGGTATTGGTTGAGCGCCACTATGAACAGGTAAAGATTAAGCGCAACGGGCCTAAAATGATGGTCATTGTGATAACGGATTTGTAAATTGTTTTTCACGTTAAACCAGTAATTCTATGTTACAGTACAATTGTGTTTTTGATTCAGACGGGATCGATACACCCGTAAAAAGTGAGTGCGTGATGCACTTTATTGATGATAGTATTTTACAGCTTGTAGTTACGAAATCAAATAATGGTAGCTACGCTATTAACATTACCACCAACGATCCGCCAGCCGAGCGAGAATTAAGGGGTTTAAAATTTGAAGCGGTCAAGGATGGGTTTCGTATTGATGTAACTAATAAATCCGATTTGGAAAAAGTTATTGGTGCGCTTGGTATGAGCGTTGTTTCGCTGAGAATGTTTGAAGAGGACCACACCGCCGAATCGATCAGTGAAACAGGGTATGGCTATTCCGCAAGATTATATGAAAGCGTCTTTAATAAAGATGGCGAGCCGATAACTGAATCGAAGTTATTCGATGAAAATAATATGGCACTTTCGCTACCTGAAATACCAACACCACCCGTACGCCCGCTTGAAATTGTTCAGCCTAAAAACAGGAAAGAGATGCGGGAATTTAACCACCTACGCATCAGTAACCTGCAATCGTTTCTCGATCAGTATTTCAATAACCTGGATTATTACGATTCGCCATTTACGGTACTGGCTGGTTTAGAGGCTGAGGTAAAGTTTACCAACGACCCGCCTAAAGTAGTACTGGCTTCGTACAAGCCTGACGGCGAAATGATATTCAACCTGATACGCGTCTACGAGGACACCCACCACCGGCGAATCGTAGAATACGAGTTCAGTACATCAATCTCGTAACATAGACTGAATGCTTAAAACCCGGCTGCGTTGTGGTCGGGTTTTTTTGTTGCCTACCGAAAAATCAATTATTAACAAATGTTTACTAATATTTAAACGTTTGTTAGGATTTCTATAAACGTTTGTTTACCTTTGAATCATCAAACAGAGCAACACACGCTCAGACGAGGATAGACCCAGGCGACCCCTGGCGGAAAGCGCACCCGACACGAATGCTGCACCCTCCTGAGACTGAAGCCTGAGCGATACGACATAGCGTACATGGCCCCGGCAGGGGGCCGACAGGCGAGGCAAACTGGTATAGAGCCCAGACACAGCACCTAGGAAATAAATAATTATATACTGTTCAGTAGCTCAGCGGTAGAGCAGTTGCAAAACTCGCGGTGAGGTTGTCTGACGCAAGGCAATGAGTGAGATAATTCGACAGCAGGTCGCTGGTTCAAATCCAGCCTGAACAGCTAATCTTTAACACGACTAATCACGATGGAAATTACAGGTACAGTGCTTAAAAGTTTACCGAAGGAGACGATTGAAGGCAAGAAAGGCCCGCTCGTTAAACGCGGCATGGTCATCGAAACGCTGGGGCAATACCCCAAACAGGTAGCTATCGAGTTTTGGGGCGACAAAGGTGACGACTTGATGAAGCTCAAGAAGGGGCAGGAGGTAACTGTGGCGTTCGACCTGTCCAGCCGCGAGCATAACGGACGGTACTTTACATCCGTGTCTGGCTATAAGATCACGCCAGCGGGCGATTCAGAAGTAGGCGCACCCAAAGCGAAGCCGCCCGTACAACGCACGGTTGAGCCAGATCCCGTACATAACGGGTCATTTGGGAATGATGAGGACGATCAGCTACCGTTTTGATATTGAGAGTTCAGTTTGTTTTCATGTAGTATAGGGTTTAGGAATCACGAGTAATCGCCCCTGGCTGTGTCGGGGGCGATTCTGTTTCCAGGCCCGTAGATAACACACCAGACAAGATGACAACGCTCGAATTTCTCAAAGAAGCTGAAGCGTGGCTTTGCTTCAACACTCACCCCTCGCCTGAACAGATAAGTGAGTTCAAGCGGTCACTACGAGAGCAAATAGCTCAGCTTGAAGCGGAACCGACGCGGCACACGATGGATGAGATTATCCAGCAGATAGCTGATAGCGACATACGCCCCAACTACAAGATTATATCTACCGCAGCCATTAACCACCTAAGCCGACAAAAGCCATGACAACCAATCACACCAACCACCTGCCCGCTATCGGTAGCGTGGGCATGAAGCTACGCAGCGGGCGACCCTTCCGCGCTGGCGACCGGATTATCTACGACGACTACGGCATTGAACACCAAACGTCGTTCGTCAAGAAAGACGGTAAAACGCGCTCGATCATCATGCTACGCGGACAACAGCGTAGCGTATTCAATCACAGAATCCAGCACGAACCATCATGAGCGCAGACTACAGCAAGCAACTAGCCGAAATACGGGAGCGACTGGCTCTTATGAACATAGACGAGCTAAGGGCAACAATTGATGTTATGAGCCACGTCGGTAATCGTAATATTCGAAACCAAGCGTTCAAAGCCAGTTGCGCCTATGCACTCAAGAATATGGTATCGGCTGAGTCCGGACTCAGCCTGCCTCTTGAAGTATATCTAGCCCTGCCGCAAATGCTTCAGGACGAAGCCAACTCGCGCCTGTAATATGAACACCACAGCCGCGCCATCACTTAGCGAGTTCTGGGCAGGGTGCCGGGTTGAGGGACACCTATTGTTTCTCCCCGATACGCCCTTACCCAAGAAGCTCTATACCGAACAGGTCTACCGCCCTTTGCTGAACCTGGGCGGGGAGTGGGTCAAGCCAGTGCAAGCCTGGCGGTTTCCGTTCAACCCCACCGAACGCCTGGCTGAATTTCGGGCGGGGGTATTTACCAAGCTGGATAGTAAGTACCACTACTTTTCTACCCCCGCCTGGCTAAGTCACAACCTGTTTCAGTTCGCCCAGGAGTGCGGTATTCGCCCCTGGGAACTGCATGACGTACGGACGGCAAAGGTAGGCGATCCATCAGCCGGACGGGGCGACCTGCTCAAGCGGCTGCGGCTGGAAGGGTACACCAACCTGTACTACTATGAGCTAATGCCTGAGAATCGGCAGATACTCGAACGGGAGGTCAAGCGGCTCGGCATGAACGCTACCTACCTGGGTGACGACTTTGAGAAAGGCACGGAGACGGGGTTTGATCTGCTACTGGCTAATCCGCCCTTTCGGCACGAAAAGCGCCACATCGATAGGATGCTGGACGTGCTTGTGCCAGGCGGGCTGCTGCTGTGCATCACGTCCCCCAAGCTCTACGACGATCGGGCGTTCCAGGATCGACTGGACGGGCGGTGCCTGTTGTGGGAAATGCGCCTGCTCGAATCGGACAAGGACGATCCGATTTTCGAGGGTACGAATATTGGCTGCGTGATGCTGGTCGCCCGTAAGTCATGTAAGCAGGCAGCCCCCGCCACCCCGCCGAGCGCTAAGCAGGCAGGTCAACTATCACTTGTATAACACCCCTTCTACACCTATGAGCCTAGCACATTACTTAACCCGCACCGGCATACCCGCTAGTGCGGTGCTTCGCTATCAGCCCGGCCGGGCCTGTATCGAACAGACCTACCGGCACCTCGCACTAGGCGGGGCAAACGGGTATTTCCCGGCCAGCGAGAAGTATTGCCTGGATATTTTCAACGCTTAACACGCAAGGATATGCCCGCGCCAAAGATTAATGAAGTTTTTGTAACAAACTTTTGGGGGCCGCCCGAAGTCTGCATGGTTAAGTCCGTCACTAGCGACCTTGTCATTATTGTGCGACTTGAAGCTGTGTTTGAAGATGATTTGGTTCACGCTTGTCTTACTAAAAAGGAAGTTGAGCGCCTACGATACCAGGTATTGCACACCTCAAAATGGTACCCCAATCATGGCACTCCCGCCTAACCTCAACGCGCCCGCCGTGCCCATCGGCACGGTGCTCAACTTCTGCTACGAACGCGAGACGGTAGCGGGCGTCGTGCTGACGGAGCCGGGCGATTTTGGCCAGCAGCTGGTCGCCGATCGGCGGGAACCGTTTCGGCAGTTTCGCGCCGTCATTGCCGCGCTCGTCAGGCCCGCCACGAAATGGCCCGCGCACATGGGCTTTTACTACCCCACAACCGAAGAGACGGCCAGCGGGGAGGAAGTGCAGCGATTGCTTGCCGCGTGGCAGGCGTACAAGGAGAAAGAGAACGCAAGAGCAAAACCCGAAGCAGTATGAAAACAGGAGCCGAATTAATCGCCATTGAGCGAGAAGAACACACATCAAAACACGAATGGACGCCGGAACACGACGACGCGTATACGTATGGCGAATTACCTACAGCCGCTATAGCCTGCATAGTAATGGATGAGGACTTGCGGTATAATACTGTCGCCGGGCCTTTATATCCGTTGGATGTATGGCCATGGGGGCAAGACGACTACTACAACAACATTCTAAAGAAAGACCGCATCGGGCAACTTACCGTAGCGGGCGCGCTTATCGCTGCGGAGATTGATAGGTTACAACGACTGGCCTCTGCCGATTAACACGCACAACAATTTGAGAGGAGTTCGCAAAGGCCGGGGCATTGCTTCGGCTCTTTCTTTCTCCGCTCGTTAACCGATAGAGACACGATGAATGAGGAAAAAACAATGACCGTAGATGAGGCTTTAGCCAAAGGGTTTAGTCTCTGTATTAGAGATGGTTATTCTTATGTAGAGGACCTCGATGATGTAGATGAAGAGGATCTACGCGATTTCGCCTACTGGATTTGCGAAACCGAGCCGGTAAAGTTCACGATTGACGCTCGTACAATCAGGGGGTTAATCGAAGATTATGTAGAAGGACGCGAAGATATAAGCGACGAAAGTTTCGATGTTATTGATAGGGTTAAATTAATACCAGAAACGGCCCTTAATGCCCTTGCGCAAGAGATTAACAAGGTATATGAGGACTTGACGTACTGGACGCCGACTAGCGTTCGGGTGATTCCCTAGTAAGCAACTTTTTCAGGTGTGGATAGCAAAAGACCGGAGCAATCGCCCCGGTCTTTTTTGTGCCCCGCGCCGTAAACCCCGATACGCAAGATGGAAACCAAATACGAAGAACTAGAAAAGATCGAGGGTAAAACCTGCGAGACGTGCCGGAATATTGAACTAGGGATTCCGGATGGACACATCTGTGAATACTACATGTTTTGGATAGCGCCATCAGATACAGCCTGCGAAAGCCACTTAGAATAACCACCCCCACACCATGACCCTACTAGCCGCTTACCTGCGAATCACCCTGCGCCGGGAACAGCCCGGACACGTTCACGACCTCTACGATTTCATGCGAAAACTCGAGTACAGTTTTCAGTACGCACCCGAGCACGGACAGGACCACGCGTGCTGGAAAGCCCGCCCGACGCACATAAATGCACCACGGCGCGCGTTCGCGGCCCGAGTGGTACGATTCCTCACCCGCGTAAAAGATAACGCCGTAGATCGCGTTTTTGCGCTTCCCGGCTATTGGCCCGCCTGGGAGAAAGGGGAGGGGGATGTCCGCTAGACGCAGACCTCCGCACCCTGTGTTGCTGCTGCCCGTGTTCGCCCTCGTGCTGCTGGCCGGGCTACTCGTCTGGCAGTGCTACAGCCGCTGGCCGGTAGCGACCGTAGCCGTTGCCGTAACCGGGCTGTCCGGGGTAATTGTTGCGCCGTTTTTGAGAACGTATAACCAAAACCGTTAGAGACATGAACTTCCCCCTGTTTTGCTACATACTAAACGATAACCTGGCTTTCGAGCCTGCGGCTACCTATGATCCTGATGATTGGAAGGAAGATCAGCAGGATTGGTACACTGACTTTAAAGAGACGTATTGGGCTACCGATGCGGGCCTTAGCGATAAGGAGCGGGTTATCGGCTGGATGCGTGAATCATTCTTCGATGTCACGTTCAACACGCACCGATTTGCGCTCAAAGTAAAAGATGAGTGGACTGATGCGTCAATTCAAAAGCCGCCTAAGAACCTGGGCGTGTTGGTATTCCTGCCAAAAGAAGACGGACATATCACGTCCGGCATGTGGGATGTTGACGATAAGTGGGTGCTACTAGACGAATGCCGTGTACCTGACACGCCTGTTACCCACTGGCAGCTATTACCCGAACCTCCAAAAGACTATACACTATGAACAAACTCCTCACCCTTGCCGCCCGCGTTGCCCTGAGCGACCGGGCGGTGAACGTCGCGCTAACCCTGCTGGGCTGGGGCGTGGTGTTCTACGCTGTCTGGTGGTTGCTGGCTCAATACACCGCCCTGATGGGTATACCGCGATGATACCCCGTAACGCTGTCGCCCAACGTAAAGTATTAGACGCGCTTATGGCGGCTTATCCGCAGCCGAAAACGCTGGCTGAATTATCCGCCGAAACGGGAATCTTCTACCATAGCGTTTCCCGTATCTGTATCGCCTTTGCCGAGGCCGGTCTCGTTACCCGCACGTTCGGCAGGCAAAACATGCGCTACATCACGTACTGCCCTGAGCATAACGCGACCGTTGAAAGTCCCGCGCTGACCCGCCTGTTCGATGCACTGAAGCAACAGCGAAAGCCGCGCACAATAGACGATATAGCCGAGTCGGCTAATCTGTCGCCCTCGTACGCCTATCACCTCGTGCGGGAGCTAAAGAGCCGGGGGCGTATCGATACGATCCGTCGCAAGGGACACAAGACCAAACGACTCTACCGACTCAAGACCGCCACGCCATGACTGCCTTCTACGCCCATACCCAGCTTCGCGCACTGGCTGTGCTGACCGCCCGCTACCCTGACGCGATGGGGCTTACCGAGTTGGCAGCAGTGATTGACGCCACGTACTTCCATACCGCGCACGTGGTACGGGATCTGGTCGAGCGGGGACTGGTCGAGAAGTTGCCTCGCATCGACAACCGCAACCAGTTCCGATACTGCCCGGCGCATAACGCCAGCAAGCCCGAAGCTGCTACCGTGCGGGCCTTGCGCCTGTTTCGGGAGCAGCGCGTTAGCAGCTCGGTTGATTTAGCCCGAGAGTTAAATCTCAGCAAGTCCCACTCAACCAGGATCATCCGCAGGCTCCGCAATCGGGGCTTGATCGAAGCCCGACGCCGGTCGGGACGGATCGAGCCGATACAGTACCGAATCAAGAACACCTAACCACACGTAACACGATGAGCAACCTAGTATATCAGACCGGCAATATCCGCATTTTTCACGGCGATAACATGGCGGCAATGGCGCAGATGAAGGATAAGCAATATAGCTTAGCTATAGTCGATCCGCCGTATGGGATAGGAGCCGCTTATTGAGTCCAACGCGGAACTGCATCGACATCTGATTAATTTGATAAAGTCACTGTAAATGAGTATATTAAGGGTATGGCACTAGCCGACATAATCAACCACGTACTCCCGTTTGTGACGGGGGCCGTAAGCGGGGCGATCCTCTACGTTTCGTTCGAGAACTTTTGGGTAGCGCATCAGCGCAAGGCGAAGAAGAAAAACTAAAACAGACGATGAGACCCACACTTAGACGATTAATGAGCAAGCAAAAGGTTAAGCGCAGAGACGTTACCTACGCTTGCATTATGGCAGATGGGTTAAAGATGACTCGGCGCGACATGATTGCTTTTAAGCAAGGACTGTTACCTCACACAAAGCGGAACCCCTATAAAGAGGGTAGTCGAGATTGGGATATGTGGCACAATGGAAAGTGCGAAAGGCGAGATTATGATTACATGAATCAGTAATACACACATGACACGAACATACACTCAGGATATTTGCAACGCAGAAGGCGATTTGTTAGACGACGACCTCTTAGTATTAACCGTAGAGGACTGGCTAGTGGAATATAAGGACAAATGCTTTTCTACAAACGACGGGAGCGGGTATTGGGTACAGGACAATCTGTACTGTCCGACCGACGAGGTATTTTCTTCCGAGCCTCAAGACGCTACACATGTGGCTTGGTTCGCTAAATAGCTATGATCACCGTCGTTAACCGCCACAAACACAAGCCCTCCGCCGATGACGTGTATATCGGCAGGCCATCCTTGCTGGGCAACCCGGCGAAGATGGACGGTGAAGCGGACCGCGAGCGGGTGATTGAACTGTACAGACTGTACATAAACGCGGCTATTGCCCGGCGCGATGTAAACATCTGTGCGGAGCTGAACCGCCTCTACGCCAAAGCGAAACAGGGCAATCTGAACCTCGTTTGCTACTGCAAACCCAAAGCCTGTCACGGCGATGTGATAAAGGAAATTCTGGAAAGTAAACTAAACAGATGATGAGGAAGAAATTGAGCAAAGCTGAAATTAAGGCGTGGTACTTAGATGAGGTGCTAACATTTGCCATAGCGCTTGTTGACGAGGAGACCCCTGCCCACTTTGAACTCGAAGAGATAGAAGAGCTGGAAAGGCAAAGAAATGATCTGGTTGCTCGTCTCAAGGTAGACTACGATAAGCACCACACGGCACATGAAAAGTTAGACGCTCGCCTGACTAACGCCCGCTATTGACATGCATAAGCACCTGAGTTACGAAACCGCCCGCGCCCTGGGCGGTGCCGGGGTGCGGGTTGCGAGCGAGTACAGCTACTGCCCGGCAGGGAACGTAACCCCGCTGTGCTTGACTAGCGAGATTGAGCCGCTGCGCGCTGCGGGTAACGAGATCGTCCCTGCGCCGGATCTGGTCGAGCTACTGGCGGTGCTGTCGGTGAGTCTGTGCGATGGGGCAGACTTGATTATTGGCCCGGAAGAGCGAGGGGGTCAGCTTGTATGGGATATGTACTACTACCACATATGGAGTGGGCGGACAGCACATTTCACGAGCCACACCTCACCCGTCGAAGCGGCCGGGCTGCTGCTGCTGGAGCTGGCCAGAAAGGAAATCAAACCAACGCCGACCGGGCGGTAAGCGGGGAGACGAGATGAATGACTACGAAAAACCGGAAGGATTCAATCAGATGATTGACCACTTCATTACCGAAATCGAAGAAACCGACGATGAGCTAATGGCCCGCACTGAGCGCAACATGAACCTAATCAGTGCGTTTGCTGACCACCTCAAAAAAGAGGTTGGCTACATTATACCCGAAAGGGTTATCGAGTCTTTTTTTGGTGCGTAAGCCATAACCCCCAGCCCGGCCACAAACCGGGCTATTTTTTTGTGTCTGAGAAAACCGGCGCGAGTACTTCCTTGCACCATTCCGTCGCCCGTACGCGGTGATCGTAGCCGTTTGGGATGCGTTGCCGCTTCGAGCCGGGGCGTGGTATCGATCCCAGGTTAATAATCTGCGACACCGCCAGTACATTGTCTTTATCAGCCCATTGGTTGATTCGCCTTACGTTCCAATAGTCGAGCGCCGACGCCAGCGCCCAACGGGGGATTTCAAGTAGCGCCGGATTGTTCACGCAGTCGATGCCGAACTTTTTAGCAAACGCCGTATAGTTAGCCCGGCCCGTCAGTTGCAAAACACCCCTACCACGGAATCGCTCGCCGTCGCCCCGTTCAGTATTGCCCAAGTCCTTACGCCCTTCATACTGTTTGCCCGACGCGAACTCCCGCAGGGCCGTAAAGCCCGCCGATTCATGAATGCATTGCGCCAGAAAGTGCGACACCCGCAAATGGGTATCAATGCTGTAGTAAGGCAATAATTCGTTCAGAACCGGCATAAACCGCGTAGCTGCAATGTCGCCAACACCACAGTCGCGGAGCAGGTCAACGGTCAGGTTGAGCGGTGGGGGTGCTATCGTTTCCATCTTCGTTCTTGGGTAGGTTATTCATATCGGGTCGAAACAGGAGCATGTAGCTTAGAAACATCGCGTTCGCAAGTATATGTCCGACGTGCGGCAGCTTACTATCCGGGTCGATCAATTCCCCACCCAGCACCGCGTAGATATGGCGCAGTAGGCTGTCGATAATATCAGTCGCCTTAAATCCCTTTTTCCAGTTGTGTGTACCATACACGCCCTCCCCATGCATCAATACCTGCACCATGGGCTTCAGCGCGGCAAAGTCGATCAGTGTCCAGCGTAGCTTACCCTGGTTGTGGCGGGTTCCTAATTCAGTCATTTAACCATCGATTTTGCGACCGCTGCGACGGCGATCAGCAGGGCGAGAAAGACGAACCGGCCAGTGCCCGATTGCAGCCGCTCGTTCTGCTCTTGCAGCTCCGCGTTACGCACCACAAGCCGCTCATGCTCCCGGCGTTCGTAGACGCTCAGCGAGTCGTGCCCATGCCAGGAAGGCGGGGCGACGTAGCATGTATCCTGCGCCGTCGCGGGGGCAGCGAGGAGGAGGCAGAGAAGTAGGGCGGTGGGTTTCATGGGTGCGGTTGCGGTGGGGTGTTACTCAGTCTTGCCTTTTTGTATGGATCCTTTAGAGACTAACGGCTCGTCAGATACGCCTATGTAAGCCTGAGCATTCTCAGCCGCCCAATCCAAAGCGACATCCCATGCTTGGCAATAGCAGTCAAATAAATACTTGCGGTAAGTCTCGTTTTTTGTGATAGACCTAGCGTATTCGTTGGCCAGTATTTCCTTTGTCTTCATACCTCAACTTACACAAAATCAGCGACTTGTGCAAGTGTTTAGCGGGGAAATTAGTAGGCGTTTGCTACCGAATTTCTCGGATATAAAGGTCTTCAGAAAGTCGCCCGAGAACGTATTTGCACTGAACCGTTTTGCCTATCGGTGTTTTGTTGTAGCGGGCCTCAGACACATGCATTTCGTCGGTCTGCGCGTCTACTTGTATATCAAGATACCACACAGTCGGATGGCGCGTGATTACAGGTACCAATACCTTGCCGCTCATTACCCACGTCGTTGTCGTATGAGCAGGAGCAATGCGCTTGCCTATAACAACGCCCTTACCCTCTTTTACGGGCATCCCAACGTTATCCGCCACGTACAGAACACCGATAAGTAGTAGACCCAACATCAGCAGTACGCATATCCACATGCATACGCCCAAGAAGTAGCCGAATGAATCGCCGTTCAAAAACGGCCTTATTAGTATATCATAAAGGAAATCTTTCATGGTCTGTGTGTTATGGCGGTTAAAAAGTATGGTGGATTTTGCCTACCTGCCCTTGATAGGGATCAAAGATAAATCCCTCCATACTCTGAAGGGCGTGCGTAAAACCGGACTTGTTATGCCACGCATCCGGCCCCGACATAGAGCGGACGTATTCGACGTGGCAGTAATCTTCAGGCTCCAGATTATAGCCAGTGTGCATGACCGTTACGCCGATGTGGTCTTTCTCCATCTGAATCGTCTGCGACCCTTTGCGCCCCTTCCTGTCCTTGTGGTGGCGGTGGTGTAATATCCAGTAGGCGTATTTGCTTTGCGCCCACGCGGCCTTTGCGTCTTTCTTAAGCAGGTCGGTCAAGTCCTTCTCATTCGCCCCGTCGCCGTGCGCAAAACCGATCAGACTAGCGCCGTACTGAACGTACTTGCGCGGGGCTATCGTAGCGTCGAACGTTACGTCCCGGCAATGCCGATACCAGGCTTTCAGGTTCTGAAAAAGCATAAAGCCAGACTGGAAATCGTGATTGCTTGGGCAAAACGCTACATGAACCGGGGCAACCTCTAACAGCCGGTCGATAGCCCCCACGTTGCCGCGGAGGGCCGACAGGTAGCTTTCGTGCCAAAGTGCGGCCGTATCCTGCCTGGTGCCGCCCGTGGTCGTGTTCTGGGGGTTGTCTACGTGCATTATATCGTTACCCCCGACAAACACAATCTTCTCGGGGTTGTACGGTAACGCCTTCTGTATCAGCCCTTCCGTTCCTTCCAAAAATCGCCGCTCAGCAATGCGCAGGTTATACTCTTCGCCCGATTCTTCCACGTGTCCCCGCTTGCCAAAGTGCGGGTCGGCGGGGTCCGCCACAAACAGGTGTTCCGTTTTAAGGGGCAGGCGGTTAATGAGCGGATAGGCCGGGGCGTGCGTCGATGTCATTTCCAGTATCTGCCGTTTGATTTCCTCATAACCTACGATAACCGGATCTTTCTCTACTACCGTCAGCACGCTCACATCGCCGGTCTTTGTCCAGTAACGGTCGGTCTTTTCAATTGGTAGGCCGATGGCGTCGCACTGCTCTTTCAGAAACGGGTGAGCTTCGGCTAACCGTTCGGCGCGGGTTGACGCCACCACCTCTTTCCCCCGGCCCCGGCGAAAGTAGCCACTTACTGCCGAGCTGAGGTCTTTATCGCTGCCGACCTGCGGGATGCCCAACGTGGTTAACGCCTGTTTGCCTATATCCAGGTATAACGGTTTTTCGCCCGCTGCATGGGCTTCGGTGTACAAGCGTTCGATTTCGGTATAGAATGGGCTTGGATAAGCGCGCTTCATAGGTTGTTCCGGTGAGTGAGTGAGTGAGCAAGAAACCCCGCTATTGTGCGGGGTCGATGAGATGACGCCAAATAATCACATTGGCGGTGATAAGCAGGATAGCGGCTACCCACAACAGGCGGTAGTCGCGGGGTCGGGAGAGGTTGATCATAGTGCGGTGGGTACGGGAAAGCATTCGGTTACGTGGGCTTTCTTCGCTAGTAGCCAGGGCTTCACCTCAGCGAGTGTTTTGCCCCGCATCCACTTCGCAATGGGCGCGGCCATCACGACCGTTCCGGCAACGGATACCATGCCGAAACAGCAGTAGCCGAGGTCAACCAGGAACAGCCGTTCGTTAGCGGGCATCATGGTCGTTCTGTAGGGTCGTGATAGATAAGCATGATTGCGCCAATAACTGATTGTGCGTATCGCTTTAGCGATTTCCAGTCTTCGCTGACCCCCTCAAAGGGTAATGTATACTCGTCAGATGGGTGTGATTTGCTGGTTAGCATATCGACCAAAACAAAGAAGCACAGCGACAGGCAATGAAAGGCAACGCACAGAATCCCAATGGGGAGAATCACGATCAATGATGAGGCCACCATTAAGAATCCGAACCATATTCTTTTGACTATTTTCATCTTCTTTCCCTGTTTCGTTTCTACCATAATATACAGTAGGTCAACGAGTTATGCAAGAAAAAAGGTAGATATTTTCACGTATCACCCGCCCCGTGTTGAGCGTTTCTGCATGGACTCGACCCAGCCGGTTAACTTAGCCAGCGCCTGTCGAATGTCGCTGACTGTCTCCTTGATGTCGCCCATGTCCGACTTGAGGTCATTAAGCACCGACACCTGATTGCGCTGTTCCGCTTCGAGCAGCGCCAACCGGCGTTCGGTGTCGCGCTGGAATAGCATCATTGACTTGTATTGTTCGTCCTCTTCTTTGGAGCGACCCCAGCGCAGCCGGGATAGGGCGATACCAACAAGGCCCGTAACGGCTGCGGTAATGGCGACGGTGAATAGGGCGCCGTTGGCGTCCGTGTTGGCGGAAGGCGGGTCTGCGTTGAGCAGGAGAAGAAAAAGCAGAGTAAGCATTACGGTGAGTGAGTTTGAAATATTGGTTAGGTTGTTGGCAATGGATTGTGTTGCGAGAAAGCTACCGTTTACTCAATTCAATTCTTATTTTTGATTAAACTATTGGAAATATCAAAAGTATGCGTACCTTTGATACACCCTAACGATGGGGCACAAAACACACAAGACAATGGTTACCAAAGTATTCGAAAACGTAAAGGGGTACATTACTTACGAAGACGGCCTTTTCTTTGCTTACCAAGTCCGACGCGGGGGTGTTGATTTTCTGGCTTCGTTTGACGAGGAGCATTTAAATCCAGAATCTTTTCTTCGTCGGGTTGGCTCAACCATTTTTAAGGCAGATGACGATTTCGGAGTTGATTATGACAAAGCAGAAATGCTGTCCGCTATTGAGGCTTGTCGGTCCATGATTGCTACTCCCTTGACGGCCCCTAGCGACCTTGACTTGTACGTCCTGGATTTAGGCGAAAAAAACACGGAGGATCAACCCGTGTTACGCCGTGCTTACGTTGAGGCCCTACCGGATGGAACCTACGACCTAACGTTTCAATATCACGATAATGATGTTGTCCGTGCTCTTAAATCAACCAAGCCGGGAAATTGGCACAACCTATCGAAGCAAGATTACGAGATTGCCCTGACGGCATCCGGCTATGAGTACAAAGGCAAGATAGAAAAAGGGGAGATATTATAAATCAAAAACGCCCGGTTTCTATCTAGTCCATAGTTGCCGGGCGTTGCACAAAACACCATGCAAGATAACGAAAATAAGAAGCCGACTGGCAGAGGTGGTGCCGGGCGTGGGCAGGGCCGCAAGCCCAAGGAAGATCCCAAGATGGAAATAGCCATTTCGCTCGATGCTGACCTAGTGCAGTGGCTGGATTCGTTCGGCCCTCGTCGGCGCAGCTTTGTTGCCAACATGGCTATCCGATACTACAAAGAGCAGGACGATAAGTTGAAAACCTTCGTTTGAAGGGTCAACTGTGAGTTTTTCTCGCAACACGTCAAAGAACAGGCCCGGTAAATCCGGGCTTTTTTTATTCAGCAATTCTCAGCAGTTCGGCCCGTAGTTTGCGCCGGGCCTTGCGGGAGCCGATACCTAGAAAACGTCGTTTCTCCACGTATCGATCCAATGTCGGACGCAGGGATTCCTGTTGCGCCTGATAGTAAGCGACCGACTTTTCAAGCAGTGGCATCTGTTCCCGAAGGGCTTTCAACTCCAGCAGCGAGCGCGTAATGGCCGCGTTCTCAGCCGCCGAGTAACAAGCACTGTCAGGGTTGGAGTTCTGAGAGTAGACGGCGGTTGAGGTCAGTACGCACAGCGTCAGGCACAGCAGCCGATACTGCCTTGATTGTTTCGCGTTGGGCATGAGTTCTACGGGTTAGCGAGTCGGCCAGGCTATGCGCCCGGTCACGCTCGCGGGTGAGTTGTTCGTTTTTCTGGACGAGGGCAGCATTCGCGGCTTCGAGCCGGTTCGCCCTTGTGTACTGCCTGATACCTAAGTAAGCCGCGAAAGCCAGCAGCGCGTACAAGGCGAAAATGTGGGGGCCGGGTGGTATTCTCATTTCGCGTCGGGATCTCGGAGTTGCTTGTACGTGCGGTTCGGCAGGCTGTTAGGATCGACCGGCAGGGACGAGAAGAAGCGGCCCGTTAGCGAAATCAGCAGTAGGCCCCGCGCTACGTCATGTACGAACGACGGTACGGTGAAACCGACCAGATGCAGGGAATTAATGTACGCGACCACTTCGGGCTGCGCGGCTATGGCGAACCCGATCAGGTAATTGGCGACCCGTTGCAACTTCTTGAAAAACGGGGGCGCGTCGGTCTCCAGGCGCAGCCAGAGGGCGGCAAAGAAATTTCCGATGGACTTCATGGTTTCTAGTTGGATATAGTTGGAATGGGCGTTAACGGATGTAGTGCGTTACGGTGGTGATGGATTGCAGCCGGTCTCCCGCTACGGGCGTAAAGTTTCGGGCCTTGCGGTAGTATTTGGTGCGCAGACCCGCCGATTCGTAGATTTCAATAAAGCCCGCTGCGTCGAACTCGGCCGTCCGGTCAACGCCCCCCACGACGGCGCGGGTAATGGTGCTGCTCACGCGGGCGGAAAGCCCCGTCGCAGCGTTGAAAAAGCGCACGTCACGCGGGCCGACCTCGTTAATCTTTGGCCCGCTCACCCCGTCCGCTACCGTGTAGTTCAGATTTTCCGTGTAAAACACGCCCGACTGGTCGAGGGTGATGCATGAAATACCCGAGTACCACACATCGATCAGACCCGGACTGGCTGAAAACAAACAGGTATTGTCGGTCGTGTAGCCTGCATTGTTGAATGTCGTAATTTTCCGGTGCGTGGCCTGAATGACATCCGTCACGTTATCGGTCTGGTAGATGTTCGCCGTCTGTTCGTAGTGAAAGACTGACGCGGGCGTGAGCGTGAACGCGCTGGCCAGCTGGCCCGAGGTGAGCCGCTGCCCGTCGATGTAGAAAAAAGCTGACGTTAATTTTTCGTCGCCGTGGAAGCCCGATGTCGCGTCGGTCTTGCCGTCTACCTGGTACACAAATTCGGATTCGCCCTGCGTTTGCAGCGCCCGCCCCTGAGCGATCATCGCCCCTGAGACGTACTTGTAAAGATCGGCCTGATAGATCCGCCACACGTCCGCCCGGATGCCTGTATCGACCACGTGAGCGACCTGATAACCCGCGTAGAATAAACTGGTGGGCGAGTACTTGACGTAGATGGTAAACAGTTCCCGCCCGGCTAGGCCCGTAGGATTGTAGGTTACGTAAACGGGCGCGAGACCAGCGGCAAACGTGCCGTCTTGCTTTTTTTCCAGCACCTCCGCTACGTTCACCGCCCCGCTGGTCGTCTTGGGGTTAACTACCGTCGTGCTCGCGGCTGAGGTGCTGATCACGTAGCTGTTGAGTGTACCAAGGAAAGGGGTACTGTAGCTACTGCCGATGTTATTGATGATTAGCGCCCTGGGTTTGGCCTGGGTTGAGATGGGCGCGCCGTTCACCGATAGCTGCCAGCCACCCGACACCACTTCGAGCCGGTAGGTTTTCGTCTCGTACACCCCGCCCGGAATCGTCCACGTAATGTACGTATCCAGCGCATCGCCCCGCAGTCCGACCTGGGTAGCGGAAAAATAGCCCAGCTTGTTAGACAGGGTGCCACTCGTGAACTTACCGAACAAACCCAGCCCCGCACTCGGGGCGGTCGCCGTACTGGCCAGCGCGCCATTCCATTCGATGTAGTCACCTACGTTATTGAGCGTGTAGGATACGGGCAGGTTAACCGCGCTCGTGCTGCCGAACGAGTAGCGTTTGTTGTAGTCACCCGCCAAAGAGTTGATCTGCGCTGAGTTTTCGGCTACCGTTGCGGTCGCGCTCGATAGCTCCGCAGCTGTCGCAACGGGTGGGTAGAGTACGGCACTGTTGACTTCGACCGCCCGGTAAGGTATGTACGACGCTGGAACGGTCGATCCCTCGACCAGCATCATGGTATTATCCACGCTGCCGGGGAACGTCGTTTCTACGCTGCTGGGGTTAAGACGCAGGTAGAAGTTGGTCGCGTCGGTCGTGAACGTAAACGTCGTGTACTGCACCCCGCCGACAATCGTATTGAGCCTGGACACAGCCGCGCCAGATGTGCCCAGCCAGCCCATAAACGACGTATTGATACCCGCCAGGGTGTAGGTGGTATTGGGCTTGAGCTGCAACAGCGGATAGCGCTTGTAGACCGTCGTATTGGCGTCGGTAATGATCGACCCGCTGCCGTTACCCCAGACCGAGCCGTTCACCAGCAGCGTTTTATCCAACAGGTTCGACCCCGACTTCAGCACGTTTTGCAGGTTGGCATCGAGTTTGGCGCGGGTCAGTGAGCCGTCCAGCACGCTACCCGCCGAGGTCGCCTGAAAGCTGGCGATCGCTACGCTATTAGCCTGCGTTGCCGTCAGAGCCGATTGTGCCGTAGCGGTGGCGCTCTGTGCGGCCGTGAGCGCCGTAGCGGCCTGTGCCGTAGCGGATTGTACACCCGTGGCCAGTCCGGCTACTGTTGTATTCAATGCATCGACGCTGCTTTGCGCGGCCTTCTGACTCAGCGAAAGGGTCAGGTTCGTATTGGTCGTGTTCTGGGTCGCCGTGAAATTATCGAACAGTGACACCGATAGTTTGCCGTTCAGCCCCGTAGTCAGTTGAGCAACCGACGCACTCAGCGGCCCCGTCACCGCGCTTAGCTCGGCCGGGCTGATACCCCCCGTTACGCGAATGGTACTCACCGCGTCAGATGAATTTACCGCCCGGTTGCTGGCTACGAACTCGAACCAGCCCGCGCCGATCGCTGTCGTGTTGGCCAGCAGCGTCACCCACACCCGCCCGTATTTGGTCGCAATGCGCGATGTTTGCGGGGCCGACCAGCTAATCGTTCCCGTGTTGCCGACCAGCGTAACAGTCGGCTGATCGGCAGAAGTAAGCAGCCCTTTGCTCAGCGACTGCGCGGTACTGGCAACGGCGGTCAGGGTTACGGGCGCGCCGGTGTTGACGACCGCCACGGTGAAGCTGTAGGGCGTGCCGGGGTAGTGACTGCCCGCGAGCCTGGGCGGCTGATTGTTCTGCGCCCACCCCGCGATAGGCAGGGTGAGCAGGCAGAGGGCAAATAGCAAGTTACGGTTCATGTTAGTTGGATAAAGCGGGGGTGTTAGTGGGCGCGCCGTTGGCTGTATTTAGCCTGTTTACTGGTGTCGGGTCGTAGGTTGCGGGCGCGCTTGGATGCGCCGATGTTATACCCACAATCAAACCTGATCCCATTGGGGCTGTGTTCAATGCGGTACTCATACGTTGAACCCCCGTTGATACTTACCCACTTTGCTACTTGCATGATTTGGCCTGGTTGCGTTCCTTTTCAATAGCTTCAAACTCTTCCAGCGTGAAGTGTTCTGTGAACATCCCCCGCCCGAAATCCAAGCGTCCGAGTGTAATTGGCGTACCGTACCCATAGAAATCAAGCGTCTTTAGCGACACCTCTACGGTGTAACAGCCCAGCGAGTTTTTCAATACAAAGGCTTCGTTAGGAATGCCCGTTGCCGCTGCGTAGCGGTCATTGATCTGCTGTAATTTTTCGTGTTCAGTCATGACTTTGTTTAGCTTTTGTTTCTACCATAATATACACACAATCAATTGATTAAGCCAATTAAATTTTGTAGATTGAGGTATAAAAACACAGGCAAAAAATGGGAAATGAATTAGCAACAACACAGGCCGAAATCAGACGTAAGTACGCGGAGTTTTTCGAGCCTATACTGGACAAATGCACACATCTTTCGCCCGAACGAATTGAGTTTAATGCTTGGTATGATTGGTCTTTGTCAGACATAAACTACGAAGAAGTCTTAACCCTATTTAAAGACGCAAACCTCTATACGTCTGACGCCTACTCGAGGGCTTTTCAAGGTTCTTATTGGACCAAGTTTACCCTCTTTTTCAAAGACGATTTGATCGGCTATGATGTGGCAAAGCAAATGATTACAGCGTCGCAGCTTTTAATTATTTAACCGATGAAAGCACTACTCACAATCGCCTGCCTATTCACCCTTGCGGCCTGTCAACCTCAACCGATTCAGCCCGCGCCCGAGCTTGCCGACGATGAGCCGGTAAGCTGGTATTCCGAGCAACCCGGCCAAGGTCCGCTCCTTTGGTACGACCCCGCAGCATGGCAGATCTACGGCACGCCTGTTGGCGGCTACGTTGAGGACACAACCCGAGTTCAAGTAGACTCGACCTACGAAACCGGCTGGAATTAGGCCCCTCCGCGCCGGGATTGACACGGAGGGGTAGGGCCCTTAATCCGGGTTGCTCGTACCGATGTAGGTAGGCTCGAACCATTCGGTGCCTTGTCGTACCGGGCGCTGGCCCGTCACGTTGTTGTAGGGGTTACCCACGCCGATGTAGGTGATAATGCCCGACCACTGCGCGTTACCGCTGACGGTAATCTCGTACGTCCGTTCCTGCCCGTCGCCGATGACCGTAAAATTCTGCTGGTTGGCGTCGCCCTGCGTTTCGTCCTGACCGGGTTTTCTCCACCAGAGCGTTACGTTCGTTAGCCCCGAGAACCTGCCCTTGACATACACGCGGGTAATGCCGCTCGCTTTCCACGCCCCGGCCGGTGACCAGAACTTACCGAAGCCGATATTGTATTCGAGTGGCTGTCCGTTGTTGCGGATGTAGCCAATCTGGAAGCGATAGCGGTCCGAAACGATCTGCGCCGGGGCGTCGTCCGACCACCAGCCCTGCGTTTTGCCGCCCGTAAAGTTGAAGGCGAACGAAGTGTTGTTCGGCCGGGGTTGTGCGTAGAGCCACGTTCTAAACTGCGACAGGCTCCCCACGAACGTAGCGCCGGTATAGGCATACGTTACGTTGACGTCGCCCCCGTTGGAGATAACGTCGGCGTTGATGTAGCTGCTGGCGTTGCTGTTGGCGTTGCCGTAGTGCCCCTGAAACTGCTTACCCCGAAACACCGTGTTGTAGGGCGTCCAGAGGTACATGCCATTCCCATCCGCCTGCGTCGCGCCCACCCAGTTCTCGGTGCCAAACTTGCGCCCGGTATCGTTCTGGTTACCCGCGCCACCGCCTTCGTTGGGTTCGGGTGAGGTGATTTCCGTAATGCCGCCATTCGTCCAGGGATCAGCGCCCGAATACAGGGTTTTCTTGTACAGCGTGCCGATCGGGTACACGAACGGCCATTCCTGCACCCGGCCCCGATACCGACGCTGGTTGTCGTCGCGGAAGTTTTCGTAGATGAAAAACCAGCGGTGC
Organism: Spirosoma sp. 209; assembly: GCF_002006735.1. Classification (NCBI taxonomy): domain Bacteria; kingdom Pseudomonadati; phylum Bacteroidota; class Cytophagia; order Cytophagales; family Cytophagaceae; genus Spirosoma; species Spirosoma sp. 209. Next base: position 397,094 of record NZ_MVEC01000003.1, on the reverse strand, counting down.
GCCCCGGCTGCGTCGATCCAGTCCCAGCGGTGGATATAGCACTTGCCGGGTACGTCCTGCATGCCCCACTGGACGGGCTGGGTTTTCGAGTAAATCACCTCCCCGTAGCCTTCCACATTGCGCCGTTCCCACCACAGCCAGGGGCTAACCGAGAAATTAGCGCTACCGCCCGGTACAGGGTTCCAGCCCGTATCATCGCACAATTCTGACGTACTGTGCCACACGCCGTTATAAAACTCACGATACGGGTCCGTGCCCGTCAGGTTGTCGCAGTTGACGGGGCCACCGAAGGGCGTGCCGTACGTACTCCAGCCCGTACCCGAGCGACCCCCGAGCGGCTGAAACTGTCCCTGGTAGGTGCTGGTCTTGCTTTCGAGTTCGGTGTTTATGATGTTCTCCCCGCCCCGGAAATCAGCCCGCGAGTGGTGGTAAATCGTTTGGGTGATGGATTTTAAGTACCCGATTTTGGTGCCCGCCCGCTCTAAGTACTGTACGCTGTTGCCGTAGGGCCAGCTCGAGAACTGGTTCGTCTGCGGGCGGAAGGGGGCCAGCGCCATGAGTTGTTCCAATGTCCCCTCCGCAAAGCCGTTGGCCAGCGTGACGGGTGACGTTGCCGTGGGCGACACGGGCGAGGTAGACGGGGGCGTTGAGGCGATGGCGACCGCCAGACGGCGCGCTATCTCGCGGTGCCCCGTATCGTTGGGGTGCTTTTCGACCGCCGTGCCGTTTTTGTTCACGTAGTTGCCCGGCGTATTCCACATGTCGGCCAAATCGGCGAGGGTATAGCCCCGCTCGGCGGCTACCGCGTTGAGAATGCCTGTTACTTCAGCCTGACCCCATACGCTATTGGAGACAATCACCCGGGCGTTCGAGTTGAACGAGCGGAGTTTGTCGATCAGGGCTTTATAGTCATTTGCCAGGCCCGAGGTATTGCTGATGTTTTCCGCCAGGCGCAGAATGATCAGATCCGGTGCCCAGGCGGCTACCGTATTGAGCCGGGACAAATCGAACGTGCCGTGATTAGCCTCCCAATCCGGGCCGGTACCGTTGGTTACCGTACCTCCGTCACCTTCGAAGTTGTGAAAACCGCGCACCTGAATACCGGGGCGCTGGGTGGAAAGCTCGGTGGTCAGTAGCGATATAAACGTCTTATCGGCTGCGCTCGCTGCCATGGCCCAGGCGTTCGCCCAGGTGCCCGCCAGCACCGGGTGGTAGGTTATGCTGTTACCCACGACCAATACCCGCGCGTAGGCTGGATAGCTACAGGTCGAGCAGAGCGCGGTGGGCGGTGTCGAAGTCGGCGGGGGCGTCACGACCGGGGGTGGGGTTACCACCAGGTCGGGGTTATTGCCACCCATGTAGGAAATCTCCATCGACTGACCCGGCGCAATCAGCCCGCAACACGTACGGTCGTTGACAATCGAGTAGCGAACGATAATGCCATTATAGTTGCCGTTGCTCGATAGGTTCACCGCGTAAGTGCGGAAATTGCCGTCCGAGGTGACGTTGAACCAGACGGTATGCGCGCCCTCATCGACCACCCCGCCCGGATACTGCACGCTGTTGCCCGCGTTATTGGGATCGAAGCCCGAGAACTTTTGGCCGACTTTGAGGAAGCGAACGCCGAGCTTACCCGGCGAGCCGCTGTACTTCATGCGGATGTAGAACACCGGCACATCCGACGCTTTCCACGAGCCGTAGGGGCCTTGCAGCGTCGTGGTGCTGGCGTGGGTGACCGTGTTGCCGCCGATCGTTTCGGTCTTGCCGACGAAGGTGGGGTTCCAGTTGTCCGAGCCAAACGGCTCTTTCTTGTCCTGTACGCCATCTAATCCCACCCAACCCGCGCGGCCCGTCGTGGTGGTGAATCGCCAGTCAGGCTTAGCTGCGCGGGGCAGGGCGTAAGCCGCCGACCGGATGTCCGACTCCGTGCCGTAGATGTACTGGTAGTTGTAGTAAAACGTCTGGTTGGGGTCCAAATGACTCCACTGTCGCCCCCCCATGTACATAAAGCGGTCCGTGAACTCGCCCGATGCCTCGCCCGGGTCGAGGTTGGTAAAGTTCAGATTGGCGTTGTACATATCGGTGCCCACGATGCCCAATAGCTTGCCCTCCGGTAGCTCCGCAGCTAACCACGGCTCACTGACCGGAAAGCTGGAAATTGACCAGTTGACCGCGCCGGTTGAGGTGCTGGCGGCATTCGTAAAGGGGGCGTTGCCGTTGTAGAATTTCGCCGTAGTAGACGGCCAGATCATTGTGAACGGAATTTCCTGTTCCCGCCCCTCATAAAGCGTATTGTCCTGTAAGCTGCCCGCTGCCGAGCTGCCCCGGAAGTGCGTCAGCCGGTACTTGACATCGATGGTTTTGCTGTCGAGAATCTTGATCCACTGTTCGACGTGGATAGGCAGTTGCAGGCTTGAATTATGGGGCCAGGACAAAAAGCGCGTCTTGCTGTAGAGGTAACCATCGGACGTAATGCCCTTTTGGAGAACCGGCCCCGAGCTGCCGTTAACCGACCCCCAAAGTGGGTTATAGCCAATTTGCCCCCACATGCCCCCCTGGTCGGCGGCAAAGTTCAGCGGGCCAGCGTAGGGACACACGCCCTGAAGTCGCCCCTGGTCGCGGAAGTTGATCGTGCTGACCCACTGCCCGTTTACTTTGCGGAAAATCTGCAAAGCGGCCCCGAAGCCTTCCCGGAGTTCAAGTTTGAGATCGCCCGATTCCTGGGTAAGCGTGTTGCCGATCGTAATGCTGTAGGGCGGCACAACGAAGCTCGAATTACCCGTCCATCCGCCGTTGGGCGTCTCGTACGCGAAGGTGCCACCACCCGGGGTTACGGGCGTTACGGGCGTCTCGCTCGGCGGGGGCGTCACGACAATGGTATTGGATGACGGGGCGGTATATACGTTGCTTTGTGAGCCGGATACGCCCGCAATGACAAACGTCTGACTAACGACGTTGCTGGTGGCGGTCGATGGCCTGACCCGCAACTCGAACGTGCCGGGGTTAATATCCGCGCCCCCCGCAAAGCCGGGCTGATAATTGAAGCGCCGGTTAAACGTCTCGCTGCGCCCCTGTATCGTGAAGGAACCCGACTCCATCGCGGTATACGCACTCGGCGAAGGGCTACCCTGACCGCTGAGGGCGACGAGCTGCGCCTGATACGGCTGGTTGTCGTTGACGTTGGCGTATACGAACAGATCCCGCGCGCCCCGATCGGAGCGGAAGCCCACACGGGCGACGTTGTACCAGCTGGACCCCACAGTCGTCGTTGAGGTCGGCGGGGGTGAGGTGTTGCCCGAGGCCAAAAAGAGAATAGCGGGCGTCGTGACCGTGCGAACGGGCGTAAACACGAACGAGTAGTCGGTTGCGCCGGACTTACGGAACGTTAACCGAATGGGCACGTTGACCGGGATCGGGCCGAGTGTCCATTCCGCCGTATAGCTACCCTGACCCGTTAGCGGGCCATTGGGGTAGAATACACCCGTGCTGAGGTTGGGGTTTTGCGGGTTATTGAGACTCGCTGACTTGCCATCGAAGCGGTCGAGCTTCATGGTATACGTCGCGCTCATAGCCGCCTGCACCTGCACGTACGCGCCGATCATTCGGTAACGTACCGAGAGGTCAGCCGGTGCGGTAATGTTCGTACCGAGTACCACCTGACCGCTGGCCAGGGTAACGGTTACCGCGCCCGTTTTGAGCGTGGCGATGAATGCATTGTCGCCCCGGTAGCCAGCGGGGTAGGCGTCCGTATTGCGGATAGCCGCGCCGGTCACGATGCCCGAGGGCAGGGGAAACTTCTTGATCGAATACGACTGCGTATTCTGCGCCCAGCCAACCAGGCTAAGCAGCGTCAAAAGAATAGTGGATAATAGCGTTTTCATACAAGTTACGTTAGTTTTTGACCCAATCTCCGGGGCCGTATAGCTCGCCATTCTGTTCGTAGCCATCGGTCACGAACTCCATGATGTATTCGTCGGGTGCGCTCAGGTAGGGCTTTACCTGCATGACGACCACACTTCCATCGGCCACTTGCAGGAATGACCACCAGCGGTAGCCTGCCTGGTAGGGCATTTGCCCGTTGATTAGCTCGAACTCTTCGCCCTCGAATACCGTCTGATAGCTCAGTACGATGTTGCTTTGGCCGAACTCATTGCGCCAAACCGGTTCGCCCTCCAGCTTCCAGCGGACGACCGGACGGCGGGCCACGTCGTCACCCTCGTAGGTGGTCTTGTACACGTAGCGGTAGAGGCCGGGCGACGCGGCCGGAATCGGGGCGCGGTAGACGCCGGTAATGACGGGCGGCAGCACCACCTCCGCATCGACCAGGGGCGCAGCCACAAAGCCCGTATCGGTGCCGGGAAAGTTGATGAGGAACGTTTTAACCGCGCTCGGATTAGTTAGCGGGCGCAGGTACACCCGCACCTGGGTATCGCTGGCCGTGTAGTTGCGGCTGGTGATCTGGTTGCAGTCTTCGGCCGGGGGTGACTGCAACGTCATGTTCGTGTATTCGCTGTCAGACAGGGGCGTTGAGTCGCTGTTGAAGCGGTAGGCAATCTGAATAGTGCCGCCCTTGCTGCCCTGCGCGAGTACCGAGATGCGCCGTCCCTGGCTATCGTTGAACCGGCGCGAGCGGGCGCGAACGATTACCTCCGGTTGGTTGCTGGTCGCGTCGGTAATCAGAATCTTCTTGCTCGCTACGATCGTGCCGCTCACCGATGCGTTGAGCGTAACCTCGTAGCTGTCACCCGTTACTGCGTTACTCGCTACCGTAATCGCCCCCGTCAGGGCGTTAAGGGTCGTACCCTCCTGCGCGCCGGTCAGCGAGAACGTCCGGTTGGTTACCGTCGTGCCCGCGTCTTTGAGTGCGTAGGTACGGGAATTACCTTCGCTAATCGCGTTATCGCCGTCAATTACGAAAGCCGCCGACGTGCCGGGCACGGTTGTCGAGAGGGGCAGCACCTCGTCCATGTTGATGCCCGTCATCACGAACGAATAGTAGAGCGTCTGACCCAGGAACTGAATCCGACCCGTGTGGGTGTTGTTTTCCAGGCCTGTAATCGTACGCTGATAGCCGTAGGTGTTGGAAAAAATCACCGTAGTAGCGGCCGTAGCCAGGGCGGGGCCGTCTACCACACCACCGGGGCGCGTATGGGTCACCGTGGGCGTTTGTCCCGACGATGACGGGCCGATATAGATCGTAGCGGTTCGCGTCGTCGCGTTGACCCGTAGATAGGCGTATATCTCGCCCGTACCCCGTGGGGCAATACTCGCTGTCTGTTGAGCCGATAGTCCATTACTTTGCACCGCTGCCAGCACCACCGTAATCGTACCCGTACTGCCGGGGGTGGGGGTGCCGCGCAGGTGCCAGACGCCATCGTCGCGGATGACCTGCATGAACGCGGGGCCGGATATCTTTTGGTACTGCGTGATGGTCTGCCCGCTGGCTGGACTAGCCAGACCCGTCAGGATGCGGCTATAGGCTTCGCCCACCAGATACGTTCCAGCGCTGAAGGGCGGAAAGGTCGGCAGATTACCCGTGGGCGGCAGGGCGGGCGCGCAGGCGTCGCTCAGCAGGGCGGGATCACCCTCGTAGCGTTCCCACTTAAGGATGTTCGCCATCTTCAGACCCACGCGCACGACCTCTTCGTACTCGTCCGGCACGAAATACCAGTGCGTTGTACCGTTGTCGTCCAGTAAGCCAATCAGGGGCCGGGTTTCGGTTGGGATAGCCATAGGATTATTCGAGCACGCCCGCGTTAAAGGTTCGACCCACTACGTTGTCTGTGCCGAGGTTGGTGACCGTGTTGCCGCCCCCGGTGCGCTTGATATTATCGACGAAGGATTTGTTGCAGGTCGAAAACAGGATCACGGCGGCATTGCTGCCCGACCCCGTACCCATGCCCACCGTGAAGTCAACCAAGCTCATTTCGATCATACCCTGTCCGCCGAAGATCGCCCCGTAGCAGGGGCCGTCGCCGGTGTTGAAGACCTTGTTGCTCACGAAACTGGACTGGGAACAGTTTTCAATCTGCATACCCGTACCGAGCCGGTTGGCCAGCGCCTTGACGTAGAACAGGTTGTTCGAGGCCACGACCTGAATGAAGTTGCGCAGCTTGAATGCCGTTTTTTTCACCTCCGCGTGGTTGTTGGTGAAGGTGAACTGAGTCGGGATGTAGGTATTGTAGTCCGCTGTGGACTCGAAATCATAGCCGTAGTCCATGCCGACCATATCGCATTTTGTCCACTCCATGCCTTCCAGGCCCGCCTGGGTCGAGCTACGCAGGTAGACGCCGTATAGACCCCCCGAGTAGACTTTTATATTGCGAAACACGCCGGACACGGCCGCGCGTGTACAGGACACGTCGAGACCCACGAACGTAGGCGTCGTAGCGCCCAGACTGGCGTCGCCCCGCCCATCGATCGTGATGTCGTGAACCTGCGCGTTGTCGGGGTCGATTAGTACGATGCCCTTACCCCATTCGATGTCACCGCCAGCGCGGCTGACTTTGATTTTATCGAGGACAATACCCGGTAGTCGCCCCGGCTGGCACTTGATGCGCAGCCCTACCGCGTCGAGGCCTGTCATGTTGATGCCCGCGTTGATATTCAGGTCCGTAATCGTGCCCGACACGCCGTTGCTGAAGTCGAACAGGTCGTTCTGGGTGATGTGCTCGAAGGTGACTCCGTTGCCGTCGAGCTGTATTGTCGTACCCGCTACGGCCGTTACGCTGCCCGCTGTGTAGGCTTTCGCCAGTTGCGCCGTCAGGGCGCGGCCTGACGCAATAGCCTTCGTGAGCGCGGCTGTGTTGGCCGCTGCGCTGCCGAAATCGTTGTACACCACGCCGAACTGCTCGATACCGACCGGGCCGGGCTGGGTGAGCTTGTAGCGCAGGCCGTTAGCTGTCACGACGACCGTTCCGGTATTGTCGGGCGAGCTGGTGTCGGCTGCGTCGAGTACGTAGATGCCGCCCCCCGTGTCGGTGCGGTTGATGATCTTGGGCGCGCGGGCGGCAACGAGCGAGAGGGAGCGGACTGCCGACACGGCCATGTAGACCGGCATATCGACCGCCTTGATTGCCCCGTTTTTGGTGATTTCGACCCAAACGCCGGACGGGTCGCGCCCCAGGTTGTACACGCCCGAAATGCCCGGATCACGGGGCGTCCGGCTAAACTGCGCCTGAACGGAGAGCGAAAGCAGGGAGCAAAAAATCAGAAAGTACCTCATAAAGCGGTGGTTCTATTTAGTCGGATTTTGAAAGTAGCGTCGGTGATGGCGCTGTCGATGGGCGTGACGGTAATGCCATAGTTGCTAGTGAATGCGACCGTCACCAGGCCGTCAGCCGGGGCGTTATTATCGGTTCGGATGTCGTAGAAAATAAAATCAGCCGTTACCTGTAGGTTGTGCGTTTTCTCCACGCCGTAGTCGGCGGGTAGAATCGTCATAAACTGCTCGGACTGCGCCTTAACCGGGCGCGTGAGGCATTTAATCTGCGTGATCGGGGGCGGATCGTAGGGGTCGATACCGGACGGAAACGGCTGAATGATGACCGTACCCCCGCCCCCGGTCGAGGGTAGATTTTGCAGGGCCGCGTTGACTGTTGTTGTCGCCATCGCCTGCGCCTGCGCTTTAACCTTACCCCATAGCCAGTCATCAGAAACCAGCTCCTTGATTCGGTCAGCCAGCACCGACACCTTGCCCGCCTTGATTTTCTGAAAGCCCCCCGGTCCGGCTGATTCAGCGACGAGGATCAGGGGGGAGTCGGACGCTTCAAGCTCGAGCAGGCTTACACTCTTGAAAAACGTGTCGGTCTGCTCAGCGCCAAAAACTTCCGCGTTGGTCGATACGCCGGGGCTGAATACATCGAAATACGTATCGTCCCGCGCCTGGTCGCGCTTTTTGGCTAGCAGTCGGAAGCGGTTATCGACCGTCTTGAAAAAGCCGCCCAGAAAGCCCGATTCGTTGTAGTACTCAATGCCCCGGTCTACCCGGTCCTCTTCCGTCTCCGACTCGACAAAGACCAGCCGCCCCTTTTCGGTCAGCTGAATAATCTTGTTGGTCGTGTACTCGATGAGGTCCGAGAGTTTCCAGCCGACACGGCGTTTCCAGATCTTGCCCAGCTGATCGACAATGAGGGCGGGGAACGTGTTGGACGCGGATTCCGGGGCGAGTTCCGTACCGGCCGGGCCGAGGGTTAGCCCCGCGTTGATCGTAACGGGGCGGGTAGCAGCCGGGCTAACCGCTAACGTTTCGTCCCAGGAGGGGGTAGTAGGCGTAGCGGTATTACCCCCGCTGCCGGGCGTCGTGGGCGTCGTTGGTCCGGAAAGCACCACCGGGTCGCCCGCGTCGTTGAAGGTGAAAATGAACAGGTCCGACTCAATGAGTCCGGCCGATGGGTTTTTGGCGCGGGCGTAGTAACGAACGCCGGGCTGGTAGTCGTTACCCGCGTAGTCCTGCGTAAAAAGGGCGTTTTCGGTGTAGGTCGCCGGTTCCGCCGTGGCGGTGCCCGCCTGGCCGTATTGCCAGCCGTTGCCCGATAACGTAAAAATAACACCGTCTATGTTCGCCATTAGAGGATCGCGTCTAAGAAGTCAAGGTTTACTTTGGAGCGGGCCACGGGGCCGATTGCCGGGCCGACAGGTTGCCCGTTGGCGTCGGCGCGTTGCAGCATCGGGCGCTGATTGGCCGGGCCGGTAATGGGCACCGTACCGGGTATGTAGCGCTGTAGGGTAGGGTACTGAACCCCGCCGAGGGTGGCCATTTTGCCTAGCAGTATCTCTTCGAGCCGGGGCTTGACCTGCTCGGCCGGTTCGAGTATCTCACCTTCTTCGCTGGCGGTAAAGGGAATCGTGCCGTTCGGCGTTTGCCACGCGCCGTCTGAATCGGGTAGGGTCAGTGCTGAGCTGGTTAACATTTCAACCGCCGTAACCGTGTGCTGCGCGGTGCGTACGTCCCACTCCCAGCCGGTAATCTGGTGGGCGATGGGTTGCACGACGTTTGAGACTTTAGGGCCAATATCTTCGACCCGCAGGACGGTTAAGGGGCCGTACGGCAAGTCACCCACGAGCGTACCCTCAAACACGTTAGCCGGGTACATCAATTGCCGGGCGTAGTCTTCCGCCAGCCACTGAATCAGGCTTTTACCCGCGTCGTTGGGGCCGGTTGGGGCCAAGGGATTTGCTCCCGCACGGTAGAGTAGCTTACTAGCCCCCGAGCCGGTATAGAATAGCGCGCCCGTCCGTTCGGTGGGGCGTCCGGCGTCGGGGATATAGCCCAGCGTCAGCGATACGGTCGCGTTTTTTACCCGTTTGCCGGGCTTTACAATCGTAACTTCCGTACCGTTTAGCTCGAAACCCTCCTCTTCGGTGACCAGCTTAATGTTCTGGTATTCGATCTTGGGGCGCACGTTTGCTTCGGGCTGGTCGAGCGATTCGCCCATGCAGAGACACACGATGAGCGACTTGACTTTATCGAGCGTACCGAGATCGATATTGAACGAGGCCCAGCCGGGCTTGGTTTTTTGTACGCCGTTGATGGTGCTGACGTTACCGACCAGCGCGCCGTACATATCGTTCGACTTAATCTTACTCATGGCCGTCCAGGCTCCCGACGAGCTGCCCGGCGCGCACTTGTAGAAATAGATTTCGTCGTCCCGCTCGGCCAGAAACGCGAATTTGGCGCTGCGTAGGTTGGTGAGCCGAAACTCACCCTTGAAGCTGCGTTTGATGAATTTCTTGTATTCTTTACTGTCGGGCGTGTACTGAACCCGCTTGGCTACGTAGGGCGTATCTTTATTGAACTTATTGTCCCCCGCGTCGTAGATCACCAGCCGGTACAGATCATCGGGTAAGCCCGTGCCGGTGCGGAATCGGTTTTGCGTCTGTAGGTTATTGGTCGCCCAGCCAACCGGCAATCCCGTCGAATCGACCTGCGAAAAATCAGCATTGGGCAGGTTGGACAGGTAGCGACCGAATGACTGTTTAATGAGTACGCCCGGCGCGGTAGGGGTCAGCCAGGGCTTTGCACCCTCTAAGACCCGTAATGCGCCGTAGCGGTCCGTCGTTACGTTGAAGTCAATCGAGCGGGACGCCGAACCCTCCCGGCGTACGCGTGTCGTTGTGGGGGTGGGAGAGGCCGCTAAGGGGTCAAAGCCGCCCGCGAGTTCATTGGCGCGAACCACCCACCATTCATTTTGCCACTGCTTTACCCGCGCACCGATAGGTAGCAGTATGCGCTCAATGGCTTCGTAGGCCGTCTGTAGGGTGAAGTCGTCGTTGACGAACGTTTCGGCGTTGAGGGTGTGCCGGGCCAGCGGATCACGCTCGATATACCCTAGATCAACGACGTTAAACAGGTTAAACGCCGTATTAACGGGTAGATCGTGCCCTGTTAGCAGCAGGGCGTTGGTGATAACGGCCAGTTCGCTAATCGATCCGGTCAGCCGCTTGCTATCCGAGCCTAATAGCTGCCGGTCTTTTAGCAGGCTAAGCCCACAGGTGGCCGACAATTGAACCGGAAAGGGCTTGGGGCCGTAAACGGTCTTTAGGTCGGTCGGCTGCACCCAGGCACTATACAGCGCTGTACTCAGTCCGGTAAAGTCATTGACGCGGGCGACAATAACCTTTAATGTATCCTCCTCACTGGCGTAGAGGTCTTCGGCTTCCCAGTAGTCTTGACAAAGTAGCGAGAGCTTGATTTCGGTCGGTGCGAACGGCTCAAACCGGCTATCCCGTGAGCCATCGATGCGAATGACGAGCGGCTTAGCGCCGGGCAGAAGCTCGGTAACGGGTCCGGTATAATCCTTCCGGTAGATCGACACGCGATACCGGGCCGGGGCTAACGCTTCGGTCTGGATAGCTTGCAGGAAGGAGTATTGGTAGCGGAGTCCGTAGGCCATTGGGACGCGCGAACGGGCAGAAAACCAAGCGGTTCGGCGTGCACAAGTACGGCTATAGACCTATGCTAAAACAGTACGGTTCCGTAGGGGTAGGGCATAAAAAAGCCCGTTTTTAGCGGGCTATCTCGTTTACCGAAATTTAGGATTTCGCTTAGAAGTCGTTCTTGGCCGACGCGGCAGACATGCTGTTTTTTAGCTGGCGAATTACGGCCATAACCGGGTTTTTGTCGCTCATCAATTTGTCGTATTCCTTCTGTGACATATCGCCCGTCTGATAGAGTTGCTGCGCTTTCTTATTCTTGCGTATGGCGTCATCTACCTTGATCCGGTAGCCGCCGTTGACCACTTCAATATCGGATAGTTCGTAACGGTATCGCCCATCTTTCGCCCGGATCTCGATCGCCATTTCGTAGTAAGATTGCAGCTGCCCGGTTAGTAGGGCCGTGCCGAGTCCCAGGTTCATTACCAGCTTACCCCGGCCACCCACGGCGTTATGGCCGCTATCGTCGAACAGTGTTACCGCGCTTTCATTAGTAAACACCTTAGCGATAAACGCCTTACCCCGGCTGTATAACTCGTTCGCCGATGCGCCCTCTACCGGGATCACTTCAGAATAGATCATGCCACCCGTTGCGGAGTCGATCTGTACGGGCGTCTCACTGTATTTGTAGCGCCGTCCCTGGCAGAGCGCTAGCGAGGGCAACAGTAAGAGTAACAGTATAGCCTTCATGATGTGAATGTTTGCAGTAAATAAAGTAACAAAGCGTATACAAGCAAAAATATATTCGTTGAGTGGTTGATTTTAACTGATAAGCAATTGTTTTAGACGGATTTTCGTTGTATACTTGTGATATGAAAGGAATGGCGCAAAATTGGCAGAGTCTGTATTGCTCGAAAGAGCAAGCGGATAGCTAATGCCTGAACTTCACAGCCATTTAAGCCGCTTGTCTTTCGATGAGCGGCTTTTTTGTTATACGCGTCTGTAGTGCAATGGTAGCATGATAGTCTCCAAAACTATTGATGGTGGTTCGAATCCATCCGGGCGTGCAATGTTTGGGTAGCTTAATGGTAAAGTGATAAGCTGTTAACTTATTCGATCTAGGTTCGAGTCCTAGCCCAAACGCAATGGGAGTAATGCACGAATTGGCCAGGCGCTTGACTGTAAATCAGGTAACCCGCACGGGTAGGAGGTTCGAATCCTTCTGCTCCCACGCTGCCGGATGATATAACGGTTATTATATCAGACTTTGACTCTGATTATCGTGGTTCGATTCCACGTCCGGCAACCATAGAGAGTAAAGCTATTTGGAATAGCGACGCCCTGCTAAGGCGTTCGTACCGCAAGGTATTTGGTTCGATTCCAATACTCTCTGCTAAGCCCGGCTACTCTGTGACCGGGCTTTTTCATGCCCATAAAAAAAGGCCGTATCCAATGGGTACGGCCTTTCCAGTAAACACAGAAAACAGACTACTACAGGGACGATAGAGACTTGGCTTTGGGGCAATATTGTGAGATGCGCGGCTCGAAGCCGGAAAAGTCTTGGTACTTGCGCTTACCGAGTGGGTGGGCGCGCTGGTGTACCGCTTCGGTCAGTTCGTACGCCTTTTCGCGGGTTACGTCCTGGGTGCGGTAAATGTTGAACCAATATTGATAGAAGAACGGGGTCAACAGCGTTCCGGCTTCCTCTACAGTGACGGTGTTAGATTCCATAGGTGTATTTCGACCGCTGATGGCGGGTTAATATCAATTCAAGATCGGCACCCGATACGCGGGTGGTTAGCACGCCGCCACCCCCGCCATTATCGGCCATAAACGATTTTAGCTTATCCAGCGGGGCGACAACTTCAGGGTTACGGGCGTTTGTACCGATACCTTCCCCGATCAGGGCGTTTGTTGGCCCGTAGACCAGACCCCCCTCAGCAAAGGCCGTAGAGGCCAGCCCTTTGGCCACGCCCCCGGCGACGACCAGCGCGCCCCCGGTCAATAGTTGCTTGGTGCCCAGCGCGGCCGTAAGCGGGTTGGACAGGAAAGGAATACCTGTTAGGATCATCGCCTTACCGATGGTAATGGCCTGATTCGCCAGCAGGTCAATGATCGACTTGAGTACCGAGCGTAAGATTTCCTTGCCGCTATCGACGTTGACCGTAGCCGCAGCCAATCCTTCAGCCAGCCCGCCGAACGCGTCTACCGCGCCCGATCGCAAGGCTTCTTTGGCCTGGCGGAACACCTCAGCGAGAACAGCTACCGACGAGCGCACTTTCGATGCCGTGTCGGTGAACATATCGCTACCGGCCGAGGAGAGCGAATCACGCAGTCCGCCGAAAAAGACGGGAATGTCGCTGAGGTTGTTTTTTAGCTCGGTAAGTTCCTTCTGAATGGCCAGCCGCTGCGCGCGCGCCTGCTCGGCCATGTTAGTTTGAAAACTCAGTAAGCCGGGTAGCTTGACCGGGCCGGTCTGTTTAAACTGATTGAGCATGTCGCCCAGCGAGCTTTTATTGACCCGGATGCCGGTCATTTCCTTTAGCTTGCCCAGGTCAACCTTCTTGATCGAGTTTTCAGCCTGCGCCAGCTCGTCGGAGAAGAACCGTAGCGACTTGCGCAGGTCGTCAAGATTTTTAGAGTCGGGGTCGAGCAGGCTCAGCGACTGGATTTCTTTCTGTACCTCCCCAATGCGCTGCTGGAGGTAGTCGATGTAACTGTAATCCTCATCGACCTTTTCTTTCTTTCCTTTTTTAGCTAACGCGGCCGGGCGGCTTTTCCCTTTGGCAGGTTCTTCACCTCCGAAATTAAAGCCCTGAAACAAGTCGAACTTAGGGGCAGCAATGTCGAATTTGCGGTCTTTCAGGCGCTTTTCTACCTCGTCCATTTCGTCACTGACGGCGGTAGACCAGTCGGTTAGCCCAAACAGGGACAAGGCTTTGGCGACCAGCCCGCCCATGGCTAGAATAGCCGTGCCGACAACGGCTACAATGCCATTCCAGGCGTATTTGGCGACGTTCTTCAGGTGCTCCCACACCTTCTCCCAATCACCCTGAAACAGGTTGGCAAACGCGCCAAAAATCGAGGTAATGACCCCAAGTGCGGACGAAACGATACCTTTAAGCTGCGTCCATACGCCCGAATCAACCAGCGCGGCCTTCACCTTGTCCCAGTGCATAATGATCAGGATAGCCGCCGCCGCGATGGCTGCCGCAATCAGGCCAATCGGCCCGAGCATGAGCATGGATGCCGTTCGAACGGCGAGCATCCCAGCCCTCAGGGCAGGCAGTATCGTGGTGGTAAAGAAGCCAATCCCGGCAATCAAGGGCGGCAAGGCGATCGCAATAAGCCCAAACGCCGACACCAGCGTCTGCGTAGTGGCGGGCATATTGTTGAACTTGTCGGCCAGCTTGGTAATGGCGTCGCCAACCGCATTGAGAAAACCCTCAATATGCAGGGCTTTAAAGAGGGTTTGCCCGACCCCATCAAAGGCGCGGGTCGTCGTGTCGCCGAAGTTCTCAAAGGCGTTCTTAGCGCCCCCGCTGGCTTTGGGTAGTTTTTCCAGGCCGTCGAGAATTACCTCCATGACCTGCTTGCTGCTAACGCCCAGCTTCTTAAAGTCGTCCGAGCGGGACGTACCAAAAGCCGCGTTCAGCAAGGGGGTCACCTGCGGAATGGCATCTTTGATGATGTTGAGGTCTTCTCCCAGCGGAAACGGGGTGTTGGCCAGCTGCTGCACGCCGTAGAGGGCGCGGCCAAACTCGACTTTACCCTTGCCTACCAGCGCCACGGCGTTGCCGAAACCCTTCAGTGTGCGTTCCGACATGTCAGCCGCTTTCTCAACCCCGTAGATGGAGTTGAGTACGGTGCGGAGCCGGATGTCGCCCGCGATGGTTTCTTTCATGCCTAGGCCGGGCAGCTTGGCAATCTCGTTGAGTTTACCGAGCCGGTTTTGCAGGGCCGTGGCGTCTTTTTCGAGCGTGGCCAGCCCCCGGCGCAGCGAGTCCATTTCTCCGAACGTCTCGATAGCCCGCTTACCCAACAAGGCCAGCGGAGCCGAGATAGCCACAGACAACGTCGTGCCAATCGTCTGAGCCTTTTGCGCAAAGCCTTGCAGCCCACCCGACACGTTGGCTAGTGCCGCCTGGAAACGGGCAATGTCGGCATCGATCAGTACGGTTAAGTTACGCAGCACGGGGAACTTTGGTTAGATTGAACGTAGAAGCCAGTAGCTCCATCATGACCTTGGGCGGTAGTGGGGCTGACTCTTTCGGAGCCTCATCACCCCACAGTGGCATGTACTCCGCTTCACTCTTGCGGTCTTTTTTGTCTACGTTGATGTTGTAGAGCAGGGCCGCAATGTGACGGGTGCGTCGCCAGTCATCAAGCGATCGGTCCCGGCATCCGGTCAGTAGCGCGTCCAGCTCACCCATCGTCAGGGCGTAATAGGCCTCCGGTAGAATGCCCAGTTCACGTAAAGCCCGCCGTTTGAGCGCACTAAACGTGGGCGGAGCTACTGGGTCGGCCGGATGCGGTCTTTCATCTTCTTTTTTTTAGCCCCATCGGAGTCGGGTGCTGCGTCGGGCAGGTCGAGTACGGAAAGTATCTCCTCTAGTCCAACTGCGTCGATCCAGTCGGATACCTGGTACTCGTTGAACGTGACGGGCTTGCCTTGCGAAAGGGCCGCAAACTGAGCAGCCGCAAACAGCAGCTTACGCACTACGCCTAAAAACTCGAACGTTACGACGGGCTGCCCGTTTTCGTCATTGCTGACGTTGAGCTGGGTCATGGCCTCGTCAACCGTTTTAGCGCCAATGGACTTGCCGAACAGCTCCAGCGCACCCATCCCAAACTTTAATTCGATTTCTGTTCCGTCTGGCAGCGTAAATGCCTTGTAGCCTGATAACTTGTTCATTGTTGGATAAGTAAGCCCGGCTCCGGTTGATCAGAGCCGGGCAGGTTAGTACTAAGCGGATTCAGCAGCCCCGGCCAATGTGCCGTCAGACAGCAGCGTAAACGATACCGTAGCACCCTGCTCGGTCGGAGCGTCGTTGGTCAATTTGGTTACGTGGAATTTGCCCGTCAGGCTGAAGTCGCCCACGGCGTCGGTCGAGAACTCGCAGTCTACCGAGACGTTCCCGTTGAACATGGCCCACAGCTGCGCGTACGTCAGATGGCCCGATGTAGCGGTATAGTTGATGTAGGCTTCGCACTGAATCTCGCCCGACTTAAACGAGGAGATCCGGCTACGCCACGCGCCCGAGTCTTTGTTAGTGGTCTCGAACGTGTCTTTGCTGAGGTCGAGGTTGGTTTTGGTTTCTTCGGCTACCAACAGGAATGCGGGTGCTCCCGTGGGTTTCATTTTCAGCCGGAGTAATGTGCCGTTAAAAGCCATAGTTGGATAAGGGCGTTAGCCCGGTTAAAGCGTAAGTGAATGCTGGACGGTAATTAGTTTACGTATCAGTGTTTCAGTGTCTGTCTCGATTGAAATGTCCTGGGTGCTACTGACGACCGTCAGCCAGCACGAAAAACCGGGGACGCTGAGCGTCGCGCCGGGGGTGGGGGTAATCAGGTTGGTGATCAGGTCGGCGATGTCACTAGCCGCCTTCTTACTCACGACGTCCCCGGCAAAGCGGGTGACGACATCGAGGTTAATTTCGCCCGTCTGCCCGAACGACTGCTTGGTATTGTCCCGTTGTCCCTGCCAGGGGCCGAGAATCACGTAGGGACTTACCGCGTCGTCCGGCGCTTTCAGGCTGTACAGCGGTACTGGCTGGTTCTGATAGGTCAGGTTAGCGAGTAGCGTTGTATACGCCTGGGCGAGAGCAAAACCGGCGTCTTTCATGACTAAGCGAGTGGTGGAGTGACAGGGCTAACCCACTCGAGTTTACCCGTCTCTTTGTTGACTTTTTGCGCTATTACGCCTGACTGCAAGGCTCCGCGCGCAAAGGCATTGGTTTGCCGGTTCAGTACCGCAACGATGTCACTGCCTTTGATTTTGCTTGATAGCTGTATAGTCTCATCCTCTCCGTGTAAGGCGGCTACGCAGCGATTAATGACTGATTGTGCGACGTTATCGCCCTCAATCGTGATGGTGGTTTGGTTGTGCTGGATTGTTAGTTTCATCGTAGTAATCGGTCTAGGGCTGCGCTGATCTGTTCGTAATACGCATCCCGATACTTCAAAAAAGCGGGAATCAAAAACGGCTGGGCCGCGCGGTTGATCGTGCGTTTACCCTTGCCCTTGTAGCCCGCTGCGAGGTCTTCAAACCCGGGCGGCACTTCGACCAGGCCACCCGTGCCGAACTCGACCCAGGCCCAGTAGGCGACGTTCGCCGAGAGTCCCGCTCCAAAGCCGCCATTGGTCGGCTCGTAGGTGATCGACTGGCGCAGCTTGCCCGTATCGACCGGAGCGCGCTGTTTAGCGTCGGCTTCCATCAATCGCCCGGTAGTCTCCGTGATGGTCAGCACTTCGCGTCGAACGCGGGGGGCTAACCGCAGGAAAAAGCCCTGTAACTGACTCACGCCCTTGACCGTGACCGCGCTCTTAGCCATTTTCCACGGCGATGATTTCAAGTCTCCGGCGCATGGCGTCTAAGTATCTTAGCTGCTGCACGGTCGCCCGTACGCCCGCGACGCTCACCAGCGTACCGGCTTTCACCGTGTAGGCGGGGTTCGCCCAGATGGTGAGCTTATACGCCTGTTTGAGCCGCACCTGATTGCCTGCCAGATCGCGTGAGCCCTTGAGCGGCTCGAACGTGCCGTGCGTGGTGTGCATCACCTCCTGAGCGCCCGTAAAGCCGCCCGCACCGTCCGGCACGCGCTGGGTTTCGAGAAACTGAATCGGTTCGGTTCTCATATGGCCCAGCTGTAGCGTGAATGCGCTCGCGCCAGGGATTTCCAATTGCGTACGCCGTCGTCAAACAGATTGGCCGCGAGTCTCAGAATAGCCTCCGCCAGATCATCGGGCAGCGTGTCCGGTGTATACCCCGCTGCGTAGCTGAGTTTCAGCCCATCGGTGTAATCGCCCGTGAGCGTGACAAAGCCAGTGCCGAGCGCGGGCAGCGTAAGCGCCGTTCCCGCGCCGTTGGTAGCTGTGATAGTCCCCGTTACGGGGCCATAGGGCAGCTCGACGTAATCGTAGCATTCCCGCCAAAAGACCTCAACCTGACCCGCGTCTACGAGTACTCCCGTGTGTTTTTCGATTTGCCTACGGGCTGACGAGAGACACTGCTGTAAGCGCGGGTCGTGGCTGAGAAAATCGATAGCCAGCAGCCCCTTCAGCCGGTCAAGCAGCGCGTCCAGCTCGTTGGGGTCGGGCGCGCTACGGGTGACGGTAACTTTCGGGGCGGTGGTCTGCATGATTACTTGGTTCTGCGCCCTCGTGCGGGCTTGTCTTCTTTAGTGGTTTCGTCGGCTGCGGTTTCGTCAACCTTATCGTCTTCAACAAGGTCTTCAGCCTTCTCCTCGACTTCGGGAGCCTCTTCAACCTCGGGAGTTCCTTCAGCTGGTTGATCCGGCTCGGCGGGGACTTCCGGCTCTACCAGCGCGGGTGCAGTGCCGAATGTGGGGATAGCATGACCAGCGGGTAGTTCGTCTTCGTAGCCGATCAGCAGGGCTTTTCCGCCGTTAACCAGCGCGTGGCTGGTATCGTAATCGGCTAGTGCACTGGAACCCGCAGCGTGTGGGCCAACGGGTTCCAGGAACTTAATGTGCTGCATACTAGACGGTCGTGATGGCGGTAACAGCGGTTGAGAACGCGCCTTTGACAAAGGCCGGGGCCTCAACGCCCTTCACGCGGAACGCAGCGCGGGCGGTGCCGGTGATGGTCTTAAAGCCCTTCACGGCATCATCTTCGTTCTGATCCCAGATGTTCACCGAGATGCCCCGGCGCAGGAACAGTTTAGCCTTCGAGAAGTCGGCTACCAGGAACGAGCCTACCGTCATGCCCAGGTTTTCGATGATCGGAATACCCATGAAGCGAACGACGCCCGACTGATCCTGTGTCACGAAATACGGCTTCAGGTAATCTGCCTGCGTGTTCACGTCAAGCATGATGTTAGCCGCGTCGGTGGGGTGCAGCACGATAGCCGAGGGGTAGTACCGGGCGTTCTGTACTTGCAGGACAGCTGCGCACATTACGTCGTATTTCTTCGGAGCCGCCTTGGTCTCAAAGCCGGTCGGCTTAGCGAAGGTCGTCGCGTAGGTCAGTATGCCTTTGTGCTGAGGTGACGTACCCGTACCCGACAGCAGCTGCGTGTCGATGAGCAGTTCGAGCGAGTTAACCAGCTCCCCGCCGATTTCGTCGGCCAGGAAATCGATGTCGTCCAGGTTCTTGTTCGATACCTTGCTGTAGACGGTCGAGTACTCGGCAGCCCGGCTGTATTCGGTATACGTCGCCGAGAACTGGCTGTACTTGTCGCCCTCCGCCGTTTGAGCCGCGCCACCCTGACGGTCGGTGCGTTCTACCCAGCTGATAGTGTCGCTATTAAGCGCGCCCACCGAGATCAGATCGAGCAGGAAGGGCGAACGGTCGGGCTGCTTAGCTACGCCCGGCTCCCGATCCCATACCGGAATGCGGCCACCGCCGTTTGTGTTTGAGGCTACCATGTTAGCCGCAGCCTTCACGGTAAACGAGGCTTTCTGACCGGCGCGGATTTCTTCGACGCGGCCTTTGGTCATAAACTGCGAAATCTCACCCTTCAGGCTGGGGGCTTCGCCGTTGCCGTTCAGGCCGGGCCGCTTGGTGGATAGGGCGTCGAGTTGCTTCTGGGCTTCGTCCGACTTCTTCTCGAACTCTTCCATTTTGCCTTTCAGCTCCAAAAACAGGGCGTCTACGGCTTCCTGCGAGGCTTTCTTACCAACGGCCGTCTCGATCTCGTTCTGCTTGGCTTTGATAGCCTCAGCGGCTTCTTTGATGCTTTTTTTAACTTCTTCTTCGTTCATGGGAGTACCGCTACGGTGGGCAGCGGCTGGATTAAAGCGTGAATGATTCTTTGATGAACTGGGCGATGAGTTCGGCGCTTTTGCGGGCGGCTTCGGCGTCCGGCTGAGTGGAGGGTTCCGGCTCAGTGGGGGGCTTGTGGGCCTTCAAAACGGCGGAAATCGCATCGTAATGGGCTTGTAGCTGGGCAAACGTCTCGTCGGTCAGGGTGCCTTTGTGGAGCTGGTTATCGACGAGGTGGAGGTAATGCAGAAGATCCCCCTCGGACTTGATGCCCGTCAGGGGGGTATTGGGGTTCGCTCCGTAGAACTGGAGACTGGAACCCTCATAGAGCTTGAGTTCGAGCAGCTCGTAGGCGTCCTGGGTCGGATTGCCCTTAATGACGCTGTAACCGATCGAATGCTCCGTGATCAGGCCGGATTCGGCCATTTTGAGGAAGTCCATACCCAGGGCGTGAGAGCCGATCTGGGACTCGTAATACAGGCCGAACCCGTCCTCTTTGAGCACAGTGAGCCGCCCAATCGATTGATTGGTGCGATGATCCAATAAATGCTTGATGCGGGGCTTGGCAGAATCGGGGCCGTTCTCCAGGATGGTCTTGGTGAACGCGCCGGGGCGGATAATATCGCCGTCAGAGTCTTTGTTGCCGAAGCAGGAGAAATAGCCCGTTACGACGCCGGTCTTGGGGTCAGCGTCTTTAATTTGACCGGGGGCGTCGGTTAGTTTGTACTTCACGGAAACGGGCAGCGAATGGATGGGGTTCGTTGCCGTGAAGTTGCTACATTAGCTCATTTGCATTGTTGCAGGAATTGCAAGGATTCATTGCCAATTTGGCAATAATTACGCCCGTTTACTGTAATAGTGATTTAAAAACGTGCGATACGCTGAATCGTAGCGTAGGCCGTACTTGGGCGGAAAGGCTTCCTGTACCGCCTCGAACGTCTCGGGCATGGACAGCTTGGGGTCGGCCTTGCGCTTCTCGCGGGCCAGTTCGACCGCTGCCTGATGAATGGTGGGGGCTTCAGTTCCGGTGTTCATACGTTGCGGTGGTGGGTAATGGGGGATTAACTCAACTGCACAAATTGGGGGTCTATGGTTCCTGGCACATACACGCCGATCGATTGCAAGTAGGAGACAAGCGTTGCGGTAGCTGCTGTTAGGGGTACGCCTTTGTAACGCAAGCCAATATGCCAGTCTTTTACAAATTCCGGGGGTAGATTAACATACGTCAAAGCCTGGTTTCTTTCCTCTTCAGTTAAGACCGACTCACGCAGATGCAACCTAAACCCCCGCACGTCCTGACCGTAGACAAACGGCGTTTCTTTGCCGTATACTTCCCAGAGGAACTGTGCCACGGGTTCGGTAAACGCGCGCCACTCATCACCCCACAGCAGTTCGTAGCTACAGGTAGCGCCCCAGTAGGCGGCAATATCGCGTAGGTCTTTGGGGGTCATGAGCGGGTCTGGGCTTCGATGTACTCGACTGCGTACATCAATACATCATCGGTGTGTAGTTTGTTGCTATTTACGGCGCTAATGAAATCTTCCTTGGACATGCTCAGGGCAAGTGCAAACAGCCGTGATGCGCCGGGAAAGTAGTCGCCAAGTGCATGTAAATCATGCTGGCTAATATATCCAACTGCAATCATTGTAGACAGCACAAACATGCCATCGGGTAACCGCTCAGGCTCTACCAATAGATACCGTGATGTGGTCGAAAAAGCGCGGTAAATTCGGTCTGTATGGGGCTCTAAACTTGTCCCCTCTACCGCCCAACGAAGCCGCTCTTTGGCAACCTCTAACGATATACGCTTAGGGTGAGTAACCTCTGCCCGTTTCAGCGCCTTCTTAATCTGCTCTATGATCGTTTTCATCGTGTCTGTGTTCTATTAAGCAAAACGGCGCAGTCCTAAGTCGGCTCGATCCTGTTTAGTTAGCGCAGGGCGCGGCTTTGGCACCCCCATACGGGCGTCCATCTGCGCGTTCATTGAACGAATATTAGCCCGCCACTCGCGTTCTTCCCGTTCCTGCCAAGCTACCATAGCGTCGTGGAATTCTCTAGATACTCGTACTGTCGCTGGTTTCATTTGCTATGAGCTACGATTAAGAGATATTTCCCTATAACATATCGCTTACAGCCGTAACCATTGCGCTGACTAAACAGCGACGCGTGACGGCTCGTATCCTTCAGCGTTACCTGATAGCCCAATAAGCTAAATCGGCATACCGCCCCATACTTCATTGCCAATTCTTTCATCTCTTTCCGTGTCTGTGTTCTACTGCCCAGAGTAAATAATGGCGTGTAATTGCCCGATCGTGTCGATGGGAGCCGAACTGCCAACCAGTACCGCTTTATCGGCCAGGTCGCCAATGTTCAGCGTATAGATATTTACCTGAATGTCGCCTAACTCCCAACGTGATACGATACGATAGCCTTGCGCATAAAAAGGACTATCCGCTGGAACAACCCTTTCCCATACCCGCGCAAAATCAAGCCATACTAGCGTGGTTTGCCGTGTGGTCTGGGATAGCATTTGGGGCGCTATTCTTCGGGCTACTACTTTTGTTTCCATGATGATTCTATTTGTCTGTGTTCTACCGTAATATACACAAAATGAGTTAATTAAGCAAGATTAGAACGTGTCGAGTTCTTTGGCTACCCGTTGAGTGTTAACCGCCTTAGACTTCTTAAACTTCACGTATGCAGCCAGGTAGATGCGGTTTACCCTGGCAAATTGCGCTGGGGTTAACTTGTACCACTCTACATGAGTCGTGTAGCCACCTTCTGCATAACTGACAGTAGCGACTTTGTAATCACTTTCGTACCCAACCGCGTAAACGTTTGGCTTATTTATGAACAGCTTCAACCTTTCCGGGCTGGACTCTCGTATCTCTGCTTTTTGCGGGTACTTTTCAAACAACCGCACCACACGCTCGGCCATCGCCGGATTATCAATAGCCTGCCCAAACGAAGCGGACACGATGAGGGTCAATACAAGGGTTATTACTGTTTTCATGTTCTGTTTTCTGTCTAATTATCAAACAAATTCACGCTCGGCACGTAGACTACACTGCATCGGCATCGGCACACCTGCGCGGGACCGCCGGCCGGGTCGCCCGGATAGCGCATCGCTTTGCCACCCACGATAAACACGCCATCTTTGGGTACGGGTTTGCTCCTCAGCATGGCCCGGTGGCTCGCTCTTGTACGGGCGTCGTTAGTCGCAATCCATACTTTGTTCAGGATCAAATTCGTCGCGCTGGCTCCCATTTCCGCCCCCACACTAGCCGCGCGGGTCGTTTCTGTCCGGACAATGAGCAAGGCCCGCACCGGGTCAGCTATCACCTCACGCAAGCGCCGGGCTATCTTGCGAATGTCCCATACCTGCTCGGCTCCGCGCGTCAGCACATCGCGAATCAACTGTTTGGTGTGGGCGCTCATCTGCGTCACCCGCTGGGCACTCTCGCTGCTCCGGGCCAACAGCATCATGCGCTGCCGCCACGTCGGGCTACTGCGCTGAATGGTCAGCAATCCGGGGTCACTGGCGGGTTCGGATAAGCCAGGCCCGTCGCGGTCTTTGGTGAGCATCAGCACCGGCGCGCTCTTGACGCTCAGTAACCGGCTGTACTCACGGATCGCCGACTGCATGCCCACTTCGCCGTAGATGTCGGCGAGCAGGGCCGCGTGAGCCTCGGGGCTAACGGATTCTTCCCACTCGCTACCCGCCCGCACCTGGGCAATGACCGCCAACGCCATAGCCCGAAGCCGGACGAGCGTTACGCGCTTGGCGTAGCGTTCCTGTCCGGCGTGCCAGCGTAAAAACGACTGGTGGAGCGTATGGCGCTGGTTGGGGGTCATAGCGTAGCTGGTGCCGTCTGTTGTGCCAGGAGACTAGCGCGAACCCATATCCAGCGCCGGGCAACCTCTTTGCATTCGTCTTTCGTGTCAGCCCATCCAATGCATTCGCCGTTTAGGTGCACTACAAACTCGTTGGCTTCTACAGGGTGAAGTATACTAACAGTTCCGAACGGTATCTGCGCGGTAGCGGTCGCGTACCACTCATATGGCTCTGCGTCAGCTGGCCACGGTTGCTCTATCCATTCCATCACTTACGAGTATCTGCTTTGTTTACTTCGTTATTTTCGAGCCGCAACCGCTTGTAGTCCTTGTAGTACTCGCGGCTACTCTTTGTGTTTAGCCAGTGAGGCGGCATACCCGGCCCTTTCCGTCGATACCGCCGAATGACGAGGTATGCCCCCACCACAAGGAGTATAGCCATACCAATCGGGTGAATGGTCAGGCTAAATACATCGTTGATATAAATCGTCGTCATTGCACAAGACGTTTAGCCCCGATATATTCATTCAGGGCGCTCAGTTGCGCTAACAAGGCGTCGTGCTGGTAGGCCAGTTCCGGCTTCTCCAGGTCCTTCGATATGGCCACAATTTCGGCCAGTACGGTTTGTGTTGTCATGATCTGTTTTGCGTTTTGTTTCTAGCGTAACATACACAAAAACAACGACTTATGCAAGTTAATACGTGCCGTCGTTGGCGGGGTCAGATGCCGGGTCAGCAGCCGGATCGGGCTGGGCAAAGTCGGTAATCGGCTGGCGTCCGGTAGCCAATAGCGGCACCTGCATTTCCGGCGTACCGATGGCTTCGTATCCGGCGGCTTCGCGCATCTCGTCGCCCGTCAGCGGCACCATAGACAGCCAGCTAAACAGCTCTTTCTTGTCTTGCTGCAACTCGGGGTATACGTCCGTGTTGGCTTCGATATGCCGTTCGTATTTGTTGCGGGCATTATACGGGCCGAGCCACCACTCGGATAACTTCTGGTAGATAAGCGCCTGATCGGGCAATACTCCGCCCCGCAGGCTGGCCTTGTTGGCTTCTTCCTGCTTGTTGCCGCCCAAACTACCCTCGGTAGTAGAGGAAAATACGCTATTGGCGTCGAGGTGCCACAGGGCGCAAAACTCCTCTTTGGTGCCAATGTTGCTTTGCAGGATGTTCAGGTCTACCGGACTAGCGCCGATGTTGATACTCCCGAGTTCAATGCTGTTGGTAGCGATACCGCCCGAGCCGGCCTGTTTGAGCTTTCGGCGCATATCCTCCCCAGCTTTTTCGGCTTCGGACCCCGCTGGCGGCTCAAAGCCTTCGTAGTACTTAGGGAAAATGATCGAACGGCTCCCCCGGTTCTGCATGGCCTCGGCCTCGGCGTCAAGGGCGTTGATTGACTTGGTGAGCAGCCGACGCGCCGGGGCTAACTTGCTCATGCCCCACAACTGACCACCCTGCAACGTCGGATCGGGATTGAACCGGCGTAAGTGCAATACGCTCCGCCCTTCGATTTGCGACAGCGGGTGTGGCGTCGAGCTAAGTACGTCAACAAAATACTCAAAGCCCGATATGCTTGCGTTCTTGCCCGAGTACTGCCCCGTAGGGAGTAGAAACAGCTGACGGGCAAAGCCATCGTTTGGGCCACCCTGAACCTGGGGGCCGTAGAGCAGGGCGTTCCCGAAGTCCCAATATACCGACAAGGCGTACATCAACTCACCCCACGTCTGCAATGGGTTGGGCTGGGCCAGCGATTGGTTCACTACGTCGCGCTCGTCCTCTACTTCAGCCAGTGCCTTACTGCGTAAGACGTACTCGTTAGCCTTCTGGTAGGGCGTATAGGCTTTGAACTTGCGGTAGGATTTCTGATCCTTCACCTCGTACTGAATCGGGGGAGCCATCGCCAGGCGCTGCGCTTTCCAGTCAGCAATGGTGAACACGTAATGGTTCTCCATGTAGCCTTGTTGTAGCAGGACCGGATTTTCGGCCGGGAACAATTCGAGCGACGCCCAGCCCGTCAGGCCAAAGCGGTTGATACCCGTCTGCCGGGCGATAAGGGCCGGATCGGGTAGGTAGCGGTCGCGGCTGGTAGGCAGCGCGGCCTTAATGTTGGATAAGAGACCCATGGGCGTAAGAGACGTATACGGTGAGAAAGACAAGGGTATTCAGCAGCAGCACAGCCGCCAGGGCGAGGCCATAGCGCCGTTGGGCGGGGGCCTTACTGTCGAGCGACAGCAGCGTGACGATAGCCGTAACCACGGCGTTGAGGACCAGCAGGAGAATCAGCAGGATAAGCATCAGTGGACAGCCCATTGGCGGGCCTTTGGTTTGAGGTCGAAGATTTCACGCATGCAGAACATATCCATCAGGTCAGGGCTTTCCCCGTTGCCGCCTAGTTTGACGCGCATTTGATCCTTTGGGATAACGCGCAGTTTACCGTCGCTATCGGGCTTGTCGCGCTTAATGACCTTGCGCTCATGCATAAACCGCTGGCGTACGGTCATTTTAGTGTCGTACATCTGATTGGCGACGTGTTCAGCTATAGCCATATCGCCTTGCTTGGTGCGGTTGGCGGTGCGGTAAAAGCACTGCGTTTTCAGGTTGAAATAGTTCTCTTTTACCTTCTTTCCGGCATCGTCGCGGGCTTCTAAAGGCGCGGCCCCGTTATGAAACGCAATAGCGCCGGGGGCGAAGCCTTCGTACAGTCCGCCGATGCCGTCCGCGTCAAACGTAATATGCCGGTTCGGGACGTTATGCAGTTTGGCCATATTGCCGATCGTTTCCACTACTTTAGGCCCGTCGCTTTTGTCGAGGATTGCAATATCCGCCAGCTTCCAGCCGTGCCACGCGCCGACGATGAACTTGTTGGAGCCTTTTCCAGCAATATCAGCCGTGATGTATCGCCCAACCTCATCGACGTTC
Organism: Spirosoma sp. 209; assembly: GCF_002006735.1. NCBI lineage: Bacteria > Pseudomonadati > Bacteroidota > Cytophagia > Cytophagales > Cytophagaceae > Spirosoma > Spirosoma sp. 209. Next base: position 370,521 of record NZ_MVEC01000003.1, on the reverse strand, counting down.
CGCAGGTTATCAAACAGCCCGCAAAACGATGCATAGTCGTATATATCCAAATCAGAGGGGGCGGGCTTCCAGCACCCGTCCTGTAGCTGTAAACGAATCTGTTCGTCCTGCGCGGCCAGGTTAGCCAGGTAGCCGGGATCTTTACCCAGCAGCGCCCGGTTGTCATAGATGCTACCCGAAACGAACGTAACCGACTTAACGAAGTCCTCGGCGGCTTGCCCCGACTTCTCGACCAACGGGCCGATAAAAAACCAGGCGGCTTCGATGACTTCCTGTTTGGTGTCACCCCATATGTAGTCGTCGCCGTGCTTGACCAGGTACCGAATCACCCCGTCCCGTTCGGGTATCGGGTAACCCGTCTCGGGGTCGATCCACCACTTGATCAGCTCGTATACCCAACTCTCGGAGTCGGGATTGCAGGTCGCCCGTACGTAGGGTTTTACGCCACAGGTCGAACGGTTCCGGCTAATCATGTACCAAAACATCGACTTGGTAAAGTGGGTCAGCTCATCGAATTTGATCAACGGTATCTGCGACCCCTGCCAGTTTAGTACGTCCTGCTCATATTGCAGGGAGGCAAACTTAGCCGTAGCGCCGGAGGGAAACACCCATTCCAGTTCATTCTGCCGGGGCGTTGCTCCCAGGTGCGGATATATCTCCGATGAGGTATCCCATAGCCCGCCTTTGGCCCGTATTTGCGGCTTGGTGCGTCGAAACGTGACCGAGCCGAACTGTGGGTTATCGACGTGGTACAGATCTTCCAGGCATAGTACGTACGATTTGCCCACGCCCGCCGATGCGCCACCAATGAGTATATCAGCGTCAGAGGCCATCGCCTTGAGCTGGTATCCATGCTGCGGCCTTATGACGGTGCGGTTACTCACGATCCTTTGCGGGGCAATTCAAAGAAGGTTATCGGCCCGCCATCCGGCCCCGAATGTTCGTGATCGACCTTATCCCGCCACTTTGTAGGTTGTCGGTTTCGGAGCCACAAAGAGATAGCCTGAAAGTCGGGAGGGGCGACACGTTTTACTTTGACAATCTCTATCTCCTCCTCAAATTGCCCGCGCTTCACCTTAAAAGCCTGCTCCTCTTCCCATTCAGCACCTATCGCTTTGTTATACAGGCCATTAACTACATTCATATCGGCTGATATTTTGCCAGCCTTTATGGAGTCGGAAAACTCTTGATGAGCAGCGCGCCACGCGTAGATCGTATCCTTGTGAACCCCAAAGAAATCGGCTAGCTCCTCATCGGTTGCCCCGAGCAAGCAGAGCTTATACGCCTGTTCAGCGTACTCCTCCTTGTATTTGGAAGGTCGTCCGCCGTCGTTGCCTTCTGCGAATGTATTGCCGGTATGTGCTGCCATATTGCGGTGGGTACTCTATACACAAAGTACTTTTATTTTCAAAGTAAAAGTACAAAAAAATAATTCCCCACGCAAGGGGTTAGCCATTTTCAGCCCGCACCGCGAGCCCTTTTTGAATCAGCCCCCGCGAATCGATACCCAGGCTGTCGAGGTAGTCGATCAGGTCAGCGGCTTTCAGGTGTGCGCTTTCTCCGTGGTTATTGTCCAGCCATATATCACCATCGTTATTAATGGTCGCTACCTGAACGTCAATAGCAGCGTAGTATCGAATAGCTACCTGCTCTGCGCTCCGAATAAACTTTGCGTCCGCCCCAAAGACCCCCCGCCACTCGGCATCCGTCACGTCCGTTACCAACCGCAGCACGGGGCGGATAGCAGACAGGGGATAATCGCGGTATAGCAACCGAGGGCCAAAGCCGACTGTTGCGAGAGATGCATCGCCGGGCAAAAAAAGCACAGCAGCGAGCGTACCGCGCTGCTCATGCTCAGGCGTTCCCGGCGCGTCAACCTGTACAGTTTGCCCGATATGCCGCCCCAGCTGGGCCGCAGACAAGGTGGGTGTGGTCGTGGTCATGCAGTCGCGGGTGTTAGGGTGTCCCGGCGTACCCAATCGCTTTGCGGATATTGGTATCCGCCCGAAAAGTCGCCAGCGATCTTTACGTTTCGACCGTGCTTGTTACCTCTACGAACCGCTACCACTTTGTACGTCTCGTTTGGTATCGGGGTGTAACCCACTCTCTGCCCTATCGTTAGTTTTCTCATTGTTCTGGTTTGATGTAAAGTAAAACACTGCTTCAAACTCTGCGATCTGCCGCGCCCGTTCGGCGTCGGTCAGGGGCGGGAGGGTCTTGGCTTTGCGGGGCATTATCAATAGTTGAGGGTTGGCTGGGTGAAGAGTCAGGCTCACGTATGATCTGGGTATTGAGCTATTAATTTTTCAAGCTCCTCCTCTGCCGCCTTCATCGCTTCCTTGATTTTCCTGTAGCCCTGTACAGCATCGCCAATTTCCCAACGCTCCTCTAATCGCTCATTATCGATCTGGGGAAAAAACCGATATTCGGTTTGAGTACCGAACGAATATTTTATGACTCGCTCCCGAAAAATTCTGACAACAAAATCAGAATCGCCGTACAATTGGTGTCCGTCAATTGTATAGACCTCCATCCTAGTTATCTCATCTGTGAAGTTATACCAAGTGTAAGCCATGTCGTTCAACATCTTTTTGGGTAGCATAATGAAAAAAATCCCAGAACTGTTCACCTGTAAGTGCGGATAGGCTTTGTTTGCCATACCTATAGCCAAGTACCACTACGCCATTTTTCGCGCTCGCCTTGTTGTCGTCATGCCAAAATAGCAGGTAATCGTAGCATCGTTGAGGCACTTGGGTTGCGTCGAATAATTCCTTCATTGCTCTTTTGCAGTTTCAATCCATCTGCTTTGTTTCCATACCGTAATATACTTACTACCAACGACTTAACCAAGCCCGGTCGGTAAATTATTCCGCGTTTTGCGCGTCCTCATCCAGATGCTCGAGCCGGTCCAGCCGCTCGGTTACAGCGACCTCTTACAATATCGAATCGTCGTCTAAATCCTCTAATCTCTGCGATTCATCTAGCATGGCTTGTAAACGATCAATGCGCTCTTTAACCGCCTTATTGATAAAGGTATTACGCTTTTCTCCCTCATAATCTTTAAGCCAAGCCACCAAGTCATTGTCGAGCTTTAGGGGTATAGCCGTTTGGGTTACAGGCTTATCTGTGTTGCCGGCTCGGCGCTTTGGGGCTTTATCAGCGCAGATTCGTAGTAAATCATACTGAGCAGAGGTCAACCGTTTTAGTGCCTTTTTGTCTGCATTTCGGATTGTGTCCCAAACAAATTTGGCTTCGTACTCGGTCAACTTGTTGGCGCGACGGGCCTTCTCGGCCTCGTCGCGCAGAATTTCAGCATTGGTCATACCAGTTCAACGTGTGATTTTACAAACTCAACATCCTTTCCGGAAACCTGAGCGATTGACTCAATCAGTTGATTGTAGTCATCATTGTAGTGAGGGTCGGTATAGCCGGCAGATTTTGTATTAGGCCAACCCGTTGCGTCTGTTTCGCGGATTTGCAGTTTCATGCCACGATCCAAGTATTGACCGTAAGAGCTTGCCAGTTGATTGGTGATGAATGCGCTTGCCATTGTTTCTGTCAGCATGGGTTGGTTTGTCTCCCGTTTGCTTGCATCAAAGATACGAATAAAGTATATACTTTGTCAATAGCACAAGGTAAAATACTTGATAAAGTACAACATTTTCTTTCTTTTGCGCCGATAAATCTGATAGTGGGCGTAAGATACGGGGATAGCGTGCGCCTTTTCTGCACGGATCACCCGGCTATAGATTTACCGTCGCGCCCTGGTTAAGGCCCGTCTCAGTCTCGAACACCCAGATAACCAGCTTCAGCCAGCGAGGGAAATCCTGCTTTTTCGAGTTAACGACCGTACGGATGCTACCAGCCGACAGCCCGGTAATGTCGGCCACCTGCTGATCGGCCATGCCGTAGTAGGCTTTCATCCGGTCGTAGCGGGCCTTCCATGTCAGCGGGGAGCCCTGAAAGCGAACGAGGGCTTCGGCCTGCTCGATGCGCTTACGGGTCTGGAATGAACGCCTTGACGCCTGAATCATCGGGTCGGCGTCGGGATCGAAATTATCTGTATTTTGCATGGTCTTAGTTGGTAGTCCCCGGTGCTGGTAGGGCGGTCTTTTTTCATAGCCACTATCCTTCAATAACATCGAACTCTAATGTGTCACGGTAAATTGAAATCTCAACCTTATCGGACACTGCCAACTCCTTCCCTGTCCAGTATTGGTACACCGGGTTGGAATCAATATTACGCTCAGCAGACAAAAGAGAATCGCAGCCCGAAACCATATTGAGCGCATTCATTAACAACTGGCGATAGAACCCCATGCCACGGAAGGCAGGATTAATTTCAACGCCATCAATAGCGTATTGATTATAGGTGCCAGTCCTTGCAATCACTAATTGTCCTTGTTTTTCTCCGTCAATCAGCAGGCTAATGGTTACAATTGGCTCGCCGTCTTCTACTTCAGCCGAAAATGAGATATTCTTAAAGCTAAGCGTTTCCATGATCGTTATGTGTTTGTGTTGCCCTCTGCGTTAAGGACATAACAAAGATAACAGGTAAATTTGTAATGTCAATCATTATGTACAATATTCTTTCTTTTGTAGTGGTAAGTTCTTGATTAAGTACAATAAATAGATTGCACCCGTAGCTTCACCCCGCGCCCTGCTGCTTGATCCGCCGGATTTCCGTCTACATGTCCAGCCCCTGCACGTTGACGTAATGGCAAATACCGGACACATTTGCGCGTATGCTGCCTTTTTCGCACATTGCAGCAAATACCTACTCTCATGCCCCTCGATACACAGCACACCATCAACGAAGCCGACCAGCAAGCCTATACGTATACCCACACCCAGGACGAACTAAGCGTCTCGATTGTAACTGACGTAACGCCCGATAAACAAGTGTTCTACGTCAACGCCGGACACGACAGCATAAAGCTGACCGTCGAGGTGCGTAATAAGAACCTGGTCCTTTCCATTCACCACAACGATCAGCTTTCGTTTAGCGGCTCGGCCGAACAACTCGCTACGCTGCATCAGGCGGGATACGCTCTGACGGCGATTGGTCATTTTTGGCGATCGGCCGAGCTTCCAGGAAACCCTCTACCACCTCGGTAGCCCGGTCGATATAATGCCGGGCGTGGCGGGGTGATGACCAGCCCGCCATCATCATCAGCTGCACCTCGTTCGCGCCCGCAATGGTCCGACTCGTCAGGCCCGTATCGCGCCCCTGGCCAAACTGCAAACCAATCAGTTTACCGTCGCTATCCCGCAGGTCGGCCACCTCAGCGATTCGCTTGAGGTACTTACTGAACAGGGCGCTGTGGCGAAAGTACAGCCCCCGCACCCCGCCCCACTTCTCAATCAGCCGCTCGGCACGCGGGGTGATGTTCACCGTCTGCTTCAGGCTGCGCCCCGTCTGCTTGCTGCGCTCATGGGTATAAAAGCGGTTGCCCTTCTCGGTCGTCACCACGCGCATCGTGCGCAGCTCCATGTAGTCGGAGTAGTGCAGACACAGCTCTCCCGCCACCAGCCAGCTATCACACACCCAGCGCAGCATGGGCGGCAGCTCGCATTCCTCCAGTAGAATTAACTGACGTTCGGATAGGGGTTTGGGGTTCGGTGGACTGCCACCCCGGCACGATACGTCCCGCACGTAGTTTTCTTTCACGTAGCGTTTTTGCACGGCGTACTCCATGAGTTGCTTAAGGAATGAAAGTACCTTGTTGATCGTCGCCATGCTGTAGCGCGTACCGTTCGACTGGTGCTGATCGAGCAGCCAGTCCTTTAGATCGTACGCAAACGGGGCGTCTACGTTCAGCACCGGCATGCGCGTTCGTTTGATCGCTTGCAGGTAGGAAAACAACAAGGCCCACCGCTTGGGGTACGTCTCGTAGGTCGAGGGGCCGATCTGGTCGGGCTGACGCTTGCGGCCATCGGGTTCGATCAGGCGCTTACGGCTCGCCATAAACTCGTCGTACAAGCGCGGAAACGTCGCCAGCTCAAAGGGCGACGGCGCGCCCGCTGCCTGGGCAAAGGCCATATCGGCTTTATCCTGGTTGATCTTGAGCCAGCGGGCTGCATTGAGGACAGCTTCACCGTCGAGTAGCTTCTGCTCCTGGCTGGCCTGGCGGCTCAGCTCATCGTGAGCCTCACGCAACAGCGCTTCGTAAGCCGCTATCTGATTGATCAGCTCTTTGGCTTCGGCTGACTTTCTGACCGCGATGCGCCCATCCCAGGCCGCGCGGGTCGTGCGGATTTCGGTGGTGTAGCCCCCGTAAAAAATGTTATTGATTTTGATGCGCACGTAGATGTAGCCATTGTAGGGGCGCTGACCGTCGGCGGTGGACAAGCGAACGGCGGAAGTGACCCGGACGGGTCGGAACTCGAAATACAGATCCATCGGCTGGCGGGATAGCCGCGACCAGAAAATTCTTGACATAGTAGCGTGAATAGGGAGGAGTTATGACCCGAAAGCTACATGTAGAAAGTTAGGGCGCAACTGATATTAATCATATTTCATCTACTCATCATTCTATGACGTATCATAGACCCGGAAAATACTCAGGTAATCCCGTTCGCGTTGAAGCGCTTAGGCCGCTTGGTAGATTTTTGTACAGCCCGCGTTAAACAAAACGGTGTATCTACACGAATTGCAACACGCGAAAAGGTTGACTGTGGTTTGCGTAAGTCATTGGTTTTGTGTATATTATGGTGAAAACAAAATAACAGCGTATCGAAATGGAAGCTAAAGCATTCAAGCTGCAAGAGTACTATTTGATTACACAGATAAACGACTCGCCACAAGCGCGGCCGAGCGACGATTACAACCCGGTAACGTGGAAGCCTGATCCGCAAGGTGGTCATGTCAACCTTGAGTTTTCGAGTTATGATAATTGCCTCGACTACATCCGAAACTGTGAGACCCCTGGCGTGTCCTTTCAGATTCACAAGCTATACCGGCGCGTAGAGACCACGAACCCGGCCCTGGTGATGCTAGCGAAAGGGAAAATCGCAAACCCCGAATAGTCCCTGGTGGGCGGGTGGCGTGTCACGCTGGCGGGCTAGCGAATTGCGGGGTAGACTGGCGGGGCTGGGCTAAACAAGCAAAAAGCCCGCTGCCGTTAGATACGGGCGGGCTTAGAGCCTTGTGTCGATACTCGATTACTTCTTGGCGGTCCGGACGGGGCTCGAACCCGCGACCCCCTGCGTGACAGGCAGGTATTCTAACCAACTGAACTACCGAACCATTTTCGATGAAGGGCCGACCGTTGTCGTTTTCCTTTATCGTGGCACAAAAGTAGAGGCTTTTGGTGTTATACACAAGAGGGCTCCCAAAAAAACTTGCCGGAGCTGATCAGAATGCCGATTTATTGGCTGACAATCAGTTTGGTTTCTGTTAAAAAATTTTTTCGACAGCCAGCCCCTCTTCATCATTTGTTAACCGGCGAAGGTTGCAAAGACCAGACGCAGGTAGTACATTTATCCTGATAACCCAAATGGCCATGCTCACGTCAGAATCGTACGTCGAATTAGTGAACCGGGGATACAGCCGGTCTCAACAGGACGGAAGCCGGCCTTATCCCGTTGCCTGTTATGAAGTTTTTCTGCTAAGCCAGGCGCAGCAACGAGCTAAAAACAAAGAAGCGGCTCTGTTCAGGCAACTGGCCGATATCTTCGACTGGGACCTGCCCCGCCGGAAACGCAACGCTTACCTGCGGAAACTACAGAACGGGCATACCCTCGTGCTGACTGATTTGTCCAGAACAATTCTGTGGACAAGCAAAAACTTTCTGACCATGACCGGCTATGCCCATACCGAAGCCCTTGGCCGGACTCCCAAAATGCTTCAGGGGCCAGGTACCGATGCTCATACCCTGCAACAGGTGCGCGATTCGCTCGACCGGGCCGACTCGGTAGAGGCTGATCTGCTCAACTACCGGAAAAACGGAGAACCGTATATCTGCCGGGTGCATATTGACCCTCTCTACAACAATCAGAACGAGCTGACGCACTTTCTGGCGGTAGAGAGCGAAGTGGCGGCCTAGTCCGGCACCGACAGAATGCACCCATATCGCCCGTCAAACAAGCGGTAGGTAAATCGATACATGAAACAGCCCGGTCCTTTTGCTATAGGCAGCGAAGGGCCGGGCTGTTTCGTTTGTCGGTGTACGTCTAATCCGAGTCGTCGAGTTCGTTGGCGTCGTCGGGCGTCATTTTCTCGGCGTCGTTGGCCTGTAGCGCCTGCTGGGTCTCCGGGCGCGTGGCCGATGAACTGATGTCGGTATCGCCGGGATTTTGCGGGTTAGGGCGGTCCAGGTCGGTCTCGCTGACCTGCGCCGGGGCGTCGGCTCGTTCTTTCATAGCGTTTCGTGGTTTTGGTTTACTGGCAGAACGGCCTCCCTGTCGAAATGTTTACCGCTCAGGCAGGTTTCGGTTTTTTCAAAACTATTGGCCGATTATTTGCAGTTATTACTGTACATATTGCTGCTATGAAACGTTTTTTGATTGTCTTTCGCTGGTCTCTGCTTGTCCTTTTGCTGCTGGTAGTTGGCACCTTATCAGTTGCCTGGTTTGTTGATTTCCGGCAGTCTGATGAGGAACTGGCCGCCGAATTTCAGGAACAGCGCATTCGTCCAACGGTACACCGGTACCAGATCGACACCCCCAACGGTACACCCCGAACCATTCGGTTTATGGAAACACCCGCCCGGGCCGACCGGTCAGATACAGTCGCAAAACCGGTGGTTCTGTTTGTACATGGCGCCCCAAGTTCGTTGTCATTTTTCAACGCTTTCTTTAAAGACACCCTGCTGCTGAACCGCGCCCAGCTGGTAGCGGTCGACCGGCCGGGCTATGGCTTTTCCGACTTTGGCCGGGTCGAAACATCGGTGGTGCGGCAGGCTGAATTTCTGCAACCGCTCATCGATCGATACCGCAATGCCCCGTATCTGATGATTGTCGGCTCGTCGTACGGTGGGTCGGTATCGGCGCGGCTGGCGATGAACAACCCCGGCCTGGTCGATCACGTGGTGTTCGTATCATCGGCGCTGGGGCCCGGGCTGGAGCGTACCTATCCGATCAGCTACCTGGCCGATAGTCCGCTCATTCGCTGGTGCGTGCCGACGCTGCTGCGGCTGGCCAACGATGAAAAACTGGCTCACCAGCGCGCACTCGAAGCCATCCTGCCCGACTGGGCCAGAATCCGGGCCAGTATCACGATGCTGCACGGCCAGCGCGACGAACTGGTTTACCCGACCAATGTAGATTTTGCGCAGAAGAAGCTGGTCAACGCCCGGGTCAAGCAGTTTCTGCTGCCCGAAAACCGGCACGATATCGTGTTCAACAAGCGCGAATACATGACTGAAATTCTGCTCGACATCCTGACCCGGCGCGATGTAAAAGAAGCCGTAAAGGCCAAATCGATGGTGGGGAAAGCCGGGGATGTCCCTAAGCCAAAAACCGCGGGTGAAGCCGGGATGCTGACCACCCTGGCTCCGGTAGCCTCACAGAACTAAAGCCGGCATCCAGAATACGCCGTCGCCCAGCCAGCGGTACCGCTCGTTGCGTAGAAAATAAGCCGGATACCGCTGGATGCCGTACAGCACCACGCTCATCAGCGCCAGAATCAGCGCCGACCGCTGGGCAAACCGATCGTCGGTAGAGAAACATACCACAAAACCGGTCACGACAATACCAAAGGTCAGCCAGCGCAGCAGGGTATCGCAGCGGGCCGCGCCCAGCACGGTAACCAGCGATGACTCGGGCCGGGCCGTGCCTTCGCGCTGTTCCATCACATCGAACAGGAGCAGGTTCTGCAGGGCGATACCCAGAAACATACCAAACTCGGCCAGTTCGATACCGCGAACGGTGGGCCGCTGCGCCCAGACGCTGCCCCAGATGCCGACGGAGTACAGCACCGCAATCATTGGCTCTTTCAGGTAGAGGGCCGGGTGGGCCGACGGGAGCCGGTACACCGCCAGCACATAAGCCGCACACACGCCCCCCAGCACGATCCCAAACTTGACCACCGGAGCGGGCAGAAAGAACGTCAGGATCAGGGCCAGCACCGCCGACCCCGCCACCACGCGCCAGAGCAGCGGGGCATACTGCTGATGAAAGCGGTGTCGGGGCGTTGCGGGTTGCGCAGGCTTCTGGATATCGAGCAGCCGGTCTGTCGTATAGATGATAAACACCACCAGCGCCAGCACGATCGGCGTGGCCCAGTGAACGGGATCGACATCGGAAAGGCGGGCGGCCATTCGGTTCGACAGAACGGCCCCCATCACGACGGGGAAACTCAGGTAATAGGCGTTGCGGATAGGTGTAATCAAAACAGGCAGTAGTCAGTAGCCAGTAAACAGATTTCAGGCGGTCAGGTTTTCAGATGATGACAGGGGTGCGGGAGCGGCCAGCCAGGGCGTTGTACGGCTTGTTACCTCAACGGCCTGCCCCACGCTTAGTTGCGCTGATGCGGAAAGGTCGTCAGTAGCTGTAAGTACATTCTGGCCGAACAGAATTTTATGTTTCCACTGGCGGAAGGTGCTCAGGGTCCGGAGGGGTTCTTTGCCGGTTTCGCCGGTAGCGGGGTCGATGGTGGTCAGAACGCAGCGGGCGCAGGGCTTGACGCCGTAGAAGTCCAGTTCACCAACCCGGAACTGGCTCCAGCTGTCTTCGTCGTACGGCTCGCTACCGCTTACCACGATATTGGGGCGAAACCGCTGCATGGTCACCGGCTCCGGCAGCCGCCGGTTCAGCTCGTCGAGGGAAGCCTGCCCGATGAGCAGATACGGGTAACCGTCGGCAAAACTAACGGCGGGCAGCCGACCGGCTTCATCGGGTCGGGCATAGCCGGGTTCTACCGACCGATGGGTGCTGTCGGGCATATAAACCAGCCGACACGGTTTCCCCAGCGCGTTGGTGAACCAGCGGTCGGCTTCGCCACTGACGGCCAGGGCAGGTACATCCTCACTGTCCCAGATCGTTACCGGCAGCGGAATCAGGGTGTCGGCCGGTGGCGTCAGGGGCAGCTCGAGTACCTGGTCGGGCCGGTGGCGGTGCCAGACGAGCAGCTGGTCGTTGCGGATCGCGACGTCGATCAGCGCCATGTGGTAGTTCGACCGCTGGGTGATGAACAGGCCATGGGTATCGACCAGCATGAACCGGCGGTCGTACCGAAAGCCTCTGGGCGTAACGGTCGCTTCCTGAACGGCGATGCCGCCAAGCGATTTGATGGGGTACAGATACAGCGCTGAAATCGTTGGCATAGAGGGCGGTAGTTAGTCGATACGTACTCAGAACGTCAGCAGGAACATACCCATGACGGCTGGCTAGACGTGTAGTCTCGGCAGGGGGCTGATGGTCTGGTCGGCAAAAATACCGGCTTCGTACTTGAACTGGGCAGCCATCGCAATCATGGCCGCATTGTCGGTACAGTACTCGAAGCGCGGAATGTAAACCGTCCAGCCCTGCTCATCGCCCAGCTGCGTCAGCGCCGACCGGAGGCCGCTGTTGGCTGATACGCCCCCGGCAATGGCGATGTGCCGAATGCCCGTTTCGCGAACCGCCCGTTTCAGCTTGGTCAGCAGCATCTGGATCAGCGTGTGCTGAATACTGGCGCAAATATCGGGGAGGTTTTGCTGAATAAAATCAGGATTTGTCTTCGTGTTGTCGCGCAGGAAATACAAAATAGCCGTTTTGATGCCGCTGAACGAATAGTCGAGCCCCGGCATTTCGCCGAGCGGAAACCGGAACGCCAGCGGGTTACCAGCTTTGGCATAGCGATCGATAAGCGGCCCGCCAGGATAGGGCAGGCCCAGCAGCTTGGCCGACTTGTCGAAGGCTTCGCCCACCGCATCGTCCTGCGTTTGCCCAATTACGGTCATGCTGAGCGGCCCGTCGATGCGGACGAGCTGGGTATGTCCCCCGCTTACGGTCAGGCACAGAAACGGAAAGGGCGGCCGAGGGGCTTCGATGAAATGCGCCAGCACGTGCGCCTGCATGTGGTTGACGTCGATCAGTGGAATGTTGAGGCCCAGCGCCAGTGCCTTGGCAAAGGAAGCCCCGACCAGGAGCGACCCCAGCAAACCCGGGCCCCGGGTAAACGCTACCGCCGACAGGTCAGTTTTCGCTATATTTGCGTCGAGCAAGGCCCGTTCCACTACTGGCATAATGTGCTGCTGATGCGCCCGCGAGGCCAGTTCAGGTACCACACCCCCATATTGCTCGTGAATTAACTGCGTCGCAATAATGTTTGAGAGAAGATGACCGTTGGATAGGACAGCCGCCGATGTTTCATCGCAGGACGATTCAATTGCCAGTATATTCACCGTAAAAACAAAAGGATAATGTTTTCTGTAGCTTGTATAAGGAAAGTCGCGGCTAAACCGTTCCCTCAAAAAGACGTCTAACGCATAGCTTTTCCCGCATACACTACCCGATCAGGCATTTCCGGACCGAATGCGTCAGTTTCTCGTCATATTTCTCAAGACACTTCTCTATCTGTTCCTCACGGCGATAGGGTTGCTGGCTGGCGTTATACTGGGGCTTCAGATTCCGGCCGTACAAACCCGGCTGGCGCAGGAGGGCGCTACCTACCTGTCCGACAAACTTAAGTTTCCCGTTACCGTCGGGGGCGTATCGGTCAAGTGGTTCGACTCCATCACCCTCGAAGATGTCAGCATCCGCGATTTGCAGAACCGGCCCATGATCCGGGTCGGGCGACTGGATGCCAACTACAACCTCCGCAACCTGATCGACTCGTCGGCGCATAATCTGCATCTGGATGAGGTGGTGCTTTACCGCCCCAATGTGCAGATGATCAAGAACCCGGCCAACGGAGACACCAACCTGGACGATTTCATTGCGCGCATCGAAGAGCTGACCTCCGACCCGACCAAACCCAGCATCCCGAACCAGAACGTGCCGTTCACGGTGGCCCGGGTTACGCTGGCCGACGGGTCCTATACGCTCTACGACCCGCGCGAGCCGCTCCTCAACAATCCGAATCGCTTCGATTACGATCACTTCACGATTCAGCACATCAACGCCGATGTCAGTAACCTGCTCATTCTGGGCGATACCGTGGCGCTCGATATCAAGGGGCTGTCGGGCGTCGATCGTGACTCGCGGCTGAAGATCCGGCAGCTGGATACCAAACTTCTGTACTGCAATACCAAGCTGGAGCTGGCGCAGCTGTACGCACACATTGGCAATTCGATTATCCGCAACGAACTGGTTTTTCAGTACAAAAAACCGTCGGCATTCGGGCATTTCAACAGCCAGGTGACCATGCGTGCCAACTTCCGCAACAGCCAGGTGCGGTCTAAAGACCTGGGCTTTTTCTCCGATTACCTGCGCGGCCTGGAAGAAACCTGGCTGCTTTCGGGCCAGTTTAAAGGGACCGTTGAGGATTTCCGGCTGAGCCGGACCGACCTGCGGTTCGGAGCGGGGGGGCGGAGCCGCCTGGCGGGCGATCTGGCCTGGAAAGGACTGCCCGATATTGACCGCACCACGGTGGCCTTTACCTTCACGCCCTCGGTGGTGAACATGGCCGACATCCGGCAGTATTACCCCGACCCGGCTTTTAACCAGACCGTACAGAAGCTCGGAACCGTAGCCTTCAACGCCACCTTTGCGGGGGCCTTCGATGACTTCAAAACCAAAGGGGATTTCCGCACGGCGCTGGGTCAGGTAACGGGCGATCTGGCCCTGAAGCTCGGCAAACAGGCCGACCCGACTACCTATGTCGCCAATCTGAAAGCGACTGCGCTGAACCTCGGTCAGCTCATCGACCAGCCCGAGCAGTTTGGGCTGCTCGACGGCGAAGGGCGCATCGTAGGGCGTGGTACCGACCTGGCCCGGGCCAGTGTCGATGTCGACGCCCGGCTGGGTCGTTTCGGCTGGCAACGCTACGAGTACCGGAATCTGACCCTGCGCGGCAATCTGCAAAAGGCGTTTTTTCACGGGCAGCTGGGCCTGAATGATCCCAACGCGGTACTGGCCGTTGATGGCGAGTTTGACCTGCAGGGCGCGCGCAATCGGTTCGATCTGCACGGCACTGTGAAAAAGGCCGACCTGCGGGCACTGGGCTATCTGAGCGACTCGCTCGTGGTGCAGGCCGATCTGGATGTGCAGCTGACCGGAAACAAGCTCGATGATCTGGTCGGGAGTATCGCCCTGCAGAATGCCGAACTAAGCCTGAACCGGCGCAACCTGAGCGTAGGCGCGCTGACGCTGCAATCGACGGTTGAGCGGACCAGCGCACCAGCCGCGCTGCCCGGCCGCGATTCGGTCAGCAACCAGCGGTATTTCGATCTGGACTCGGAGTTTCTGACGGCCCGGCTGCAGGGGGCGTTCCAGCTTCAGCACACGTTCGACGATCTGACCCGGCTGGCGCGCGAATACCAGCTTTATTTTGAGGGCGATGCCGCCGGGATGAAAACCTACTACGAGCAGAAGCGGCTGCGCGCCCGCCGGTTGGGCCAGGCTGCCGCGTCGCGCTATGGCGTCGATTTTCAGTTTACGGCCAAAGATACCCGACCGCTGCTGGCGTTTCTGGCGCCGACCTATCACGTGGCACCCGCGTCGCGGCTCGAAGGCCGGTTTACGGTCGATAGCCTGTCGTTTCTGACGGCTACGCTCAAAACGGATTCCATGCGGCTCGGCTCGCTGGCCTTTGGCCGGAGCGAACTCGACCTGACCAGCTCCAAATACACCTACGATCAGGCCGTGCTGGCCTCGGCGGTCCTAAGCTCAGACCGGCAGACGTTTAGCTCGCTGCTGCCCACCCGGCAGCTGCAGGCCGAAGCCTCGTGGGACGTCGATCATATCGAGTTTACGAGCAGTATCGAGCAGGTCGGCAGCACCAACCGGGCCAACCTGAACGGTGAGCTGCGGTTCAAAGGCGATGCCATCGACCTGACCTTCCGCCCGTCGCGGCTGCGCGTACTCAACGGCGACTGGGTACTGAATCCGGCCAGCCTGATCCGGAAGGTGGGCGACGAGTACACCCTGCGCAACGTGTCGGTGCAGAACCAGGATCAGCTCATCCGCGTATCGGGTCAGATTTCGCCCGACACCACGCAGCATCTCGACATGGTGGCGCAGAACTTCCGGCTGGCGTCACTGAATCCGGTGCTGCTCACCAGCCTGGGCGGGATCCTCAACGGTAGCCTGTCGCTGCGTGACATCTACGAAACCCCCATTGTCGAGAGCGAGCTGGCTGTCAACGCCCTCTCGTACGATAACGCCCTGATCGGCGACGTACACGGGCGCCTGGCCTGGGATCAGTCGGCCCAGCGGCTCAACGTCAACGCCGACGTTAACCGCAACGGAGCCAGTGTGCTGACCCTGACGGGTAACTACACGCCCCAGCAGAAGGCCAGTCCGCTGGCCCTCAGCGCTAGTGTGAACGATGCCGATCTGCACGTGCTGGAAGCGTTTACGACCGGCCTCTTCTCCAACCTGGGCGGAACGGCCAGCGGTAAAATTGCCGTTACGGGTCAGCCATCGGCACCCGTTTTCAAGGGAGAGCTGGCCGTAAAAGGGGGCCGGGGCCGCTTCGACTACCTCAAAACCGACTTTACCTTCGACGATATTATCTACTTCGGAGAGAACGAGATCATTACCCGCCGACTGACCCTGCGCGATACCGACGGCAATACCGCTCAGCTGCGGGGTGGGGTGTATCACGACGGATTCCGGTATTTCACCCTGGGATTCGATGCTGATTTCAGGAACTTTAAAATCCTGAACACGACGGCCAAAGACAACGATCTGTTCTACGGTCAGGCTATCGTGACGGGTAAAGCCGAACTCTACGGACCGCTCAACAACCTCACCATCCGGGCCAACGCGACCAGTAATAAAGGTACGCGTATTTTTATTCCGCTCGATGGAGCCACGTCGGTCGCGTCGGACGACCGGATTCGGTTCGTGAACCGGAACGCGCTGACGGCTGGCCAGCCTGCCAAACCTACCGACGCCACACCAGCCTCGGGCGACGTTGACCTGTCGCGGATTCAGATGGATTTCAACTTCGACATTACGCCCGATGCGTATTGCGAAATTCAGCTGGACCGGCAAACGGGTGACATCATCAAAGCCTACGGCCAGGGTCGGCTTGGTATGAAAGTCGACACCAAAGGCGACTTCACCATGACGGGCAGCTACGAGATCCAGAAAGGGGATTATACGTTCACCTTCCAGAACGTGATCAACAAACGATTCCAGATACAGCCCAACAGCCGGATCACCTGGACGGGCGATCCCTACGGGGCCCTGCTCGACGTAACGGCGGCCTATACCCAGTATACCTCGCTGGCCCCGCTGCTGGCGGTAAACGGCACGACTAACCGAACCGCCGACCAGTCGCGTCGGTACCCGGTCGATCTGCTCATCAAACTAAACGGCGAGCTGGGTGCGCCCGCCATCAGCTACGACCTCGATGTGAAAGAATACCCGGCTTCGTCGGATTTTCGGCAGGCGGTGACCAGCTTCGAGTCGCGGCTGCAGAGCAACGAGCAGGAACTGACCCGGCAGGTCAGCAGTGTTCTCCTGTTCAACCAGCTGCTGCCCGAAGGCACCAGTCTGTTCGATCAGAACCAGGTCAACTCGGGCGTGGCCAATAGCGTGAGCGAACTGCTCTCCAACCAGATCAGCCGACTGGCCTCCAACCTGGACGAGAACCTGGATGTGGGGGTGTCGTTTGGCGGCTTTACGGGCTTCGGTACGCAGCAGAACGAAAACCTGCTCAACAACCTGCAACTTCGCTTCTCGTACCGGCTCCTGAACGACCGGCTCCGGATCAGCCGCGACGGTGGGTTTACCTACGGCCAGAGCCAGTACAACGCGGCCAGTCTGCTCGGCGAGTGGACCCTCGAGTACTTCATTACGTCTGATGGCCGACTGCGCGCCAAGATGTACAACCGCAATCAGCAAAGCATACTGGGGCAGGGGAGTATCAACAGCACCATTACCACGGGTGGCGGACTGAGCGTGCTCTATACCCGTTCGTTCAACCGGATCTTCAACGTCCGGCGGCCAACGCCCGGCATACAGTCGGCCCCGCCCGCCCCCAGCGAGCCGGCCCCCACGGCGCCCAGCTCCATCACCACCTTCACGAGCCGGGGCGCTTTCTAGCAGGCCGGAGACTTATTCGCCCAGCCAGGCTCTGAACTCACCGGCTTTGTCGCGGCTGATAAAAATTGCTTCATCGACGGGAAGTTTGAGGTCCAGTTTCAGCCGGCCGTTGAAGTGGATATGCACCCGCTGGATAACCTGCGCATGCAGGATAAACTGCCGGTTCGCCCGGAAGAACAGGTTAGGGTTGAGCCGGCTTTCAAGTTCATCGAGGGTGTAATCCATGAGCAGCGCGCGCTGATCCCAGGTGTGTACGAACGTGAGCCGCTCGCGGGTCGAAAAATAAGCCATCTCAGTCACGTCGACCGGCAGCAGCCGTGATCCCTGTTTGAGCAAAAACCGGTCGCGGTAATCGGGCTGGGCTGTCGGTTCGGGGCGCAGGCTAGCGATCAGCTCGCGCAGGTCGGTGCTGGCGCGGGCCGCCCCGAAGAGCCGCTGCATGTCGCGGAACTTATCCAGGCTCCGGCGCAGGGCTGTTTCGTCGATGGGTTTCAGCAGGTAATCGACGCTATGCACCTGAAAAGCCCGGAGGGCAAAGGCATCGTAAGCCGTCGTAAAAATGACCGGACATCGTACTTCCACCTGGTCGAAAATCTCGAAGCTTTGCCCGTCAACCAGCTCAATGTCGGCCAGTAACAGATCGGGCTGCGGGTGCGTCTGGAACCACTGGGTCGCGCCGACCACGCTGTCGAGTACGGCAAGCACGCTGATGGCGGTATCGAAGTCCTGAATCATGGTCCGGAGCTGCCGGGCGGCCAGTGGCTCATCTTCAATAATCAGTACGTTCATGGGCTGGGTCAGGGGGTCTGGAGAGGCTTGATAAGCGGCACTTTTACCTCGAAGGTGGTTGCATTTTCGTGAATTTCCACATCGGGCTGGTTGAGCAGCCGGTACTTCTGACTGATGGTCAGCAACCCTTTTTTGTCCGACGCCACATCGGAGCGGGGCCGGCGCTGCAGATTATTTTCGACGACCAGAAACGCTTCGTCCCGATCGTAAATCCGGATCGTGAGGGGCTGGGTTGTGCTGACGACATTGTGCTTTACGGTATTCTCGACCAGAAGCTGCAGGGTGAGCGGAGGCAGTCGGTAGTGGCGATAGGCCGGATTGATGGCAATATCGAGCTGGAGGCCGTCTTCGAAACGGGTCTTGAGCAGGTTGATGTAGGCGTGCGTAAAGGCCAGCTCGCTCTCCAGCGAAATCAGGGGCTGGTCGTTGCTTTGGAGGAGGTAGCGGTACACCTGCGCCAGATCACCGATGAACTGCATCGCTTTCGGATTCTCGTTGGCCTTCACCAGCGCCTGCAGGGTGTTCAGGCTGTTGAACAGAAAATGCGGCTGCACCTGGCTGCGGAGCGAGCTGAGCTGCATTTCGAGCTGCGCCCGCTGTAGCTCTTCGGCCTCCCGCTTGGTACGAAGCCACTGCCTGAAAAAGTAGCGCGATTCATAGATCGATACGATAATGGCCAGATTGAACAGGCCGATGCCGAACATGAACGGAACGTCGCCGGTATCCCAGTCCGGTTGGTTGGCGAAAACCCAGTAGCGCGCCAGCATAATCCGGGCGCCGACCAGCAGAGCCGTTACGGGCAAGCCAGCCAGTACCAGCCAGATCAGCCGTTGCCGGGTGCGCTCCAGGCCCGCATATCGGCGCTGGGCCTGCATAACCAGCCACCGTACCGTAAACCAGGTCATGTACAGCGTTACGATTCCGTACGGCACAAATCGCCAGGGACTTACGGTAGCGTGTACCAGCGTAGACAGGTTGAAGAATACCGTGGCCACCGCCCACAGAATGAGCGGTCCGGCCAGGCGCAGGGTCTTATCGTTTAGTCCGTTCATGGTTCGTTTTATAGCCTCAGCTCAACCCACAGCCCAAACCCGACGTGCCAGAGCGCATAATGACCCAGCCGGATCATGAGCCCGGCCAGAAACCCGTACTTCCTGAAAAAATAGGCCTGCAACAGATTCATCAGATACCCACTGGCAAAACTATACGCGATCAGGGCCGGTGAGTCGGTGATGAGCTGCTCAAGCGGTTCAACCAATGACGAGAGGCCTGCCAGTAGCCAGAACAGGCCCGTATGCCGGGGATTGTGAAGCGCGTACCGGCCAACCAGCCACATCAGAACCGGAATGGGCAGGAGCCGGTACAGCACGTCGACATACAACGCGCCCGATCCGTACAGCAGTATCGAATAGGGAAATGGCTGCATGAAAGGCATGAGCGCGGTAACCGGTTCGGGATGGATAACCCAGACAAAAACCAGTACATCGGCCAGCGCGAAGATGAGCCCGACGACCAGGGGGCGACCCAGGCGCTGCCAGTTGGTGACGCGCCGATCGAGCAGGTCGGCGAAGCCCGTGCGGGGTGCCAGCCAGACGCCCACCGTGCCGAGGGCTACCAGCCCGACGCCATCCCAGCCAAACTGCCGGAGATTCGCCACGCCCTGGCTGTCGAGGTAGCGGCCCAGCCCGAGCGTAATCAGGCAGAAGCCAATCAGACCGGCGTAGATCTGAAGCGATGAGCGGGATGCTGTCATTTCATGAGTCGGTCCATGAGCCGTTTGTCGGAGCCGTTGCCGTTGTTTTTGTACAGGACAAATACGCCCCGGTTGTGGGGAAAATAAAGCAGGTTGGCTTCGATACCTACCGAGCCGCCGTTATGTCCATAGGCCAGTCCCAGCCCGGTTTTCCAGTGTTCTACGCCCAGCCCATACTCGCAGTCGCCGTCGGGGCAGCTGGGGAGCCGGGTGGGCTTGAGCATCTCCGTCAGCCAGGTGTCGCTGAGCAGCTTACCGCCAAAGAGCGCTTCGGCAAACGTAGCCAGGTCGGCCGCTGTCGAGATGATACCGCCGTCGGCTTCGCCATCGCTGTCGGCCCGGTCCCAGTGGCTGACGTCGAACAGGCGTCCATCGCCGTAGAGGTCGGCATAGCCGCGTACCAGCTGGCTATCGTCCCGTACTTCCAGGTAGGTGTCGTTGAGTGCGAGTGGGTTGAAAATCCAGTCGTTCAGTACGCTTTGGAGGGGTTTGCCAGTTTGCTGCTCCAGTAGTTTCCCCAGCAGCCAGTAGTTGGCATTGCTGTAGCTCCAGCCGGTTCCCGGCCTGAAGTGCAGTGGTTTTCCGTATACATAGGTAGCCAGCAACTGATCGGTGGTCAGGTTGAACCGTTCTGGCGCGTTATCGACAATGCGGAGCTGATACCGGATGCTCTCGTTGGGCGGGTCGGTGATACCACTCGTATGCGACAGCAGGTGCCGCAGGGTGATCTGGTCGGCCTGTGGGATATGGCCTGCGGTATGGGGCAGCAGGGTCGCCAGCCGGTCGTCGAGCCGGAGTTTGCCCTGCTCCACCAGTTTAAGGACCGCTACGGCTACAAACATCTTGGTGATACTCCCAACCCGGAACTGGCTACAGGGCAGTATGTCGGTCTGGTATTCCAGATTCGCTTTCCCGACGGCACCGATCCAGCGCGGTTCGCCCGGTTTTTGAATGAGCAGGATGCTGCCCGGCGCGACCGATTGCTGTCGGTACTGCTGTAGTTCGGTCAGGTACGTCTGGTGGCGCGGGTGTCGGGCGTAGGCCGACAGGTCGCAGGGGAGAGGGGTGGGTTGCGGAACGGCCAGGGGCTCGCAGCCCATGAGCAGGCCCAGCAGAGCGGGCCAGTAAGCAGATAAGTTCATGATTGGGATGAGGAAGGGTTACGGATTGACCGGAAATCGGGTACCTATGTGCAGGGCTGAGTGGGGAAGCACCGGAATACCCCGGTTGCTGAAGGGTGTTTCGCCGAAGGCTTCGTAGCGGGTGAAGAGGGTGACCGGCATCGTTGTCTGCCGCCCGAACTGGTAGCCGACACCCGCGCTGACCGACGGCATGGCGCGCAGCATCCAGCGGGACGCCGGCCTGAAATCGCCGGTTTCGGTTCGTTCGTATCGACGGAGCTGCTGCGACAGTCCCAGCGCGCCCAGGCCAATAAAGCCTTCGGCAAAGAAGCCACCTATGAATTTACGGTACCCCAGCTCGGTATTCAGGTACAGGCCGTTCTGCAGGCCCCGGTGGTGGTAAAAACCGACATTCAGCGTCTGAACCAGCTGCGAACCCGGCCGGTTGCGGTAATAAAACTCCGTGCCGATGCGAACGCCGAGGTTGGGTCGGCGCAAAAACCCTTTGAAGGTAGGTAGGCTAACCGACTCGGAGAAGAGCGAGATCGTTAGTGGGCGGGCTGGTGGACGGATGGGATCGTCCTGGGCGAGGGCGACCTGAGCGGAGAGTACCGCCAGGGCCAGGGTATGTCTGATGGTCATTGTTTTTGTTGGTTACGGAGCAAAACTAAACCCCGGCTTGCCGAAGCAGACCGGGGTAAGTATGAAGGGTTTGTAAAGTGAACTGAGTCGTTTGAAAGAGCGCCCGAGCCGTAGGGGGCTGATAGGTAGTTTATTGGAGACTTACCGACCGAACGGGCTTTTCAGCTTTAGGCGTGCTTAGTTTGAAGTCATACTGGTCGTGCGTGTTTTTGCCTGAGATACGAAGGCTATAGGCGCCGTCTTCCAGATCGGCCACGTTGAAGCGGAGCCGGTACTTTTCCCCTTTCTTCCCGATCGTCTGGTGAGCCAGCACCCGGCCGCTTTCGTCGGCGATGAACACGCGGACCAGCTGACCAGCGGGCTTCTCTACGTTTACGTTAATGACCTCTCCCGAAGGTGACGAATACATACGATGACGAACGGCGGATTTTACGAGGTGGTCGTCGGTCGGGCCGGCCTGGGCGGCACTGGCCGTGAGGGCAATCAGCCCACAGAATGAACCTAGCAGAAGCAGGCCCAGCAGAATTGATTTGGCTACAGTTTTCATGTTGTGTTCAGTAGTTTCTGGTTGTTGTTTAATTTGAACACAACAAAGGTAGGGTGGCCTAAACCGCTACAGACTAGGGCGTTATACGAAGTGCATAAAAGCGGTTCTGAACGGATGAATTGCCCGTATGAAGCGTGCCGATCAGGCAATGACCTGGCCGTGGGTTTGCCGCATAACCGTGCGCAGGGCCGGTTTGAACGCGCCAAAAGCCCGGATTCCCGCTTCGGTCAGCCAGGGGCGGCCAAATAGTTTCTGCACGGTTCGGCCGACCCACAAACGCCGGGCAAACTGCGCTGACCAGGCCTGCTGGTATTGATGCTCCAGCGCCGGGCGACTGAGCTGACCGCGCAGATAAGCGTCAGACAATTCACTGACGAGTTTGGCCCCGTGAATGGCCATGGCCATGCCATTACCGCAGAGGGGCGTTATCAGCCCGGCCGAGTCGCCCGCCATCAGTAGATGCTGGTCAACCGCCTGTTTGGGCGCGAACGAAATCTCGTTGATCACTTCAGGTTTGGCGTACAGGAACGTGGCCCGGTCGAACACGGCTTTCAGGTGCGGGTTCTGATGAAGCACCGCCCGCTCCATAGCCGGAATGTTCCCGTACCGGCGCAGGTTGGCGCGGGTGGTGAGGTAGCAGACGCAGTACGCATCGTTTTCGATGGCCGACATGCCGCAGTAGCCGTCCGAAAAGTTGTGGAGCGCAATAACATCGGTGGGCAGATCGATCCGAACATGGTATTTCACCCCGATGTAAGGCGAAGGCTGGTGCATGAAGGGGCGGTCGAGGGTTTTGTCGAGCCGCGACCGTTTGCCAAAGGCGCCGATCACGAGCCGGCCTGACAGGATCTGTCCGTGGCTGAGGGTAACGGTGAACGCATCGTCCTGAAACGAGACGTCCTCGACTGACTGGCCCAGCAGGAAGGTTACCCCGGCGGCCTGCGCCCGCAGGAAGAGTTCATAGTCGAGTGTGTAGCGGCTGATGCCGAAACCGCCCAGATCGAGCGGACTGCTGAGTAGCCGACCCGAGGGCGACGAAATCTCGAAACGCCGGATGTCGGCCGCGCCCAGCCCCGCCAGATCGATGCCCAGCGATTCGACGTAGGCCCTGACTTCGTTGGAGACGTATTCACCACAAACCCGGTGGAAAGGATATGTTTTTCGTTCGATCAGTGTGACGGTATGGCCAGCCCGCGCCAGCTCCAGTGCGCTGACCAGTCCGGCGAGCCCTCCGCCTATTACGATAACATCCTGCATACTAAGCATGACAAACAAAGCTGACATTTGGTTTTGTGAAAACCGTTTTACATTTGCCCCATGCCTACAACCCTCAGCGAACTGATAGCCGACTGGCAACAACAACATGCCACCCATACGGACGCCTACCTGTCGGGCCGATCGTCATTCATACCCGGTTTATTACCCCAGACCGCCGTTCAGTTTTCGGTCTATCAGACCCTTGACCTGCTACACAAGCGGCTGGGCACCGACCTGCTGCGTCGGGCGCTCGACCCCGCCGAGACCATACCCAGCCCTGTAGCCCGCGAAACCGATGGCAGCTGGCTGAAACAGAGCAATATGGTGGGCGTAAACGTCCGGACGATCGGGTCGTTCTGGAAAACGGTGCAGTATACCCTGACCCTGCCCGCCTGCCACGACAGTATCCACCTGCTGCCGATCTGGGAGCCGGGCGTGGTCGGGAGCCTGTACGGCATGGTCAGCTGGCAGATCAACCCGGAGTTTTTCGATACCGACCTGGCCCAGTATGTGCCCGCGCTCAATACGGTAGAGAAACAGCTGAAGGCCGTTGTTAACCTTCTCCATGCTACGGGGCGCACGGTGGGGATGGACGTTATTCCGCATACCGACCGGTTTTCGGAGATGGTGCTGACCCACCCGTCGCTGTTCGAGTGGGTACACCGCGACAAGGCGCGCATCGTTGACCATACCAGTAACGTGTACCGATACGTGGAAGAAGCCATCTGGCAGTTTCTGCGGTATCAGGGAGCGGCTGATGGTAGCCCGCTGAACTTTGCCAAAGATGCGTTCTTTGCTTCCAACCGGCCCGACGGACCCCATCTGCTGCTGACGGATGAGCAGCGGGTGCGGATGCTATTTGGTAACCCGGCCGACTATGGCGGGCGCCTGAACCGCCGACTGGCGCTGATCCGGCATCTGGTCGCACAGGGATACGAAACCCTGCCCATGACCATGGGACCGCCGTATCGGGGCCTGCATATCGACCCAATCGATTTCGTAATCGATGACTTCGGACAGCGCTGGTACCAGTACGCGTTCGACCGGCCGCAGCCGATGTCGAGGGTGTTTGGTCCGCTGGCCCGGTACCGCTTCTACGAGTCGAAAGACAATAACGAAAAATGGGAGCTTGACTTCGACCGGCCCAACTATGCCGCCTGGGATTACATCTGCCGGCGCGTACACGACTGCCAGCGAACCTATAACTTCGATTTCATGCGGGGCGACATGGCCCATGTGCAGATGCGGCCGGATGGCGTACCCGACATGATCGGGCATTATTACGACCCGCTCCGGTCCATCAAACGATACGTTCGGGGCAACGGCGTTCCGTATTTCGCGTTCTTCGCAGAAACGTTCCTGGCCCCGCCCGATGTGATGGGCTACGGTGACGAACTCGACCACCTCGATGCCATCGAAGCCGACTCGACCCTGGGCGATCTTCAGTCGCTGGTCGTTGGTTCCGATGCGTTCGTGGGGCAGTTTGCTTTGTATGATCAGTACCGTCAGGTGCGCCGGTTTGCGCCGAATTTTACTGTAATGACCGCCGATAAGGACGACCCGCGCTTCGATGCATTTTACCGGACGGGCAATCTGTTCCGCTACTTTACGGCGCTGTTCCTGACCGACTGGCCTAGCTATACGGGGCTGGGTTTTGAAGTGCGTAACCAGCACGACGAGCGCGGAGCCAACGAAGAATATACCAAGCTCTACGTGTTCCGGATCGAGGATGACCGCGAACCCGATAAGGTGACACACGGCCCGTTTGTCTGGGGCGAAAATGCCGATCAGTTTGCCGCCATTACCCGTATCCGTCAGTTTGCCGAACGGGTGTGGCCGGCTATTCAGGGCCGGGACACGCGCTGGCTCGTGGGGCCGGCTGACGGTCAGTCTTACATTGCCTGGACGCACGTTGAGGATAGCGACTATGCCTTTGCCGCCAGCATGACCGGCCAGCTAACGGAGACGGATCTGACGGGCCTGCCCCCCGGTGATGTTGTTTTCGACGAGGCCGGCTGCCGGGTCTGGCGGCTTGAAGCGGGCGAATAGCCGGGAGAATGGTGGGTTAAGAACCGTTCAGCACGTACCTTTACCTGATGAATCGCAACGTACTCGACGGCCTTAATTTTGCGTCCAAACTGACGCCCAAACGCGTAGCGAACGCGCTGAAGGTGGTGTCGAGTTATTACCGATCGCGGCAAACGGGGCAGTCTGTACACAGAGGACTGCCTATGTCGGTGTCGTTTGAGCCAACTACCTCCTGCAACCTGCGCTGCCCCGAATGCCCCAGCGGCCTCCGTTCTTTCACGCGGCCTACGGGTATGCTCGGCGAGGACCTCTATAAACGAACGATCGACGAGCTGCATGAAACGCTGTTGTATCTGATCTTCTATTTTCAGGGCGAGCCGTATCTGCATCCGCAGTTTCTGGAGCTGGTCCGGTACGCTACCGACCGTAAAATCTACACGGCTACGAGTACCAATGCTCACTACCTGACCGACGCGAACGCCCGTAAAACGGTGGAGTCGGGCCTGGATCGGCTGATCATCAGCATCGATGGTACAACCCAGGAGGTATACCAGCAGTATCGGGTGGGCGGCCGGCTGGAAAAGGTACTCGAAGGCACGAAGAATATCCTGCGCTGGAAGAAAGAGCTGAAGTCTCGCACGCCCCATGTCGTATTCCAGTTCCTGGTTGTGAAGCCCAACGAGCACCAGATTGCGGAGGTGAAGAAGCTGGCCCGCGAACTGGGCGTCGACGAGGTGGGCCTCAAAACCGCGCAGATCTACGACTACGAACAGGGGTCGGACCTGATTCCGACGCTGGACCAGTACAGCCGGTATGCGGCACAGGCCGACGGAACGTACCGCATCAAAAACGGCTTTGGCGACCATTGCTGGAAGATGTGGCATTCGTGCGTCATCACCTGGGATGGGCTGGTGGTACCCTGTTGCTTCGATAAAGATGCGCACCACCGGCTGGGTGATCTCCAAATCGAATCGTTTGCCGATCTCTGGCACGGTCCGGCCTACCACGATTTCCGGCAAACGCTGCTCCGGTCCCGTTCCGACATCGAGATGTGCCGCAATTGCACCGAAGGAACAAAGGTCTGGGCCGATTAGCAGCAGTTACGCAGTCAAGCCAATGCATTAGCCGCGCCCGGCAACTCCACATGCCAGCCCGGCGCCGTAGGTACGGCATGTTCATAACCGCGTCGATGCACATCCATACCCATGCCGCACCTACGGCGCTTGACGATGTTACGCATCAATGTTGCTATACATACCACACCTACAGCACCGGATGGGTTATTTCTCGGGATAGGTGAACGTGTACTCACCCGATCCGACTTCCATCGCCAGCGACCCTTTGTCGGGCGTGACGTTTCGGCAGTCGGGAACCTGGGCAAGCGGTTTGCCACTCTCGGTAACGGTGGCGGCTTCGGCGCGGGGTAGCCGGATCAGGGCTGTCGTGTTGGCCGGTACCCTGATCCGAATCACCAGCTGACCGTCTTTCCGCTCCCAGCCCGACTCGATGTCGCCGTAAGAACTCTTCATGGCCGCTTTGGCAAAGGTCAGCCGGTCGGTTGGCTGTGGCTGAATCCGGATTTGCTTATAGCCCGGCTGGCCAAGTTCAATCCCCGTCACAACGCGGTACATCCAGTCGCCGATAGCACCGTAGGCGTAGTGGTTGAACGAGTTCATGCCCTCATCCTGAAAGGTGCTGTCGGGCTTAATGCCGTCCCAGCGCTCCCAGATCGTTGTTGCCCCCATCCGAACGGGATACAGCCAGGAAGGATAGGTTTCCTGCAGCAGCAGATCGTAGCCCACATCGGTAAACCCATTGTCCGACAGAACGTGGCAGAGATAGGGCGTACCCAGGAAGCCGGTCGAGAGGTGATTTTTGCGGCTTTTGATGTCGTTGACGAGGTGCTGGGTGGCCAGCGGCCGCAGCTCGTCGGCCAGCAGGTTGAAGTTCAGCGCCAGCACGTAAGCCGTTTGCGAGTCCGACGCGATACGACCCGAGGGCGTGACGTACTCCCGCTGAAAGGTGGCTTTGATCGACTCGAACAGTTCGCCATACTGCCGGGCGTCGTCGGTCTTGCCCAGTACCGTAGCCGCCTTGCGGAGCAGATCGGTCGAGTAGGCATAGAACGCGGTGGCAATCATATCGCCATTGGTATAGCCGTCGGGTTCGGTATGACTGTACATGTGTGGTTTGTAGAACAGCCAGTCGCCGAAGACGCTGCCGCTCTTCCAGATGTTGGCGGCCCCGGCTTTCTTCCGGATGTAGTCGACATACGCTTTCATGCTGGGGTACTGGGTTTCGAGCAGCCGCCGGTCGCCGTAGAGGTTGTACATGGTCCAGGGGCCAATGGTGGCGATGTCGCCCCAGCCTGCCGAGGTGGCTACCTCGCGGTTGCCCGTCTTCGGATCGACCCGGCTCAGGATGTCGGGCACCACAAACGGCACGGCGCCTTCGGCACTTTGATCGGCGGCCACGTCGGCCAGCCAGCGGGTAAACAGAGCCGCCACCCCCCGGTTGAATCCCGCCGTGCGGCAGAAAGCCTGCGCATCGCCAGTCCAGCCGAGTCGTTCGTCGCGCTGCGGACAGTCCGTCGGTACGTCGACGAAGTTGCCTTTCTGTCCCCATTCGATATTGCGTTGCAGCTGATTGATCAGCGCACTGGAGCACTCGAACCGGCCCGTGAGTGGCATGTCGGTATGGATCACGACGCCGGTCAGGTGCTCCGGTTTCAGCTCGCCCGGGAATCCGTCGACGGCTACGTACCGGAATCCCATAAAGGTAAAATGAGGCTCGTAGACTTCGTTGCCGTTGCCGCTGAGGGTGTAGGCCAGTTCCTGTTTGGCCTCGCGCAGGTTAGTGGTGTAAAACTCACCTTTCTTGTCGAGCACTTCGGCATGGCGGATGCGTACCGTTGTGCCGGCCGGGCCGCTCACCCGCAACCGAATCCAGCCGGTCATGTTCTGGCCAAAGTCTGCCACTAGTGTGCCCGATGGTGTCCGGAAAATACGCTGGGGTTTCAGCTCTTCCTGCCGCCGAACGGGCTCGCTGACGGTAGCCCGCAGGTTGGTAAGCGGATAGCTGGCAACGCGTACCGCCGACCAGTCAGCCCCTCCCGAACCCGTTCCCGGTGCATCCCAGCCTGCCCGGCTCAGGCGGGCGTCGTAGGTTTCACCGTCGTACAGTTCCGACTGCCGGATGGGGCCGTTGGTGCTGTACTGCCAGCTGCCATCGGTGCCGATCACGTCGGTGGTGCCATCGGTATACCGGATAACCAGCTGAGCCAGTAAGCCGAGTCTGTTGCCGTAGTACTTCGCGTTATTCGTAAACCCGATCACCCCGGCATACCAGCCTTCGCCAATCTGCGCTCCTACTACATTGGCGCCGGTGCGGAGCTGGCTGGTTATGTCGTATACCTGGTACTGAAGCCGTTTGGGATAGACCGTCCAGCCTGGGGCCAGCAGTTCATCGCTGACGCGCTGGCCGTTGAGCCGGAGTTCGTACATGCCGTGGGCGGTAGCATAGGCGCGGGCCGACGCTACTTTCTTCGTGATCGTGAACGGTTTTCGGAGCATAATAGCCGGGGCACCCGTTTTAACGGTATCATTGGGCTCGATCCAGGTGGCTCGCCAGTCGGCAGGAGACAGCAGCCCCATTTCCCAGTAGGCAGCCGGACTCCACGAACCGACCCTGCCAGCCTGGTCGTAGGCGCGTACTCGCCAGTAGACCCGCTGACCCGAGCGCAGGGCCGGACCTTCGTAAGGAAGCAGTACCGAGGCATCGGACGGTATCTTGCCGGAGTCCCAGCCCAGTTTTTTGAAGGTCGGCGCGTCCGAGGTCTGGATTTGATACGCGGTTTGGCGTAGGTTGCGTCCGCTACCGGTCAGCTGCCAGCTTAGGCGGGGCTTTGCCTCGTCGAGGCCCAGCGGATTGGTGCGGTGTTCGCAGGTTAACGCAACGGGGCTGAGTTGGGCCCGAACGGGCGAATGAAGCCATAAACTAAGTACAACAAGCAATACAGCAGGTCTCATAAGTACGTAAAGTCAATCGTTTACAGATCGGTAGCAGTCGGACCAAATGTGTAGGGCTGCTGCCGGTCAACTTACCTACTCATTCCTATAAAAACCAAACTTTTTGTTGGAATGAGTAAATTTAGCGCCATGAATACCGTATCGCTTATCCGGATCAACGACCAGTCGAGTACCCCCAAATACCAGCAGATCTATGAATCGGTGGTGGAAGGCATCGAGCATGGCGACAGTCGGCCGGGCGATAAGCTACCGTCGATCCACGAGATCAGCGCCGAGTTCAACGTGGCCAAGCGAACCGTTGAGCGGGCCTACGACCGGCTGAAAGAACAGGAAATCATTGTGGCCGTGAAGGGGAAAGGTTATTACATCAACCACTCGCCGGTGGGTCGTAATCTGAAAATATTCCTGCTGTTCAATAAGTTAAGCGCTCACAAGAAGATCATCTACGATTCGTTCGTGGAGACCGTCGGGCCCGACGTTACCATCGACTTTTACATTTATAACAACGACTTCCGGCTTTTCAAAGCCCTGCTCGAGAAAGAAGGTGCCCGGCATACGCATTATGTTATCATCGGCCATTTTTTCAACGGCGACGAACAGGCCCGGCTGCTTATCGACCAGTTGCCCAAACATAAACTGCTGGTGCTCGACAAACAGATCGACGGGCTATCGGGTCAGTATGCCGCCGTGGTGCAGAACTTCGAGAAAGACCTTATGCAGGCGCTGACCGAAGCCCTGCCGCTGTTGCGTAAATACACGACGCTGAACCTGCTGTTTCCGGCCCATAGTTACCACCCGCGCGCCATCCTGAACGGTTTTTACCGGTTCTGTTACGAACATGACTTTACGGCCCACGTCATACACGATATTGATAACGAAGTTATTACGGGTGGAAATGCCTATATCAACATCATGGAAGATGATCTGGTCACGCTGATCAAGAAAATAAAGGCTACCTCGTATTCGGTAGGGCAGGAGGTCGGTATTCTTTCGTATAACGAAACGCCCCTGAAAGAAATCCTGCTGGATGGGATCACCGTGATGTCTACTGATTTTGCGCAGATGGGCCGAACAGCCGCCCAGCTGATTCTGGAGAACAGCTGCCGTCAGGTCGAGAACCCGTTTCAGCTCATTGTTCGTCAGTCGCTGTAGGGAAGTAAGCCCTCCGTTGAGGCTGTCTAAAGAACCCGGCCTGCTTTGTCAGGTGGTAGGCATGTATAGGAAAGTGACCCCGCCCGAACCCAGCTACTTTGTCGGGCCAACTTATTGAACTCATGATTGCAACCCCGAATACATTTCGCCACGTCAGTTACCTCTGGGATGAGACCAGGGCCGCTCAGTTCGATGCGTTACCCCAGCCCGACCGGGAAGTGGCGCTGCTCATTTATCGCTCTAACCTGCTGGGGGCCGACCTGCGGCTGACCAACTACGGCGGAGGGAACACCTCCTGCAAAGCCATGGCCCCCGATCCGCTGACCGGCCAGTCGACGGAGGTGATGTGGGTGAAAGGGTCGGGGGGCGACATCGGCACGCTGAAGAAAAGCGGGCTGGCGGCTCTGTATATGCATCGGCTCCATGCCCTGAAAACGATATACCGCGGCCTGGCTCATGAAGACGAGATGGTTGAGCTGTTCAACCACTGTATCTACGACCTGGCGTCGAAAGCGCCATCGATCGATACGCCCCTGCACGCTTTTCTGCCTTTCAACCACATCGACCACCTGCACCCCGACGCAGCCATTGCCATTGCGGCCGCGGCCGACGGTCGAGCCATTACTCAGGAACTGTTCAACGGGGAAATCGGCTGGGTCGACTGGCAGCGTCCGGGCTTCGATCTGGGGATGAAACTGGCGGCCTGCGTAGCCGAAAATCCGAACCTACGCGGCATCATGCTGGGGTCACATGGCCTGTTTACCTGGGGCGACACGGCTTACGACAGTTATGTCAACACGCTCGAGATCATCGAGCGCTGTGCCAACTACCTGGACGAAAAAAGTACCAGACCCGCTTTTGGCGGGGCCATTCGTGAGTCACTGCCTGCCGATCAGCGTCAGCAGCAGGCGGCTCAGCTGGCTCCGTTGCTGCGGGGGCTGTGCTCGACTGAACGCCCCATGGTGGGGCACTTCACCGACGATGAGCGGGTGCTGACGTTCATCAACTCGACCGATCTGGCCCGGCTGGCGCCGATGGGAACCAGCTGCCCCGACCATTTTCTGCGGACCAAGATCAAGCCGCTGGTGCTGGAAGCGGTCGAATCATTGTCGCAGCGCCCGGCCGATGACCTACGTACCTATCTGACCGGTCAGTTCGAGCAGTACCGCGCCGATTATACTGCCTATTATGAAGCCTGTAAACATCCCGACAGTCCGGCCATTCGTGACCGGAACCCGGTGGTGATTCTGTTGCCGGGGGTGGGTATGTTCACCTTCGCCAAAGACAAACAGACGGCTCGGGTGGCGGCTGAATTTTACATCAACGCCATCAACGTAATGCGGGGGGCAGAAGCCATCTCGTCGTACACCTCGCTGCCCCGGCAGGAAGCCTTCAACATCGAATACTGGCTGCTGGAAGAAGCCAAGCTGCAGCGGATGCCCAAGCCCAGACCGCTGACGGGCCGGGTGGCGCTGATTACGGGCAGTGCGGGCGGTATCGGGAAGGCGATTGCCAAACGCTTTGCCGACGAGGGAGCCTGCGTGGTGCTGAACGATAACGATGCCGACCGGCTGGCCGGTGCCGACGCCGAGTTCAGCAGCCAGTACGGTCGCGACACCCACGCCCGGGCCCTTCTGGACGTAACGGTGGCGTCTACTATCCGTGATGCCTTCGATACCGCCAGCCTGGCGTTCGGGGGCGTCGATATCGTTGTCAACTGCGCCGGTATTTCTATTTCAAAACCCATCGAAGAACACACGGAGAAAGACTGGGACCTGCTGTACGACATTCTCGTAAAAGGGCAGTTCCTGGTTACCCAGGCCGGGGTCGACATCATGCGCCAGCAGGGCATTGGGGGCGACGTGCTGAACATAGTCTCGAAAAATGCGCTGGTGTCCGGCCCTAACAATGCCGGCTACGGATCGGCTAAAGCGGCCCAGCTGCACCTGAGTCGGCTGAACGCGGCTGAGCTGGGTAAAGACCATATTCGGGTGAACGTGGTCAATCCGGATGCCGTCATTGCCGATAGTAAAATATGGGCCGGGGCCTGGGCCGAAGGGCGTGCCAAAGCCTATGGCGTACCGGTCGAAGAGTTGCCCGCCTATTATGCCAAACGGACGCTGCTCAATGAAATCATCCTGCCCGACGATATTGCCAATGCGTGTTTCGCCTTTGTGGGCGGGCTGCTCAACAAATCGACCGGCAATGTGCTGAATGTAGATGGTGGTGTCGCCATGGCGTTTGTCCGCTAGACCGATCACGGATTAACCTCCTGAACCCTATGAACCTTGAATCGTTTCAACTCGCCGATCATAACCAGCGGCTGCTCGACGCTCATCGCCGAAAACTCGCCTACTGGACCGATGCCGTAGCCGACGCCGAGCGGATTATTCAGAAACTGATCGACTTTCAGATCGCTATTCCGAGCTGGGCGCTGGGTACGGGCGGCACGCGCTTCGGGCGGTTCGGGGGTGGGGGCGAACCCCGTACCCTCGACGAGAAAATGGCCGATGTTGGTTTGCTGCACGCGCTCAACCGGGCCAGCGGGGCTATCTCGCTGCACATACCGTGGGATATTCCGCAGGATGCCGACGCCACCCGACAAACGGCGGCCCACTACGGGCTGCGCTTCGATGCGGTCAATTCCAATACGTTTCAGGACCAGCCAGATCAGGCGCTGAGCTATAAATTCGGGTCGCTGCAACACGTCGATCCGGCGGTGCGCCGGCAGGCTATCGAGCATAACATCGAGGTGATCCGGCACGGTGTGGCGCTGGGGTCGAAGGCGCTGACGGTCTGGCTGTCGGACGGGTCGTGTTTTCCGGGGCAGCTGAACTTCCGCAAGGCGTTTTCGCGCACGCTGGAGAGCCTTCAGGACATCTACGCAGCCCTGCCTTCGGACTGGAAACTGTTTGTCGAGTACAAAGCCTTCGAGCCCAACTTTTATTCGATGACCGTTGGCGACTGGGGTAGCAGCTTCCTCTACGCCAGCAAACTCGGTCCGCAGGCCTATACCCTGGTCGACCTGGGCCATCACCTGCCCAACGCTAACATCGAACAGATCGTGGCTACGCTGCTCATGGAAGAGAAACTGGGTGGCTTCCACTTCAACGACTCCAAATACGGCGACGACGACCTGACGGCGGGCAGTATCAAACCGTACCAGCTCTTTCTGATCTTCAACGAACTCGTTGATGGGATGGACGCCCGCAACATGAATCACGCCACCGATCTGGGCTGGATGATCGATGCCAGTCATAACGTGAAAGACCCGCTCGAAGATCTCCTCCAGAGCGTAGAGGCCATCCAGATCGCCTACGCGCAGGCCCTGCTCGTTGATCGGACAGCGCTCGAAGAAGCGCGCGAAGCAAACGACGTGGTCCGGGCGCAGGAGATTCTGCAGGACGCTTTCCGGACCGACGTTCGCCCCATCGTGGCCGAAGCCCGGCTCCGGGCGGGCGGGGCCCTGCAACCGCTCACCCTGTACCGCACTCTCGACACCCGCACCCAGCTCATCCGCGAACGCGGCCTCAAAACCGTAGCCACGGGACTCTAAGAGAATTGGTGATTGAGTGATTGAGCGGTAAATGCAACGCCTATGAAGAGTCGTCACTCAGCCACAAATCACGCCATCACTAATTCACTCCATGAATAAGACGCCGGTTGTTGCCATTTTCGACGTGGGGAAGACGAACAAGAAGCTGTTCCTGTTCGATCGGCAGTATGCGGTCGTTTGGGAGCGGACGGAGCGGTTCGACGAAGCAACGGACGACGACGGCGACCCCTGCGAAGACCTCGACCACCTGAGTCGCTGGCTGGAAACGGCGCTGGCGGAGGTGCTGGCTTTACCGCAGTTTGAGGTGCAGGCCGTAAACTTCTCGGCTTACGGGGCCAGTTATGTGTATATCGGAGCCGACAGCAAACCGGTGGGTTGTCTTTATAACTACCTTAAATCGCTGCCCGACCCAATAAAAAAGCAATTTTATGAGCGATATGGCCCCCCGGATGAGCTGTCGGTGCAGACGGCCTCGCCAGCCCTCGGCAGCCTGAACGTGGGGCTGATGCTATACCGGGTCAAATACGATAAGCCGACCCTGTATGCCCAGATTCGCTACGCCCTTCACCTGCCCCAGTACCTGAGCTACCTGATTACCGGCCAGCCCCGGGCCGACCTGACCAGCCTTGGCTGTCATACGCTCTTGTGGGATTTCCGGCAGCAGCGTTACCATGGCTGGGTCGTTCAGGAAAAACTGGATGAACTGCAGGCCCCCATTGTAACGGCCGATACGGTGAGTCGGGTAAACCGGGGCGATGCCGCGCTGTACGTCGGCACGGGCCTGCACGACTCGTCGGCGGCTCTGATTCCGTACCTGGCCAGTTTTGACGAACCGTTTGTGTTGATCTCGACCGGCACCTGGTGTATCAGCCTGAACCCGTTCAACACCGATCCGCTCACGGCCGAAGAATTGCAATATGACTGTCTGTGCTACCTGACTTACCAGGGAAAACCCGTAAAAGCGTCGCGCCTGTTTGCCGGCCACGAACACGAGCAGCAGGTACGCCGACTAGCCGCTCACTTCGGCGTAGCGACCGACATCTACAGGCGGGTCGCGTACGATCCGGACCTGATCCGGCAGTTGCAGGCCGACCCGTTGCCCACCCGCCAACCCCGATCCGGCACCCGGCCGCAGGTGTCGATGAATCCCATCACCTTTGCCGACCGGGATCTGACGCTATTCCCCACCTATGAGCTGGCGTATCATCAGCTCATGCTCGACATCGTGGCCCAGCAGCTGATCTCGACCGAACTGGTGCTGCATCAGCGGCCGGGCAATCGACCGCCCGTTCGCCGACTTTTTGTCGATGGCGGGTTCAGCCACAACCCGATCTACATGGGGTTGCTGGCCGAAGCGTTTCCACGGGTTGAAGTATGGGCCGCATCGGTGGCGCAGGCTACCGCGCTGGGGGCTGCCCTGGCTATTCATCCGCACTGGAACCCGCAGCCTATCCCAACAAACCTGATAGCGCTCAAACGCTGCTGGCCGGGCGCGTCCGTGAGCGGAGCGGTGTAGTATCGGCGATGCGCTGCTCGACATAAATCAATTTTTTGGCCGAAAACTGCTATTTGGTAGGAGTGTGTAGGTAAGTTCGGTATGGCCTGCGTCTTTCTTTTGCTGATCATCTATTATCAGTCACTGGCACTATGGCGGTTATTTGGGGAGTTGTTCTGCACGCACTCGGCGGGTTTGCTTCGGGGAGTTTTTATCTACCATACAAGCGCGTACAGGGGTGGGCCTGGGAAAGCTACTGGCTCGTGGGCGGGCTGTTCTCCTGGCTGATTGCGCCCTGGGTGCTGGGGCTGCTCACCGTACCGAACCTGTTGCAGGTATTGCAGGAGACCGATTCTGAAACGCTGTTCTGGACCTATTTCTGGGGCGTACTCTGGGGATTCGGCGGACTAACCTTCGGCCTCGCCATGCGCTACCTGGGGCTCTCGCTCGGTATGGCGGTGGTGCTGGGCCTCTGTGCCGTGTTCGGTACGCTCGTGCCACCGATCTGGGGAGGGCAGTTTGCCGGTCTGATCAACACCACCTCCGGCCAGGTAATCGTGCTGGGGCTGGCGGTATGCGTAGTCGGGATCAGCATTTGTGGTGTAGCGGGGATGATGAAAGAAAAATCGCAGCCCGAAGCCGAGAAGAAAGCGGCCATTGCCGAGTTCGATCTGCGCAAAGGCTTTCTGGTTGCGGTATTTTCCGGCGTGATGAGCGCCTGTTTCTCATTCGGTTTAACGGCCGGGCAGTCCATTGCCGAACGGGCCGTCCGCTACGGAGCCGATCCGCTCTACATGAACAACGCAGCCCTGGTGATTATTCTGCTCGGTGGCCTGACGACCAACGCCGTCTGGACGATCTACCTCAACTTTCGAAACCAGACCTTTTCTGACTACACCAACCTGTCGGCTCCCATTCTGCGGAATATCCTCTTCTGCGCCATGGCCGGGGTTACCTGGTACTTCCAGTTCTTCTTCTACGGCATGGGCGACAGCCAGATGGGCGAGTACCGCTTTTCGGGCTGGACACTCCATATGGCGTTCATCATCGCCTTCAGCAGTTTGTGGGGCTTATACCTGCACGAGTGGCGCGGAGCCAATCAGTCGACCCTGCGAACCATCAAGCTGGGCATACTGACGGTCGTGCTGTCGTCGGTTATTGTGGGCATCGGCAATTACCTAGCCTGATGAAAATCAGGCGTCTACAACGGGTCGGCGCTACGAGGTAGCGAATAGGAAATTTATTACTCCTTAAAACCGATAGACTATTTCATAACAACTTGTCTATCAAATTTTTAGCGTATTGCTTGGATTTTTAAAATTGGTATTTCACCTTTGCCTACCAATCTACAAGATCCTTAGCGGCACGCTCCTGTTATGAAAGCTCCAGTTGCTTTATATACCGGTTTACCTCACGCACAGAACCCGCTCCCGGCTCTGCTGTGTATGCGAATGTGCTGTTGTTGAACAGGTCTTCCTCACGTTACCCTAACTAACCCATTTTCTGCAACCCGTCTCGTCGGCTACCCGATTCAGGCCGGTTGCTACCAAGCCAGCTACAACCTGGCATCAACGTAAACTATATTATCCTATAATATCTATAGGATATAAGTACAAAAGGAAAGAGTCAACCAGGCTGATAAAGCCCGAAACGATTGTCAGGTTACAGTATGGAAATCAATTGGCTAGCATTTGCGGTTCCGTTTTTTCTCCTGCTCATGGGGCTGGAGTACCTCGTGAGCCGCTGGCAGCGTAAAGATTACTTTACGTTCAGCAGCTCGGTGGCCAATCTCAACGTGGGGATCATTGAGCGGCTGCTGGATAGTTTTACCGTTGGGGCCTTTTATTTCGTTTACGATTCGTTGCATCGGCACTACGCCCTGTTCGATGTACAACCAGGCATCTGGACCTGGATTGTTCTTTTTCTGGCTACGGATTTTGTCTGGTACTGGTATCACCGGCTGGCGCACGAGATCAACCTGTTCTGGGCCGCTCATATCGTACATCACCAGAGCGATGAGTTCAACTATACCGTGTCGGCCCGGATCACCATTTTTCAGGCCATCCTGCGAACCGGGTTCTGGTCGGTGCTGCCCATCGTAGGCTTCCCGGCCGAGATGATCACGAGTCTGCTGTTGCTGCATGGGCTGTACCCATTCTTCATTCATACGCGTACTATCGGCAAACTGGGCTGGCTGGAATACGTGCTCGTAACTCCCTCGCACCACCGCGTCCACCACGCCAGCAATCCGGCCTACCTCGATAAAAACTACGGCGATGTGCTCATCATCTGGGATAAGCTCTTTGGTACGTTCGCTGAAGAAGACGAAGAGCCGGTATACGGCCTGACCAAACCGCTCAACAGCCATAGTTTTCTGTGGCAGCATTTTCATTTCCTGCTGGAGCTGTTGGTGTCGGTTCGGCAGACGCCCGGCTTTCGGGCTAAACTGCGGCTGCTGTTCGGCCGGCCCGACGCGGTTGATCCGATCTGGCGCGATCGGCTCGAAGACCGCTTTCTTTGGGCCGATGCCCCAACCCGGTCCCGCACCTCGACGGCCAGTACTTACCGCTTCCGGGGCTACGTGGTCGGGCAGATGGTGCTGACGCTGGCGCTGCTCTTCGGGCTGCTCTTGTACGAACAGCACATCCCGGCCGTATACCAGTGGCTGGCAGCGGGCTTCATCCTCCTGACGGTCGTGAACATGGGGGCGGTGCTGGAACAGCGGCAGTGGGTGCTTTACCTGGAAATAGCCCGGGTGGGGGTGTTATGGATGACGCTGTACGCGCTGTCGGGCTACAAACTGCTTATCGTATTGGCCTACATCGGCTCACTGTCGCTCTGGGCCTATTTTGCCACGGTGAAACGGCATTATTATCAACTTATCTACGGCATCAAATAATCACCTAAACAACCAGTACGATGACACTTGAATTTGTGAATGAACACGGTGAAATCCGCCCGCTAACGGTGAAAGAGCGTTTCTCGCCACGAATCAGTTATGTGCGGCCCTTACAAACCGGCGATACCGTTCCTTTCTTCAGCGTGGGGGGCGCGCTGCAGGGGTGGCAGGCCGTTACGTCAGACCGCTCGGCGGCTGGCCAGACCACCTCGGTGCTCGAACTCGTTGAGCAGCGGCCGCTGGTGATCAGTTTCTACTGCCCCTGCTGGGGAGCCTACGCGCGGCCGTACCTCGATGCGCTGGTGGCGCTGGCCGGTGAGCTGCGGGCCGCTGGTGCCGATCTGGTCGTTTTCTCGAATGAGTCGTCGCCCTCCCTGGCGCGTCAGATCGGACCCATCGACTTTACCGTTGTCTACGACGCCGATTTTTCGGTAGCGCGTACGTTCGGCGTCTATTCGGAAGAGAATCCAATCTGGGATCGGGTGTCGGGCATTTCGGAAGAAGTGTTCACGCCAGCCTTGTACGTGGTGGGCGCTGACCGGCGGGTGTCTTATCACTTTCTGGACGAGGATTTCAACGGACCGTTTAACCGGGAAGCGGTTGTCGACGCGGTGGTGGCGCTGCCGTATCCCCGTCAGCAGGTCCAGTTTGCTTAACTGAATAAACACATGGCGGCAGCAACAGGGAATGCAGGATGGCAAGAAGTCAACTACCGGATCGTTGGTTTTGACCGGCCCTGTTTTGTGAGCGATGTGCTTCAGGCCGTACCGCAAACGGAGGCCTGCCAGCTGGTGAGTGTACACTTCGAAGCCGATGGAATTCGTG
This sequence comes from Spirosoma sp. 209, assembly GCF_002006735.1. NCBI lineage: Bacteria > Pseudomonadati > Bacteroidota > Cytophagia > Cytophagales > Cytophagaceae > Spirosoma > Spirosoma sp. 209. Next base: position 331,287 of record NZ_MVEC01000003.1, on the reverse strand, counting down.
CTATTGGTGAACTGGCCCTGCGATTGCCGATGGCCTGCTCGACCGGGCGCATCGATCAGCAGTTGCAGTCTGTAAAAGGAATCGTACGAATCGACACTGTATTGTAATGAGACAGATCATGACAAAGAATGAATCGATCAATGAACCGCTGAATCCCTATGCCCGCTGGTTCATGCTGCTCTGGCTGCTGGCGGTGATTATCGCGTCAGGATTTCGGCTGGCTAAAGAACCCACCTACCGGGAGCAGATCGAAGAATGGCACCAGCAGCGGCTCGAGTCGCTCCGGAGCGAAAACGGCTGGCTGAACCTGGCGGGTCTGTACTGGCTGAAAGAAGGAGTCAACGCCGTCGGTGCCGATCCGGGCAACGACCTAATGTTTCCGGGTGGTAAAGCGCCCGATCAGCTCGGTACGTTCCGCCTGGCGGGGGGCGAGGTTACCTTTGAGGCCGCACCGGGCCAGGTGGTGCAGGTCGACGGGCAGCCCGTACTGGCGACAAAGACGATTTTTGCCGCCAGCCAGACGAAACCGGTTGTGCTGAGCCATGGCTCGCTGCGCTGGTTCGTGATCAAACGGGGAAACCGCTACGCCATTCGGCTTCGCGATCTGGAGAGTCCGTTTCTGAAAGAGTTTACGGGCATCGAGCGCTTTCCGGTCAACGAAGTGTATCGGGTTAAGGCCCGGGTCGAGCGCCCCGACAAACCACGCACCATTCCTATTCTGGATATTACGGGGCAGACCAACCAGCAGCCACTGATCGGTACGCTGGTGTTTGAGCTCGAGGGCAAAACGCATCGGCTCGATGCGGTGGGGGAAGGCGGCAGGCTCTTTCTGCTCTTCGGCGACGAAACCAACAGCCATGACACCTACGGATCGGGCCGTTTTCTGTACGCCGATATGCCCGGTGCCGACGGACTGACAACCCTCGATTTCAATAAAAGTATCAATCCGCCCTGTGCGTTCACCCCCTATGCTACCTGTCCGCTGCCTCCGAAGCAGAACAAGCTGGCCGTAGCCATCCCGGCGGGAGAGAAGCGCTACGGCGACCATTAACACCTGTTGCAGCCCCGTGCCCGAGTGGCTTGCCGGGTCTGTATACCAAAACCATAACGAACATGGCACTCACCAATGACCTGATCTGCCCGACCGATGGCGTGCAAATCAACGAAACAAAAGTCCGGCTGGTAGCGGGCCTTGTCCTGCAGGTAACGGCGCTTTACCTGATTACGGGCTGGCTGGCATTGCCGTTGCTGCTGGCGGCTGACTTTGGCCTGCGCGGCTTCGACCGGGGCAGATACAGTCCTCTGGGCAACCTGGCCGACCAACTGGTTAAGCTGGGGCGCTTGCCGTATAAAGGGACCGACCAGGCACCCAAGCGGTTTGCCGCCCGGATTGGTCTGGCTTTCGGCCTGCTTATCTCGATTCTCCAGCTGCTGGGGATTCCGACCCTGATTCCGGCTGCTGTGCTGGCCGTTTTCGCAACCCTCGAATCCGTAGCCGGATTCTGCGCGGGTTGCCTGGTTTATACGTATTACGTTCGCCTGTTTCCGAAGGCAGCTTAACCGAGAGTATCCAATGCCAACACCTGCTAACGACATCCCTGTTCAAAACGCCCCCGTACTGACGGCTGAACAAACCAATTTCTTTCATCAAAACGGCTTTATCCAGCTGAAGCATTTCGTAGACCGAGCCACTATCCAGACATTTCTGTACGAGATCCAGCGCATCGAATCGCTTTGGTTTGCCGAAAAAGTAGATAAAGTCAATGGAACACCTATCAAGTTCGGACACGATGAAAACGGACGGCGCATTGTGCAGCGCTTTGCGTTTACGTCGGCCTTTAGTCCAGTACTGCAACAGTTTTTGACCGACGCGCGGTTACAGGAGTTAACCCAGCTCCTGGCTCCTTACGAAGGTCGTATCAGTCCTGAAGAAAAAGACGGTCTGGTCGTAAATCACTATGTCAGAACTCCCCAAAGCAATTTTTCGCGCATGGGCTGGCATACCGACAGCCCACGCGATCTGTTTCTGGGCCACCGTATCCGGCCGATGCTGAACGTAGGGTTACACCTGGACGACTGCCCGCAGCAGAACGGAGGCTTACGTGTACTGCCCGGTACGCACCGGCAGAATACGTTGTTGACGCTGTTCCGGAAACGGCAGTTTGTCGATCACCGGCCCGATCCGCGCGAAGTTGGATTCGACATTGAAGCCGGTGACCTGACCATTCATAACGGCAGCTTGTGGCACCGGGTCGAGCAGTCGCCCCATATGGGCGCTGCCAGCCGTCGGCGGGTCATGTACATCCCTATCATTACCGGCGATTATCTGCCCAAGCACGCAGCCAGTAAGACGCCCTTCTACCACCGGTTTGCCAAACGGTTTCAGGACTAATAAGGCAACCTCCGCTACTTACGTTCAGTCAGGCTCAGTCTCCCAACTCTCATATACACACACGATGACAAAAACGAATAAACAGCGTCCACCCGCCCGCGCCAGACCGGACCTGGGCGAGTCGATACCAAAAGGGTAGCAAGCGGAGGCCCCGCTGTCGATTGATGGCGAAGGCAGGCACCTAACTGGCGGCAACCAGGGTGGGGGTATAAAAAAACCGGAACGGCGGCAACCGTCCCGGTCGGTACACAACAAGGTCCTGGCAGACCTCATTTTCACGTAACCACTACAATAATGCAAAAATTTATTGGACTGGTAGTAGTCTATCTGCTACTTGGTAGTCGTTTGCTGGCACAAACGGCTACTATCTCCGGAACCGTGCGTTCCGACAACCAGGAACCGCTCCCCGGTGCGAACGTCGTGCTGAAGGGGCAGAACAAAGGCGCCAGCACCGATGGGACGGGGCGCTACTCCATCCAGGCGGGAGCCGGCCAGGTGCTGGTCATCTCGGCCATCGGCTACAAAACCACAGAAGTGCGCGTCCCTGACGTGGGCGGCTCCACCCGGCTTGACGTTACGCTACAGGAGGCCCCGGCCCAGCTGGGCGAAGTTGTTGTGGTGGGTTACGGCACCCAGGAGCGTAAGAACCTGATTGGCGCCGTAACCCAGATCAACGCCGACGAGATAAAAACCCGCCCCGTTGCCAGTTTCGAGCAGCAGCTGCAGGGCCGGGTGGCGGGCGTACAGGTGTCGGCCAACACGGGCGTACCGGGCGACGGGCTGTATTTCCGGATTCGGGGCAGCACGTCAATTAACGCCAGCAACGACCCACTCTACGTGGTCGACGGCGTATTCATTAATAACAGCAGTCTTCAGAGAATCTCTACCCAGGGGCAGGCCAACAATCCGCTGGCCGACATCAATCCGGCCGATATCGAGTCTATTTCGATTCTGAAAGATGCCGAAGCCACGGCTATTTACGGCGCGCGGGCCGCCAACGGGGTGGTGGTGATCACAACCAAGCGGGGTTCGTACAACGCGAAAACCAAAGTGTCGCTGAACACCTCGGTGGGGCAGGCCTGGGCGCCCAAACTCTGGGATCTGGTGACCGGGCCCGAACACGCTACCATCATCAACGAAGCCTGGGTAAACGACGGTAAGCCGGTTGCCACCCGCCCTTTCCGGCCCGTTTCCGAAGGCGGGCGGGGCCTGCCCGAAGAACAGCAGACCTACGACCGGCTGGGCGATATTTTCCGGACGGGCGCCCTGCAGAACTATGACCTCAACGTGTCGGGTGGGAACCAGCAAACCCGCTTTTACCTGGGTGGCGGGTATACCAGCCAACAGGCTACCCTGCGCACCAACGACTTTGCGCGGGCCAGCTTTAAACTGAACCTCGACCATGAGCTGACCGACCGGATCCGGATCGGAACCAGCAACATCTTTTCGCAGTCGAACCGGACCAACGCCCGCGTCGGCGACGGGCCCCAGGGTGGTGTTCTGCAGGCGGCTCTGCATACACCGACCTACCTGCCCAAGTTCAACACCGATGGTACCTACGCCAAATGGGCGGGTTTTGATAACCTTGATGTGCTGATCAACAACACCGATATGCAATCGGTCAGTACGCGCTACATCGGTAACCTCTACGGCGAGTACGACATCCTGCCCGGCCTGAAACTTCGTAGCAGCTGGAGCCTCGATTATAACCTCTATGACGAATACGAATACTGGAACACCCTGACCAACCGGGGCATTGCCAACAAAGGGCTGGCCACATCGAGCATCAGCCAGAACACCGTCTGGATTAACGAACAGACCCTGCAATACCGCAAAACGTTCGGCAGTCAGCACTCGTTTGGCGCCCTGCTCGGAAATAGCGTGCAGGGGAACGTGACCAAGCAGACGCTGGCGCAGGGTACCAACTTCCCCTCCGACGACTTCAAACAGATTGCCTCGGCCTCGGTGACTACCTCGTCGTCGAACCGGAGCCAGAACCGGCTGACGTCGTTCTTCGGGCGGGTCGACTACAACTTTGCGCGCAAGTATTTCATTGAAGCCAGCCTGCGGGCCGACGCATCGAGCCGGTTCGGGGCCAATAATCGCTGGGGGTATTTCCCGTCGGCGGGGGTAGCCTGGCAGATCAAGCAGGAGCGTTTCCTGCAGGATGTAGGCGCTATCAGCGACCTCAAACTGCGCGCCAGCATAGGCTGGACCGGTAACCAGAACGGCATCAACGATTTTGCGTCGCGGGGCCTGTGGGGCGGTGGGTTCAACTACCAGGACAACCCCGGCTCGTTCCCGACGCAGCTGGCCAATCCGGATCTGAAATGGGAAACGACTCGCCAGATCAACGCCGGGCTGAACATCGGGCTGTACAACAACCGCATCGGTCTGGAGATCAACGCCTACGAGAAGTACACCTACGATCTGCTGATTCAGGTGCCGCTGGCCCAGAGTACCGGCTTTTCGAGCATCTTCCGTAACGACGGCGAGATCAGCAACCGCGGGCTGGAGTTTGGGCTGAATACCATCAACATACAGACCAAAAATCTGACCTGGAATACGAGCTTCAACATTTCCTCTAACCGCAACCGCATCGAGAAACTATCGATTCCGGTCGACGCCAGCTACAACGTACAGCGGCTGGTGCAGGGCTACCCCTACCATGCCTACTTCGTATACAGGCAGCTGGGTGTGAATCCCGAAACCGGCGATGCGATCTACGACGATTTTAATAAAGACGGGGCTATCACGGCGGCCGACCGGCAGTACGTCGGAACGGCCCTGCCGCGGTTCGTGGGGGGGCTGAACAACACCGTCACCTACCGGGGCTTCGACCTGTCGGTGTTTTTCAACTTCACCTCGGGTAATCTGGTCAACAACAACAACCGGTTCTTCCACGAGTCGGGGGGCACCCGCGACGACCGCCGGGCCATCAACAAAAACCAGCTCAACCGCTGGCAGAAACCCGGCGACATCACCGATGTGCCACGTATCACCACCCTGGGTAATAACTACAACCTGAACCCCAGCAGCCGTTTCCTCGAAGACGGGTCGTTTGTGCGGCTCAGCAGTCTGGTAGTTGGCTATACGCTGCCCAAATCGCTGTTGCGTCGGGTGGGTATCAGCTCGGCGCGGGTGTACTATAACGGATCGAACCTGTGGCTGCTGAGCAACTACCAGGGTCCCGATCCGGAGGTAAACGTAACGGCCAACCAGAGCACCCAGGCGCAGGATCTGGGTACGCCCCCCATCCCGAGAACCGCTCAGTTTGGGCTGAACCTAACCTTATAAGCAACGACATCTGATAGTATGAATAAGCTGAAACTGATACTACCCCTGCTGGTCCTGCTCTCGGGATGCAGCCAATTTCTGGAGGTACAGCCTGAACTCCAGGTCGATGAACAACGCGCCATTACCAATGCAGCCACGGCAGAAGTAGCCCTGAACGGCCTCTACAACCGGCTGGGCAACGATGGCTATTACGGGTCCAACTTTTCGGCTCTGTCTTACCTCTCCGGGGGCGATATCCAGTGGACTGGTTCGCAGGGGGCTCCGCAGGAGATTACGGCCCGCAAACTGACAGCCGACAACGGCTACGTAGGCTCGGCCTGGGGCGCTATCTACCGGACCATCCTGGCGGCCAACTACCTGCTCGAAACGGTACCGGCGCTGACAGATCCGCAACTGACCGAAGCTCGCAAGAATCAGATCCGGGGGGAGGCCCTGGCCATTCGGGCCTTGTCGTACTTCGACCTGGCGCGGGGCTGGGGTGGGGTGCAGCTCATCCTGAAGCCGACCCGTACGCCCAGCGACAATACCGGTATTCAGCGCAGCAGTGCCGCCGATACCTACGCCCAGGTGCTGAAAGACCTGACGGCCGCTGAGCCCCTGCTGGCGGCTACGACCAACCGCAACCGCGTAACCCGCAAAACGGTATGGGCCCTGCGGGCGCGTTACCACCTCTACCGGCAGGAGTGGGCCGAGGCCGAATCCTACGCGACCCGGCTGATCGACGATGCAACCAACTACCGGCTGGTGAAGCCCTACAGCGCGTTCTTCGCCAACAATGCCGTCAATACCACCGAGTCGGTATTTGAACTGGCGTATTCGAACTCGTTCAAAAACGGTCACTTCAACTGGTGGCTGCCACCCGCGCTCAGCGGCCGGCGCGAATGGGCGCCTAATGCCCAACTGGTATCGCTGCTGAATAACCCGGCCATCGGCGGTAATCGGTCGGCGGTGATTGCGCAGACGGCCCCGCCGGGCAACCTCTGGTACGGGCGGCTCTATTACCGGACGCCCACCGGCACCGACCCGGCCTACCTGATCCGTATTGCCGAGCTGTACCTGATCCGGGCCGAAGCGCGCGCCCGGCTGAACAAGCCCGCTGACGCTCTGGCCGATCTGAACGCTGTGCGGAGCCGCGCCGATCTGGCTGCGCTGACCACAGCCACGACGCCTACCACCGAAGCTATACTGCTGGCTATCGAAAACGAACGCCGACTGGAGTTTGCCTTCGAGACCGACCGCTGGTTCGACCTGATCCGTACGGGTCGGGTGGCGCCGGTGCTGGGTATCTCCGATCCCAACAAATACGTATTACCCATCCCGACCAGCGAAATACTGGCCGATAAGTCGCTGACACAAAACCAGGGCTATTAACCAGCCATCACCCAAACGTATCCGTCATGAACACGAAACAAGTACTTACGGCCCTGTTGCTGGCCGTTGTGACCAGCTGGAGCCTGACCCAGACGGCGGCTGCCCAAACCACCGGTCCCGACAAAGGGGCGCTGGTTATTGTGGGAGGGGGAGCTATTCCGCCCGATATCTGGAGCCGCTTTATCGACCTGGCGGGGGGCGCGGCCAACGCCCGGATCGTGGTGATCCCGACGGCGGGCGACGACTCGACGCTCAACGCCAGCGGGCAGCGCACCCAGAAACGGCTTACCGAGCTGGGCGTTGCCAACGTGACCCTACTGCACACCCGCGATCCGAAACAGGCCAACCAGGCGTCGTTCGTAGCGCCCCTCAAAACGGCAACGGCGGTCTGGTTTGAAGGCGGGCGGCACTGGCGGCTGGCCGATTCGTACCTGAATACGCTGGCGCATAACGAGTTTAACGCCCTGCTGAACCGGGGCGGGGTCATCGGCGGAACATCGGCAGGGGCCACGATCCTGGGGTCGTTCATGGTACGGGGCGATACCAAAGGAAACAGCATCATGGTCGGCGATCATACCGAAGGGCTGGCCTTTGCGCGTAACCTAACCATCGATCAGCACGTGCTGCGCCGGAATCGTCAGTTCGACCTGATCGACGTCATCAAAGCCCGGCCTGATCTGCTCGGCATCGGTATCGACGAAAGCACGGCCGTTGTGGTGCAGAAGAACACCTTCGAGGTCATCGGAAACTCGTTCGTGGGTATCTACGACATCAACCAGATCAACAGCAGCCAGAAATACCCCTCGGGACAGAACAGTACGGGTGGGCCGTTTTACTTTCTCGGTAAGGGGCAGCAGTTCGATCTGCAGGCCCGGAAGGTGATCAACCAGCCCGCGCCCCGGCCCAACGAACCCGCTAAATAACCCATGCCTATGACACCCTTTCAGGACGAACCCCATCCGGCCTGGGAAGACCGGCGGTTTGGATTGCCCGCGCTGACGGAATGGCGACCCTACGAAAAATGGCTGTTCCGGTTCTTTGCGCTCTACTTCCTGATTCAGATCACACCGGTAGGCCCGTCTTTCTGGCGTACGCTGGTTACGGCCGACTGGCGGTCCAGTTTGTACCAGCCGCTGTTTCAGCTGGCCAAGTATACACCCCGCTTTGTGGGAGATGCCGATTCGCTCCTGAACTGGGGGATCGCAGCCGCACTGGCTGGCCTGGGCGCCGTGGGCTGGTCGGCCTGGGAGCGGCAGCGGGCCCAGTCGGGTCGGGCGCTGCCTGATTATGGTCAGCTAAACGCCTGGCTGCGGATTCTGATTCGTTATCGGCTGGCGGCTGGCCTGCTGGCGTTCGGGCTTATCAAGCTCTTTCCCCTGCAGGCGCCGGAGCCTTCGCTGAGCCAGCTGAACACGCCCTACGGCGAACTGACCGAGTGGAAACTTTTCGCGCTCACGCTGGGCGTAGTGCCCTCGTATCAGGCCTTTCTGGGTCTGATCGAAACCGTTGCCGGGCTGCTGCTGCTCACGCGCCGGTCGGCTACCATCGGCGCGTTTATCACGATTTTTTTCACGGGCAACGTCTTCGTGTCGAACATCGCCTACGACGGGGGCGAGTACGTGTACAGCCTGTTTCTGATCACACTGGCGCTGTATCTGCTCGCGTACGATGGGTGGCGGTTCTATACCCTGCTGGTGCTGGGCAAACCCACGGCACCCGCCCGGTACCGGCTCCGGTTCGACCCGGGCTGGCAGCAGTCGGTCCGGCTGGCCGGCAAGGCACTGGTCGTGCTGGTGATTGGCGCGTATGGGCTGTCGGCCTACGGAGCGCTGCGACAGGGTGGGCATCAGTATCCGAGCCTTACCGAAAGGGCCCGTTTGTCCGATGCGGCCGGGCTGTATACGGTGCGCGAGTTTAGCCTGAACGGGCAGCGCCTGCCGCCTTCTCCGACCGATTCGGTACGCTGGCATAACGTCGTGGTCGAGAAATGGAACACCATCAGCATCCGTCGCCCGGGGGCGGCCCCGCTAACCCGCCATAACGCAGAAGACATCGCCGGGCCCGATTCAGCGCGCCATTTCGAGTGGTCGGGGCAGATCGGTCGGCATTATTACCGCTACGAACCCGTAGCCAGCCCACCGGGGCAGACGGTGCCGATCGTGCAGCTCCGAAATCCGCAGCGCCCTGACGACACCTTTCAGCTTCGCTACGAACGCCCGGACTCCAGCACGCTGGTGCTGGCGGGCATCAACGCCCGGCGCGACTCGGTCTATGCCGTGCTGGAGCGTGTCGATAAGAAATACCTGCTGTACGAAGCCGCCAAAGTGGGTCGGCGGAAAGGATTAACCTTATAAAACCGAGAGTACCCTTCGCCCTGATGACTACTAACAACATTCGCTTATGATTAGCAACCAACCCTCGGGCGGGCTGAACCGGGTAGAATCGTCGCCCCGGACGGAGTCGCTTCGGCCGCAGCGGCCCCATCCAGAGCGGCCCCATCCAAAGTCGTTCCGGCCGCGTAGCTGGACACAGACCCAGAAGATTGCGTTCCGCATCGCGTTCATTTTCTTCCTGGCCATGTCGCTACCCAACAACCTGAGCTGGTACCGCGATGTGCTGGCCCTCGACTGGACGAATCTGCACTACCGGGATGTGTATGACATTGCCCGGTTCGGATCGGGGCTGACATTCTTCGGGAATACGCTGTTCGGTAGCTCGCTGCTCGGCTATGCTCCCTGGATCATCACCCTGCTGGTGGCCTGCGCAGGAGGGCTGGTCTGGACCGCCCTGGTTCGACTCCGGAAAGCCGATCCGGCTGATTACAACCTGCTCTATTACTGGCTGCGCGTGGTGGTGCGGTACCGGGCGGGGATAGGCATCATCGGATTTGGCTTCACCAAACTGCTGCCGACGCAGTTGCCCTATCCGTCGCTGGGGCTGATGAACACCAACTTCGGCGATCTGACCGGGCAGAAGCTCTACTGGTTGTCCATCGGTATCGTTCCCTGGTACGAAGTCTTTACGGGCGTGGTCGAAGTGGTGGCCGGGGCGCTGCTGTTTTTCCGAAAAACAACGTTTCTGGGCGCAGCCCTGCTGTTCGGTGCCCTGGCCGACATCGTCTATGTCAACCTGGCCTACGACGGGGGCGTGCATGTATACAGTTCGTATTTCGTGCTGCTGTCGGCTTTTCTGCTGTGGTACGATGTGCCGTTTGCCTGGAACCTGTTCGTACGCGAACGCTTTACGGTGCCCGTTTACCATTACCCTGATCTCTCCAAAGCCTGGCAGCGCTGGACCCGTTACGGCCTCAAAGCGATTACCCTGTTCCTGTTTATTGGGGTGCTCTTCTACTTGCAGGTTGTCAACTTTATCTACGACCCGTATAAGCAGCCTGCCCAGCGCGGTATCCGGGCCCTGCGGGGCAACTACGCCGTAACCGAGTTCCGGCTGAACGGCCAGCCCATACCCTACAGCCTGACCGACTCCACGCGCTGGCAGGAGGCCACTTTCGAAAACTGGAGCACCCTGACCTTTAAAGTCAACCGACCCGCGCGGCTGGACCTTAGCAATGGGGGAGGAGCCCCCATGCGCGATCTGAACCGAACGTTCGAGGTAACGGGCGTGGCGGGCGGACAGCGCGTGTTCTACTACGATGCCGATACGCTGAATCAGACGCTGTATTTGCAGGACAAGGTGCGTCTGAACGGCCCCCGCGACGATGCGCCCGGTGCGGGCAATCCCGGCGAGAGTGGAACGCGACGGAAAGAAAGAGCAAAAAATCCTAACGCGATTTCGGAGAAGCAGTGGATTCCGGCGCCGGCGCGGGCTACCATCGGCGATGAGTTTACGAAGGTGCACCCGCTGGTACAGACTACCCGGCGCCGGCGGGGACTGGTCGAAGAAAGCAAGCCCGCCGAGCGGAAACGGATGATACTTCGCTACCAGACCACCGACGGGCAGCGCGTGGTGCTGACGGGTATCGACGAGCGGAAAGATTCCATCTACGTGGTGCTGGACCGGATTACGCGGCCCTATGCTCTAACCGAAAGCACCCTCAAAGCCGGTCGATATGACTAACCCCTGGTGGCTGATACCCGTGTTTCTGATGCATTGGTATGGCTGGGAAGCCGTATCGATGCATTGGTTTAGAGCCGAAGCGCCCACCGGGGCCAGTGCTGTCAAAACCGATACCCTGCCCGAGCGGTTTGGGCCGGGGGCGTTTGGGTTCGGCAGGCCAGCCGAACCCGCGCAGGTGGCGACCCTTGACATCGACGTCAGACCGGACGGTACGGGGCTGCCTGCCGGTTCGGGAACGGTAGCGGCCGGGGCGGTAATTTTCGCGGCTAAATGCTCGGCTTGTCATGGGGCTGGCGGTACGGGTGGCCCCAACGGCGCACTGGTCATCACGGATGCGACCCCCGGAAAGCGGCCTGCCAAAGTCATCGGTAACTACTGGCCTTACGCGACAACTGTATTTGATTACATCCGCAGAGCCATGCCTTTTAACGAGCCAGGTTCGCTGACGAACGACGAGGTGTATGCGCTGACGGCTTTTCTGCTGCATGGCAACAAACTCATCGGCGAGAAAACGGTCCTGAACGCGAAAACAGTACCCGCTATCCGTATGCCCGCTCAACCCCGTTACGTGCCCGACGACCGAACCGGCGGTCCGGAAATACGCTGAGCCGGCCGGTATACCCCTGCCCTGATCCAACCCCATGAACAATAACCCCAATATCACCCGACGCAGCCTGCTGGGCGGAGTGATGGCCGTAACGGTCGTGCAAACCGCGCTGGCCAACGGACTACAGGTCGGTATGCCCGACGACCCGACCAAACAGATGGGCACTCCACCCGGAAAGCTGGGGTCGCGGTCGCGGTTCGAGACGCTGGCAAAAGCCCCGTCGGATATTTCGTCGCGGTCGCCGTTGCAGGAATTTACCGGCATGATCACCCCGTCGGATCTGCATTTCGAGCGGCACCACAACGGCGTGCCGACGATCGACCCGGCTACCTACAGCCTCACGATTCATGGGCTGGTTGATCGGCCAACGGTGTTTACGCTGGCCGATCTGAAACGCTTCCCGTCGGTGTCGCGCATCGCGTTTCTGGAGTGTTCGGGTAATTTCCGGACGGGCAAAGAGACCATGACGCCCCAGGATATTTGCGGCCTGACCAGCCAGAGTGAATGGTCCGGTGTTCGGCTGTCGACCTTGTTCCGGGAGGTGGGCGTGCGGGAGAAAGCCAGCTGGTTTTTGGCCGAAGGGGGCGACGCGGCCCTGATGACGCGGAGCATCCCCGTTCGTAAAGGCTGGGACGACGCCATCGTTGCCTATGCGCAGAACGGCGAGGCCATCCGGCCGGAGCAGGGTTATCCGGTTCGGCTGTTTCTGCCGGGCTGGGAAGGTAACACCAGCGTGAAATGGCTTCGTCGGATCGAACTGGGCGACGCGCCCTGGCACACCCGCGAAGAAACATCGAAATACACCGAAACTATTAAGGATGGCCGCATCCGGCAGTTCAGTTTCGACATCGACGCCCGGAGCATCATTACGTTTCCGACGTACCCAGCCCAGATTGAGCGCGGTTGGGTCGAGGTTCGGGGGCTGGCCTGGAGTGGCCGCGGAAAGGTAAGCCGGGTCGAAGTCAGCACCGACGCCGGAAAACACTGGCAGGTGGCCGAGCTGCAGGCGCCGGTCCTCGACAAGGCCCATACCGTTTTTCGACACCTCTGGCGGTGGGAGGGTAGCGAGACGCTAATTATGAGTCGTGTGGTTGACGAGACGGGCTATGTGCAACCTACGCTGAAGCAACTCCTCGACGCACGCGGCCCCGATACGGGCGGCTACCACATGAACCCGGTTACGGCCTGGCTGATCAAACCCGACGGGCGGGTACTCTATCAGCCCGACTACGGTCGCTGATGGGCAGTTGAGTCAAACAGGTTGTGCATCTGAAAATGAGTATTTGCTATACGGGAACATCGGTGTTTACGGGCGAACGGCTAACTTGCGGGGAGGGCTGGCCTACCGGCTCGTTCAGCATTTTTGGCGCGATTATGAGTGAAACCCATAAAATAGGCTGGCGGACGGCCACCTCACTGGTCATTGCCAACATGGTCGGTACGGGTGTGTTCACGAGTCTGGGCTTTCAGCTGGCCACGGTGCAGAACACCTGGTCAATCGTGCTGCTATGGGTGCTGGGCGGAGGGCTGGCGCTGATTGGTGCCTTTACCATGGCCGAACTCGGTACCCACTACCGCAGCGAGAACGGGGGCGACTACATCTTCATATCGCGCGGGCTGCACCCGTTTCTGGGTTACCTGTCGGCCTGGGTATCGCTGGTGGGTGGATTCGCGGCTCCGGTAGCCATTGCCGGCAAAGCCATGGAAGCCTACCTGAGCCCGTTCGATCAGACCTGGCTCGGAACGGCCAACAGCCGCTGGCTCACCGTGGCCCTCGTGCTGCTGATCGGGCTGATACACTCGGTCAGTCTGCGCCATAGCAGCGTATTTCAGAACGCCACGACCTTGCTGAAAATAGCGTTTGTGGCGGTATTGCTGGCCGTTGGGTTTGCCGTAGCGCCGTCGGAGCCCAATGCGCTGCGGTTCAGGGCGGGGGTGTCGGACGAGGTGTTTACGTCGGGCTTTGCCGTATCGCTGCTGTATGTAACCTACGCCTATACCGGCTGGAATGCCGCGGCCTATATCGTCGCCGAAATCCGTAATCCCCGCCATAACCTGCCCCGGGCGCTGTTGCTGGGTACGGGGGTGGTGACGGTGCTATACGTGGCGCTGCAGCTGGTTTTTCTGCGGTTTGCCAGTCTGGATCAGCTCCGGAACCAGGCTGATGTGGCCGTGCTGGCTTTTCAGCATGGTTTCGGGCCGACGGCCGGCAAATGGATCAGCGTTGGTATTGCCGTTCAACTGCTGGCTACCATGAGTTCATACGTCTGGGTAGGGGCGCGGGTAACGAGCCGTATGGCTGCCGACTTCCCGCTCTGGCGGTATTTTTCGGTGGTCTCTCCGCAGCAGGTTCCGGTTCGGGCCATCTGGCTGCAGGTGGGGGTTACCCTGCTGCTGCTCTTCTCCGGAACCCTCGAGCAGGTACTGCTCTGCACATCGTTCGTGCTGCAGCTGATGGGTACGCTGGCGGTGGCGAGTCTGCTCCGCACCCCGCGCCGGACCGACGACTTTCCGAGTCCGTTTCGCCCGTATCTGCAATGGGCCTACATTGGCTTCAGCCTTTTCGTGCTGGCCTTTATCATCAGCGACCGACCCGTCGAAAGCCTGATCGGGCTGGGGATAGTCGTGGTGGGCGGAGCAACGTACTGGATCAAACCACCCAATCAAACCCGGGTTCGCCCGCAAACCCAATCGACGTATGAGTAAGTCTGACTATGATGCGGTGGTTGTTGGGGCCGGCCCCAACGGGCTGAGCGCGGCTATCGTGCTGGCGCAGGCAGGCCTGTCGGTGCTGGTGCTGGAAGCGCGATCAGTCATTGGGGGCGGTACCCGATCGGCCGAGCTAACCCTGCCCGGTTTTATGCATGACATGGGGTCGGCCATTCATCCAATGGCCGCTGGATCGCCCCTGTTTCAGAGTTTGCCCCTGGCCGAGCATGGGCTGGAATTTATTTACCCGCCCGTAGCAGCCGCGCATCCGTTCGACGGAGGGACGGCTGCTATTTTGGCTGGGTCCGTAGCCGATACGGCCCGGACGCTTGGCGCTGATGAAGAAACATACCGGCGGTTGTTTGAACCGCTGGTGCGGCACTGGCCCGGGCTGGCCCCCGATGTGCTGGGACCGCTGCGATTTCCGGATCACCCGATCGATCTGGCGCAATTTGGCCTGAACGCCCTGCTGCCGGCAACCCAGCTGGCCCGGCGTTTTAAAACCACCGAAGCGCGGGGCCTGCTGGCGGGTATGGCCGCCCACGCTATTCAGCCCCTGACCAACCTGACAACGGCGGCTATTGCGCTGGTGCTGATGACGGTGGGCCACCAGCGTGGCTGGCCGATGCCCAAAGGTGGGTCGCAGCAGATCGCCAATGCCCTCGCGTCGTATTTTCGATCGCTGGGTGGCCGGATTGAGGTAGACCGCCCCGTCAGAACGCTGGCCGACCTGCCCAAAACCCGGGCCGTGCTGTTCGATCTTACCCCGAAGCAGCTGCTGTCTATCGCGGGTGATCGGTTTTCAGCGTTCTATCGAAAACAGCTGGAGCGCTACCGCTACGGACCCGGTATTTTTAAAGTCGACTGGGCGCTCGACGGTCCTATTCCGTTTGCCGCTGCCGACTGTGACCGCGCCAGCACGATTCACCTCGGCGGCACCCTGGAAGAGATCGTAATGGCTGAGCAGCAGACCTATGACGGGCAGCATCCCGACCGGCCGTATGTGCTTCTGGCCCAGCAAAGCCGCTTCGACGCCAGTCGCGCTCCGGCCGGAAAGCATACCGCCTGGGCCTACTGCCACGTACCGAACGGCTCGACCGTCGACATGACCGACCGCATAGAACGGCAGGTTGAGCGGTTTGCGCCGGGTTTTCGGGATCGGATTCTGGCCCGCGCTACGATGAACACCGCCCAGGTAGAAGCCTGGAACCCTAATTACGTTGGGGGCGACATCAACGGGGGGATCATCGATATCGGGCAATTGTATACGCGGCCATCCCTGAGCCTGACGCCTTACCGGACGTCGGAACCGGGGCTGTTCATCTGCTCGTCGGCCACGCCACCCGGCGGTGGGGTACACGGAATGTGTGGCTACCAGGCCGCCCGGGTGGTACTGCGCGATAGTTTTGGCCTGGCTACACCGGTAGTTTTGACGAACCGATAGATTTCATATTGTAAGGAAGACAAACAACGCACAAACGAATGGAAAGTACGAGTAAGAAGACAACCGCAGCGACGCAGCCCGCTATCCCGCCCGCTACATCGATCCTGAACGAAGACTGGACCGTTGTGGTGCTGGGGCTGGCTATCATTGGCCTTTCGCTGACCGGACTGGTCATTGCCGCCCCGGCTTTTGGCTGGAAAGACAGCAGCGATCTGGCAGGCACCGTATTCTCGGCGAAAAATCTGGTGGCCATAGCCGCGCAGTTTGCGTTTACCTACGTGGTGGCGCTGGCCGGCGCCTGGCTGACAGGTCGTTCCGTTCGGGCTACCGCGCTGGGCTTTCCGGTTATCTTCGGCCTAACGGTGCTGGCTCTTATTCTGGCGGGGAACAAAACCCTCAAGGACCTCAACCTCGAAGCCGTTATTTTCAGCCTGATGATCGGCCTGGCCATTGGTAATACGATGCGGCTCCCCGACTGGCTGCGGGCTTCTCTGGCTACCGAGCTGTTCGTGAAAATCGGGCTGGTGCTGCTGGGTACGACCGTCATCTTCGGCGATATTCTGAAGGCGGGCTCGCTGGGGCTGATTCAGGCGCTGGTGGTGGTGTTATCGGTCTGGTACGTGGCGTACTGGATCAGCAAGCGGCTGAAAATTGACGATGAAATGACCATGATGCTGGCGTCGGCGGTGTCTATCTGCGGGGTGTCGGCCGCCATTGCCACGGCGGGCGCTATCCACGGCGACAGCAAAAAACTGTCGTACGTGATCTCGCTGGTGCTGATTACGGCTATTCCGATGATGCTGCTGATGCCCTACGCGGCTCAGGCCATGGGACTTACGCCCGAAGTGACGGGCGCCTGGCTCGGCGGTACGATCGATACCACCGGCGCGGTGGTGGCGTCGGGTTCACTTGCGGGCGAGGCCGCGCTGAAAATCAGTACCATCGTCAAGTTCTCGCAGAACGTTCTCCTCGGACTGGCGGCTTTTGCCATCAGCGTTTACTGGACCTACTCGGGTAAAGACGGTGTACAGGCCGAAAAACCCACGCTGGGCGTGATCTGGGAGCGGTTTCCGAAGTTCATTCTGGGTTTTCTGGGTGCATCGCTGCTGTTCTCCTTTGCGCTGTCGGCCGAAACGATCGATACGGTAAAGGGAAGCCTGAAAAGCCTGCAGGGCCTCTGGTTCGCGCTGGCCTTTGTAAGCATCGGGCTCGAAACCCGGTTTGCCGATCTGTTCAATGCCGACAACCGCCGACCACTTTACGCGTTTCTGCTGGCACAGGGCTTCAACATTATCATTACGCTGGTGGTGGCTTATTTTCTGTTTCAGTAGTTGACCTCTCTGCATGCAACCTACGCAAACGCTTGCTTCTAAACTGCCCCGCGTCGGCACCACGATCTTTACCGTCATGTCGAAACTGGCGGCTGACCTGGGAGCGCTGAACCTGTCGCAGGGGTTTCCGAGCTTTCCGGCCGACCCGGCCCTGCTGGAGCTGGTCACGAAAGCCATGCGCAACAATCATAACCAGTATGCGCCCATGGCGGGCATGCCGGTGCTGCGCGAAGCCATTGCGCAGAAAACCGCCGATGTATACGGTACGACCTACGACCCGGACAGCGAGATTACGATTACTTCGGGTGCTACCGAAGCGCTCTATGCCGCCGTTACGGCCGTGGTGCAGGCTGGCGATGAAGTCATTGTATTCGAACCGGCCTATGACAGCTATGTACCCGCCATCGAACTGGCCGGGGGCGTTCCGGTATTCGTTAGCCTGACCCCACCCGACTACGCCATCGACTGGGCAGAGGTAGCCACGAAAGTAACCGATCGGACCCGGCTGATCATGGTCAACACCCCCCATAACCCGACCGGCCGCGTCTGGACCGCCGATGATCTGAACCATCTGGCTAATCTGGTGCAGGAGCGCGACCTGTTTATAATCAGCGATGAGGTTTACGAACATATTACCTTCGACCAGCGGCCACACCGCTCGCTGATGCAGCACCCTGTTCTGCAGGAGCGAACGTTTGTGGTGGGGTCGTTTGGGAAAACGTTTCACGTAACGGGCTGGAAGGTCGGGTACTGCCTGGCCCCGCGCGAGCTGACCGTCGAGTTTCGGAAAGTACACCAGTTCCTGACCTTCAGCGTATCGACCCCGATGCAGGTGGCGCTGGCCGGGTATCTCAGCGAGCCCGACCGCTATCTGTCACTGGCCGGGTTCTACGAGCAAAAGCGCGACCTGTTTCTACAGGCGCTGGCCGGGTCGCGGTTTGCGTTTACGCCCACCGAAGGCACTTTCTTTCAGAACGTGTCCTACGCGGCTATAACCGACGAGCCCGACTACGATCTGGCGGTTCGGCTAACGAAAGAGATCGGTGTAGCCTCCATTCCGGTATCGGTCTTTTACGACCAGCGGAACGACTACCACATACTCCGGTTCTGCTTTGCCAAAGATGACGAAACCCTCCGCCGGGCCGGCGAAAAAATAGCCCAGTGGAGCAGGACCATGTAACGCGCCCATTATCCAGCGCCCGCTCCGTCTCGCCCGGCTCGCCAGTCCGACGCCAATCACTACGCTGGTTTGCCACGAATCAGGTTTATCATGCCGCTATTTTTGTCATTCCGACGAAGGAACGACTAAGCAACTACTACCCCGTTCCCTTACCCGCATCATTCATCGCTCATCATTCATCACTCATCACTCAATCTGTGTCTCGCATCGATCCACTACCGGAGAGTCAGGCGTCAGACGACCTGAAAGCGGCCTGGGCCCGGCACATCGCTGACTACCCCGGTTCGCGCATCACGAACATGAAGGCTACCCTGAGTCATTCGCCCCTGGCGTTCGACGTATATATGCAGTGGTATCCGCTGTATCAGGCGGTCATCGGGCTGGTGGGTAACCGGCTGGCTTACCTGTTTGCGCATGCCATCTCCGACGGATCAGACTGCCCGCTCTGCACCATGTTCTTCCGGAAGATCATAATCGACCATGGCGAGAAGCCCGAAGCGCTTGTCCTGACCGACGACGAGCAGACGCTGCTCCGGTTCGGGAGTGAGATGGCCCGAAACAAGGGTGAAGTGCCTGCTGATCTGTACCAGGCCGTGGCCCGGCGACATACGGCGGCAGAACTCGTTATACTCGTCGCTTTTGCCGGGCAGATGATCGCTACCAACGTGTTCAACAATGCGCTGGAGGTGGAGGTCGATCCGTACCTGGCTCCGTATTATCCTGTAACCAACCCAACCTGACAAGGCTGCATAAGCCGTCAAAATAACCTTCAGTATGGCCAGTCTAACCGGCAAAACGGCTTTTATCACGGGCGCAGCCCACGGGCAGGGGCGGGCTGTCGCGCTGGCACTGGCGCAGACAGGGGCCGACATCGTTGCGTTCGATGTAGCCCGCAATCTCACCTATCCGGCCTATACGTTCGGGTCTGAGAACGAACTCGACTCGCTGCAGCGCGAAATCAACGCTATCGGTACGCGTTGCCTGATCTGGCAGGGCGATGTCCGGCGCGACGACGATATCACGGCGGCCGTGGAGCAGACCATGACCCACTTTGGCCAAATCGATATCCTGTTCAACAACGCGGGTATCTGTGCGTATGGGCTGGCCCACGAGCTGACCGAAGCCGCCTGGGACGATATGCTCGATATTAACCTCAAAGGGGCCTGGCTGGTAGCCCGTCGGGTCATACCCGTTATGATGGAGCAGCAGTCGGGCGTTATTATCAACAACTCCAGCATTGCCGGTCTGCGGGGCATGAACCGGCTGAGCCATTATGCCGCGTCTAAATGGGGACTGGTGGGGCTGACCAAATCCTGGGCCATTGAACTGGCGCCTTATAACATCCGGGTCAACTCCATTCACCCCACCGGCGTGAACACCCCCATGAACGATGGTCTGGCCGCGCTGGAGGGAACCACCACGCAGGAAATAGCCGAACGGTCGGCGGGGAACCTGTTGCCCGTACCCTGGGTAGAGCCCGAAGACGTGTCGGCTATGGTGCTCTATCTGGTTTCTGACGGAGCCCGTTACATCACTGGTTCGCAGTTCGTGCTGGATGCGGGCCTGTTGACCCGCTGAGGCTGTTTCACGACTTTTTGTGAAACAGTCGTGGAACATAGCTTGGATTCGTGAAAACTATCCGGCATATTTGGGACTGCAACGCACAGACCCATGGGTAAAGTCATTGCTATCGCCAACCAAAAAGGGGGCGTCGGTAAAACTACAACGACAATAAATCTGGCCGCCAGCCTGGCCGCCCTCGAATTCCAGACGCTCATTGTTGACGCAGATCCGCAGGCCAATTCGACCTCGGGACTGGGCTACAATCCGAAAGAAATCGAGAACAGCATTTATGAATGCATGGTGGAGGGCGTACGTCCTCACGATGCGATCATACAAACGGAGTTTCCAAATCTGGATCTGCTGCCGTCACATATTGATCTGGTCGGAGCCGAGATTGAGATGATCAATCTTCAGAACCGCGAAGACAAGATGAAGAACGCGCTCGACAGCATCCGCGATGAGTACGACTTTGTTATTATCGACTGTTCTCCATCGCTCGGTCTGATCACAATCAACAGTCTGACCGCGGCTGACTCGGTGATTATCCCGGTCCAGTGCGAGTACTTCGCGCTCGAAGGACTGGGTAAACTGCTCAATACCATCAAGATTATTCAGTCACGGCTCAACACCCGGCTATCCATTGAAGGTATTCTGCTAACGATGTACGACCTGCGCGTTCGGCTTTCGAACCAGGTAGTAGGGGAAGTGACGACCCATTTCCAGCAAATGGTATTCAGCACCATTATTCCCCGCAACATCCGGTTGAGCGAATCGCCCAGTTTTGGCGTACCCGCCCTGGCTCAGGATGCCGACAGTAAAGGAGCCGTCAGTTACCTGAACCTGGCCCGCGAAATTCTGATCAAGAACGGCATGATGCCGCAGGAAGCCTAGTACTACGGGCCAACCCCCGTGATTTCTACCAACATAACGGGCTTCGGCTCGTATCCAAGGTATGGAGAACGCGAACACCAAAGCACCGAATAAGAAGATGATTGGACTGGGCCGTGGATTAGGTGCGCTGCTGCATGACAGTGACGCGGTAAACCGCCAGACCAAAACCTCGCCGTTTGAGTCGATCAGTACCATGACCGAGATCAGCCTCTCGCTGATCGAGACAAACCCGTTTCAGCCCCGAACCCGGTTCGATGAGGAAGCGCTTCAGGAACTGGCGGAGTCGATCCGGGTACAGGGTATTATTCAGCCCATTACGGTTCGTCAGTTAGGCAAAGACCGCTACCAGCTGATCTCCGGCGAACGGCGCCTTCAGGCCTCCAAGCTGATTGGACTGACAACCATTCCCGCCTATGTCCGGACGGCCAACGACCAGCAGATGCTGGAAATGGCGCTGATCGAGAACATCCAGCGCGAGAACCTCAATTCCATAGAAATTGCCCTGAGCTATCAGCGGCTTATTACGGAATGTAGCCTGAAGCAGGAAGAACTGGGCGAACGGGTGGGTAAGAACCGCACCACGGTCAACAACTACATCCGGCTGCTGAAGCTGCCCCCCGTTATTCAGGCAGCTCTGCGCGACAACAAAATATCGATGGGGCACGCCCGGGCTATTATCAACATCGAAAACCCCGATTCGCAGATCCGGCTCTTTAACCGGGCTGTCGATGAAGAATGGTCGGTGCGAAAAGTTGAAGAAGCCGTACGGAACCTGTCAGACGATGACGATCTGCTAACCGCCACCCGGCGCGTGACGCTGCCCAAACAGGAAATGCGGAGTCTGCAGTTCAAGCTCTCGTCGCTGTTCGGGACCAAGGTATCGATCAAAGCCGATGAGAAGCATAAGGGTGAGATCAAGATCCCGTTCACGTCGCAGGAAGAGCTGACCAAGATTCTGGAGGTTCTCAATTCCCAAACCTAGTGGTGTTAAATTATCGTAAACGGATACAGCGCCCGGTCAACCAACCGACTTTGAGCGTTGTGTAAGCATGAAACAGCTTATTGTCCTATTTGTAGCCGTTCTGCTGTTCAACGTACCCGTTCAACGCCTGTTTGCACAACAACCCGCTATTGTGCCCGCCAGGACACCGGCAGCCGTTGACTCGACGCGGCAGATCCGGTCGGTCGCCGACACCATTCCGGCTACGTTGCCCAACAACGGAGGTCGCCCGATTCGGGTGGGTTCGTCGGAACTGACCCCGGAGGGCGACTCGCTGGTGCAGTCGCTGGCGGATACCATTCGGGTAGGAGCCCGTCAGCAGGCCGAAATCCGAAAAATTATTCCCCGACAGGCTACCATCCGGTCGCTGATTCTGCCCGGCCTGGGGCAGGCCTATAACCGGCAGTACTACAAAATACCGTTTATCTACGGCGGATATGCCGCTATTGGCTACTACTTCCTGCGCTACCGGCGGCTGGCTAACGAAGCCGAAGATGGCTACCGACTCCTTCTGTACGGGCGCCAGATAGTTGGCCCAACGCAGGTCGAACTCACCAACATACCCCAGCTGATCAGCCAGCCGATTCCCGTACCGGCCGTGATTGAGAAAGTGGAGGAGGTGCAGATTGGCGATAATATTTTCCGGTCGACGGCGGGTGCCAAAAATGCGTACGACTTCTACCGGCGCTATCGGGACCTGAATATACTCTTGTCTATTGTGCTCTACGCCGTAAGCGCCGTGGAGGCCAACGTAGCGGCCCACCTGAAAACCTTCGATCTATCCGACGATATTTCCATGCGTGTTGAGCCAACCGTACTACCTTTGCCGGGCACCGGGCCCGTGCCGGGGATACGCCTGGCCCTTACATTCAAGTAACGGAACCCGTCGCTGACAACACCGAAAAAAACATGAACATTCTTTTGCTTGGCTACGGTAAAATGGGGAAAGCCATCGAGCAGCTGGCGCTCGAACGGGGCCACCAGATTGCCGGTCGCATAGACGCCGACAACCGCGCCGATTTCGATACCCTGCCCAACGAGGCTGTTGATGTGGTTATTGAGTTCAGCTCACCCGAGTCGGCTGCCGAAAATATTACCTATTGTCTGGAACGGGGCTGGCCAGTCGTTTGTGGCACAACGGGCTGGCTGAGCCAGCGGCAGACCATCGAGGCCGTTTGCCGCCGGAAAAACGGGGCTTTCTTTTACGCGTCGAACTACAGCATTGGCGTCAACCTGTTTTTTAGGCTAAACAAAACGCTGGCGCAGTTCATGCGTAATTACCCATCGTATCAGGTGTCGATGACCGAAATTCACCATGCCGAAAAGAAAGATGCGCCCAGTGGCACGGCAATTACGCTGGCTGAGGGGGTTCTGGAACACTTGCCGACCAAACGCCGTTGGGCCAGTAAAGAGACCGATAGTACCAATTCGCAGATCAATTCGACCGAAGCGGTTGAAATTGAGTCGCTTCGTGAAGGATCCGTACCCGGAACGCATACGGTTCGCTACGATTCTGACGTTGACCGGATTGAAATTACCCATATTGCCCACAGCCGACAGGGGTTTGCGCTGGGAGCTGTTGTCGCGGCCGAATGGATCATTGGCCGCGAGGGCATTTTCGGGATGGACGACCTGTTGGGTACGAATGATCAATGATGAGCCCGCGCTGCCTTTCATCGACCATCATTCATCGGTAATCATTCATCATTAATTGTTATAGGACGTGTCTGAAGTTAAAACCCGCGCCGACCGTAAACCGGCTAAAGCCAAAAAATCACCTCTCCGCGAATGGTTCGATTCGATTCTGTTCGCCGTTGTGGCAGCTACCCTCATCCGGTGGCTGTTTATGGAAGCCTTCACGATTCCGACGCCATCGATGGAAAACAGCCTGATGGTGGGCGATTTTCTGTTCGTGAGCAAGCTCCATTACGGTACCCGTACTACCACAACACCCCTCCAGGTCCCTTTGACTCACCAGAAAATCTGGGGAACCAACATTCCGTCGTACAGCACGGCCATTCAGCTGCCCTCGTACCGGTTGCCCGGCTTCACGAGTGTGAAAAATGGCGATGTCGTCGTGTTCAACGTACCACCCAAATACCTGAACGACAACATCGACTACCCGGTCGATCTGAAAACGAATTACATCAAGCGCTGCGTCGGTATCCCGGGCGATGTGCTCGAAGTACGGCAGCGGGAAGTGTATGTCAACGGCACCCTGCTGCCCAAGCCGCCCCGCTCGGAGCAGAAATATTTCCTGAAAACAGCCGAGGTGCTGGACGCGGCCTTCTTCCGTAAGTACGACATCGTGAACGACTACCGTGATCCGGGCCAGCCGACCGAAAACTGGAAGCCCCTGGAGCAGTATAACGACTCGACCAAGAGTTCGACCATGGTGGGGTACAGCATCAACACGACCGAAACCGTTACCAATCAGCTGAAGGGGTTCGACTGGGTGAAAGGAATCGAGCCGATGAGCGATAAGCCGGGCGAAATGTCGCCGGGTATCTACGGTACCCCGACGTTCAAGTGGAACCACGAC
This sequence comes from Spirosoma sp. 209, assembly GCF_002006735.1. Lineage (NCBI taxonomy): Bacteria > Pseudomonadati > Bacteroidota > Cytophagia > Cytophagales > Cytophagaceae > Spirosoma > Spirosoma sp. 209. The sequence continues at coordinate 306,883 of NZ_MVEC01000003.1, read as the reverse complement.
AACTTTGGCCCGATTACCGTACCAAAACAGGGCGTAACGATTCCGATCAATGCGCAGACCATAGCGCTCTACGGCCCGGTCATCGAACTGTACGAAGGCAACGAAAACGTAGTGTCTAGTCCAACCGGTATCAAGATTGGCGGCAAACCAATCACCTCATACACGTTTAAGCAGGACTATTATTTCATGATGGGCGACAACCGCGACAACTCGCTGGATTCGCGCTTCTGGGGCTTCGTGCCGGCCGATCATATTGTCGGCAAAGCCGTGTTCGTCTGGATGTCGCTCGATCCGAACCCGGACAAGTGGTATAACAAAATCCGCTGGAATCGTCTGTTCAGAACGATCGATTAAGAAAACAGCCGAAAAACGGCCGAAGGGGCAGGAATGGAAAAAGCTGGATACTAAACCTATCCGCTTCTCCCGTTCCTGCCCCTTCGGCTGTTCGGATTGATGAGACTGGTGGCAGGGCCTGGTCCAGCTCCTGATAAGGGCGTTTTGTTATCCCGCGTTTTTTGTCATCCCGACCGGTCCGCCGGTGCGGCAGAAGGGATGACAAAAACGTCTTACCACTCGATGGGAGGCAGGCCTTTGCTCTGGAGGTAGTCGTTGGCCTGGCTAAAGTGTTTGTTACCGAACCAGCCGCCCCACTGGGCTGCCATGGGGGAGGGGTGTTTCGATTTCAGAACCAGGTGCTTCTTACTATCGATCACGGCCCCTTTCTTCTGGGCGTAGGCTCCCCAGAGCATGAAGACCACGTGTTGTTTCTGGTCGGAAATCAGTTTGATTACCGAGTCGGTAAATGTTTCCCAGCCTTTGCCCTGGTGCGACCCCGCCTGCCCGGCGCGAACGGTCAGCGTAGCGTTGAGCAGCATAACCCCCTGACTGGCCCAGCGTTCGAGGTTCCCCGATTTAGGAACGGGCTTGCCCAGGTCATCCTGAATTTCTTTGAAGATATTGACCAGGGAGGGGGGCTTCTGTATACCGTCGGCTACCGAAAACGCCAGTCCGTTGGCCTGCCCTTCGCCGTGGTAAGGGTCCTGCCCCAGAATAACGACCCGGGCGTCGTCGAACGAACATTTGTCGAATGCGTTGAAAATCAGTTTTCCCGGCGGGAAAATGCGCTGGGTGCTGTATTCCTGTCTAAGAAATTCGGCCAGTTGCTGAAAATAGGGCGCGTCGAATTCAGGTTGCAGGTAAGGTTGCCAGGATTCGGCTATGGAAACTTTCATTTGCGGGAACTGATACGGGTGAATGGGAATTATAGGCCAAAACCGCTGGAACCTATACCCCGAAAATTTTTAAGATGGGTTCTTGCGTAAAATAACTTATCAACCGTATTTTCGTTGTAAGGTTGCCAAACGACAGGATAATTATGGTATCGTCAGTCACTGAAGGCGTAAAAGTGAGCGTGAAGACTGAGTATCAATCGGACTACTCCAGCCCGCTTCAGGCACACTACGTATTTACCTACCGAATCACGATCGAAAACGCGAGCGACTACACCATCCAGCTGCTTCGCCGGCACTGGCTCATCTACGATTCGAACGGCACCGTCCGAGAGGTCGAAGGCGAGGGCGTAGTTGGTCTGCAACCCGTTCTGGAGCCGGGTGAGGTACACGAATACGTGTCGGGTTGTAACCTCCGGTCGAGTATGGGCAAGATGGCCGGCACCTATCTGGTCGAGCGCATTATTGACGGAAAACGGCTCCAGGTAAATATTCCCGAGTTTACGATGGTCGTGCCATTCCGCTTAAATTAGTCATTACTTTCTCCGTTGGTTCGTTCTTATTTCCGCTACCTCGGCCGCGCTCGCGACGAGCACTCGCTGCATTCGCCCTTTTTATTTGCCCTGTATACCCAAGTTATCCAGGCCGACAACCGGCGTGAACCGGCTTTTGCGCCAATCCGCTCGCTTCGACACGAAGTACGTCGGAACAAAAACCGGATCGATATTACCGACTTCGGGGCAGGCTCGAAAGTAAATGGCTCGCGGCAGCGCAGCGTGGCCGATATTGCCCGGCATTCGCAGAAGCCCGCCCGCTTTGGTCGGTTGCTTTACCGGCTGATTCGGCGCTTCCGGGCGCGAACGGTGCTCGATCTGGGTACTTCGCTGGGGCTGACAACGGCGTATCTGGCCGAAGCCGCCCGGCTCAACCAGGGGCAGGTGTGGACGTTTGAAGGTTGTCCGCAAACGGCTGCGCTGGCCCGTCAGCACTTCGAGCAGCTCAATATTGACAATACAACCGTTGTGGTGGGCAACCTCGACGAAACCCTGCCGGCCCGGCTTGCCTCCCTCGACGCGCTCGATCTGGTATTTTTCGATGCCAACCATCGCTACGAGCCTACAGTCCGTTATTTCGAAACCTGCCTGCCTCACGCCCATAACGATACGGTGTTTGTATTCGACGACATTCACTGGTCGGAGGAGATGGAGCAGGCCTGGGCGTACATAAAGAACCACCCGGCGGTGCGCGTAACGGTTGATCTGTACTGGGTAGGGCTCGTATTTATGCGTACCGAACAGCCCCGGCAGGACTTTGTTCTCCGTTTCTGAATCAGGGAATTAGCTGCCCATCGCAACAAAAAAACAGGTAACTTGTGCGGTATTACAGCCGCTGTTTTTTCGTTATCAGAACGAACGCATTTCCTCCCAAACCTGTATGAACCGTCTGACGTCTACGCTCTTGCCCTCAGGAATTGGAGTTGCCTGTTTGCTGCTGGCCATGGCTTCGTGCCAGAATGCCGCCACCGACGCGACCGACGACCCCACGGCGGTATCGTCGTTCGACCTGATGCAGCAGAAAATTCTGACCCCCTCCTGTGCTACGGCGGGTTGCCACGCGTCGGAGAAAGACCCTTCGTTTGCGCAGCACGGCCTGGTACTGGCTGCGGGGCTGGCGTATCAGAACCTGGTGGGCGTTGACCCCAAAAACAGTTCAGCCAAAGCCGACGGGCTGAAGCGGGTAAAGGCGTTTGCGTCGCTGGAGAGCCTGCTTTACCATAAACTCAACGCCAGCGCCGGTCACCATAGCGGCCGTCAGTACGGTAACCTGATGCCGCTGGGGAGTGCGCAACTGCCCGATGGTCAGGTCGAGTTTGTTCGGCGCTGGATCGAAGCGGGCGCTCCAAAAACGGGGAGTGTGGCCGATGCGGCTCTGCTGGATGATAAAACGACTACCGGAGCCACCTACGAACCCCTGGCGGCACCGGCCAGCGGGCGGGGGATACAGATGCGGATTGCGGCTTTCGATATCCAGCCGAAGTTTGAACGCGAGCTATTTACCCGTCAGCTGGTGGGCAACACGGCCCCCATGTACGTAAACCGCTACGAGATCAAGATGCGCAGCGGCAGCCATCACTTTGTAGCCTACGACTTTCGGAACAAAAGCCTGCTGCCGAACCTGAACGACATCCGCGATCTGCGTAACCCCGACAACTCGCTGAACTTCGCGACGGCCCTGACCATGTCGAACCACGTGTACCTGGCCGGATCGCAGGCGCAGTATATCGATTACACGTTTCCTGAAGGCATGGCCTTGCTGCTGCCCGCCGGCGCGTCGCTCGATCTGAACTCGCATTACGTCAACAAGACCGATGGCGTTATGAAGGGCGAAGCGCAGTTCAATCTCTACAGCATAGACCCCGCGCAGGTCAAACAGGTCGTGCAGACGCTCGATCTGGGCAACAGCAGCCTGAACCTGCCGCCCAATCAGCGCACCACCGCCACCCGATCGTTCACCTTCAACAAACCGCGTCGTATTCTGACGCTGACGTCGCACATGCACAAGCTGGGCGAAAAGTTCGTGATCCGGATCAAGGGCGGCACCCGCGACGGCGAGATTATCTATACCTCGACCGACTGGGAGCATCCGGACATTATTACCTTCAAAACACCCATCGACCTGAAGGCCGGCGAAGGGCTTACTTCCGAAATTACCTACAACAATACCACCAGCAAGGCCGTTGGTTTCGGCCTGACCAGTGAGGATGAAATGGGAATTATCTTCGGGTATTACTACGAATTGCCGTAGCTCTCACGGCTTTGGTGCGGGGCTTACCACGGGCAGCGTAACCGTTTCCCACCAGTACAGACGCAGCGAGGAAAAATAGGTATGCCAGGTTAACGGGCTTGATAATGTATGAATTGGCGCCCAGTTCGTAGGCCTGAATTACATCGGCGGGCGAACTCTACAGGCTGAGTACCAAAATAGACAATGAGCGCTTCCACGAACGATCGTTCCCCTGGGTCAGAAACCGCCACGCTTGTTCAGCATCGGGCAGGTACAGCTTCAGCAACACCAGCTTAGAAAGGACTCCTGCCTGCCCATCGCACTGGTCGAGATAGCGAAGAGCCTCGTCGGTGGTGCGACGAAGTCGAGCGCTTCAGGCAGAAAACCGACGAAGCCCGCGCCCGTCAGGTCCGGGAGAAGATCTTCGAGTATGGCATGACGCAGCAGGGTGACTAACCCGTATAACACAAAACGCCGGACGATCGAAACCGTCCGGCGTTTTGGTGTATAGATGAGTTGCTCGCGCTTAGCGGGCAATCTCGATGTTGACCCGACGGCCTTTGATCGTGTTGCCTTCCATGGCATCAACGACCCGGTTAGCTACGTCTTTAGGCACATCAACGTAGGTGTACTTGTCGAAAATATCGATGCTGCCGATGGTGTTGCCCGGAATGTTGGCTTCACCGGCAATAGCGCCTACGATATCGCCCGGCCGAACGTAATCCTTACGACCGATGGTAACCATCAGGCGGGTCATGTTCGCTTCGCGCTCGCGGGGCGCCCGTTTGTCATCGCGCTCGAAGTATTGCTTCCGGTCGCCACCCCGATCGTCGCGGTTGCCGAAGCGTGAGCCACCGCGGTCGTCGCGGTCGCCAAAGCGCGAACCACCCCGATCGTCGCGGTTACCGAAGCGTGAGCCGCCCCGATCCTCGCGGTCGCCGAAGCGTGAACCGCCACGCCGGTCGTCGAACCGACCCGGGCCGCGCTCGAACCGGTCGCCCCGTCCGCCCCGATCCTCACGACGGCGATCGTCTTCGAGGGCCAGGTTCTGATCGGCAAATTCGTTTTTCTCCAGACCCATGCTGCGTTTTACCAGGGCGGCTACGATCTGCTCGGTCGAGAAGCCCGCGTGGTGAAGCTGGGTCAGCGTATCTTCGTACAGGTTCAGGTCTTTGCTGTCCTGAATGGTCTGCTGAATCTGTTCGATAAAGCGGGCTTTACGAATACCGACAATGTCTTCGAAGGACGGAATAACGCCTTTCTCGACCCGTACTTTCGTGTAGTTCTGGATTTCGCGGAAGCGATATTTCTCATCGCGACCGACCATCGAGAACGCCCGGCCCGACTTACCCGCGCGGCCGGTCCGGCCGATACGGTGTACGTAATACTCTTCGTCGAGGGGAATATCAAAATTGATCACGGCGTCGACATCGTCTACGTCGATACCGCGGGCGGCTACGTCGGTCGCGACCAGAATGCTGGTGGTACCCGAGCGGAACTTGCCCATTACGTTGTTGCGCTGCGCCTGCCGCAGGTCACCGTGCAGCCCTTCGGCCTGGTAGCCCCGGATTTGCAGGTCTTCAACGATCTCGTCGACCTTGCGCTTGGTGTTACAGAAAACCAGCAGCAGTTTCAGGTCATACATATCGATCAGGCGGCACATCACCTCGACTTTCGCCTTGGGTTTCACCTCGAAGTAGACCTGCTCGATGTTGACGTTGGTCAGCTCTTTCTTCACGACCTTCACCAGCACCGGATCTTTCTGGAACTTCTGGGTAATCTGCATGATCGGTTTCGACATCGTAGCCGAGAACAGAATCGTCTGGCGCTCCTGGGGCATATCTTCCAGAATGCTTTCGATATCCTCGCGGAAGCCCATGTCGAGCATCTCATCGGCTTCGTCCAGAATCATCATCTTAACGTTGTCGAGTTTGAGCGTGTTGCGCTCCATGTGGTCCATAACGCGGCCGGGCGTACCGATTACGATATGCACCCCGCTCTTCAGCGACCGGATCTGGCGTTCGATCGAGTCGCCACCATAAATGGCTTCGATGCGTACACCGCGTTTGTATTTGGCCAGCTTACGAATTTCGTCGGCTACCTGAAGGGCCAGTTCGCGGGTGGGGCAGAGAATCAGCGCCTGTACCGAGCGGTCCTGGGTGTCGATCAGATCGAGGGTAGGAATACCAAACGCGGCCGTTTTACCCGTACCTGTCTGGGCCTGACCAATTACGTCACGACCCGCCAGAATGGGCGGAATGGCTTCGGCCTGGATGGGCGACGGGCTAATGAAGCCCATGTCCGTAACGGCCTGTAAAATCTCGTCAGAAATATCCAGCTGCGAGAAAAGCACCTGGTTGGGATCAACAACGGGTTGCGCCGGGGCTGCGGCCGGCGTTGTTTCATCAACCGTAATAACCTCGGCAACGGCCTGTTCTACCTCGGTGTTGGCAACGGGCGTTTCGGCGTCATTGTCATCAGCGACCGGGGCTGCGGCTACAGGAGCCTCTTCCGGTTTAGCTGCTTTTTTGCGGGGAACTTTAGCCTTGGGGACGTCAACGGCGGCAACGTCGGTAGTAGGCTGATCCTGTGTGAGCAGAAGATCCTGCTCATCTGTGTTACTTTTTTTCGTTTTCATTACTCTTAGAAAGTTTTGTTTAAACTTTCCAAGCGAAGACGAGTATGTGCCAGTGAACGGCGCGATAATGCGAGAATTGCCCAACGAACGATTGCCCAACGACCCAACAAGGACCACCAAACCCCCAGCCTGTCAATAGGGGAGAAGACAATGAAAATTGACCGATTAGCCCACGCGCAAATGTCCCGCTCACGGCGGGACGTCCACCCAGAAAACCCATCTGTACATCCGTACTGTGGTATGTCCATACCGGACTCTGTCAGACCTAACTCAGCGTGTAAATAGTGAGAGAACAGAGACGCGACGGATGCCGCTTGTAAAATCTGGTGCAAAAGTAGAGAAATTATCTATCAAAGTCAAGAGATGTTCGTAAATAAATTGTATTCGTCTGGTTGCTGCTGTACGACATACGTTAATCTAACGGCCGTTAAATAAGCTAGTTAGCCGCTTGTGAACCCAGTCGACCTATACCCCAAAATTGTACATTAACTTTATCACTCACCCAGTTCGCCCTGTCCGATTCGGTCAGCGTCTGCCCCTAAACCGTTCCGTCAGCCATGTCAGACAACAACACATCTTCGTCAGTAGCGGCCGCTATACCCGTATCGACCGATGCAACGGTACGAACTATTCAGTTTACCGTTCCGCTCCGGATCCGTATCGAGCTGGGCGCAGCCGGGGTGGAACAGGCTGTCTCGGTCGGCTTCGGTCCGGTAGCCGTTGGGTTCGAGACGCGCAAGCCAGCACCCCGGACCTACACAGACCGCAACGGCTACGACCCGGCTTTTCTGACCGGAACGTCCATTTCGTTCGAGTCGCTGCTGGCCCCGATCACGGACCGGCTGGCTCTGACAATCGACCAGAAAACCGTGTTGGCCTATCGAAATTTCAGCGTGGCGATGCACCGGATCCGGCGACTGTCTGTAGCCACGGCGGTGAACATCGACGGTCAGCGAACCCAGTCGATGGGCCGCTCCGACGTTTGGATTCTGGACCCGCGCCTGAGCGAAACCTACCAGACCGGGCCGGAGGTATATGCCAACAACGACCTGGACCGGGGTCACATGGTTCGGCGGCTCGATCCGGTCTGGGGCGCGCAGGCCCAGCAGGCCAATGACGACACCTTTCATTACACGAACTCGTGCCCACAACATGCGGGCCTGAACCAGAAAGCCTGGGCCGACCTGGAAGATTATATCCTGAACAATACGAAGCTGGCCCAGCTGAAGGTGTCGGTGTTTACGGGGCCGGTTTTCGGCGAGGCCGATATACCCTACCGGGGGGTGTTGCTGCCGCTCCAGTTCTGGAAAGTAGCCGCCGTGATCAAAAAAGATGGTGAACTCTCCATGACGGGTTATCTCTTGAGTCAGAAAAGCCTGCTGGTCGATCTGCGCGAAGGAATAGCCGAAGACGGATTTGGGGCGTTTCGGACGTACCAGGTGCCGCTGTCGCAGATTCAGGCGCTGACGGAGCTTGACTTCAGCCCTTACTTTAGTCATGATCCGCTGCACCGCGCCGGAGCGGGCCGCTTTGAGGTGACCACCGACCTGCGCGAGATTCAGAATCCGGACGACCTGATTTTATAAGCCTGACTGAACCGCAACCGCGGGGGCTTTCGTTGACGGGAAGGGACGCTTATTTATATGAACGCAACGGTTGGTAAATACATCATGCTGGCGGGGGCAGCCCTGCTGCTGGTCGGGCTCGTTATTTATGTCCTGGGCGATCGGCTCAGCTGGCTGGGCCGCCTTCCCGGCGACATCCGGATTATGGGCAAAAACGGGGGAGGCTTTTACTTTCCTATCGTCACCTGTCTGGTGGTCAGTGTGCTGCTGAACCTGATCATCGCCCTGATCCGGCGGTTTTTTGGCTAGCCGTACTGGCGGGGCGGGCATCGGGATCGTAGGTGAGTTTGTTCAGGTAAAAGACCTCGCGCGGGTTCGGAAATGCTTTAGAAGCTGCAATCTTCTGGAAGCCACAGGCCAGAAAGTGGCGGTCGTACCAGGCCATCAGGTTTTCCTGCGCCGAGTAGGTGACGCGTTCGTCGGTATCGCTGGTCTGTATTTTTATCTTTTCCGTTTCCTTAAGCACTTTGTTGCCCTGTATCACTTCGGTCGTTATTTCGCCGTCGTTCGGGTAGGCCAGCACCATCCGGTCGCCCTGCTGGGAGACCTGTACCATTTCGGTTAGCTCGGCATTGAGCAGCTCTTTGATGGGCAGACAGTTGTCCCACAACAGTTTTCCCTGTTTGTCGAAGCCGCAAACAAAGGCGTGGGTATAGCGAAACCCGTCGTACCGGTCGGCTCCGCGGAGGTAACCGCTGTAGCCCAGGGTGCTGGTCCGGTATTGCGGATAGTAGACCTCCGCAACGAGGGTGAGGCCGGTTGGGGTGGGTTGCAGGTCATGCACCAGCAGCCGGTAGCGGAACTTGTAATCCTTGCCTTCTTCTTTTTTCTTCTGTGCCCGGGCCCTGAGTTTTTGCTGGCGGTGGGGTTTGAGGTAGTTGAAAAAGTTCTGTAGTTCCGAAAACTCGATGTACTGAATCGCCCCTACGGCGTCGGCGGTGACCTCGGCCATGGATTCGCCCGGCTCGGGGTGCCGTACGCGCGTCACGTAGATACCCTGCGAATAAGGCGTACAATCGGCCGAGTAGTTACCGACCAGCAGGGATTCGTGCTCGTTGACGGGCAGCAACTTGCCGGAAATCAGGCTGTTTTTAGCCCCGTCGAAATCGACTACGCGAATGAGTTTGCTGTCGTAACTGTAGGTGCGTATCGAGAACCGGCACCGGCGCCGGGTGGAGTGAACCAGCACATTGATCTCCCGTCGGGTTTCGTCGAGCTCGAGGCTGCTGATGTCCATATGGTTCACGTACAAACCGGGCAGGACTTTGGCTGAACCGTCGAAAAAGGAAAATGCCATCACCACCGGGCGCTGATGGCGGTAGCCACCCACGTAGGCCTGACTCCCCATCACCTTGAACTGCTGAATGTCGAACTGGTCGAGCAGCACACCGTCAATCGTTTCAACAACGCCATCGTCGAGGTGGAGTCGCAGAAACTGAAACCGGTTCGTATCGTACTCCCGAAAGAGGTGATACATGTACTGCTGATCATTATACGACAGCAGCGGTCTGTACTTGATGTCCTGTTTGAACCGAACGCTCCACAGCGATTTCAGGTTGGTGTCGAACTTCTGAAACGTGAATTCGGCCGGGCTGTTGTCGAAAAAACCGCCCGTTCGTACGGTCATCAGTACCCCCCGGTCGGCCAGCGGAACAACGTCGAAGGCTTCGGGTTCGTTGGGGTCTGAGGGGATCTCAATCCGCAGCGATTGCGCCAGTTGCGCCTGCGCCGGTGGCAGGGAAACGCAGAGAAACACACAAGCGATGAAGAGAGAGCGGAGCATGAAGTAAAGTTACAAATAACGCCGTAGGATTCAGCTCGTTTGCCAACGCATATTGCGCTATTCGGAATGGATGTATCAATTTTCCTGCCAGCGCTTTTTTAGGTAGTCTTTCATGAAGACGTTGATGTCCCACTGGCTCGCTACGGGCTGGTTGGTGTAGGGCAGGGTGGGCAGGTAGCCCGGCGCCGGCCCGAACTCGCAGGTAACGGTCAGGGTAGGGGCGTTGGCTTTCTGGAGCCGGGCCCGGATGGCGTCCCACCATTTGGCGTGGCTTTCCAGCGCGGCCTGCCATTCGGGGGCGCGCGGGTCCGACACCTGCGGGGCTTCGGGTTGGCCAACCCGGCAGTGGATATGGTCGCTGACGGCAATAGCCCGGGTTACGTTCTCGGCCTGGTCGGCCAGGTACGACTCGGCCACGTTGACCCAGTGCGAATAGTCGGCCGTCAGGCGCATATCGGGTAGTTTGAGCAGGTAGTACTGAATAGCCGGGGCGCTGTAGCTGAACCGTCCCCGGTGGGTTTCGTGCAGGATACGGACCCCGGTCTGCTTCTGCACGTCGAGAGCGGTCTGGATCAGTTCGGCGTTCTGCTCGAAGGTGAAGTAGTCATGACCGGTATGCGCGTTGATGAAGAGCGGTTTGTTGGCCGCAATATCGAGCAGGTCATCGCGGTATTTCTGTTTATGCTCGGTAAAGTTGCTGCCTCCGCCAAAGGCCATCAGAATCACCTCCAGGCCCTGGTCGCGCATAACCTGAACGGCTTCTTTGCGTTTGCCGGGTCCGGCCGATATTTCCATGCCGTCGTAGCCAGCGGCTTTTACCCGTTTGGCGGCTTCAGGATAGGACAGGCTTTCCATGCCCCACATCGGGCAAAAGAATACGGTTTTCATACGAGTCTGGGTTTAGCGAATGGATGCAAGGTAGAGCGAAAAAGCTATACCAGACAAACCCGTCGGCCCCGATTGCCTACTGATAGCAACAGATAACAAGGGTGCACTACCGGAGCGACTGGCTGTAAATCAGGCGGGTTGTTCCGGAGAAATAAAACCGGATCAGACGCTTTGGTCGACTAATAAGACGGGCCTGGGCGCGGAACCGCGGTGGCTGAAGTAGTATTATTTCCGGATTATCCGCAATTTTACCCCCCGTTGGCCGTGACAGGCGGAAATCTGCTTTCCGGCAAATTATATCTTGAACGAATCCAAAAATACCCTTCTTATGAGCGATGTAGCCACTCGATTTGCACCCGGCGTCGTGACCGGTGACGCTGTCTCCGAAATTTTTCGGCATGCTAACGAGAATGATTACGCCCTGCCGGCTGTCAATGTTGTTGGCACCGACTCCGTCAACGCCGTACTGGAAACGGCCAAGGTCGTTAACTCGCCCGTGATCATTCAGTTCTCGAACGGGGGCGGCATTTTCTACGCGGGAAAAGCGTTGCCAAACGACAAACAACAGGCCGCGATTGCCGGGTCGATTTCGGGCGCTACCCATGTTCATCAGGTGGCCGAGCTGTATGGCGTTCCGGTCATTCTGCATACCGACCACTGCGCCAAAAAACTGCTGCCCTGGATCGACGGGCTGCTGACGGCGGGCGAAAAACATTTCGACCAGACCGGTAAGCCGCTGTTCTCCTCGCACATGCTCGACCTGTCGGAAGAGCCGATCGAAGAGAATATCGAGATCTGCGCCAAATACTTCGAGCGGATGGCCAAAATCGGCATGACCCTCGAAATCGAGCTGGGCGTAACGGGTGGCGAAGAAGACGGCGTCGACAACTCGGACGTTGACGACAGCAAGCTGTACACCCAGCCGTCGGAAGTGGCGTATGCGTACGAAGAGCTGAGCAAAATATCGCCGAACTTCACCATTGCTGCGGCTTTCGGTAACGTTCATGGGGTATACAAGCCCGGTAATGTGAAACTGTCGCCGATCATCCTGAACAACTCCCAGAACTACATCCAGGAGAAATTCGGAACGGGGCCGCTGCCGGTAAACTTCGTATTCCACGGCGGATCAGGATCGAGCCGGGAAGAAATTCGGGAGGCTATCCGCTACGGCGCCGTGAAGATGAACATCGACACCGACATGCAGTGGGCCATGTGGGAAGGGGTATTGAATTACTACAAAGCGAAAGAAGGCTACCTGCAAAGCCAGCTCGGTAACCCCGAAGGAGCCGACTCGCCGAACAAGAAATACTACGACCCGCGCGTATGGCTCCGCAAAGGAGAAGAAAGCATGGTGTCGCGCCTGAAAATCGCGTTCGAAGATCTGAACTGCATCAACCGCCTGGCCTAAGCCATACCGGTAAACGAACGGGTGCCTGCCGTAGACCTGCTGCTTCATCGCTCAGTCTATGGCAGGCACCCGTTCTGGTTTAGCCCCTACTTCACATACCCCAGCTGGCGGGGAATGGTGTAGATCTCCGTTTGCCGTCCGTCGATGTAGCGGAACGACTGTCCATCGAAGAAGCCGTCTTCTTCGAGCATGATCCGGATTGTTTTCTTCCAGGCCGGCAGCTCGACGGCCGCGTTCAGCTCGATGGAGTAGGCCGTGTTGGCCAGCAGCGGGTAATCGCCCGTGCCGGGAACACCCTTCTGCTGGTCCCAGAGGCCGATGGTAGGGCCGGCCGCGTGGCCATGCACGCCAATGGGGTGCGAGTAGATGGTGCCTTTGATGCCTTCTTTCTGCGCCTGATCCAGGGCGGCCAGCAGCATCTGGTTCCCCGTCTTGCCGGCCTTAAACTGGTCGGTCAGGATATCCTGCAGGCGATTACCCTGTTTGAACGCGGCTTTGATCGCATCGGGAACATCCGTTTCGCCGGGGCGCAGTACGTAGGCGTGTTGCTGCTGATCGGTGTTCAGGCGCAGATAGGTGATGCCGAAATCGACGTGGAGCAGATCGCCGGGCATGATCACCTGCTTATCGGGCCGCTTCGAAAACGTACGCAGGTGCTCGAAATCCTGGCTGTCGGCCCGCTGCACATCCACCGTTGGGTGAAACCAGGTGTCGAGTCCCAGCGACGTGATACGCTGCCGGAACCACCAGACCACATCGTCGGTGGTGGTGACGCCCGGCTGGATCACGCTCTCCGAAAACCCTTCCTGAATGATCTGGTGCGACAGCCGGCAGATCATGGGGTAGATCGCCATTTCTTTCTCGGTGCGGGTTTCGAGCCAGCCCACGGCTACCTTCTCGGCCGACACGATGCGTTTGCGGTAATCGGCGGGCAGCTTTTCCAGAAACTCCCGTTGTTCGGTCGACGACAGGCCATCGGCATGGGCGTAGTTGGTGGAGGTGTTGAGGCCAATCTTTTTCGGCTTACGGTCCTCGATGATTTTGGCCAGGGCTTCCCACTGGTTGGGCCGCACATCGATATCCCAGGCGCCTTTGAGCAGGTTGCCGACATCGTAGCGGGCAATGGCCAGCTTTTCTACTTCCTTGCCCGTGTCGTAAAAGACCATGATTGTCCGTCGGCGGGCCGAGAGCCAGGTGCTGGGCAACATGGTCCGAAGCACCGGGTCTTCGTTGTATTCGCGGGAGATAATGATCCACATATCCAGCCCTTCGCGACGCATCAGCTGCGGGAGCAGGTTGTTGAACCGGTCTTCGAGAATCTCATCGACAATTCGGGCCCGTTCGCGTTCGGGCAGGATGGTAGTGGGTTGGGCAGCCGCGGCCAGGGGCAGCCAGAAACAGAGTAACAGGTAGATCCGTTGACGCATAGGAATGAATGGGCAGTTTCGGGCAAGATACAAAACCCGGCTAACGTTTTTTTACAAATCTGCCGCCCCCGTTGCCCAGAACCAGTCTGGCAGCCCATCCCCGTTTTACTACCGGATAATAAATTCGACCACAACGAGTCTGGTTTTCTGGCTTCTTGTTAGTGATCGGTACACACGATGTGTCTATTATTATACCAGATTGCTGTTGTGGTAAAGATAATTACAAAAAGGAAGAGTTTTCTGTTCATGCAATTAACGTCAATTGTTTGATCACCAGCACTTTGTCATTAATTGAGTTTACGTACAATATTATGTTGGGTGGTGCTAACAGCCAGAAAAGTAGTGCTGGGCTTCCGTGCGACACGAGAAACGTACTGACAGATTAACTTTAGGCTCGTTAGGTCGCTCCTGACGATATGAGAATCGTCATGCCAAGTAGTGTTTAATTAGATGGTCGGTGTTCGTGCGACAGGGTAAATGCCTCACTGATTTAGCTTTAGTGAATCAGGTGGGTTGGGTCCGCCAAAGTAAGCGTCTCTGTTTTTAAGGATCGACAAGACGGGTTTATCATGTGGTGAAAGGTTTCGGATTGGTCTTGAATCCGATTGGTATTTTTGCACTTCGCGCTGTCACTATGATAGTGACAGTGGGCTTGCAGATAAGGAAACTTGGCAGCCCAATTCTGAACTCTATTACCTAGCAGAGGGTAGTATAGTGAATTAAAATAGTGCGAGTGCTTAACTAAATATTTAGTAAATAGTTTAAAAGTGGCGGAGCAAGCGAACAAATTAGAGTTGCATTATTACTTCCGTGATAATTCACACTCGATGAATGCCTTTATAAGGAACCAGTGTGAAAAAGAATTATTATCTATATATAAAGAAATAACATCAATTTTCGACATAGATGTAGAAGTAGAAAGTGAAGCTTTTGACGAAGGTGGTTTAAAAGAAGTCTGGAAATTTATCGGAAAAAATTCAAATCAAATTACAATTTTAATTACTTTGATAGGCATCTTTATTGCGAGGATGCCTGTTGAAAATAAAGAACTAACTCGTCTTCAGATTGAAAATTTGACACTTGATAATGAATTGAAACGTGAAGAACTTAGAAAAATAAGAGATACAATACGTAATGATAAATTAGTTTCAGAGGACACACTGCAAAATGCACTTGATATTCTTGACGAAGATTATAAAGTAAACTGGCGACGGTCTAATTTTTACAAGCGGTTGGTTACGTATTCCAAAATAGATAAATTATCAGTTCAACGATTAAACTCCAATAACAAACCTGTCGAAGAAGCCAAAACAATAGAAAAGTCTGCATTCGCTTATTTTATCTTGCATAGTGATAATGTTGCTTCTTTAATAGATGACAATGCTATTATTGAAATTATATCTCCTGTTTTGAAGAAAGGAAATTTCAATTGGAAGGGCTTGTATAACGGCAAAGTAATAAGTTTTGAAATGTCTGATAAACAGTTCAAAAACGACGTACTTGATAAAAAAATTGAATTTATAAATGGAACAGCGATAAGATGTGTACTTCAGCAAAACAGGCAAATTGATGAATCTGGAATCATTAAAGTTACCCAAAATAGAGTTTTAACTGTGCAGGAAATTATAAGAGGTGTGGATTTAGCAGCAACAAATCAAAGCTCTCAACTCAGGAGAGAGAAGATTGCAGCTATCGGGCAGTTCGAGATTAATTTTGGTGAACATAAATAATCTTGGGGTAATACAATGATTCGATTGCTTGATTTTGGTATTCCGAGCGACAAGGGGTACTTAGGCGCTGACAAGCTTTAAACGAACTCGGTCGGCATGAGATAGAGATACTTAGTAATGGGCTAACCCAATAAAGCGGAAAGTATCTAGGCTTCGCGCGGATCTGAAAAGCAGGGATGCGTGCGTTTTTGATTCGTTCCGCGTGGAGTAACTCTCCGTTGACAGGCCGCTCGTTCCGGAGGAAAGTTGGGCAGCCCAACCGAACGGGTGTGTAAAGGTTTAGGTACGTGTGTTCAGTTGCGTTTTGTGCTCACCATCAATACCCGTTGGCGTTGGGCGAACTAGTCAAGCTAAGAAACAACGTAGCGGTCGGGCTTCGGTCGACAGGCGATACGTCCCGCGACAAGGCGGCTTTGGCTCGTTTTGAAGCTTCGGTCGACACGAGAAACACCCTGACTGAGCCAGTTTAACAGGTGGGTTTGCCACGTAGCGTGCGACAAGAACATATTTATTCTAAGTAGAAAATCCTTTAAGTTGAGTTTAAGTATTAATTTACTTTTACAGGAATGTCTAAGCTTGGCGATAGAGTTAATTACCTTTTAGTTGTTGGTATAGATAGATATCAAGATGATAGATATAACAATCTAAACAATTCAGTTTTAGGCTGTGAAGATATTATTAGAGAACTTACAGAAAATTATAATTTTCAAACGATTGTAGATCCAATTTATAATGAATCAGCTACAAGAAGAAATATTCTTGAAAAATTAACTTCTCTCCAATATTTATCTACGGATGAGGATAATTTAATTATTTATTATGCAGGTCATGGGCAAATTAATCATACTACCGGTAAAGGCTCATGGATTCCATTCGACGCTACTGACTCAGCTATAGATTACATTCCAAATGTGATTTTAAAAGATATTATCGAAGACATTAAGGCGAAGCATATTTTTTTAATATCCGATTCTTGTTTCTCAGGAACGTTTTTAACAAAGGGAGACAACATAAATGAAAAAAACTATAGTAAGTTAGATTCGAGGAAGTCTAGGTGGTATTTAGCTTCAGGGGGCATAGAAACAGTATCTGATGGAAAACCTGGCCAAGGTAGTCCGTTTACAAATTCACTAATCAACTATCTTAAGGAAAATGAAAATACCTATATATCTGTTTTAGAAATAATCACGGAAGTGGTAAGAAGAACTGGTAATATCTCAAATCAGCAGCCAATTGGCGGAGAAATTAAGAACCCTGATCATGAATTAGGACAAATGGTTTTGGTTAAATCGCATAGCGTCGATAACGATTTCTCCAAGAATGACGAGGTAATAACCAGAGAGATGTTTAGCGGTCTAATGAGAACTTATGGATTTTATTTTGGTCAAGAGAGATCGCTTGATATAATTGAAAAGAGATATAAGGAATTAAAAAAGGACATATTGTTAGCTAGGCTAGAATGGAAGCTTTCTTTTAATTCATCAGTTGAAAATATTATCAATACATTACAAAAAACTTTGGCAGATGGATGGGATAATTATAATAAAATATTAATAGAGCATTTAGATACTTTTATTAATGAAGATGATTTTACACTTGATACATCTAAAGAATTTATTATTGAAATTGGACTTAGAGCAAAAGGATTCATTCCCTCTCCTATGTTAGAAATCTTATTAGCCTATAAACCTGAATTTGATTCAAATCCCTTAGAGGAATACAGGCGAGGCTTTAAAAGAACTCTCTATTCTTTAGAGAATACAAAATCACAAGGTTTTGGATTTGAAATAGAAATTCCTCTAAGCTGGTCTATCAGAGAAGGTAAGCGACCACATGTTTTATGGTTCGTTCAAAATTTTCATCAAAGCGTTATGGCTGCTTTTACGGTTGTGTTAAATACAGTTGTACTAGACTTGAACATACCCGATGATGAGTGGACAAAATCCACAACAAAAGAAATAGCTGATCTTCAACTGCAACCAGATTTTTTACTTGAAAAAATTGCAACAGAAAAAGTAAAAAAAATTAGTGATAAACGTATCATTATTGATAGATGTCATGGCTTGGTTTTAGAATATGAAGATGAATATGAGAGAATGGGGTTTAATATTAACTTTTATTGTAAGCATTATTTTATTACTGATAAACATTATAATTTAATTGTAAATTTTCAAATAAATAAAGATAAGATAGATTTGGCAAAGTATAAAGAGATGTATTCGCTCTTTTTTGACCTCATAATGAATACTCTAATTGTTTATAAATCTTAGTCATCCGTCGACAGGTTGCCCGTCCCGGAGGAAAGTGGATAGCCCAACCACCACCGTGTTCGCGCACGAACAAACCCCCGAAAACTGCTACTTTTTAGTGCGCTGGTTATCAATAAGTTAAAAAGTAGCAGTACATCTTACTGAGTGTGTAAAGGTTTCGGGTTGGTTTTGCTCAGGCATGTAGCGTGCTCATCCATCAACACTCAGGGGTGTTGGGTGAACCGGCCAAGATGTGCTTGCGTGGCGGGTTCCGTAGGACAGTTTAAACACCCCGAAAAGGTAACTTTAGGCTTACATTTCGGGGTTCTATGCGACACGAGAAACGTCCCAGTTAGGCAGATTTACCCTGTCATTTCCGGGTTTCGGCTGACAGAGTAAATCTGCCTAACTGGGCCAAGTTGAAAAGTTAGACGGTCATTTGTTACATAACCAGTATCCTCATTTTTAAATTATTTATTAGTGAATATGCGTCATTTACTAAAACACAGGAAAGTTATATTCATTGCTTTTATAATTGGTTGTCTATGTCTTGTGATATACTACCGTGAGAATTTATGTAAATATTTACATACCGAAGCAAAAACAAATTTAGATAACTACATTGTTGAAATCGTTGCAGGAATTATTGTATCAATTTTTCCTATTTTTATTGGTATTTATTTTGGTAAAAAGATAAAAGAATATGAATTTCATAATAATATTGAAGGTTTTTTAAACACACTCATAAAACTAAGAGAGAAGAACCTTTTACAGCCTCTAGTGGTAAGACAAATTGTAAAAAGCATTGCTACGAATTTCGGAAGTGAATCTTTAAAAGAAGTTCTTGCAAAAACAAATGCGGCTAATAGTATTCAATTAAGTGTCAAATGCAGAGTTTGCAATTTGGAAGCCGAAACAGTAGGTAAGAAATGTAAAAACTGTAAGATTAATTGTTATGCTTGGGATTTAAGCTCCGCTACACAAGAAGAAATTGAAATAATGGAAATTGATAGAATTATTAACACTGGGAAATAGCCGACAGAGCGAACATCTCAATCGGGCAAGCTTAGGCTCATTAGCTAGCATTCGGTTGACAAAGAGAACTTGCTTAATATCAATTTTATAACCTTGGTTCACTCACATGACAATGCTGTCTATCGTTGGTCTTATTTTCAATACCGTTGGTTCTGTGATCTTAGCTATCGCTTTAAATCAAACTACAAAGATGCTCAATATATCAATCACTGCATTAGAGCATTTTAAGGATACGTTTTTAAGCGGTGGTGATGTTGTATCCTTTGGAGGTTTAGATAAGCATCGTAAATCAACTTTGAAGAATGCAAAATGGTTAACTAATATTGGCTTAATTCTTCTTGTAGTTGGATTTATATTACAGCTTATCAGTCCGTTATTCGAATAAGAATTACTCTTTGGGGCGTGTTTCCTGCGACAGGGTGCTCGCCACGCAGGAGAGTTTGCAGCCCAACAAGCGAAAGGGTGTAAAGGTAGCAAGAGTCTCGTGTTCAGGCAAATAACTCGTTCGCCATCAGCCTTTTCGGTCGTTGGGTGATGAAGTAAACAGAAAAAAACGTAGCGGTGAGCTTGCAGTCGACAGATCGCTCGGCTCGACAGGGCAGTTTTGGCTCGTTAGGTGGGTTTCGTTTGACACGAGAAACGCCCCTGTTAGGCAAGTTTTGGTTTGCTAATCAGCATCCGTGCGACAGGGTACATGGTTCGGTGTGTTAGGGTTTGCCCAAATATGAAATTTTAAGTTTTGTGGATTTATGACAGAGCAGGAAAAATGGGACTATATTAACAGCTTAGACGAAGAGCTACTTCAGGGCGGTGTTATGTTATCTGAATGGACAACTTTTTTAGCTAAAGACGCTGAGATAGCTTTTTGCGGACATGCTAATTTATCTTCCATATTAGCTTGTCAAGCCGCAATCGAGTCACATTTAAGATTTGATTATTTTACTCTTGAACAATCAAAGGGCTGGGGATTTTACCAGTTAATCGAAAACTCCTCACTGAGCAGTGATTTAAAGAATGAACTTCATGAATTAAGAAAATTCAGAAATACTTGGGTACATGTTAAAGACCCATCTAATGACTCTGATTTGTTAGTAAGGCCTGAATATCATGAAAATAAGTTAGAGCAATTCGCTAAGAAGTCAATTAGAATAATGCTTAATGCTCTATACAATAACTCTTGGATTTGAGCATTTTCGTGTGACAGGCAGCACGTCCCGAGGGGGAGCGGGCAGCCCAATCAGCAGGAAGTGAAAAGGTTGGAAGCTGTTCGTGTTCAGGGACGTAGCATCCTCATCCATCAACCCCTGCGGGTGTTGGGTAAGCACGCCAAAATGGGATTACATTTCAGCGTGTTGTCGACAAAACCCTTTGGGTAGGCTGCGTTATTTTAACGGTCCAGCGTTCGTGCGACAAGGTAAGAGCCCCGCAAGTTTGGCTTTTGTTCGTTAGGTGAGTTGTCTTCGACAAGCTGAAGCGTTCGTTAGGATATTTTTATTCGTTGCAACCATCTTTGACTTGGTACTTCCCCTAACAGATGGGTCATCTGTCATGCTAAAATGAAAACGTTTCTGTTTGTCGCTTTACTACTGGCCGGTTGCCAATCAAAAATGAGCAACAATCGAAAGTGACCATCAATGGGCAGGGGTACACGGATTCAGTAGCGGTCGATTCAGCCGGGAACGAGGTAAAGGTCAAGTCGGATGCAGGAAAAGCCGATGTTTCGGTGTCGGGTAGTGGTAATAAGGTAGAGATTAAATAAGCCCAACACTCCACGTAGGCGGCTTGTCGGGCGACAGGAAACGGGCCGCATGTATCAAGCTTTTGCTCGTTCGGCGGGGTCCAACTGACACAGGGAATGCCCGGTTAAACAGGTTTTGTTTGTGGGCCAATGTCTCGGCGATAGTCAGCGCTCCCAGAGGTGAAGCTTTTAGCTTCTATTTCGACAATGCAGACGCCCCAGCTGTGTAGGCTTGGGTATCGCGCCCGGTAGTAAGAAAGTGGATAGTATTGCATTGTCGAGATTCGCCTGTTCGTGTTAAGGCTGGGAACGTACTTTGTATACGCCTGGTGTGGATTGACTATGGGGCGATAGGGGACTCGCCAGCAAAGGAAAGCCGAACGGTGGGTAGTAATGTCGACAGTT
The DNA here is from genome assembly GCF_002006735.1 of Spirosoma sp. 209. NCBI lineage: Bacteria > Pseudomonadati > Bacteroidota > Cytophagia > Cytophagales > Cytophagaceae > Spirosoma > Spirosoma sp. 209. The sequence continues at coordinate 285,944 of NZ_MVEC01000003.1, read as the reverse complement.
CATGCGTTCAGTCAGCAAGTCTCTTGAAAGTAGAGCGGTTCTGTTACTTTTCTTCAGGTTATGGAATAACCAGGCGTACGAACAATTTGCCCTATCTGACCCATTCGCTGGCCAGCGCCGGATAGTACGTATCTTCTCAGACAATACCCTGTTTATTCCTATATGACCCGTTATCTGATTTGCACGCTGCTTGTCGTAGGTACGATGATGGGCTACGCCCAAAAACCACAGCTGGTCGTACCAATTGGGCACACAAATCATGTCTTCTCGGTGGCTCTCTCGTCTGATGGGCGCTACGCCCTGTCGGGCTCATATGATAAAACTGTCAAGCTCTGGGAAGTAGAAACAGGGCGGGAGGTTCGCACCTTTACGGGGCATGCGGATCAGGTCGTCTCCGTAGCCCTGTCACCCGATGGTCGCTATGCGTTGTCTGGGTCATGGGACAATACCATCAAGCTCTGGGACATAGCAAGTGGTCAGGAAATCCGCACGTTTCGAGAGCGTTCCAGTATTGTCAGATCAGTGGCCTTCTCGCCCGATGGGCGCTACATTCTGTCGGGGTCGAAGGATAAGACACTTAAGCTTTGGGAGGTGCAATCGGGCCGGAAAGTTCGCACGTTCAAAGGGCACACGGATCAGGTTTACTCAGTGGCCTTCTCGCCCGATGGCAACTATGTGTTATCGGGGTCATTGGACAAGACCCTAAAGTTTTGGAATTTAAAGACAGGCCGGGCAGTTCGCACCTTCACCGGGCATACGGATCATGTTTACTCAGTGGCTTTCTCGCCCGATGGTCGCTATGCCCTGTCAGGGGCATCGGACAACACACTCAAACTTTGGGATATACAGACGGGTCAGGAAATTCGCACGTTTCGAGGGCATTCCAGTATTGTCAGATCAGTGACTTTCTCACCCGATGGTCACTATGCGCTGTCGGGGTCATGGGATAACACGCTGGGGCTCTGGGATATTGAGTCAGGGCAACAACTTCGCGCACTCAGGGGGCATATAGATCATGTTGAATCTGTGGCTTTCTCGCCCGATGGTCGCCATGCGCTGTCGGGATCATCGGATAACACCCTCAGGCTCTGGGATGTGCCAATGCGGAGGCAAGTTCGCATTTTCAGAGGGCATACGAATATGGTCGAATCGGTCGTCTTCTCGCCCGATGGTCAGTTCCTGTTAATGGGTGATGCGAAGGGCGGAGCTTACAGTCGGCAGTCAAATGAGAGAGATAATACGCTCAAACTCTGGGATGTGCAGACGGGTCAGTTCCTGCGCACCTTCACCGGGCATACGAATGCCGTTCATTCCGTAGCCATCTCGTCCGATGGGCGCTACGCCCTGTCGGGTTCATATGATGAAACTGTCAAGCTATGGGAAGTAGAAACAGGGCGGGACGTTCGTACCCTCACCGGGCACACGGCTCAGGTTTACTCAGCAGCCATCTCGCCCGATGGGCGCTATGCCCTGTCAGGGGCATCGGACAACACACTCAAACTTTGGGATATACAGACGGGCCAGCCAGTTCACTCCTTTACCGGGCATACGAATGGCGTCAGAACAGTGACGATCTCGTCCGATGGTCGCTATGCGCTGTCGGGGTCACATGACAAGTCTGTCAAGCTGTGGGATATGCAAACTCGGCAGGAGGTTCGCACCTTCACCGGGCATACAAATATGGTTATATCGGTAGCCTTCTCGCCTGACAGTCGCTATGTACTGTCAGGGTCGGCGGATAACACGCTCAAGCTGTGGGATACGCAGACGGGCCAACCCGTTCGTACCTTTAAAGGGCATACAGGTATGGTCAAATCGGTGGCCTTCTCACCAGATAGCCGTTATCTGTTGTCGGGATCAGCGGATAACACGCTCAAGCTGTGGGATACGCAGACAGGCCAACCCGTTCGCACCTTCAGGGGGCATACGGATCAGGTTGAAACAGTAGCCTTTTCGCCCGACAGTCGCTTTATCGTTTCTGGATCCTGGGATACCACCACCAAACTCTGGAACATCGCTACCGGCGACGAAATAGCTACGCTGATCGCTGTTGACTATACCGATTGGGTCGTGACGACCCCCACCGGCCTGTTCGACGCTTCGCCAGTGGCTATGAAGCTACTGCACTATGTGGTCAACGATTCTACCGACCATCAGGAACCCTGGAAAATAGTTGAACTCGACCAGCTTAAACGACGCTACTATCAGCCCGGTCTACTGCCTATTCTGATGGGCTACAGCAAAAACCCGTTGCGGGAAGTAGACACGCTTATTCAGGTGCCGCTGCCCCCCACTATTCGTCTGAGTCTTCAGGGGAGTCTATTGCATGTGCAGCTACAGAACCGCAATGGCGGCATCGGCAAGGTCTCGGTGTTCATCGAGGGCGTCGAAGCGGTGAACGATCTAAGGACCACATCTTCCCCTAAACCCCATCCCCAAACCCTGTCGCTTACCCTGGATCTGTCGCGCTTTCAGAATCGGTTAGACACGGCCAACGTCATTAGTGTTATCGCCAACAACGGTGAAAACTGGATTCGTAGTCGTCCCGAACGAGTTGTCTATCGTCCGACAGTTTTGTCTAAAGGTGTGGTGGCATCAGAAACCGCCAATAATACATCCCACCCAACCCCTCGGCTGATGGCCGTGGTTGCCGGCACCTCCAACGTGGGGCTGCGCTATGCCCACAAAGATGCCGAACAGATCGCTAACGGGCTGCGCCTGTCAGCGGGCGAACTGTTGGGAGCGGCCAATGTGTCGATTTCACTGCTGACCAGCTATACCAATGGCCCGCAACAAACGAGTCGACAGCAACTGATCGAAGCCCTGAAAGCAGCGCAAACCCTAAGCCTGGACGATATTTTTGTGCTGTATCTGTCGGGGCATGGTGTGAACTACCGTAATCCTGACCAGACCGAGCCTGATTTATACTACCTGACTGCTGGCGCCACCTCAACGGATAGCGAATATCTGAACGATCGGTTTACTCGGGAGCACTACACCCTGTCGAGCGGGGAAATCGCTGACTACTTAAATCAGATTCCAGCCAAAAAGAAGGTAGTTATTCTGGACGTGTGCGCGGCCGGTCGGGGCGCCGAGAAGATACTGACGATGGCCCGCGACGTCCCAGCGAGTCAAAAACGAGCGTTGGATGATTTGTACGAACGCACCAATATGTATGTGCTGGCGGGGTCTGCGGCCGATGCTGTGAGTTATGAAGCGAGTGTGTATGGGCAGGGTCTGCTGACCTATGCTCTGTTGCAGGGCATGAGGGGAGCTTCACTGCGGCAGGAGGGCGTGGACAAATTTCTGGACGTAGAAGGTTGGCTGGGCCATGCTGTCAAGGTGGTTCCCCAACTGGCTCGGGGCTTGGGTGGTATTCAGAAACCTTTCTTTCGGCCTAAGAATCTTGACAACTCTGTGAACCGGGGCAAGGTCTCGGCAACCTTCGATGTGGGGAAGGTGACACCCGCCGTTCAGGGGCAGATTCAACTTGCTAATCCCAAGCCCGTGTTGGTGGTCGAGGGGTTTCTTGACAACGCGCGCCTACGCGATGTGCTGGATCTGAGTAACCAGGTGCGTACTGCCCTCATTGATCTCAGTGCCCGTGGAGCCGACGCGCCAGTGGCTTATGTAGAAGCCAAAGACTATCCGGGTGCTTATGTTATTAGTGGCCTCTACACGGTGCAGGGTGATGGTATCACTGTTAAAGGTGTAGTGTCTCAGGGCGAGAAAGAGGTTGTTTTTGCTGCATCGGGCAGTAAAGCCAATCTCCTGGCCCTGGCCGAGCAAATTCTGACCAGGGCGCAGGCAGTGGTCAAGCCTTGAAAAAGTGTAAAGCGTATGTATGTAGGCTTTGTGTGATTGCTCTAACGACAACATTTAGTTTGTAGCTTCGCGCTTCATCCATGCATTTTTCAACCCGACCTAATGGAACAAATTACAATTGGCAGCGTCGTTAAACTTAAATCTGGCAGTCCGCAAATGACAGTCACGGGTTATGGGAAAAAATACGGAGACGGTTCCATCCTGAAAACGCTTGTGGAGGACAAAGAACAGGTGAAATGTCAATGGTTTGATTCGTCAGGCACGTTATTGAGCGATGTTTTCCCGATTGCGGCATTGACAGTCGAGTGACCCATCTGATCCTTCGTGAGGGGGCTTCCCGTCAGTCGAAGCCCACTCATGCGGAAAGTGATAGCCAACCAGGCGTACGCATGTAGCGGTGGTATTGATGAGCTGTCTGGCTAGTTAGGTAAAGCCCATCGACCTCCGGGGCCGCTGGGTGAACGGTCCAGAGTATTCCGTTCACTCCCAGGTTGCGGCTGACTGGCGTCTCTACGCCCTTGGGTACAGCGTTCGGTCGTTTGGACGCATCGGGCCAAACGCTCCCGTTTCAGACGAAGCGGGCTTCTACGCCCAGCCCTCCCCACCGGGTTCGCCCGCGAGCCAACCCGGCCGAATTCTTAAATTACCTTAACGGATATCCCGTACTAGTCGGGTCGTTGTAATTTGGCGGCCTGTCCATTCTGGTGCTGCCCGGCTGCGGCTGTCAACGCCGTATACGTTCCGGCGAGAAAAGGATAGAAACAGGCCCATGATCGACTACTGGCTGCCCGTCATGCCGGACGCAGCGGGGTAAAAGCGGTCAATCCGGCCAAAAATCAGCTATTTATGGCGCGAAGAATGGCCTTCTTTCGTTCCTTCACTACCTTAGACTACCGATCACACCTACCCACTTCGCCGTTTTGTTCATGAAACCATTCTTGCTGCTTGGCCTCTTTATTCTTACTTCACTAGCTGCCCTAGCCCAGTCAGGGCTGAGGGGTACGGTAAAAAACGCAAAGGGAGACGCCTTACCCTACGCGGCTATTATTGTCAAAGGTAGTGCCGCTACCGATCGTTCGCAGGGGACGATCACCAACGACGAAGGGCGCTATGAACTGGCGCTGACGCCGGGGCAGTACGCCGTTACCTTTCAGTACCTGGGCTTCCAGGCCGTTCAGAAAACGGTAGAGATTACCAACGGCTTCCAGACTATCGATGTGGTACTGGAAGAGCAGGCCTTCCGGCTGGCCGAAGTGCAGGCCAAAGCCGGCAACGAAGACCCGGCCTATACCATCATGCGCCGGGCCATTGCCAAAAGCCGGTTCCACCAGTTGCAGGTGCAGCAGTTTACGGCCCGTAACTACGGAAAAGCGTCGTTTGTGGTGCTGAAGCTGCCGGCCATCGCCAATATGTTCAAGAAACAGCTGGCCGAGGCCGAACGTGAAGCTAACTTTAAAGTAGGTCGACCGATCCTGTACGAGACCGTGTCGGAGGTGACGTTCCGGCAGCCGGCTTCCTACAAACGGCGGATCATTGCATCCCGGAATTCGCAGATTGATCAGGTCGTGCCGGCTTCGTTTTACTTGGGCTCTTTCTACGCGCCCAAGATAGCCGGTTGTGTGTCGCCCCTGTCGCCGAGTGCGTTTGCGTATTACAAATTTGAATACGAGGGGACCTTCCGCGAACCGGGTCCGAACGGGCAGGAGATCGAAATCAGTAAGATTCGGGTTATTCCGCGCTCCTGGGGCGAAGGCGTTTTTCGGGGGGTGATTTACATCATCGAGAACACCTGGGCCATGCATAGTTTTCAGCTGGAATACCGCAGCAGTCAGGGCTTCACGACCAACACCCGCGCCACGCTCTCGCCCATCAAGAACGTATGGGTGCCGGTGAACTTCCGGTTCGAGAGCAAAGGCAGCTTCTTTGGGGTTGACTTTACGGCCCAGGGTGCCATCAGCCAGACCTATAATCAGCTGACCGTTAACCCGGCCTTCGTGGACGATGTGCCAGTCATCGACGAGAAAAAAGAGAAGCCGGCTTCGGTGCTGAGCCAGCGCGATATCAAAGGGCAGTCGTTCGAGCAGACCGTGAAGAAACAGAAAGAGCTGACCACGAAGAACTTCAAACAGCTCATCAAGGAATACGAAAAGCAGCAGTTTAAGGAGCGGAAGCGGAAGGGCGACGATGTGCAGGTGGTGCGGAACGACTCGACGGCTATCGATTCGCTGGCGGGTAAGCGCTCCACGGCTTTCTGGGATTCGATCCGGGCGGTGCCGCTGACCACGGCCGAAATAACGAGCTACGCCAAAAACGATAGCCTGCGGATCACCCGCGAGGTGAAAATGAAAGCCGACAGCATCAAAGGCAAAAAGAAGGACAAGTTCTCGCCGGTCGGTTTTGTCCTGTCTGGCTCTACCTTCCGGCTGGGGCCCCGCACGCGGCTGGTCTGGACGAGTCCGGTATCCAACATCGAGTACAATACCGTGGAGGGCTACGCCATCGAGGGTGGCCTGCGGCTGAACCAGCTGGCCAGCAAGGCCGACTCGCTCAAAACGCCGACTGTGTTCCGATCCACACCGCGCTGGTACGTGCGGGCCGTGGGGCGCTATCAGTTTGGACCCCGGGCGCTGGTCGGCTACGGACAAACGGGGGTGCGGTTTGCGAAAGGCAGTCTGGATGCCTCGGGCGGGCGGTATTTTTACCAGTTTAACCCGGCCAACCCGATCAGTCCAATTTTGAACGGCCTGACGACGCTGGTGTTCGAACAGAATTTCATGAAGCTGTACGCCAAGGATTTTGCGAAGCTGCGGGGCGACGTGCGGACGCTGAACGACCGGCTCTCGCTGGCGGGAAGTTTCGAATACGCCCAACGCAGCGAGCTGGCCAACTTTAAAGAATCGATCAGACCGTGGATCGACTGGAAGAACCGCACCTTTACGCCCAACCGCCCCGATAACGTCGAGGTGGCTACTACCAGCTTCCCGACCCACAACGCCCTCACGCTCGATCTGTGGGGCCATCTTAACCTGGGAACGATTCGGTACCGGGTGCGCAACGGGGTTCGGTACCGGCTGGTCGATGACGAAGCCCCCGTGCTGAGCCTGAACTACCGGCGTGGCCTGGGCGACGTAGATTATGATTTTCTGCAGGTCTCGGCCCGGCAGTCGCTTGAGACGGGTATCCGCAGCCGACTCAGCTACGCGGTATCGGCCGGGGCATTCGTGCAGGATCGGAAGCTGTTTTTCCCGGACTTCAAGCACTTCATGGGCAACGAATTCTGGTTCCAGCAAGGCGACCCGGTAACGGTGTTCCGCATGTTGCCGTATTACCGCTACAGCACTGCCAACCGCTTTGCCGAAGCCCACGTGTTCGGCGAGTTCCGGAAGTTCATCCTCACCCAGGTGACCGTACTGCGGCTGCTCGACCTGCGCGAGAACCTGTTTGTCAACTACCTGACCACCCCGTCGCTGAAGAACTATACCGAAGTGGGGTACGGGCTAAACGGGCTTGTTCCTAAAATTCTACCGTTTTTTCGGGTAGAGGTCATCGGGCAGTTTCAGGATGGGGCCTACAAAGGGCTGGGCTACCGGCTGGGTACTACGCTCAACTTCGGGCGCTAGCGCGGGCGCATACTGCCATTGGGCCAACTTTTACCGAAACGGCGGGTTACAGTATTACCCGTCGGCATATCACAGCGTCTTTGGCTGGGCGGGCTGCCGGCAGGGCATCTTATCCACGTTTCCGTTATGCATCGTCGTTCCTTTATCCAAACCTCGCTCTCGGCGGCAGCTGGCCTTAGTCAGCTGAGCCTGGCGGTACCCATGGCTCTCCCCGAACCAACACCCAACAAACTACCCCGCTGGCGCGGCTTCAACCTGCTCGAAAAGTTCGTAGCCGGCAACACCGGGCCCACGCCAGCCGGGCCGTATCAGGAGCGCGACTTCGACATGATTGCCAACTGGGGGTTCAATTTTGTGCGGCTGCCCATGTCGTACCACTGCTGGGCCACCCCCGATCCGGCCCACTGGACCGAGCTCAACGAAAAGGTGCTGAAAGAGATCGACGAAGCCGTAGCCTTCGGGCGGCAGTACAAGATTCATGTTAACCTGAACCTGCACCGGATTCCGGGCTATTGCGTGAACCCACCCGCCGAGCCACTCGATCTGTGGACCGATGAGCGGGCGCTCGAAGCCGCCGTTTTTCACTGGAAACACCTGGCTGAACGCTACAAAGGCCTGCCCAACCGGGAGGTTTCCTTCGACCTCATCAACGAACCTACCACCGACGAAGCCAACTACCTGCGGGTGGTGCGGGCGCTGGTCGAAGGGATTCGCTCGGTTGATCCGGACCGGCTGATCATTGCCGATGGGCTGCAATACGGCAACCAGCCTGTTTTCAAGCTGGCCGACTTGAGGGTGGGGCAAAGTACCCGGGGGTATCTGCCCATGAACGTCAGCCATTACAAAGCCGAGTGGGTGCCCATGCTGAAAGATACGCCCCCGCCTACCTGGCCGGCCCAGTGGATGAACACCACCTGGAGTGCCGATTCGTTGCGGAAGATCGCGATCGAGCCCTGGCAGAAACTGCAGAAGCAGGGCGTGGGTGTACATGTGGGCGAGTGGGGCTGCTACAACAAAACCCCCCATGACGTGGCACTGCGCTGGATGGAAGACCAGCTCAAACTCTGGAAACAGGCCGGCTGGGGCTGGTCGCTCTGGAACTTCCGGGGCGCGTTTGGTATCCTCGACAGCGACCGGACCGACATCGAGTACAAGCGCTACAAGGGCATGAAGCTCGACGAGAAAATGCTGGCGCTACTCCGCCGGTATTGACCGGATGTGAACAAGGACGCTGTTGCCTACACGATTCGCTAACAAAAGGGTAAAGTCGGCGTAACGGGCAAGGGTCGGCAAGTCTGTACTTTTGGCAAACCATCATGACGCATGAATCGTCGCGACGTTGTCAAACGAGTTAGTACGGGCCTGGCCGCCCTTTCGACCCCTCACCTTGTTTCTGCCCGGCCCGTTGCGGCCCCCAAGCGCCGACTCCTGCGCATTGCTCACCTGACCGATGTTCACATGCAGCCCGTCATTGGCGCGGCCAAAGGGTTTGAGCGGTGCCTGCACCACCTCCAGGAGTTGCCCGATCGGCCTGACCTGATCCTGAACGGGGGCGACGCCATCATGGAAGCCCACGGCCGCAGCCAGGAGAGCGTTAAACGCCAGTGGAGCCTCTACAACAAGGTGCTGACGAATGAAAATGCCCTGCCGGTACTCAGCTGCATCGGTAACCATGACATCTGGTGCCATCAGGATCGGAACGGGTCGTTTTTGTCGGGGCGGCAGTGGGCCATGGATGAGCTGCGGCTGACCCGGCGTTATTACAGCCTGAACCGCAACGGCTGGCAGATCATCGTGCTGGACAGCGTACAGCCCAAAGCCGATGGCAGCTGGTATACCGCCCACCTCGACGAGGAACAGTACACCTGGCTCGAAGCCGAACTGAAAGCCACCCCCGCCAGTACGCCCATCCTGATCGTATCGCACGTGCCCATCCTGGCCGCCTGTGTGTTCTTCGACGGCAAACGCTTCGAGGGCGACCACTGGAACGTGCCGTCGCGCTGGATGCACAGCGATACCGTTCGACTAACGGGACTCTTCAACCAGTATCCGAACGTGAAAGCGGCCCTGAGCGGTCATATTCACCTCACCGACCGGGTCGACTATAACGGCGTTTCGTACTACTGCAACGGCGCCGTGAGCGGAGCCTGGTGGTTTGGCCGGTATCATCATACATCCGCCGGGTACGCACTGGTCGATTTGTACGACGACGGCTCGGTCGAGAACCGCTACCTCAGCTATTAGGTTATCTCTTTGTCTGGTTCATCCGGGCGCAGAGACACGTATGCAAAATATCAAAGACCTGTTTGAGGTATTTCCGCGCGCCGGTCGGGTGGAGTGGATCGGTATTCGGCCCGAGCGCCGGGGCGCGGTCAGTGTCGTCGAGTCGGTCGAGGTATCCACGAAAGGGGGGCTGGCCGGCGATCACTACAGCGGGCAGAGCGGGAACCGCCATGTTACCCTGATCCAGGCCGAACACCTACCGGTGGTGGCGGCTCTCACGGGGCGCGATGCTCTCGATCCGGCCCTGCTGCGTCGGAATCTGGTTATATCGGGCATAAACCTGCTGGCCCTGAAAGACCACCGGCTCCAGTTCGGAGACCCGGCCAGCGGGGGGGTAGTACTCCAGATCACCGGCCAGTGTCATCCCTGTTCCAAGATGGAGACGGCGCTCGGTCCCGGTGGGTATAACGCCATGCGGGGCCACGGCGGGCTGACGGCTAAAGTCATTCAGGGCGGAACGATCGGAGCCGGCGATCCGGTTGTCGTGCTGCACTGACCGGGTTGGGGCTGGCTACTGGCGGGGCGCGTCGGGGTCGGCCCGCAGGCGGCTGGGGCGGTTAAACCCGTAGCGGAAGCGGTTGCGAAGTTGCTGCAGGGTGTTGATCAGATCGTAGTCCGAGGCCTTGAGCAGGAACTCGTCGTCCAGATCGCAGAAGTCGTAGAACCGGTCGATGTCATCGCCTTTGAGGTCGGTCGCCTGATCGACCAGCAGCCGGAACCGTTCGAGCGCCAGCGCATGCCGACGGTCCTGCTGCATGATATAATACGCCTTGCGGTCTGACTTGGGCCGTTTGCCAAACAGTTCATAAATCAGGGTGACGCCCGCGCCATCGGCCAGCCGGTCGAAAGCCTGTTCGCCCGTTACTTTTCGGGACGCGGTGGGCTCGGCCAGCACCTGCTGAATCTCGCGTTTTACCTCTTCATACCGCTTGGCCGTTACGGTTACCTCGGCCAGATCGACCACCCGATAGGGCATGGGCGGCAACGATTTGGCCACAATGGTCGGGTTGTCCGAGCCGTCGTACCGGATGGCGGTGCGGTTGTAGAGCTGGCTGTTCAGGATGAGCGAATCGCCGGGCTGGATGGTTAGAAAAAAACGACCGGCTGCGTTGGTTCGGGCCCGCTGGCGGGTGCGCTGGTTGATGACCGTTGCCCGGTCAACCCCCTTTTGCGTCGTTTGATCGATGACCGTTCCGATCACGTATTTCCCCTGTGCCCACAAGTCAGTCAAACTGCAGAGGGCAACGGCCAGTACCAGGAAAAAACGGCTCGGATGCGACATAGCTAAAACGGGTCAGAACCAGCTGGCTGGTGAGCAGTGGCAAGATAGGAAGTTGCCGCACGATTCACTACCCAACTGGTTCTGAATAACAGTTCCGTAAAACTACAAGTTTCGGAGCAGGGCCCCGACAAACGGACGTTAAAAAAACTTAAGACGCTACCCCGTACAGGCGCTGTAGCCGATCGATGTCCATGTCGGTAAAGTCGTGGATACTGTCGTCGACAAAAGACCGCAGATCGTCGAACGAGAGGGTAGTGGCTACGCCCACCACCTGCGCCCCCGCAGCCCGGGCCGCCTGAATGCCGGTCATGGAGTCTTCGAACACCACGCTATCGGCCGGATCGACGCCGAGTTGCTGCATGGCTTTCTGGTAAATTTCCGGGTCCGGTTTGGGATGGCTGACCATGCTTTCGTTCAGAAGGGCATCGAAATAAGGCCGCAGCTCAAGCGTGTCGATGACCAGCTCCAGATTCTCGATCGGGGCAGACGTGGCTACGGCGGTACGGATCCCGGCCGCTTTCAGGGCTTTCAGAAAGTCGACCAGACCGGCAACGGGGGTGATGACCGGGCGGTACAGCTCCCGAAACAGGGCTTCTTTTTCGTTGCCGAGCCGGAGTACCTCGTCGGGCGTCAGGGTTTGGTTGGCAAACAGATGGGCAACGATATGGGTGTTGTGCTTACCGGACACATGCTCCACGAAGTCGGCGTCGCTTAGGGTTTTCCCGTTGCGCTGGTAGTACTCACGCCAGGCAATGCGGTGGTGCGGATTGGTATCCACAATCACCCCGTCCATATCAAAAATAACTGCTTTCATGCACTATAACTGAGTAAGAGAAGAAGCGAACGCAGGGACACTAACCGCCCCAGGGCGGGGTTCCGTTGTCTGTTCGTCGGGTTAAAACAGGTTTACGAGTCGGGCCAGGCCCGCCGAAATCAGGAGCATCAGTGCCACAAAGCCCAGCCCGAAATAAAGGCCGAACCCTTCGGCAATGAAGCCAACCAGCGGTGGGCCTGCCAGAAAACCGATGAAGCTAAACGTGGCAAAGGTAGCCAGACCAGCCGCGGGCGGAATACCCGGTACCCGTAGGGCAGCCGCGTACAGGACCGGTGCCCCCAGCGAACAGCCTGCCCCCAGCAGCCCGAAACCCAGCAGCGCCGTGGTCGGGTAGGGCAGCGCGATGGCGATAACCAGGCCCAGCGCGGCCAGCACGCCACCGATCTGCAGCCAGCGTTTGCCGCCAATTTTCGGGATGATGGCATCGCCCAGAAAACGGAATCCGGTCATGGTGAGCGAGAAGCTGGCAAAACCCAGGGCGGCAATCTGACTGCTGGCTCCCAGGGTTTCGCGCAGGTAGACGGCGCTCCAGTCGAAAGCGGCTCCTTCGCCCATGGCTAGGGCCAGCCCGATGAGGATCATCAGCAGCAGGTCGAAGGTCGGCATAACGAAGGAGGAGCCCGCCTTCTCGCCGGTTTCGGTGCGGCTGCTGGACGGAATCCGGGCCAGCATGGGCTGTATCAGAAACGTAGCCAGCAGGATCAGCACCGATACTACCATGATATGAACCGGGGGCGGTACGTGCAGGGCTATTACGGCTCCCGCAATACCCGAACCCAGCAGGCCACCGAGGCTCCACATGCCGTGACAGGACGACATGATCACGCTGCCCTGGTGGCGTTCCAGGTTGGTGGCGCTGGTGTTCATGGCCACGTTGATGAGCGCTGCGGCCAGCCCGACCAGGAACAGGCCAATGGTCAACACGAGCGTATTGGGCGCGTTAATCGGGATGCACATGGAGATAGCCAGCCCGACCGCCGACCAGAAACAGGACCGCGCTTCGCCAAGCCGGCCAATGATTCGGCCTGTCAGCGGGTTCATCACCAGCAAACCGGCGGGCATGGCAAACAGAACCAGGCCCAGCTCGGCTTCCGATAAACTTAGCTTCTGTTTTACGTATGGAATGTGAGAAACCCAGCTGCCGAACAGCAGGCTGTCTGACGCAAAGACCAACCCAACGGCCAGCGCCTGTCGGTTCGTGAAGAACGACAGTACATTTCGAACGAGTAGGTTTAGGTGTGATTTGTTGAGCGTTACCGGTGTATTCATGCTGCAAAAATAGCCGGTGGTAGCCGGCTATTCTGTGTTTTTATTATCCGCTGCTGATGCTGTATTGTCTTTTTGATGCCGCTAATTAGCGATTCATTGTTAACGACGTATTATTTTTAAGCCGTCCGGCCATTGCTTTGCGGAGCTTTTCGACCTTGGGCAGCGATACCCGCTGGATGTACGGCTGATCAGGATGCAGGGCGAAATAGTTCTGGTGATAATTCTCGGCGGGGTAGAAAGCCTGAAACGCCACTACTTCAGTGACCACCTTGCCCGAATAATGGCCCGAGTCGTTGACCCGTTTGATGGCGGCCAGGATTTCGGCCTTCTCGGCGGGGGTGCGGTAAAACGCGACGGACCGGTAATCGCGGCCAACGTCCGGTCCCTGGCGGTTGAGGGTCGTGGGGTCATGGCCGGCAAAAAAAGCGTCGAGCAGCTGGGCGTAGCTGATGACTTTGGGATCGTAGTAAACCTGTACCGATTCGGCATGGCCGGTCCGGTCGGTGCCTACCTGTTTGTAGGTTGGGTTTTTGACCGAGCCGCCCGAATAACCGGAGACGACCTCGCGCACGCCTTTGAGCTGGTCCATTCCCTCTTCGAGTGCCCAGAAGCAGCCGCCCGCCAAGGTGGCTACGGCTTCGCCGGGTTTCGGCGCGGGTAATTTGGCGAAGGCGTAATCGGTAGATTGACCCTGAGCCAGACCGGCCAGCGTGATCAGACTCAGTAAGCAAAGAAGGATTCGGTTCATGGTGTTTTATGAATGAGCAAGCTGTTGATCTATAAACGTTATAAAGCGAAAAGCGGTTTCCCTCCAAACGGCCTGTTTCGCTGGTCCTTATGAAACTCCAGTTCGAAAAAATAGAACCCGAAGCCGGGAGTTCGTTTCGGGTTATTCACAGTACCGAAGCCGAGCCGTGCTGGGTGTACTGGCACTACCACCCCGAGTATGAAATTGTCTACATTCCGGTGGGCAGCGGCCAGCGACGCATCGGCACAAGTCATTCCCGCTACGAAGCCGGCGAGCTGGTATTCATTGGCCCCAATCTGCCTCACCTGAACTTCAGCTACGGAACCGAGGGGCAGTACGAGGAGATCGTTGTGCAGATGCGCGAGGATTTTATGGGCGAGCACTTTCTGCAAAAACCGGAGCTGGCTCAGGTCCGCCGTCTGTTTGAACGGTCGCATTCGGGACTGCTCTTCGGCGATGAAACCCGGCAGCGCGTTGGCCCCTTATTGACCCAGCTGCCCCAGCAGCCCCCTTTCGAACGAATGCTGAGTCTGCTGCGGGTGTTGCACTACCTGGCCGACGCTACTGATGTAGAGCCGCTTCACGCCGACGGGGTTCGCTTCGACCTGAACCCAAAGGAAAAAGAGCGCATCAACCGGGTTTGTCAGTACGTCGAGCAGCATTATGCCGAAGACCTGGACATCCGGGCGGTGGCGGACCTGGCCAGCCTGACCGTACCGGCTTTTTGTCGGTATTTCAAGCGGATGACCCACCAGACGTTTACCGATTTCCTGAACGAATACCGGATCAGCCAGGCCCGGCGACTGCTGCATTCGGCGCGCACGGTGGCCGACATTGGCCTGTCGGTTGGGTTCAACAATCTCTCGCATTTCAACAAGACCTTCCGGAGCGTGACGGGCCAGACGCCGAGCGCGTACCGGCGTGCCCTGGCTGGCTAAACCACCGTTGCCTAAAAACGCCCAACTGCCCACGTATGATCTTTTTGAAATGTGTCAGTAACTCCCTTTCTTTGGCAAGAGTCATTATAAGCGTAGTTGTTACTGCTTACACTTACTATTAATTTGTTAGTAATCAATAGATTAATAGTGAGTGGTGTTGCGTACAATACTATGTTGGGTGATGCACCAAAAAATAATGCTCGTTTGTGGGCTTACGTGCGACCGTCAGCGTGTGCAAAAGGCGGGCAGTTTGGTTCGTTAGGCGATCTTCGGTCGACACGAGAAACACCCCAGTTATGAGAATCAAAAAGTGGGTTTGCTACGTAGCGTGCGACAAGTTAGCCGCCCCGACAAACGTGTTTTGAACTTCGCGCCCTGAGTAAAATTGGTCAGCTAAGCTTCGCAAGTTGGTTTTGAATGAAAGGTACGCTGTTTTTACCCTGCCGAGCGACAAGGAACCTGTCTCTTTGCAAATTGCATAAATGCCTAGTAATCGACTGTTTATATGCCGTTAAATAAAGTGGCGGCTTGTCAGCATTATACTTTTATTAATTGTACTTATGTTGAAAGTAAATTGTACAGAATGCACAAGTAGCATACTCGTCCGAACACACTAAGCTTTGTAAGTATTATTATCTATGGGAAAGGCAATTATTTGGCCCTCTGTTTGGCTTTTGATTACGGCTGTAAGTATATGGTTTGGTCAGGAAGGGGTTAAGAAGGTATTTTATGATAATACTGCAAGGCTGGGTCTAATTACGAATCTAGTATCATCCGCCGTTTTTCTGCCAATGATATTTGTTCTTCTCAAGCCCAAGATACTCATATCCTCCTATATTATGGAGACAGATAAAGATTCAAGATTCCCCAATCAAGCCGTTTTCTCATTTAAAATTATAAATAGTTCTATTTTTTTTAAGGCTTTTGATGTCAACCTAAACCTATGGTCTGTAACTGAGGAAGTCGCTAGCGGCAAAAACGATATAGTTATTCAAGACGTACCACTTGTAAGGAGCGATCTATTTTACATTGAGTCTGTTATCAAGGGGTGTAGCCTAGTAGATAAAAATTCCCCCTGCGCCTGTATTTTCACAACAACGACGGACATTAGACCTTTAGTTGCTCAAAGAAACCAATATTTACAACTACAAGTTATAGTTCGGCATGGTCTTAGTGGTCTTTCTGGTGTGTTTACAAAAAAGTACTATAAACCCTCTAAGTATATAATGAAAGGTGAGTTTAAACATGGATTATCTTTATCACCTGACATTTAATAAATTTTAATAAAATAAATTTTGCCAGTTATAATTAACATTTTACCTTAGTTATAGGTTTTCACTGTAACAACGTTAACCAAAAACAAATGCGAGACATCCGAATCTAATCATGTTCTATCTGTTTTACAGACAGTTATGTACACTAATCGGGGCTCCTATTGAAATGGGAGCCCCTTTTGGCTATTTATATAGCCGACAAACAAAGCCGCTTGATCAACAACAATCCAACAGCTTCGCGCTCGGTCTAAAATCGGATTGGTGCGTTGTTGTCTTCTTCGCGTCTGTCTTTGTTCCGGCGACAGGATGCACGTCCCGAGGTTAGAATGACAGCTCAACCAAACGAGTGTGTAAAGGTTTAGGTACATGTGTTCAGTGAAGTTCTTCGCTCACCTTCAACACCTGTTGGCGTTGGGTGATGCGCCAAAAAATAGTGCTCGTTTGTGAGCTTTCGTGCGACCGTCAGCGCGTTCAAAAGGCGGGCAGTTTGGCTCGTTAGGCGGCTTGGGTTGACAAAGTGACCGCCCCGGTTTGGTAGTTTTGGGTCGCCTGCGACACAAGAATCGCCCTGACAAGCGGAGTCAAAAAGTGGGTTTGCCACATAGCGTCCGACATCAGAAATACCCCTATTAAGGAGTCTGATAGAAATGTACCGAAGGCTCCGCGCTGGTCTGAAAAGCAGCTTGTGCGTTTTGTGCGCTCACCATCAGCCCTTCGTGGCGTTGGGCGGTTCGTCCATTCAAATGGCGTGGGCGCGTCTTAGTCGACAGGTTAATAGTCTGACAGTGAGAATTTTTTCGGATTTGCTACGTGCCTGTCGACAGTTCGGTGTCCGTTCAATAGTTGGTTTTTGGGTGGCGTATATCGCGTGGTCGGACAAATCAATCAGCCGTGGACTGAACGTTGATTTTTTGTACAGACTTTACATTCTGTACAGAACTTACGATCTTCGTTATAAGTTGTCATCTTATAAACTTCTCAAAGATCATGTCACGGTCAGTTAGCAGCACTCAGGATGCGCGCAAGAACTTTTCGGAGATTATTAGTAAAGCCGCCTTTGCTAAGGAGGCTACTATCATTACACGCTCTGGCAAGAACGTAGCTGCCGTCATCTCCTTTGACGATTACGAGTTTTATCAGCAATTGGAAGATAAGCTTGATGGTGAACTAGCCACTGCTCGGTTGGCTAAGGAGGGCAGGCGATACTCCACTGAGGAAGTGAAAGCCCGATTAGGGCTATAAGCAAAGGCTCCCCAATTGATACTTGCATGAGTCTTGTTTACCGCATTGAATATGATGAAGCTGCGCTGGAAGATTTGCTTAAACTGCCCAAAAAGATCCAACAACAGCTTATCAAAGCTATTAGCCGGTTAGGAGAGTCCCCTCGCTCAGGCAACATCAAGCAGCTCAAAGGCTATGACAAATTATTTCGCCTTCGAAGTGGTGATTACCGAATTGTTTACGCGATTGAAGATGATGTAATCGTCGTTACGATTGTTGCTGTAGGCCCACGCAAGGACATATACGACTTGTTAAAGCGACGAGTAGATTAGAGTCGTCGGTCAGCTTGCGGGGGCCACTTACCGTGGATAGGAAACACTCTGGCTAGCCTGAGCGGCACCCAAAAAGTGGCAACGCAGCTGAGTTGGGCTTATCTTGCTTCATCTATTAACTCTCATGGTCGTCGGGCTAATTCCCAGCGTTTAGTTTGCATTGGATAGCCACTGCTTTTTGAGGGTTTGTTCGGCCATGCGTCCCTGCGGGCTGTACTGGTCGCGTTCGCGGTGGCGCGGTTCACTATCCATAAACCATTTCCAGGCGAAACCACCGGCAAACCAGGCCTGCGGGCGGGTGGCACTGAGCAGGGCCGCATAGGCGTTGGCCTGCGCCTGCAGATTGGGTGTACAGTCGGTCTCCGATTCCCACGGACGGCGGGCCGTATGATCGCAGGCACGATAGCCAAATTCGGTGAATAAAATGGGCTTCTGCAGCCGATCGCTTGTTTTCTGCAGGGCGTTCAGATGGGGTTTCCAGCCCCGAACCAGCGCGTTTACCGAGGGGTTGCGGTCGTCGGACAGCGGGAAATAGGCATCGACGCCAACGTAGTCGAGCTGGTTCCAGAACGGAATCGATTCGTACCGGTCCCAGTTGGCGGCATAGGTCAGTTTACCGCCGTACAGCTTCCGTACGTCTGTGATCAGCTGGTTCCAGAAGGCCGGGCGCGCTATGGCAAAGCGGTCCAGCTCGGTGGTGATGCAGTACAGATCAACCTGCAGGGAGTCGGCCATACGCGCAAAAAACAGCACATACTGGCGGTAGTCTTTCTCGAACGACTGCCAGTCGGCTTCGGTCCTGAACTCCAGGTCAAGGTGCGAGCCGCCCTGCATCCAGACGTGCGGCTTGAGCATGGTTTTAAGCCCCTGTTTCTGCGCCATCCGAATCGTTTCCGCTACACCAGCGGGCGTTTCGCCCCACCACTGCCCGTATTTCCGGCTCTCTTTCGGCCGGTTCTCACTGAAAAAGAAATGGGGGTCGTCTTTGCGGCAGAAGCCGTAGGGCACAATGGCCACCCAGTCTGCGTTTACCGCCCGAACGGGTGCCAGGGCGGCTGAGTCGGGCTGACGCGGTGGTGCCACCAGATTGACCCCTTTCAGAATTGGACCCATATACCGAAACGGCGGATCGGTCTGGCAACCCGGCAGGGTGAGCAACAGGAGAAGCAGGCGGCAGAGCATAGGGTCGGGGGAGTTGGGTTAGCGATGGTTCATCACGATTTGCTCGGCTACGTTACGGCCGGTCTGCAGGGCTGCGTTGAGCGATGGGTACGCCGTCTGGTCGCCACACTGGTAGAGCCCTTCGGCCAGTTGCAGCGGCTGGTGAACAACGGTAGGATCGTAGGCCGGTAAGGCCTGCGGCAGATGATACGTACGCAGGTGTTGCCAGCTGGCCACGTCGGCGCCAAACCACTCCGTCAGCTCCTGCCGAATTCGCCGGGTCAGGGCCTCTTCGATGACCGTTTCCAACCCCTGGGTACTGACCGAAATCAGGGCCTGCCCGTCCGGGGCGTAGCCGGGCGCTACGTCGCTCATGACGGCCATGTTATGGATGGCAGCACTGCGGTGCGTGTTCAGCATGAGCAGTTTTTCCCGATTAGGACTGGCGGGTGCCGCAAAGTAGGTACAGGTCGTATGGTTGAACGAGCGACTGATGGGGGGCGCCTGTCCCGTTAGCCGGGCCGCCTGGTCCGCATCCACGGCCATGACCACCGCCCCCGCTACCAGGCTCTCGCCCGAGGCCAGCTCGACCGTTGAGCCACTGATTCGCCGAACCAGCGTCTTCAGCCGGATCTGATCGGGAGCGAGTCGGCCGGCCAGCTGATCAGCGATAGCCCCGATACCCCGGGCCGGTACGGCGGCTTCGCCTTCAAAGAACATCCGGAAGCAGAACTCGAAAAAGTTACTCGACGTAACCAGAGCGTCTTCGAGGAAAACGCCCCCAAAAAACGGCCGGAAGAACCGGGTAATCATCTGATCGGAGAAACCGATGTCGTCCAGCAGGGCCAGCGTCGTGGTGGGCGTTTGCTGAAATAACTCGGCCACGGATAGCGACTGGGTCCGGCGCATCAGCTCGACAATCCGTAGTTTATCGCCCAGGGTGCCTACGGGCGAGGCCAGCGTAGCGAATACCGACAGTGGCTCCTGGAAGGGATTCAGCAGTTTCATCCAGCTGGCAGCCTGATTGGGTTCCTGATGGCGGATCAACGCGCCGGAACGGAACGGCCGCAGGTCGAGCGCGTTGTAGTTCAGCAGCCGCCGGGCCTCCGGATAGGCCGTCAGCAGAATCTGAAAGCCCCGGTCGAGCTGAAAACCGTTTACGATATCGGTACGAACGCGCCCGCCCACACCATCGGCCGCATCGAGCACGAGTGCGTCGATACCCGCCTGTTTGAGATAGACAGCGCAACTCAGGCCGGCAACCCCGGCACCAACAATAACAACAGGTAATTCGGCAGGCATACGATCAGGTAATGGAGTCGATGAATTCTGCACCAAAAATAAACGTTCCGGCTCCTAACCAGCGAGTTATCCACTAAATGCGTAGTATTATTTTTGGATAAATTGAATAAAATCAAGTTAATTAAATGTTAAACGTCTGTAAATCAATAATGATTATATATTTGATTTTGCCTTTTTGGGGAAACTATTAATTTTGCGATACCAGATTGCGTTACAGAAACATGAAGTTGCTGCTGCTCGACAATTACGATTCGTTTACCTTCACGCTGGTCGATTATCTACGACAGGCGGGGGCCGACTGTCGGGTGGTGCGCAACGACGAGCCGTTCGAGCGTCTGGTAGCCCAGCCGGTCGATGGTGTTGTTCTGTCGCCGGGGCCGGGTCGTCCCAAACAGGCCGGGCGGCTGCTGGATATTATTGACTACTACCACCGGCGGGTGCCTATGCTGGGGGTTTGTCTGGGCCATCAGGCCATCGGCGAATGGGCTGGGGCCAGCCTGAGTCCGGCCCTTCAGCCGATGCACGGCAAAGTGTCGCGGGTGCGGGTCGGTAAACACCCTGATCCGCTGCTGACCGGCCTACCGGATTCGTTTTCGGTTACGCGCTATCACTCGCTGGTGCTGACCCAGCTCCCCGCCAGTCTGGACTGTATCTTGGAAACCGAGTCGGGCGAGGTGATGGGGATCCGGCATCGGACGTTACCGCTCTGGGGGGTTCAGTTTCACCCGGAAGCCGTACTGACCGAGTGGGGGCTTCCGTTACTGACCAACTGGATCAAAATTGTTCAAAAACTAACCCAAAACCAGTATCTACCGCATCGTTAACTGTTTAATGCGCATGAAGTACACAATCAGAGAAGAAGCGGGGTTCCGCTACGTTGACGAAGGAGAGGGCGAAGTGCTGCTGTTATTACACGGTTTATTCGGCGCGCTCAGTAACTGGGACGACGTAATCCAGACCTTCTCGAACCGATACCGGGTAGTTATTCCGATGTTGCCGATCTACGAAATGCCGATCCGGCAGGCCAGCCTGGAAGGGCTCGTAGCGTTCATCGAAAAATTTGTTGCCCAGAAAAGATTACAGGACCTGACGTTGCTGGGTAACTCGCTCGGTGGCCATCTGGCGATTCTGTACACCTTCAAAAATCCCGATCAGGTTCGTCGGCTGGTGCTGACGGGCAGCTCGGGGCTGTTCGAGAACGGCATGGGTGGCTCGTTTCCCAAGCGTGGCAGTTACGACTACATTGCTGAGCGGGTAGCCTACACATTCTACGATCCCAACGTGGCCTCGAAAGAGCTGATCGACGAGGTGTTTGAGATCACCAGCAGCATTCCCAAGTGCATGAGCATCGTGTCGATTGCCAAGTCGGCCCAGCGCAACAACGTTGGTAAGGATCTGCACCAGATTCAGGTACCGACGCTGCTGGTCTGGGGGCTCAACGATACCATTACCCCGGCCAACGTGGGTCATGAGTTCAACCGGCTCATTACCCATTCAGAACTCTACTTCATCGACCAGTGCTGCCACGCGCCGATGATGGAGTGCCCGGCCCGTTTCAACGAGCTGCTCGAAAGCTGGCTGGCCCGCCATCCGGTTGGCGAACTGGTAGAATAGGGCCCGGGGGCCGGGGCGCAGGTTCGTAGCCCGGCCTATACTCTACGCGCCCGGCCTTTTAAATAAGATTTGGAAACTATGCCGGAAATTCTGTAGTTTTCTGGCATACAGTTTTCTTAGACACCATTCATATGCTGGCTGCCGAACTTATTGACCCCATGCTCCCGGCGCTGAAACCGTCTGACTCTGTCGGACAGGCTTTGGACTGGATGCAGGAGCACCGCATCGGGCAACTCGTGCTGACTGATCAGAGCGAATACCGGGGCGTAGTAACCGAAGAGTTGCTCATGGATGTGGCCGACGAAGAGCAGCCCCTGAGCGATGTAATGCGGCTTTTTGAACAGATTTACGTGTTCGATAATCAGCATTTGTATGAGATTCTGAGTCTCGTGATTCAGAACCGGATGGATGTCGTGGCGGTACTGAACGAGGGGCGTGAATTTATCGGAACGGTCTCGGCCAACGAACTGATCCGGCAGTTTGCGCAGGAGCTGGGCGTTCAGGAAGCCGGCGCCATTCTGATCCTGAGTTTGAACGAACGCGATTATTCAATGGCCGAGATCAGCCGGCTGATCGAATCGAACAACACCAAAATTGTCAGCAGCTATTTTTCCAGCGCGGCCTACGGGCAACCCGACCGCTCGCGACTGACGCTCAAGCTGAACCGACGCGATATCACCCTCGTGATTTCAACGCTCGAACGGTTCGGGTATCAGATCGAAGCGGCTTTTGCCAACACACCCGTCGAAAGTATCGATCAGGAGCGGCTCGATTCGTTGCTTCGTTATTTAAACACCTAGTTTTGGTAGTTTCGCCCCTGGTTCTGGTCAGCCTTCACCTGGATGAAAACGCGGGTGTCATCCGCTTCCGGAACCCCATGCCGAAAACTATAAACGCTCTTCCATGAAAATCGCCATTCACGGGCGTAACTTTCCCGAACAGGCCCGACCGTATATCCAGTCTATGTTTGAAGAACTGGCAAAACGGCAGGCCGACGTGCTTATCTCGCAGGGGTATCGCGAGTTTCTCGACAACGCTGGCATTACTCATTACAGCACCGCTACCTATACCGTTGACGAAGGCCTTGCCGATGCCGATTTCATCTTTAGTCTGGGGGGCGACGGAACCCTGCTCGATGCCGTAACCCACGTTGGACCCCGGCAGATTCCGATCATCGGTATCAACATTGGGCGGCTCGGCTTTCTGGCAACGGTAGCGCCCTCGTCGATTCGACTGATGATCGACGCGCTCTTCAACGAGCAGTACAGCATTGATGAGCGAACCCTGGTCAGCGTCAGGTCGAGCCAGGAGATATTCGGCCAGCTTCCGTTCGGGCTCAACGACTTCACCATCACCCGCACCCAGACCTCGTCTATGATTACGGTGCATACCTATCTGGATGGCGAATTCCTGAATTCGTACTGGGCCGACGGGCTGATCGTTTCTACGCCCTCGGGTTCTACGGGTTACTCGCTCAGCTGTGGCGGGCCGGTGCTGCTGCCGCAAACCAACAATTTTATCATTACCCCGATCAGCCCGCATAACCTGAACGTGCGGCCCATGATTGTGATGGACAGTTGTCAGCTGGCGTTTGAGGTTGAGAGCCGGAGTGGAAACTTTCTGGCCGCCCTCGACTCCCGGTCGTTTACGGTTGAAACGTCGGTGCGGATCAGCGTACAGAAGGAAGCGTTCAAAGCCCGGCTGGTTAAGCTCGGTGACGATAATTTCCTGAACACCCTCCGGAGCAAACTTAACTGGGGCTGGGATATCCGGAATTGAAACCAGACGGCCGTTTTAGTCAATTAATGGTCCAATCAATGGTTTGACAGGCGCTCTGTCGTACATTTTTTGTCTTTTCGCCAATAATTTTAACAATACCTCCGTTTGGGAATTGGCTGGCTTTTGGGGCCAGTGGGGGTTGATTCACGTATTTTACGCTTTATGAAAACATATCAGTACGTAGTAGCAGGCGTTGCGGTTCTTATTTTACTGGCAACCCGGGCTACGGATAGTGTAGCCCAACGCCGACCAAACACTCGTTTTGCCCCTTACTCTGCCGTCTCCCTGGGCGTCGGTTCCTCGCATTATTACGGTGAGCTGGCCGGTTACCGGCAGCCGCTGCGTGCTACGTTTATCATGCCCCGCTGGAACGTGGCCCTTGGCTATACGCGTCAGTTTACGCCCCATTTTGCAGCCAGAGCATCGTTTACCTGGGCCCGCATTTCGGGCGACGATTACACGTTCAGCAAGGTGAATCCCACGTTATTCGCGGCTCAGTATGCCCGAAACCTCCACTTCCGAAACGACTTGAAAGAGTTTGCCGTAACGGGCATTTATAATTTTATCGAAGACGGACGCAACTCGAACGCACGGGCCAAATTCACGCCTTACCTCTTTGGTGGCCTGGCCTTGCTGGCCCATGCACCGGAAGCCCGCACGCCTACCGAAACCAACAACAACAATGGCGAGTACGAAGCCCGTAAATGGGTAAAGCTACAGCCGCTTCGTACGGAAGGACAGGGTCAGCCCGGCTACGACAAGCCCTACTCGCTGGTAACGCTGGCCGTGCCGGTAGGCTTTGGCGCTCGCTACAGATTGAACGATAACTTCGACCTGGGCGCCGAAATCGGGTTCCGGCTTACGTTCACCGACTATCTTGACGATGTAGGCGGCAACTATGCCAGCCCGGAAGCCGTGCAGGGGCTTGGCGCTATCATGGCCGACCGGCGCTTCGAGCGTGATGCCGCCCGCGTCAATACGGATCGGTACACGGTAGCGCAGGAGTTGTTTGCCGCCGATCCCAGTCCTTTCCAGAGCGAGATTCGCGGGGCTAACACCGTCCTGAAAGATGGCTACCTGCTGACTAATTTCTCCGTTCGTTACATTATTCCGGGTCGGATCAAGTGCCCACCCATCAAGTAATACCGGTTGGGTTTCTCCACACGTCTATGAGGCATAGAATCAAATTGGCCTGGCTGCTCATAGCCGGGCTTTTTATCAGTCTGACTACACTGGCGCAAAAAGCCGAGATTGGCGGTGGGCTGGGGGGAATGCTGTACAAGGGAGACGTGTCGCCCAGTCTCAACCCCCGCTTTTACATGCCGGCGGCCAATATGTTCTTCCGGTATAATGCCACCCGATCCGTATCGTTCCGGGGCGGACTGGCCATCGGTGGTATCAAAGGTGAAGATCGGGTGAGCCGCGATCCGCTTCAGCTGGCCCGCGATTACTCGTTCAACAGCCGGGTCAGCGAAGCAACGATCGACATTCAGTACAACTTCTTTTCCTACAAGCCGCAGCCCAAGGTCCGCAACTGGACACCCTACGTCTTCGGCGGAATCGGCCTCTTCAGCGTCCGGAACTCGGTGGTGCGCGCCAGAGGGTACATGACCTTTCCGATTGGGATTGGCGTAAAATACGAGATCAAACGCCCCTGGAGCATCGGGGCTGAGTTTGGAACCCGGTTCACGAACAGCGACTATCTGGACGGCCTCGGCGACGTTACCTACGGCGTCACAACCGCTAAAAACGCCCAGGGAAACCCCGCCCTGCGCGACAGCTACACCTATACCGGCATCATGGTCAGTTATACCTTCTACAAGATTTTCTGCCCGTAGAGACGCGACCGCACCGGTGTCCCGGCCTTCGCGTCTCTGTTGATCACGTTTCTTATGATGCCTGTAGAGACGCGATCGCACCGGCGTCCCGGCCCTCGCGTCTCTGTTCATGGCGTCTCTACAGGTTCTTCTTAGTCAGCTGGTCTACTGCATAATTGGCCGCGCGGGCGGTGAGTGCCATGTACGTCAGCGATGGGTTCACGCAGGATGAAGAGGCCATGGCGGCTCCGTCGGTGACGAACACATTTTTGCAGTCGTGGACCTGGTTGAATTTGTTCAGCACCGACGTTTTCGGGTCTTTACCCATACGGGCCGTCCCCATTTCGTGGATACCCAGGCCCAGGTGAACATCCTGCCGGTTGTTGCCCGTAATATTCTTGAAACCGGCGGCATCGAGCATTTCGGCGGCCGAGTTCATCATGTCTTTACGCATGGCAATCTCGTTCTCGCCAAAGGCGGCATCGAACACGATGAGGGGAACGCCCCATTTATCTTTCTTTACCGGGTCGAGGTACATGCGGTTATTCGGGTTGGGTAATACCTCGCCGAAGCCACCGAACCCGATGGTCCAGGCGCCGGGTTGTGTCATTTGCTGTTTGAACGATGCGCCAAAGCCGTCCATGGCCACGCCCCGTTTCCAGTCGCTTCGACTTGCTCCGCCCTGGTACCCAAAGCCCCGCAGGTAGGTAGTCTGCCGGTCGCTGCCCCAGTTTCGGAAGCGGGGAATATACAGGGCGTTGGGTCGCTGGCCATACATCAGGTCTTCGTCGAACCCCTCGATGGTGGCGTTGGCACCGGCTCCCAGATGGTGGTCCATGATGTTGCGGCCGACCTGATCACTGTCGTTGCCAAGGCCATTCGGAAACCGGCTCGACCGGGAGTTGAGCAGCAGCGCGGCCGTATTCATCGAGCCGGCGTTGAGAAAAATAATCCGGGCCGAGTAGTCGGTAACGGCCAGCGTGTGCTGGTTAATAACCCGAACGCCGGTGGCGCGGCCTGTTTTATCGTCGTAGATCAGCTCAGCCGCAATGCTGTCGTGCAGAATGTCCAGCCGGTTGGTAGCCCGGGCCGCCGGAATCGCTCCGGATAGCGAGCTGTAGTAGGCTCCATACGGACAGCCCCGGCTGCATTTGTTACGGAACTGGCACGACGCCCGGCCCAGTGCCGTATGCCACGACTGCGGTTGGGTCAGGTTGGCCACGCGGCCAATGGTTACCGGACGGTTGAGCTTCTGCTTCATGGCCTCCCGAAAAAAGCGCTCGGGGGGCGACATCGGCATGGGCGGTAGAAAATGACTGTCGGGGAGTACCGCCAGCTGCTCGGCCTGCCCACTTACGCCCACAAACTTCTCGATATAGCTGTACCAGGGGACCAGATCAGTATAACGAATGGGCCAGTCGACTCCGATGCCCTCTTTCGCGTTTGCTTCAAAGTCGGCGGGATTCCAGCGGTAGGTTTGCCGACCCCAGTGCATGGACTTGCCGCCCGTATGATAAGCCCGAATCCAGTCGAACGGCCGTTTTTCGACGTACGGGTTCTGCTGGTCGTTGGTCATGAATCCGGCTTTGTCGTCCTGAGCCATGCCCACAAACCGGTTGTTGGCCCATAACTCTTCGGCCGAGCGGACGGGGACTTTATCCCGGTGCTGAATCTCCCAGGGCGCCTTCATCGCCGTATCGTAATCTTCGATATGCTTCACCTCGCGGCCGCGCTCGATCACGAGCACACGCAGGCCTTTCTGGGTTAGTTCTTTGGCCGCGATGCCGCCAGTCATGCCCGACCCCACCACAATAGCGTCGTAGCGATGGGTTTTATCCGTCGTCAGGTTTAGATTCATAAAGGTAGGTAGGGGTTAGTAGGCGTAGACTTTCTGACCGGACTTAATCTTGACGAGTTCGTACTTGCCCGGAATCGGTACATAGTTGAACGACGCCTGCAGGCCTGCTTCGGACGTGAAGTAGCCCAGCAGCGTCAGTTCCTTCATAAGCCGCCAGAAGGGTAGCCCCGTAGCCTGTTTTTTCATCAGTTCTTTGTCTTCATTATCGCCCATTTTCGTCTGCTGCACCTGATAGGCTTTCATCAGCTCTTTGGTCTCCGCTTCGAGCCGCCGAAGCGTTTCGGTTTGATCGGCCGTTGACTGGCTCAGAAAACCAGCCTGCTGGAGCTGCTCAACCCCCGCCACAAAACTCTGATGTTCGGGTTGCAGATAGCAGTCCTGCAGCATCATTTCGATAAAAGCCGGTACGCCGGCTTCTATAGCGCCCGGCGTGTCGGTTTTTGGAATAATTAACTCAGCCACCGTGGCAACAAGACTGCGCTGGTCTGAGGTCAGGGTAAACCCGCCCGGAGCCCGTTCGTGCCGGTCCCGACGGTTCATGGCCAGCAGGGTAGGGGCCGAGAGGGTGCTTCCGAGTAGCAGCGAGATATGAGAAAGCGCGTTTCGTCGATTCATTCTGGAACAGGGCTTATAGTATTTACCAATAAGACAAAATAATAGGATAAACTACAGGTTTGCTTCCTTCAGAAGCCTTGATTTTACATTATTTTTTCAGGCCGACATTTTTGGCTGATGGGAGCCTGGCCGAAAAAAGACGCCTTATGCCTGATGGCACGGGTCTGCTCAGAACTGCCATGGTATCAGGCCAATTACCGCATGACCGATCTCGTACCCGGCGGATGAGAACGTACACCAGCGAACCGTAAGCCGGAACGCCCGGCCCGGTGGAGAGCGGCCTGGAGGTGCCTGATTGGCTAAGGAGCGTATACTGCATCGGCAGCTCTCCGGGGCCGACGGCCTTATTTACCGCTACTTTCCGTATTTTTGGGCACTTGACCTTAATGTAACAGGTAGTGAAAGTTGACGTATTGTCGTTCATGCGGGTAGCAGGCATTCTGGGAGCAATTGTGATCGGGAGTTTAAACGTAGCTTCATCGCAGGTTGTATCGGCCAATTCGGTAGAGCCAACCGTTTACGCCTATTGCCAGCAATTTCAAACCCTATACACCCTGATTCGTGAACAGCGGGTAGCGCCCGACTCGGCCCGTATGGCTTTTAGTGGCATCATGAAAGGACTGCAGGAGCGTTTCAGGAGTGTTGACAGCTTCCAGCCCGATTCGGCCCAACGCGACAGTCTGCGCCGGACGGGTCGTTACTTTGCGTTTCCACTGCGTGGTTATGCGCCCAGCGCCATCGGCGGCACTCACGGCGAAGGGTACCGGGGAAACGGCTTTGATTTGTTCGACTACAACGTGCGTGGGAGCCATCCGGCCCAGGATATATTCATTTCAGACCGAAATCAGGATTACCTCGACGACCGGACGCGGCAGCCGGTCGATATTCTGTCGATGAGCAACGGCCTGGTGCTGGGAATCGAAACGGGCTGGTTACCGGGTTCCGAATACCGGGGGGGCAACTGGATCTGGATATATGATCCAACCCTGCATGGCCTTTTTTACTACGCGCACAACAGCCACATCACCGTTGCGCCGGGGCAGTGGGTACAGGCCGGGCAGAAAATTGGCGAAATGGGCCGAACGGGGTTCAATGCCTACAAAAGCCGGTCGCCGACGCACCTGCACCTGATGTATTTACAGATACAGCCCGACGGTCTTCCTTTGCCGCTCAATACCTACAGCTGGCTGCTTTCGGCCCGGCTGAGCCGGTAAGGTTACCTGGCCGTTTCGGCAATCAGGTAGTCGACAACGTCTTCCAGCTTCTCGGTCTGCTCAAAAACGGCCCGTTGCCGGCTAGCCCCGTTGCCCTCCCCAAAGACTTTATCGATCAGCTTCGTTATCTCGTTTCGGTCGCCGTAAACGTCCAGCGCCGGGCTTACGTAGGCCAGCAGCTGATCAACCAGTTGCCGGGCCGGAACCGCCTGGGCTGCCTGTACGTCGATGAGTTGGTCGGTCAGGCCAAAGCGCGCGGCCTGCCATTTGGCCGCCTGTACCAGTTCGGTTCTGACGTGGCGGAAGGGGGCGTATCGCTCGGCGTCCCAGGCGCAGGTTCGGGCCAGGGCGCGCACCAGTCCGGCAATCAGAACCGCTTCGTCGACGGTTAAACAAACATCCGTTACCCGGAACTCGAGCGTGTCGTAATGCGACGACGGCCGAACATCCCAGTAGATCTTGCTGGCGTCGGCAATGATGCCCGTAGAGGCAAGCTCGTTGACTAGTTGCTCGTAGTCGGCCCAGGCGTCGAAGACCTGCGGGATACCGGCGGTGGGCCAGCGTCCCCATATCTCGGTGCGGAAGCTGGCGTAGCCGGTATCGGTGCCGAGCCAGAAGGGCGAGTTACCCGCCAGCGCCAGCAGGACCGATAACCAGGGGCGCGACCGGTTCATGACCTGTATGGCGATTTCCCGGTCCGGGATGCCGACATGCACGTGGCAGCCAAAGATCAGCTGCTCGCGGGTGAGCTGTTGAAAGTCGGTAGCCAGGTCGCGGTAACGGGCTCGCCGGGTCAGCTTCTGGTCTTCCCAGTGCGAAAAAGGATGGGTGCCAGCCGCCACGATGCGATTTCCCGTTTTCTCGGCGGCCGTAATCAGCTCGCTCCGCAGCCGGTTCAGTTCGTCGCGTACCTGGCCGAGGGTCTGGCAGACGGGGGTGCCAATTTCGATCTGCGATCGGTACATCTCGGGCGTTACCTGATCGCCAACGGTAGCCCGCGCTTCCGGGAGAATGAGCTGCGCGTCGGACTGTAGCTGCCGGGTTTCGGGATCAACAATCTGATACTCTTCTTCAACGCCCAGGGTAAAGGCTTCGTCGGGAATGGCCACGGATAGACGGGTTTGGGTGTGTGCTGACTCGGAGAGCCGGTGTTTACAACCCACCAGCCCGAAAGAGTAACCCGCCTGTCTGTAAATTGTTGGCCGTGGTTATTATGACTCCCGCACCAGGTTGACGCCGGTAATCAGAAAAATCATGCCGACGATGAACGGGGCGGCCGACTCGGCCTTGTTGACACTCATTCCCAGAACGGGTTTGCCATCAGACAGAAAGGCCACGAGGGCAAACAGGACGACGACAACCCCCAGGATGGTCAGCGTTGCGCCAAAGAAGCGCCGGAAATTGGTATTATTCTCCACGGTGTTAACTGAATAAACGATGAATGATAAACAGGGAATGAGGACAATGGATGCTCAAAATAAGCGGATTCATTGTTCATTGTTCACGATTGTTTTGGCAACCAGCCCGCGCTTTCGTCCCTCTTCAAGCAAAAACGGCAGCGCCTGATCGAGCGTGTTGGGAACAAGTCCATCTAGTACGGCTTCGCGAACCACGGTTTTCAGCTCGCCCACTTCTTTGGAGGGCGGCAGGCCGAAGGTTTCCATGATAAGTTCGCCCGTTATGACGGGCTGAAAGTTGCGCAGTTTGTCGCGCTCTTCCAGATCGTGCAGCTTCTGTTCGACCTTATCGAAGTTACGCAGGTGTTTCTGGACCTTTTCGTAGTTCTTCGAGGTAATGTCGGCGCGGCAGAGCGCCATCAGCCCGTCGAGGTCGTTGCCCGCGTCGAACAGGAGCCGGCGCAGGGCCGAGTCGGTAATCTGCTCTTTGGTGAGCGCAATGGGCCGCAGATGCAAACGAACCAGCGTCTGTACAAACCGCATGTGCTCGTTGAGCGGCAGCTTCAGGTTTCGGAAAATACGCGGTACCCAGCGGGCCCCCAGGTCTTCGTGGCCGTGAAAGGTCCAGCCTGCTTTCTGGTCGAACCGCTTGGTAGCGGGTTTGGCAATGTCGTGCAACAGAGCGGCCCACCGGAGCCACAGCTCGTTTTCGGGGGCGACGGCGTCTTTTTTCGAGCGGTTGGCAATGTTGTCGAGGACCTGCAGCGTATGGTAAAAGTTGTCTTTGTGGCCTTTCCCTTCTACCGTCTCTACCCCCTTCAGGGCAATCAATTCCGGGAAAATACGCTCCAGCAGCCCCGCGTGGTACAGCAGTTTGAACCCATACGAAGGTGTTGATGACAGAATGATCTTGTTCAGCTCGTCGGTAATGCGCTCCTGCGACACGATGCTGATCCGTTCGTTCATCCTGACGATGGCATCGAAGGTATCGGGCTCGATATCGAAGTTGAGCTGCGACGCGAACCGGATGGCCCGCATCATCCGAAGCGGGTCGTCGGAGAACGTAAGGGCCGGGTCGAGCGGGGTCCGGATGGTTTTCCGTTTCAGGTCTTTCAGCCCGTCAAATGGGTCGAGCAGGGTGCCGAAGTCGGTCTGGCTCAGGCTGATGCCCATAGCGTTGATGGTAAAATCCCGGCGGTTCTGGTCGTCTTCGAGGGTGCCGTCTTCAACAATCGGTTTGCGGGAGTCGCTCCGGTACGATTCTTTCCGGGCGCCGACAAACTCAACCTCCCAGCTGTCGGTAGTGGTCGGGCTGCCGGGCTGGTTTGTCCGCAGCATCGCGGTGCCGAAGTTCGGGAATAGGGCAACGGGCGTGCGCAGCGCCTGACCCACGGCTTCGGCCAGCGCAATGCCACTGCCTATGCAGACCACATCGATATCTTTCGACGGGCGACCCAGCACCAGATCGCGTACGAACCCGCCAATTACGTAGGCTTTTACGCCCATCGAATCAGCCTGTTGGGCGATGGTCTCGAAAATCGGGTTTTTATGGAGTATGTCGCTAAAATTCATTTTCGTATAAACTGCACCTCGCCATTTACCCCCAGCCGCATGATGCGGGGCCATCTGGGCATGCCGGGCAGCGTTCCGAACCGCTCAGCGACGAGTGATTCAGCCGCCGGTGGCAGGCTCAGCGACTCGAATGGAATGGTCAGCAAACCGCGGCCAAAACTGCCGATCAGCCGCTGTATGTCGGGATTGAGCGACCGCCGAACGGCCACCGTAGGCGTATCAGCCAGGGCCGATGCAGCCAGGTTTTTGCCCTGATCGTAGACGACAATCAGCGGGTTTTCGGCAAACTCAACCAGATCGAAGGCTACATCGGGCACTTTAGCCACGTAGAGACCCAGCTGATCGGTATGCTGAATGAGCACGGTGGGCTGCAGCTGGGCAGGCAGGCTCGTCCGAAGGCTGAGCAGCGAAAGAACGGCTGCGTCATGAGTCGGATCGGCGGCTACCGACCAGCCGGTTTCGTCGGCGAGGGCAATAAGCTGGCCCTGCCGCAGTTGATAGGCGATGTCGCGGATGCTTGCGGTCATAATGTAATAACCCGCAAAAATACGCCAAGTTTGGCAGAAGTATGCAGTGGTAACCCCCGGTCTGCGGTACCCGACCGGTTGCAGGCCGACAGCCTGGTGGTTGGCGGACGGGTCTGATCAGTTACTGGTTTGTCTGGAAAACCGAAAAAGGGCCTGGCAGGCCCTTTTTCGGTTGGGTGAATCAGGAGTAGAGTTTCTTGATCACTTCCTGCTGCGTTCGAACAAAGTGGGGGCGTTCGGCGGGTTGGCTCAGCAGGGTGTCGGGGGGATAGATGCTGGTCTGGGCGTAGCTCTGGGCATACAGTTCATTGCGCTGGCGGGCCAGCAGGTTGCCAGCTGCGGGCCGTTGCCGGAACTCGCGCAGGGCCGCCAGGTCGATATCGGCGGTGGCCGCCAGGCTTTCGCCCTGGGCGGCTTCGGCCAGGATCATACCGCGGGGGTCAATGATTCTGGACCCACCGTTATGGGTCGCGAAGGGAACTGGGCTATCGAGAACCCCGCCCGCGTTAGCCGATACGACATAGGCCATATTCTCGATGGCTCTGGCCTGTTTAGCCACATTTTTCGGACTGACCAGGGGGCTGCTCACTTCGGACGTAGCATGCAGAAGCACTTCGGCTCCGCGCATGGTCAGGCAGCGCGCCACTTCCGGAAACAGAATCTCGTCGGAGGCAATGCAGGCCAGCGTGCCGATGTTTGTTTTGATGACCGGGAAAAGCGAATCGTAGCCGTACGCATCCAGATACAGCTCCCAGACGTCGTGGGGCGTGGGGGTATACATGGCGTTCAGCCGCCGGTAGCGCAGCAGCACATCGCCGTTAGGGCCCATGATGAAGCTGGTCTGAAAGTACAGCTCCGGGAAAAAAGCATCCTGTTCGTAGACGTTGCCCGAAAAATAGATCTGCTGCCGCTGTACCATAGCGCCCAGAGCCTCATACACGCGTCCGTCGATCTCCAGGGCGGCTTTTTCGCGCCACTGTTCCGTGGTTTCGCTAAGCGGTGGACCCGTCAGGAAAGACTCCGGTACCACAACCAGCAGGGTGTCTTTGCCAATGAAGTTGATAGAAGCGGCAATCTGTTGTTCAAGGCGTTCGATGGTTCGAAGCATGGCCGCTTCGGCTTCGTCGCGGGTCTGTAGGGCGTTAACGGTCTGGCAGGTCAGTTGAAGGGCCAGGGCTTTGTATGACATGAGTGAGTGGGATGGGTACCGCCAAAATAACGGCTTTCGCCGATAAAATGACAGGGCATCGGATCGCTCGTGAACAAAAATCAGACAACAATGATTGATAGACTAAGTAAAGACACCCGATCTGAACAACGATTTCCGTTCACACACTGCCCCATGACCGTAGATGTACTGGCTATTGCCGCCCACCCCGATGATATTGAAATGACCTGCGCCGGCACCGTGCTGTCGCTGATCGAAAAAGGCCGAACGGTGGCAGGCGTTGACCTGACCCAGGGCGAACTGGGTACCCGCGGCACACCACAGATCCGGTTGCAGGAAGCGGCCGAAGGTGCCCGGCTCATGAAACTGTCGGCCCGGGAGAACATGGGGTTCCGCGATGGGTTCTTCCGCAACGACGAAGAACACCAGATGGCGCTGATCCCCATTATTCGGCATTACCGCCCCAAAATCGTGCTGACCAACACGCCCGACGACCGTCACCCCGATCATGGCCGGGCTGCGCAGCTGGTGATTGAAGCTTCGTTTTACGCCGGTCTGCGGCAGATCAAGACAGTGGGCAAAGATGGCCAGCCGCAGGAAGCTCATCGCCCCGATTTTATTTATCACTTCATTCAGGATCGCTCGCTCCGCCCCGATTTCGTGGTCGACATTTCGGCCTACTGGGATCAGAAGATAGCCGCTATCAAAGCCTACAAGAGTCAGTTTTTCAATCCGGACAGCAATGAGCCACAGAGCTATATTTCGGGTGAGCCGTTTATGAAGTTTCTCGAAGCCCGCACCCGCGAACATGGACACATGATCGGAGCTGAGTTTGGCGAGGGTTTTGTAACGAAGCGTATGCTGGGGGTACAGGACCTGTTCGCGCTGGTCTAGCCCCGCCCCGACGGCGCATTGGTTTGACTGTCAGCGGGTTCGTTGCAGGCTGGTTTTTAACGGCGGGGTTAGGCAAACGTTCATTATAGTTGTACTTTAGCTTCTCCATTACCCGCTTCACTACCATTGTGTATGAGAAAAAAGCCGTTTAGTATCGACCAGGCTGCCTATGCTAACCTGCTGGCGGGTATTAATAACCTGCATTTTACCGAGCGAAAAGGAAATCTGTCCGATTTTCACCTGTACAGCAACGACCAGTGGCTGGCCGATACGGCCGTTATCGAACAGCTGACCCGGTCGAAAGGAGAGTGGCAGGTCGATCTGCTGTTCGCATCCATTTACAACCCGCTTAAGTTTCTGAAGCGGCATATCACTTCCCATGTCTGTCCGAAGCGGGCGGCTCAGCAGGCTCATTTTATGCGTCGACTGGCGGCTAAAGACCAGCGCGGTACCCTGACCGTTTCGGCCGATCAGCTTAACCCCTGTCTCAACTGATCTACCATTCGCTATGCTGTCTACCAAGCAACGTATCCTGAATGCATCCGTCAAACTCTTCAACGAATATGGCGTCGATGCCGTACGGTTACAGCAGATTGCGGAAGAGATCGGGATCAGTGTTGGTAATCTGGCCTACCATTACAAATCGAAAGACGCCATCATCGAATCGGTTTATGAACAGGTCATCGATGAGTTCAGCCATATTTTTCGGCAGTACCTGCAAAGCCCCGAACTGGCCGACTTTGATCAGCAGCTGAGCCTGTACTACCAGTTTTTCCAGGCCAATCAGTTCTACCTGGCCGAATTTTTCAAAGCCAGCACGACCCCGGGCGATCATACGGTGGCCTGGCAGCAGGCAGTCAATAAAATGCTGCTTCAGCTCCGAAGCTGGCTTCTGTTTCATCAGCAACGGGAAGTGCTCAAGCCCGAACCAGCGCCCGGTTTCTATGATCAGCTGGCGCAGTCGCTCTGGATGTCGCTGGTTTTTTCGCCGATCTTCAGCACCATGCGCGGGCTGCCCAGCACCGAAACAAGCTACAAACAGGCCGTCTGGAGTCACATCCGGCCTTATTTCACCGAGCAGGGCCTGGCCGAATACCAGGCCGACGTGGTGCCCCTGCTGAGCTACTAGCCACAAGCCCCAATTTGTCCATCGATTCGTCCTGAAACCTGCTGACAGCGAGGTAGGTATCGCCATGAAAAAGAATTAGAAAAATTTTTCTAATTAAAAATAAAAATTACATTTGTGCTTTATAAAGTTCAATAATTAACTGTACTTAAACCCGTACTTTCATGGCTAATGTACTCTGGCTGCAGGGGGGCGCATGTAGTGGTAATACTATGTCGTTCCTGAACGCCGAAGAACCGACGGTCGTCGATCTGGTGACCGATTTCGGCGTCAATATTCTATGGCATCCGTCCATCGGTTTAGAAATCGGCGATCAGGTCACGCATCTGCTGCAGGACATCCTGGCCGGCCGGGTACAGTGTGACATCCTCGTTTACGAAGGCAGTATCATTCAGGGACCGAAGAATACCGGCACGATGAACTACTTCTGTGAGCGGCCCATGAAAGACTGGGTCATGGAACTCTCTAAAGTGGTAGGGTACGTAGTGGCCATTGGCGACTGCGCCACCTGGGGCGGCATTCCGGCGGTGGCCCCCAACCCGAGCGAATCAACCGGGATGCAGTTTCTGAAAACAGCAAAGGGCGGTTTTCTGGGAGCGAACTACGTATCGAAGGGAGGCCTGCCCGTCATCAACATTCCTGGTTGCCCGGCCCACCCCGACTGGATTACCCAGATACTGGTCGCCATTGCAACGGGGCGGATCGGCGATGTGCTGCTCGACGATTACCACCGGCCCAAGACGTTTTTTACGGATTTTGTACAGACCGGCTGCACCAACGTGATCAGCTTTGCCCAGAAAGTTGACGGTGGCTTTGGCAAGCGGGGCGGCTGCCTGTTCTACGAAGTGGGGTGCCGGGGGCCAATGACCCGCGCCAGCTGCAACCGGATTCTCTGGAACCGGCAGTCGAGCAAAACCCGCGCTAACCATCCCTGCCTGGGCTGTACGGAGCCGGGTTTTCCGCACCATGACCTTCAGAAGGGGAGCGTATTCAAAACCATGCATTACCTCGGCTTTCTGCCCAAAGACACCCCCACCGGTACCTCTAAACTAGGCTACTACCTACGGGCAGGTTTCGAAAAAGTGGTCTCCGGTACCGAGCGTACCCTGGGTGTGAAACAACCCCAGTTCGATTCATCCAAATAATGAACCGTTGCGTGATTGACGTAACCCGCCGGTTGCGCTGCTGACGACCTGTCGGCGGTTCATTCATGCATTCACTCCGTAAAGAACAACCAATAATGGCAACCCAGAAAGAACTGAATATTTCGCCCGTAGGGCGGGTTGAGGGCGACCTCGACGTAAAGGTATATATGGAAGATGGCGTGGTAACGCGGGCGCATACGCAGGCGGCCATGTTCCGGGGCTTCGAGAAAATCATGGAAGGCAAGGACCCGCAGTCGGGCCTGATCGTCACCCCCCGCATCTGTGGCATCTGTGGCGGTTCGCACCTGTACTGCGCTTCGTCGGCGCTCGATACGGCCTGGCAAACCACCCTGCCGCCCAATGCGTTGCTGCTGCGGGCCATTGGGCAGGCAACGGAAACCATTCAGAGTATTCCGCGCTGGTTCTACGCCATCTTCGCTACCGACATGGCCAATAAGAAGTTTGCCAACAAGCCGCTTTATGATGAGGTCGTTCGCCGGTTTGCGGCCTACGTGGGAACCTCGTTTCAGAAAGGCGTAACGGCCAGCGGCAGACCCGTAGAGGTGTACGCGCTCTTCGGGGGGCAGTGGCCACACTCCAGCTATATGGTGCCGGGCGGGGTAATGTGCGCGCCCACACTCAAGGACATTACCCGGGCCCATGCCATCATGAACCAGTTCCGGAAAGACTGGCTCGAGAGTATCTGGCTGGGCGCACCC
The DNA here is from genome assembly GCF_002006735.1 of Spirosoma sp. 209. NCBI lineage: Bacteria > Pseudomonadati > Bacteroidota > Cytophagia > Cytophagales > Cytophagaceae > Spirosoma > Spirosoma sp. 209. The sequence goes on along the minus strand of NZ_MVEC01000003.1, from coordinate 248,409 downwards.
ATCGAGCGGTATATGCAGGTGAAAAGCTGGGACGACCTGCTGGCGTATATCGACGAGAACGAATCGCAGCGCAACTCCGACCTGGGCCTGTTCGTAAGGGCCAGTCTGGAGTTCGGACTGCACAAGTTTGGACAGGGCGTCGGCAAATTCGTTGCCTACGGTACCTATCTGCATAAAGACCACTATCAGAAACCAACGGTCGATGGACGGAACGCGGCTCTCATCAGTCGGAGCGGCTTCTTCGATGGCACGAACTATAGCGTGTTCGACCACATGAAAATTAAGGAGCACGTGCTGCACACCTGGTTTGAAGACGTGCCACCGGCACACCCCTGGGAAGAGCCATTGCCAACGCCCCTGCCGTCGCAGAACCTGCACAGTACCGATTTCGGCGGGAAATACAGCTGGTCGAAGGCGCCCCGCTACATGGATTACGCGGCTGAAGCCGGGCCCCTGTCGCGGGTGCTCATGAACGCGAACCCCGACAATCTACTGTCGCACCAGATTTATGATCCGCTCTTCGGCGATGTGTACAAACAGCTGGGCGCTAACGTGTTTACCCGTACCCTGGCACGCCTGCACGAGGCCCCGCGGCTGTATACGCTGATTGATGAATGGCTCCGGCAGATCGATCTGAACAGCGAGTTTTATATCAAGCCCGAAGAAAAAGACGGCAAAGGATTTGGCGCCACCGAAGCGGCCCGGGGCGCGCTGGCCCACTGGATCGAGATCGAAAATGGCGTGATCAAGAACTACCAGGTCATGGCACCCACTACCTGGAACGTTGGTCCCAACGACGACCGGGGCAACCCCGGCCCGATCGAAGCCGCGCTGGAAGGTACTGAGATCGAAGACCCACACGACCCCGTCGAGGTCGGTATGGTGGCCCGCTCGTTCGATTCATGCCTGGTTTGTACCGTCCACGCCCACGATGCCCAGTCCGGCAAGGAGCTAGCTAACTTTAAATTGTGAATGAGTGAATGAGTGATTGAGTGGCGCTGGACTATGCTACTCAATCACTCATTCACCCAATCACTCCTCTATGAAAACCGCCATCATGGGTTTTGGAAATCCCGTTCGGAGCGACGACGGGATTGGTTGCTACGTCATCGACCGGCTCCGGGCCACGCTCGGGTCGGTTGATGACGTTAGTTTGTTCGACATGGGTACGTCGGCTTTCGAGGTACTGTTCCTGCTGCAGGGCCACGGGCGCATCCTGATCGTAGATGCCGTCGTAAACACCGGTGAACCACCGGGTACGCTTTACAAAGTGCCGGCCCAGGCAGTGGAAGCGGCCATTCAGGACGATCCGATGGTGTTCTTGCACAGCCTCAAGTGGGACCAAGCGCTGTCGTATGCCCGCAAAATCCTGCGCGATCAATACCCCGACGATGTACAGGTCTACCTGATCGCGGTCGACAATACCCGCCTGGACGTTGACCTCTCCGAATCGGTCCGGGCCGCCGGCGATCGGGTCGTTGACCTGATTCTGGACGATATGGTTCCAGGCTGAATCGCCGATTCGGCAGCAGAGTGAACAGACACGACATGACATCATTGACCAATGGTACGACTGAAAAACAGCCACCTGCATATAGATGCATCGGTAGTCAGGACGGCTTTCGGTAACGATCCGCAGGTGAGTCTGGTGTATTATCCCGACCGGCAGACCTTACTGGTTGCCGGCAAATCGAAAGCGTTTTTCGAGAAGATGCATAAAACTGACTGGGTCGTACTGAAAGACCGGAACCTGCTGGGCGACAAAACAATACTCCTGCGAGAGATCCTGATCGATCACGACCTCGACGATACCGACCGGGAACTCACCTACGACCTGAAGACGACGGGTATTCTATCCGTTCACCTCTAGCGCTTCTGATTCATCATGATTTATCTGACCCTGGCTACCGATAAGCCGACGAGTGTTCAATCCATTATAGATGCCGAATTTCGGCTGAACGAACTGGTAACGGTCTGCTCCTTATCCGAGGCACAGCCCGACAGCCTGGCAATCCGGGAGGAAACCATCGAGCACCCCCTCGACTGGGCGCAGCGGTTACCGCCCGTGCTGTTGCCCAGCCCCCTGCGCTGTACGCCCGATACGCTGCTGGCCGTTGTGTACCTCCACCTCGACAACTGGGAAAACGTATACGAACACGCCCAACACGATCGTCCCCTGGCCGACGCCCTTGACCTGATCAACCGGCTACAGGCGGGCGTTTCGGTTGAATTACCGGCTGCCCCCGTCAATGGGTCCGGGAGTTTTGACACCTATCGGCGGTGGCATAACCGGGCCGTGGCGGCTCACTACGGGCATATCGATACGCCCGAAGAGACCATCCGGCAGGCTTACCAGATGGCTGTCAGCCAGGCGCCCGACGCCGGGCATCGGGCGTTTACAGCCCGCCACTATGCTACCTTTCTGGCCGATCTGGGTCAGCTTGCCGAAGCCGATCAGCTGATAACCGAGGTTACAGAAGCGGATCTGTCTAACGATGCCGCAATCGAGTTGCTGGCTGTGCAGACGAGTATCTGGCTGCAGCAGCTCACCGTTCCGTACGATGAAGCGCTGCTGACCCGAACCAAAGACGGTTTATGGCGGGTGCTGCAACACTACGAAGGGCAGCACCGACTGGCGCAGGTGGGCATGTTGCTCCTCGACGCGGCTCAGGTGGCTAACTTCCAGAACAGCTTTGCCGAAGCGCTGGGCTACCTGAGCCGTGCCATCAACCTGTTTCGGGAAGAAGAGCTGCCCGAACTGGTGGCTAACGCCCAGTACCGGAAAGGGATTTTACTGTACACCTGGGCGCAGAATGGCAATCCGCAGTTTTACCGGCCAGCCATGGAAGCGTATCAGGAAGCGCTCAAGCTGTTTACCCAGCAAAACGCACCCGCCATCTTTGCCGACATTCAGCATCATCTGGGTGTGATTTACGCCAAGATTCCCGACGAAGCCCGTAAAAAAGGCATCTGGGCCGCTATATCGTCGAGTTCGTTCAAACACGCGCTGGCCTACTATACCAAAGAAGCGTTTCCGTACGAATACGCCACGATCTGCAACCACTTCGCCAATGCCATAACCAACTATCCGCAGGCGGCCCGGTCTGATAATTATGCCAAAGCCATTGGATTATACCGCGATGCGCTGACGATCCGTACGGCAGACCGATACCCATATGAGCGGGCACTGACTATTCTGAACTACCTGGAAGCGGGCTGGTACGTCGGCGAAGATGATCCGCAGCACCAACAGGCGCTCTACGCAGATATGGTCCGAAAAGCGCGGGAGGTAAGCAGTCTGGTCGAGGACGAAAACCTGATTCGGGACGCTGACCAGCATCTGCTTAAACTGGCTGATATTCAACGGGATATTTTGTCTGTGTAGAGGCAGGCACTGCAGAGCGGTGTATTTATCGGGCGTGATTAGAAAAATTTTTCTAATCACGCGTCCGTTTTGCGTATATTTCACTAATCAAAGATTAACTTTACCCATTACCAGTTGCTGCCATGCACGAGATATCGCTGGTCCGGACTATTTTCCGGACGCTCGAAGATGAATTTCCGGCTGAGATGGACCGGGTTCGGGGTATCTATCTGAAGGCGGGGCTGCTGGCCAACGTGCAGCCTATCCTGATGCAGAATGCGTTTCAGGCCGTGGTGGCAGATGAGCCCCGGTACCAGCAGACGAGTCTGCACGTTGAGGTACTGCCGATTCTGATCCGCTGCGACGACTGCGGAGAAACAACCCAGGTAGAACAGTATCGATTCATCTGTACGTGTGGCAAACCCAGTCGCAACGTCATACAGGGCGAAGAGCTGCTCATCAGTAAAGTAGAATTTGACGATTGAGTACCCGGAACCAGGGATGGGGCAGCCCGTTCAGCCCGCTACCTGGTTTTCAGTCAGCTAATAACGACCAGCCATGACCACCGTAAAACCAAAATCCAATCAGGCCTCTGTCGGGTCTGTACAGTGCGAAAATACAACGCTTAACCTGCTTAAAGTAAACGATTTCGTGGCCCGGGCCATACGCGACCGGCTGCCCGACATACTCGTCATCAACGTCTGTTCATCGCCGGGGAGCGGCAAAACCACCCTCATGCAGGAGACCGGCAAGCGGCTGCGCGACCGACTCAACATGGCCGTTCTGGTCGGTGATCCGGAAACCGAACGCGACGCTATCCGGATGCGGGAGGTAGGCATCAACGCGCTGCAAATCGTTACGGGCGGCATGTGTCACATCGAAGCCCAGATGATCTATCAGGCGCTGGATCATATCGATCTGACGGGAGTCGATCTGCTTTTTATCGAAAACGTCGGCAACCTGGTTTGCCCGGCTGCGTTCGATCTGGGCGAGGACTTGCGCGTTACCCTGCTGGCATCGACCGAAGGCGACGACAAACCCAAAAAGTACCCGCGTATGTTCCTGACCAGCGAACTGATGGTGGTCTCGAAAGCAGATCTGCTGCCGTACGTACCCTTCAGCGTGGCCAACGTAGTTCAGGATGCCCGCGAGGTGAATCCGGATATCGACGTACTGACTATTTCCAGCCTCACCGGCGAAGGAATCGATGCCTGGTGCGACTGGCTGCTGACGAAAGTAGCCGAGAAAAAAGGGGTATTGACCAGCCCGGTTGCCTGATTGCCCGTACTCGTTCTGTAAACAATAGCCCGGCGTATAGCGGTACATAACTCCATGACGTTTCATCTGCATATCACCGGCCTGGTTCAGGGGGTAGGGTTCAGGCCCTTCGTCTGGCAGCTTGCGCGCGTCATGGAACTTACCGGTACCGTCAGCAACGGCCCCGATGGCGTCCATGTCTACCTGAATGCAGACGCTGATACCGCCCGGCAGTTTAAGCTGCGCATACTGGCCGAAGCGCCAGAACTGGCTCGTATTCAGTCTATTAAAGTAAATCTAACCACTCCTCGTCTTTACCCGGACTTCTCGATCATCCACAGCCAGTCGGGGGGGCAGGCGTCCTTACTCCTGACCCCCGACCTGGCCTTGTGTGATACCTGCCGGACGGAGCTGACGGAGTCCGTTAACCGTCGGTTCAACTACGCCTTTACAACCTGTACGCACTGCGGACCGCGGTATTCAATCAGTCATGCGCTGCCGTATGACCGTCCGGCTACAACGATGGCCGACTTTGCCCTGTGTGCTACCTGCAAAGCTGAATATCAGGATCCCGCCAACCGCCGGTACTACGCACAAACCAATTCCTGCCCGGACTGCGCCGTTACGATGAGCCTCTACGACCAGGCGGGGCAATGCGTCTCAGCCGATCAGACGACAATTATTGAGCAGGCTGTGGCGCAGATAAAAACCGGACATACGGTTGCGGTAAAAGGAATAGGCGGGTACCTGCTGCTGTGCGATGCCGCCAACCCCGACGCTATTGCTCAGCTCCGCCGACGGAAGCATCGCCCAACGAAACCCCTGGCGGTGATGTACCCGTCGGCGGAGGCAATTCGGCAGGATTGCTCGTGTCAGAACGACGAGCTGAACTGGTTGCGCGGCCAAGCCTCGCCCATTGTACTTCTCGACAAACTGGCTAAACCGGCCTCGGAACTAGCCTGGGAGGCTCTGGCCCCCGCTCTGGGGCAACTGGGGGTTATGTTACCCTATGCGCCCCTGCTGGCTCTGCTGGCCCGGCAGTTTGGCAGGCCGCTGGTAGCGACCAGTGGCAATATCAGCGGGTCGCCTATTGCCTACACTGACGAGCAGGCTATTGGTCAGTTACCGGCCGTGGCCGATTATATCCTGACCCACAACCGGGCTATTGTGGTGCCGCAGGACGACTCGGTTGTGCGTCTGTCGCGGGTGTACCGGCAACCAATTATGATACGCCGATCGCGGGGTTTCGCGCCGACCTTTCTCCGCGAACCCGGTTCAGGGACGGCCAACGTACTGGCCCTGGGAGCCTCGATGAAGAGCACGTTTGCCTGGCAGCTGCGGGGAAATACCTACGTCAGCCAGTACCTGGGTGATCTGGAGAGCTACGATACACAAACCAATTTTCGCGCTACCCTGCATCATTTCCTGCGCCTGTTCGACGCCCGGCCCGACCGGCTGGTGGCCGATCAGCACGACGGGTATTTCTCCACGCAGCTGGCTCGCGAACTGGCGGCTGGCTGGGGTATTCCGCTTACGCTGGTGCAGCATCACGAAGCGCATCTGGCGGCTGTGCTCGCCGAGAATGATGTACTCACCAGTCCCGATCCCGTTCTGGGTATTATCTGGGACGGTACCGGCTATGGCACCGACGGGCAAATATGGGGCGGTGAATTCATGTCGTACCAGCATGGAGTAATTGATCGGGTTACCCATTTTGATTATTTCCCGGCTTTACTGGGGGATAAAATGCCCCGCGAACCCCGGCTGTCTGCCCTGTCGCTAGCCTACGAAATGCCCGGCGCCGATACCCTGCTTCGCCAAAAATTTACCCATGCCGAGTGGACGTTGTACCACAAGCTACTGACCGCGCATCGGCTCTCGACCAGCAGCGTAGGCCGTTTATTCGATGCCGTGGCGGCTTTGGTGGGGCTGGCTGATCGGGTGAGCTACGAGGGCGAAGCCGCTCTGCTGCTCGAAGAACAGGCAGGCCGTTACATACGGCAGTACGGGTTTCAGGCCGCGCGGTCGTATCTGCCGGTGTCATGGACGGGGCCGACTATACCAACCCGGGCTATTATCGGCGGGGTCATGACCGATGTGCTGGCCGGAAAACCCACCGCTGCGATAGCCGCCCGGTTTCATGCCACCCTCGTGGCTACGGTATCGGCGGTAGCCCGGCGTGAGGGCGTGCATCAGCTGGCGTTTAGCGGGGGTGTGTTTCAGAATGCCCTGCTGGTCGACTGGATCCGGCACGACCTGGACGCTGCTTACCAACTTTATTTTCACCGGCAGCTCTCGCCCAACGACGAATGTATTTCGTTCGGGCAGCTGATTCGATCTACCCGGCAACCGGACCAATTTTCACCTGTACAAACCGAAACTGATTATGTGCTTAGCCATTCCCGGTAAAATAAAATCCATTGGATACCAGTACGATGGGCTGGTGCGTATGGCCCAGGTGTCGTTTGGCGGCATCACGAAAGAAGCTAGTCTGGACATGGTTCCTCATGCCGACGTGGGAGACTATGTTTTGGTACATGTGGGCGTAGCCATTAGTGTCGTCGACGAGGAAGAGGCCCAGAAGTCGTTCCAGTACCTGGCCGAAATAGGGGAGCTGGATGAGTTGGTAGAGAGCAGCCAGATTGACCGTAACCACTGATGAAACACCTCAGCGAATACCGCGACCCCGACCAGGTGGCCCAGTACGTGCAGGAAATTCACCGCACCGTTACCCGCCCCTGGACAATTATGGAAGTGTGTGGTGGGCAAACCCACAGCCTCGTCAAAAACGGCATCCTGAACCTGCTGCCCGAAGCGGTTACCATGGTACACGGGCCGGGTTGTCCGGTCTGCGTCACGCCGGTTAACCTGATCGACAAAGCTGTATACCTGGCTGAAGAAAAAGGGGTTATGCTGTGTTCATTTGGCGACATGATTCGGGTACCCGGCTCCGGCAAGAGCCTGCTCGAAGCCAAAGCCGGTGGGGCCGATGTCCGTATCCTTTACTCGCCCCTGGAAGCCGTCCGGCTGGCCCGCGACAACCCCGATCGGGAGGTAGTTTTCTTCGCGGTGGGGTTCGAAACAACGGCCCCGGCCAATGCGCTGTCGGTGGTACAGGCCCGCCAGCTGGGGTTGACGAACTATTCGATCCTGGCTTCGCACGTGCTGGTGCCTCCCGCCATGGAAGCCGTGATGAACGACCCTGATACCAATATTCAGGCGTTTCTGGCGGCAGGCCACGTATGTACCATCATGGGCACCGGCGAGTACGCTCCGCTGGCCGAGCGATACCGGCTTCCCATCGTCGTAACGGGCTTCGAACCGGTCGATCTGCTGCACGGTATTCTGATGACCATCCGGCAGCTGGAACGGGGTGAGCACAAGCTCGAAAACCAGTATACCCGTGTGGTGCGGGCCGAAGGCAACCCCGATGCCCGACGGGTTATCGATCAGGTGTTCGAGGTTGTCGACCGGGAGTGGCGCGGTATCGGTACCATTCCCCGGAGTGGCTGGGAGGTACGTCGGGAGCTGGCCAGCTTCGACGCCAATCGTAAGTTTTCGGTGTCTATCGCTAAAGTGCCCGAGTGCCCCGACTGTATTGCCGGGCTGGTGCTGAAAGGAATCCGGAAGCCGAACGAATGTACCCAGTTTGGCACGCGCTGCAACCCCGAACGTCCGCTGGGTGCGCCCATGGTCTCGTCAGAGGGAGCCTGCGCGGCTTATTATCATTTTTCGTCAGCTCTGAGTGACTGTGTCGAATGACGCTCAGTTCGTTGTCATTCGTCCGTTCCTCGTACTACCCAACCGATACGCTATGCAACTTGCCTGCCCGATGCCCAAACTGGATTTCGATGTTATCACGCTCGGCCACGGAAGCGGAGGTACCCTGACCCATAAACTGCTCGAAGCGGGCGTGTTCGACCTGCTCAAAAACCCCCTGCTCGACACGCACCACGACGGCGCTATTCTCGACCTGACGGGCAAGACCGCTTTTACGACGGACAGTTACGTGATTTCGCCCCCGTTCTTTCCGGGCGGTACCATTGGCGAGCTGGCGGTCAACGGCACCGTCAATGACCTGGCCATGTGCGGAGCCATACCCCGCTATCTGTCGCTCAGTTTTATTCTGGAAGAGGGGCTGACCATGAGCGAGTTCTGGGCGGTGCTGGTCAGTATAAAAACAGCCGCCGATCAGGCCGGTGTGCAAATCGTAACGGGCGATACCAAAGTGGTGGAGCGCGGTAAAGGCGACCGGATTTTTATCAATACGGCGGGTATTGGAATGCTTCACCCGAAAGCCGATATCAGCGTTGGCCGCGTACAGCCGGGCGATAAACTGATCGTGAGCGGCAACATCGCTACCCACGGCATGGCTATCATGTCGGTGCGCGAAGGACTGGAATTTGAAACCAGCCTGCAAAGCGACACCGCTCCCCTGAACCATACCGTTCGGACCTTACTCGATGAATTTGGTCCGGCAATTCACCTGCTGCGCGATCCGACGCGGGGGGGCGTGGCAACGGTGCTCAACGAGATTGCCCGCGACCGCAACGTTGGCGCGACCCGGATAGGTATCGACATTCAGCAAGCCAGTCTGCCCGTTCTGGAAGAGGTCGCCGGTGCCTGCGAACTGCTGGGGCTCGATCCGCTGTACGTAGCGAACGAAGGCGTTTTTCTGGCTATCGTCGCGGCCGACGTCGCCGAGCGATTCGTAGGCAGGCTGCAAACGTTGCCCTATGGCGAGTCGGCCGCGGTCATTGGCCGTGTTACCACCGAGCATCCCGGTCAGGTTGTTCTCACCAGCCGGATTGGTGGTCGTCGGGTGGTGAGTATGCTGGTGGGCGAACAACTTCCCCGAATCTGCTAATCCATGACCAGCCAGCCGCCCCCTGCCTCGCTACTGAATCTGGCACCCCTGCTTCCCGACAGTCGTGTGTTTCGGGGCGCGTTGGGCAACCCGTTTCTGGCTCCGCGTGGGGTCTGGCTGGCTGGCCGTACGCTCTTCGTAGCCGACACCGGCCAAAATCGGGTCTTCATCTGGCATCGACTGCCCGAAACGGAATTTGCCGAACCTGATCTGGTACTGGGCCAGCCCGATTCGGCCGATACGGGTCGTAATGCCGGTGGCAGCACCGGAGCCAGCACGTTGCAGTATCCGTCGGGGCTCTGGTCGGATGGGGAGCGGCTGGTGGTGGCCGATGCCTGGAACCACCGTGTCCTGATCTGGCTCTCGTTCCCGACCTGTTCGGGCCAGCCGGCCGATGTGGTGCTGGGGCAGCCTGATTTCAACGGTAATCAGCCCAACGTGGGGGGCATCGGAACGGCGCCGAATGCGCAGTCATTAAACTGGCCCTACGGTGTTTTTTCGGATGGCGAGCGGCTCTGGATTGCGGATACCGGTAACCGGCGGGTATTGTTTTACGAGCAGATACCTACCCAATCGTTCGCCCGCGCCGACGGGGTGATTGGCAAACCGGGCTTTACCGAGCGGGATTATGAAAACCACGAACCCGTCTGGCCCTATTCGGTGCGGGTCGGCCCGGACGGGCAGCTGGCCATTGCCGATACGCAGTATTACCGGACGCTGCTCTGGAACGACTGGCATTCGGCGTTTACGCAGCCCGCCGACGCGCTGGTCGGGCAACCCGACTTCGATGCGAACGGGCAGAACCAGTTTCGGCTTAGCCCCGAGCAGCATACGCTGAACTGGACTTACGATGCTTTTTTCTACAGGAAAGGCCTTTTCGTCGCCGACACCGGCAACAGCCGACTGCTCTGGTTCGACCGGGTGCCGCGCGCCAGTAACCCATTGGCCGATGGACTGATCGGGCACGCCAACTTTCAGACCGGCAGCGAAAATGTCAATACCCGCTTCGGTACGGATCGGCAGCTATACTGGCCTTTCTCGATCTGCATCGACGGGGATCGCCTGGCCATTGCCGATACGGGCAACCACCGCGTCGTACTGGGTCGGCTAGTGATAAGCTGAGGCTGGTGCAGATCAGAATAGTCACCGTGGTCTGTGTCCCCACGGACCACCTAACCGGACGGTTTTTGCTGACGCACGGGTGGTCCGTGAGGACACGGACCACGGTGGGTAAGCTGAGCTTGTGCGGGCAACGGTGACGGCGCTGACCGCACCGGGACGCGTAGTCGCACCGCAGATAGATGAAACGAAACTTGATAACTAACCAGTAGCATGGACATTCTGCTCCCTTTCGTGTTAGCCCTGGCGGTTGGGTTTACGCATGCGTTTGAAGCTGATCATCTGGTAGCGGTAAGCAGTATCGTCACCCAGCGGAACAATATCTGGCTGTCGCTGAAAGATGGCGCGTTCTGGGGGCTGGGTCATACCTCAACCATTCTGCTGGTAGGCATCGTATTCATCGCCGGACGCGTTGCCAGCCAGGTAGATACGTTTCGCTACCTGGAAGCCGGGGTGGGCTTGATGCTGGTCGTTCTGGGTATGGTTCGGTTGTATCGGCTGCGGCTGTTGCCCGATGGGCCGGCTACTGGGCATACCCACCTTCACAACGGACAACCCCGGCCGCATACCCACCGGCTGGCGTACGGTGTGGGACTGGTACATGGCCTGGCCGGTAGCGGGGCGTTGATGCTGTCAGTACTCACCCAGATCAGGGAAGCAGGGGCCGGGCTGGTATACCTGCTGCTGTTCGGCCTGGGGTCTATGGCCGGTATGATGGTAGCCGCCAGTGCGTTCAGTATCCCGTTTTCGGTGCGGCTGACGGCCAATCCGGGGGTTCGTACGGGGCTGATCGTTATATCGGCCGGGTTGTGTATCGGGTTGGGTATACAGGTGCTTTACGAAAACCTGGCGGGCTGATGCATACCTATGACGAGACAGACTTTGTGCTGTATGCCTTACAGGAAATGAAACTAGGGGTACGGCAGCAGGTCGGCAGGCACATCTACCTCGAGAACGGCTTCGAGGTCGAAGTAGAAGCGCGCGATCTGTACCGGCTCAGTGCCGAAGGATTTGTAATTTCACCCTTTACCGATATAGGGGAGTTGTGTCAGTTTATTCAACGAAATCAGGAGCATGGAGACGATTGAACTGAGCATCGTGGCGCTGTCGGAAAGCCTGTCGAAGCCGGGTAACTACGCATTGATGCTGGAAGATGCCCACAGCAAACGACGAATCCCGCTTATCATCGGGCCGGCCGAAGCGCAGGCAATCGCCATGGCTATGGAGAAGATGAACCCGGTCAGGCCCATGACCCACGACCTGTTTCACCAGACACTCGAACGGCTCGAAACCCGACTCACCAAAGTACTGATCGATCGGGTCGACAGTGACTACGTATTCTTTGCCCAGTTGTATCTCGACGGACCGCTGGGGCCGCTTCAGATCGATGCCCGACCCTCTGATGCGATCGCGATGGCCGTACGGGCCAGCTGCCCGGTGTTGGTTACCCAGGCCGTTCTGGAACTGACCGGCTACTACCCCGACGATAAAGTCCGGGATAAAAAAGGGTCATACGCGGAGTACACCCTCGCCGAACTGGAGGAGTTACTGGCCAGAATCATCCGGAAGGAGGATTACGAAAGTGCCGCCCGCGTTCGTGACGCCATCGAGCGACGGCGTCAGGGCTAGAGCGATAGCAGCACCTGCTCATCTTCGGGGCGTAACCGGCCGCTGGCCATCGGTCCCACGTTCAGCAGCAGGTTGGCCTGCATCTGGGCGGCTGTATTCAGCCAGCCCTTTATCTGTTCTTTCGAGGCTACGGAATGATCCCATTCGTGCCAGAACCAGTTGCCCGACGGAAACTGCTTATCGCCTTTTGTCGACATCGTAGTTTCGATCTGCATGGGCAGAAACCGGTCGCGGCCCAGCCAGTTCCATACTTTCTGATCGGTGGTGGGGCGGGTGTATTTCTCGCCACTGCGAATATCGACCGGATGCAGCGGCACACCCGGGTATGCCGTAGTGGAGTTGTTCATCACCAGACAATCGGGCTGGAGCGATTTGATGTACTGGTACACGTGATCCATTTGCCAGCGGTAGGCTCCCTCGTTTCGCCAGGCCTCTATGAAGGCCCGATCCCGGTTGGCCCGGGCGTCTTTGGGCGCCAGCTCACCCTCGATTTCTCCTTTTTTGGTCCAGCCCGTTTTCTGTTTTTTCCAGAAGCCATCGAACCATAGCTCCACGATGTCGCCGTAGTTAGTAAGCAGTTCATGCAGCTGCTTTTTCATGAAGTCGACATAAGCCCAGTCGTCGGTGTCGTGCGTTTTCTCATGACGGTCCCATAGCGAGTAATACAGACCGACTTTCAAACCATGCTTGCGTGCCGATGCTACGGCCAGCTGCAGCACATCGCGCCCGAACGGGGTCGAGGCCACCGAGTAGCGGGTGTGCTGGCTGGGCCAGAGGCAGAAGCCGTCGTGGTGCTTGGTAATGAAGACGATGTAGTTCATGCCAGCTGCTTTGGCAACCCGACACCACTGGTCCGTATCGAGCCGGGTGGGGTTGAACCGGACCGGATCGAGCGTGCCATCGCTCCATTCGGTATCGTAATAGGTATTGATGCCAAAATGCACGAACATGCCGAATTTGAGGTCCATCCAGCGTTTCTGTACGTCGGTAGGCTGGGGTGTGTCGGTTGGCGGTGTCGCAGCGGCTGGTGCCGGAGCGGCCTGGGCTGAGGTCGATAAACCCGCTGCGGCACCCAGGCTCAGCGTTGCCGCCTGTTGAAGAAATAAACGTCGGTTCTGATAGGGCGTCTGCATGGCCATGGGTTGTATTCGTGCAATGGGTTCGTATCAGCGGATGGCCCGTATCCATCGGCCACTGTTGGCGTCGAGCGGAACAGGGCGGTTCAGGTCGAGTGGTTCATTCGTCAGGGCGTCCACAACCGCTTTGTACCGGATCGCACCCGTTGTCAGGGAAGCCGTGCGGGCCGGACCATCGTTGATAAAAAAGTAATGGTCGGCTGCGGGTGCCGCCAGCCGGTACACAATGGCATCAGTGCAGCGGTAGGGCGGCTGGTTGGTGCCCAGAACCTGGCTGATCAACTGGTTCTCTGCCGCTGCCTGTCCCGGCCTGAAGCACATCCGGGCGGCCTCGTAGCCCAGCACCACGGCTGTTCCGCGGCCGGCTGTTTGTTCGGTAATGGCGGGCTGGCCATCGTCAAATCGGCTCACGACGCGGGCCGTTGTCGGTTGCAGCGTAGCAATCATCCCGGAAACAGGCGTGGCGCCAAGCCGGCACGTCCGGTTGACTCCCGACCCCTGATAGTCGCGGATGGTAACCCCGGTCAACTGCTCAAATTCGCTCCCCGCCTTCGTGGGCAGCAGCGCGGTAAATTCATCATAATACCCCGACGGTACATCCATCACCAACCGGCCGCCCTGCCTGACGTATTCACCCAGCTGCCGGACCAAGTCGCGGCTGAGGCTGACCTGGGCCGGTACGTAGAGAACCCGGTAACGGCCACCCAGCCCTTTGGCCAGGTCGGGCGTCGTGACGTATTCGAACGGGATATTGGCGTTGATGAGCGCCCGGCTGATGCCGACTCTGGCCTGCATCGGCCGTAGCCGAAATTCTTCCCGGCCCGACTCGCTCATGGCGGCCCAGGTGGCTTCGTTATGCCAGTCGTAGAGTACGCCCACAATCGGTTCTTTGTGGGCGGCCCACAGCTCGTCGCGGTAGCGGTTGGCTGCCTGTCCAATCTGCCCCATCCGGACGGCGCGGGCGGTTACCTGGTTGTGCCGGTCGAGCAGGGCGTACTCGCCGGCTTCCCAGCCAGCTGTGCGGGCGTTCCAGGCCCAGGCACCCCAGCCCCGGAAGCCAGCCGCAATCTGGCTCAGCAGAAACTGGGTAATCGTGCCCTCGTCAACGGTAAAGTCGGCTCCACCCCGGCCACCGCTGAACTGCTGCGGCCCACCGGTCGACTCCCAGGTAGCGGCCCAGCCCCCCTTGAAGAAGTCGTTGGCCAGCGAGGCCTGCATGTAGAATGGCCGAACGAGTTCATAGTTGACTTCGCCGTAATGCCAGGCAAAATGGATGGAGGGGTAAAACGAACCGTACCGGGTCATCAGATCCGCCACGCGTTCGAGGTCTACGCCATACCACGCCAGCGGATGAAACAGGCCTATTTCGCCCCCGCCCCTGAATACGGCGCTGGAGTCGAAGGCGCGGAAGCGTTCGCAGGTTTGCCGGATGCTTTCGAGGCTGTGTTCTACCTTGAAGTCCAGAATATCATGCAGGTGCCGGTATTCTTTGTTGCCCAGCTGGCCGTAGCGCTTCTCGAAATCATCCCAGGAAGCAAACGGATCGCCTTCGCCGGGTTGTAGCCCCGCATGGTTCTGATTCCAGACCTGGTTCAGCCGCTCAATGGTGCCGTACTGCTGCCGTACCCACTGCCTGAACAGCTGTTTGCCGCGATCGGTCAGGTCGAATCCGCGCCCGCCCAGTTCCGGTTCGTAGGCTACACTACGGTCTTTCAACGGCTTTCCCGTAGCTTTCATCAGCGCATCGCTTTTCAGGATACGCTGGCGTAACAGCTCCTGCTGGTAAGCCAGCATGCGCGGGTGCTGCCGAACCTCGGCCATGGGCGTACTGACGGGAATGTCGAGGGTTTTGAGCAGCGCCGGGGTGATGGATTGCCAGCCCCCTTCGCCATACCACCAGGGAATGATCCCTTCCTCGAGCGCAATCAGCTGAACCTGCTCGATGGTCCAGCCCGGTACGGTCATGATCTGCTTGAGGGCGTTGAATCCCAGTTGTTTCATGGTGCGGAAATGGGCCCGCATCTCGGTTTCGCCTTCGCCGGGCTGCTGCACATAAACCGCCCCAATGGGCATGGGGGCAATGGTTCGGTATTTGGTTTGTGCCGGCGACGCGTGCAGCCGGTCGTATAGCCGATGCAGGAACGGATCGTCTGCCGGCCGGGGCTGCGCCATGGCGCCGACACTCAGTAAACTCCAAAGCCAGAAAAAACGGGTACGCATGCAGAAAACGCCGGGCTATTGTTTGGTGAAGGTTGCGGTAATCAGGCCCACTCGACCCGCCCAGGTTGTATTGAGGTTCTGGCTGGCCGGGGTAATGGCTACCTGGGGCAGGTTATTGATATTTCCCGTTGTCTGGAAGCTAATGACCAGCCGGTTGCCGCTTACTTCACGAATGGTAAGCGGATAGTTGGGATAGCTGGTATAGCTGTAGGCGGGTTGGTTCTGGGCGTTGGGCAGCACCGTTCCGTGGAAAACGAAATCATAATTCCAGCGGGTCAGGGTTCCACGCGTGTACGTCGGTCGGGCCACGCGCAGTACCCCGGCCCCGTTGTCGGCTCCAGTGGTCAGGAAGAAATTACCCTGCTGGCGAAGGCCCCGGTTGCGGGTAAAGAACGTGTCGATGCGGGCCGTTGCTACGGTGCCGATGTACAGGGTGTCGGTAAACGGCATAATCACGTTGGGTCGGGTCGCTACCAGCAGCGGAGCCGTAGCGGGGGTTATGGTAATGGTCGTGTCGCGCTGGTTCGGAATGAGTCCAACCTGGTATTTGATCTGAAGCTGATTGGGCAGCCAGACCCCGCGTAGCTGTGTTTTAAGGGCATCGTCGCCCGGCCTGAGGTTGGGTAAGGCATCGTCCTGGCAGGCCGCCAGCGTTACGATCGTCAGCAAGAGAAGCAGTGCTTTCATGAAGAGTACCGGGTTAAGTTCGTTTAGTCATTTTGTACCATCAGCGGGTTCCGGTCCAGCACGGTCTGGGGCACCACGAATACGGTGAAGCGGCTGTTCCACGGAACGGGCTGACAGCCGGCAACGGTGCAGTCGACCGAGCCGGGCGAAAGGGTTCGGTCAGCCGGATCGACGGATTCTTTCCGGCGCTTGAGGTCATGAATCCGCTGGCCTTCGGCGAAGAGCTCGCGTACCATCTCCGTCCTGATATCGGCTAGCAGATCGGTTGGGGCGGTAGCCAGGGCGGGTAATCCGGCCCGCACCCGGACGGCGTTCAGGTCGGCCAGTGCGGCTGCGGTATTGCCTTTGCGCGCATTCATCTCGGCCCGCATCAGGATAAACTCAGCCGACCGGTAAAGAACTACGTTAGTGTTAACCCCCTGAGCCGCACCCAGGTTGGTGGTGCCCTGAACGCCCCACTTTCGCGGAAACCACAGGCGGTTAGGGCTATTCCAGAGGGTAGCCGGAGTGCTGGCCTGACTGGTGTCGATCAGGGTTCGGTAGCGCAGGTCGCGGGTCCGGTCAAAGCTGGCCAGGGTTTTGAATCGCTGACTCAGGCGCAGGTTAGGCCCGCTGGTGAGCGTGTTGACGTTGGCCAGCTGCGCCGTCGTATAGGGCGATTGCAGTACGTAATGGGTTCGGATGGGGGCGCTGTTAGTGGTTTGTACGTTACGACCTGCCACGTTGACCAGCTCAAAAATAACTTCGTCGCGGCTGGCGGCATTGGTCGTTGGGGTGATGCCCGTACGTTGAAAAAGACTGGTCAGCATCTGATTGCCGGCTACGAGCGGAAACCGGTAATTCGTGCCTGAACCCAGGAGCCGGTTGCAAACGGCCAGGCAGCTGTCCACGTTGTCCTGCTGAAAATAGACGCGCGCCAGCAGCGCCTGAGCAGCATGTTTATTGGCGCGGGGCTGGTAGTCGGGCAGGTGGCGGGCCGGGTCGTAGCTATCGGGAAGCAGCCGCTCGGCCAGTCGCAGGTCCGTCAGTACGGAGTCGTAACCCGCCTTCACACTGAGCCGGGGAAACGACAAGTCGCCAAATTCTGACAGCGACCGGTACGACGCAATGGGGCCGGGGTGGCTGTTGTCGGGCGTATAACCCCAGGGGTACGCAATCAGCCGCATCTGCTCGAATACGCACATGGCCCGGATGAAGCGCGCTTCTCCCTCGAGCCGGTTGCGTTGCTGGGTAATATCGAGCCGGGGGTTGCTCTCGTTGGGAGTCTGTACCTGACCGCTCCGCAAAATCTCCAGCACGTTGTTGGCGTTGTTGAGCCCAAACGTACTCCACTGTAAAAATTCGGCCTGAAACCCGTAATCTTCCTCGCGGTGGGTCCAGGTATAGACCCGCGACGACCGGCCGGGACTGGTGCGGTAGTTCGTGTTGTTCACCGTCACCAGATCGGCAAAGGTTTCGCCAATGATCAGCGCGTTTCCGCCAAAGGCGACGTTGCGGGCAATACCGGCATAGGCGCCGGTCATCAGAATATCCAGCTCCTGAACCGTTCTGACATTCTGCGCCTGAATCAGTTGTTTGGAAGAGACCTCATCCAGGTACTTTTCGCAGCCAGCCAGCGCCAACAGGACAAATAGGGAGAGTATATATTTCATAGTGGTAGCGTTCAGTGGGTTAGAAACCGACGTTAAGTCCGATCTGATAGGTTTTTACCTGCGGTAAATCGTTGCTGGTCAGGCCGGGGGAGAGGTTGGCATTGGCCCCGTCGGCCCCACCGTTCCGGAATACTTCGGGGTCCCAGCCCGGGAATTTGGTGACGGTAAACAGATTCTGGCCCGTCAGCGTAACCCGGAGGCTGCGAAGCTTCAGTTTGCGGGCGGTTTCGGGAGAGAGACTATAGCCGATCTGTACGTTCTTGAGTCGCCCGAAGGAGCCGTTGTGCAGGAACCGGGTCGATTCGGCTCCCCGCATGTTCGACGCCCACTGCAGCCGGTCCAGCGCGGTATTGTCGCCCTGACGAATGGCCTGCTGTACGTTGCCGATGCCCGGAATCGTCTGGCGCAGCACCTGACCCGTGAACGGGTAGCTCTGGGCGCGTTCGCCCTGGTCATAAATCCAGTTGCCAACTTGAAAATAGATCAACGCACTCAGGTCGAACTGCCCGATCTGTACCGTGTTGGTCAGGCCGCCAAAGAACGTCGGGTAGGGCGTACGGTTCTCGAGAATGAACTGGTTGACCCCTGCCTGGTTGTTGATCGTGCCGTCCCAGAGGTTACCCGTCCGAACGGTCTGGCCCGTATTGGCAAAGACCGACCGATCGCGTTCGTAGAATAGCTCGTTGCCCGTTACGGGGTCGAAACCCGCAAACTGGGCCATATAGTAGTTGCCCAGCGGATAACCCGGGGTGGCAATGTTGGGGCCGTTTACCAGCTGCGAGGGGAAGTTCAGGAAAGGCGCGTCGTAGGTGCTCAACACCCGGTTCTCGTTGCGGGCAATGTTGAAGTCGGTCGACCAGCGGAAGTTTTTCCGTTCGATGTTGCGCGAGCTGATGCTGAACTCAACGCCCCGGTTCCGGACCGAGCCGAGGTTGATGGTCATGACGTTGTTGATGGTGCCAGCCAGTGGCCCGAGCGAATAATCGAGGAGCAGCCCATCCGATATTTTGTTGTAATAGTCGATCGTACCGGTCAGGCGATTGCCCAGAATCCGGAAGTCGGCACCGAGGTCCAGCTGACGGGTCGACTCCCAGCCCAGGGAGCGGTTGCCGGGGCTGGTGAACTGCCCACCCTGCACCCCGCCGTAAATAGCCGCGTTGTAGCCGACGTAGGTGAAGACCTTCTGCCAGGAGAAATTACCGATTTCGGCATTGCCCGTCAGCCCGTAGCTGGCGCGGAGTTTCAGGAAGTTGATGACCGATGCGTTCCGTAAAAACTCCTCGTCGCTGATGATCCAGCCTACCGAAGCGCCGGGGAAAGTGGCCCATCGATTACCCGGTCCGAAGCGGCTCGACCCGTCGGTTCGGGCGCTGACCTCGACCAGATACCGGTCGCGAAAGGCGTAGTTCAGGCGGCCGAAGTAGGAGACGAAGCGGAACGAGATTTCGTTGTCGTACACGACCGAGCGGGCCGTATCCAGCCCCCGTATCGCTCCCTCCGGCACGTTCTCCGTAATGTAGGTGGCATTGTCGGAGCGGGTGCTTTGCAGGTTGTTACCGGCCAGAACCGTGAGCCGGTGCTCTTTGCCCAGTACACGGGTGTAGCTGACAAGGTTATTCAGGTTGAACGTTCGGTTGGCAATGACGCGGTTTTCGGCGCGGCCGTTTCCACCCCGTTCGGCACCCACAATCCCCGTTGGATACAGGGTCTGGTTCTGAAGAACATCGGCACGGGTACGCTGGTAGTCATAGCCGGCTTCGGTCCGGATGCTCAGGCCGGGCAGGGGTTTGATGTCCAGGAAACCGGTGTTGGTACTGCGAAACGTTCTGGCTACATCCGTGTAGTTGTTGCGGAAAAAGACGGGGTTGGTGCCCAGGCTGATGGTGTTGTTGGTACCGTTGGCAATCCCGTTGAAGAACGAGCCGTCGGGCAGTTGCACCGGGTAAGCTGGCAACGCTCCGCCCAGCGCATACCGGAACGAGTTGTTGATGGGGACGTTGTTGGTCTCGATACCATTGGCCGACAGGTTGACGCCCATCGACAGGAACCGGGCGGGTGTGTAGGTGATGTTAGCCCGGCCGCTGACCCGCTGAAACGACTGCCCAACCAGGATGCCGTCTTCACCCCGGTACGAACCGCTCACGTAGGCCGACAGCTTGTTGGTGCCGGCGCTTACCCCCAGCGTAGCCTGCCTGAATCGCCCCTGGCGCAGTACCTGATCCAGCCAGTTGGTTTGTGTGTTGTAAAGCGTAGTCGAGTCGACCAGCCGCGGGTCCAGGGCCGGAGCCAGGGTGCCGCGCAGAATCCCCGTGGGCAGCAGGCTGACCAGGTTGGTCGATTGGGGGTTGAGCCCGGCCCGCACGTTGTTGCGGGCCGACCGCTTCAGAATATTCAGGTGGTCGGCTCCGTTATCGACCAGGTCGATGCGGTTGGTCGCCGTGTTGACGCCTTCCTGATAGCTGATATCGAACCGCGGCTTTCCTTTCTTTCCTTTTTTGGTGGTAATCAGCAGGACACCATTGGCGGCTCTGGACCCGAACAGCACCGACGCCGACGCATCTTTCAGAATTTCCATGCTTTCGATGTCGTCCGGGTTGATCTCGGATAAGGGGTTCATGGCTACCCCCCCGGCCCCGAAGGCACCGGTCAGAATGGGTACACCGTCTACCACAATCAGTGGCTGCGAGTTGGAGTTGATCGAGGCTACCCCCCGAACATTGATGCGTACCGCTCCGCCGGGCGTTCCGCCGGCCTGCGTGATCTGTACGCCCGGAGTGCGGCCCTGCAGGGCTACGTCGGGGCTGACGGCGGTACTCAGCCGGATGTCGGCGGCCTTGACCGATGCAAAAGAGCCGGTCAGGTCGCGGGTGCGTTGCTCACCGAAAGCCACCACCTGCACTTCATTCAGCGATCGCTCGTCGGCCACCAACTGCACGGCCAGGTTTGTCTGGCGGCCGGCCGCTACTTCCTGCGGGGCATACCCGACATAGCTGAAGACAAGGGTGACCGACTGCTCGGGCAGGCTGAGTCGATAATTGCCCTGGCTGTCGGTTGTCGTACCCCGGTTTGTGCCTTTGATGGTGACGTTTACGCCGGGTAGCCCTTCGCCGGTTTTGGCATCGGTTACCTGACCGCTAATCACCCGGTCGGCATTGGAAAGAATGATCTGATGGCCAACAATCTGGTAGGCAACGCGCAACGGGCTCAGCAGCGACGTCAGCACGGCATGTAGTGGCTGCCGAACCGCCACAAGGGAGGGCCTGAGCTGCCGGAAGAGTTCGTTGCTGTACACAAAGGTGTAGGCGGTCTGCTGCTCGAGATCGCGTAAAATCAGGTCGAGGGTTCGGCCTTCCGAGGCTACCGTTACCGTGGTGGCGTCGGCGGGCCGCTTCTGCGACATGACGGCACTGGTACTGGCTACATCCTGCGCCAATAGGGTCGGCCCAATGCCCAGCGAAACCAGTAACAGGCAGCGGGTAGAGAGGTTTTTCATTGATTGGATGGTTTTAAGGAACAGGAATGGGGGCGGTGGATTATTCACTATCGCAGCCGGGGCCTTTGATGGTTACCTGCGACGGTGTCAATTCATACTGAAACCGGTTGGTCATCGAAATCAGGGTCATGACTTCCTGAAGGCTCTGGTTCTGGAACGTGCCCGTCAGCGGACACTGTCGCAGCGACTCCCGTTCGAGGGTTACCGGGGTGCCGTACCAGCGTTCGAGCGTTTTGGCTACCTCGCCCATTGGCGTGTTTCGGAAGACAAGCTTTGATTCGGTCCAGGCAATCTGGTTCGTGGCTACCGTTGGCTGGGTTGCCACCGACTGCCGCGTTAGCGACTGAATAGCTTTCAGGTTGGGGGTCAGGAAGAGCGTGTCCGGTGTCGGTGGGGCAGCGCCGGGGCTGGTCCGGGGACGACGAACGGGTTTGTTGGGTACAAACGCCACCCGCCCAGTTACTACCGACGTCTCAACCGTACTATCGCCCGGGTAGGCCCGGATGTTGAACGAGGTGCCCAGCACCCGTACCGATCCTGTAGCGAGCCGGACCACGAAAGGCTGGTTTGGATTATGGGCTACCCTGAAAAACGCTTCCCCTTCCAGCGATACCTCGCGCAAGTTGCCGGTAAACGATTTCGGATAGCGCAGGTGGCTGTCGGCGTTGAGCCATACCGTTGTTCCGTCGGCCAGCCGGATCTGCGATCGGGTGCCTTTCGGATTGGCCTGCTCGAGCAGCGCCGTGGTGCTGGCGGGGTTGGTCAGCCGGGTCCAGCCCAGAAAGCCGAGCAGGAGTATGACAGCCGCAGCCGCAGCCCAGCTCAGCCACGATCGCGAGGGCCAGAGCGGCCGAACGCGTTGAGCCGACAGGGCTTCTTCGGCCTCGATCCGTTGCTGTAGCCGCTCATAAGCGGCCGCTACCTCCGTCCGATCGGCGGATGGCGTGGCGTTGGGTGTCTGCCAGAATTGGTACAGCTGATGGATGACAGGCTGCTGCTCGGGATGGGCCGCCAGCCAGCGCGCCAGCTGCTGGCGTTCCTCGTCCGTAGCTTCGTTGGCCAATACTCTGCCTACCAGGGTCCAGTCTATAGAGTCGTGCATTGCTTTCGGGTTTCAAAAGCAATGACAGTGTTTGCTGACCGATCCCGTAAAGGACGCGTGAAAATTTTTAGATTTTTTTTTACGATTCCAATAGCGGACCCAGAGCAGCGGCTATTTTACGGAGGGCGATGCTGATCTGAGTTTCGACGGTTCGGGGCGAAATGGCCAGTAAATCAGCAACTTCCCTGTACGAAAAGCCCTGTTCTTTTACGAGTTGAAAAATCAGATGGCACTGGGGCGGCAGCGCATCTACAGCGGCCTGAATGGTACGCTGCATATCGACTAGCTCGAGCGCCTGTTGCGGATTATCGTCAGTACCAACCGTATCGGCTACCGCTGTGCCGTCGACAGACGTAAATGCCGGATTCCCTTTTCGCTGGAGGTAGTTCAGGCAATGGTTGCGCGTTGCCGAAAACAGGTAGGCCCGGAAGTTGAGTATAACCAGGATCGTAGCCCGAATCTGCCATATTTTCAGGAAGACATCCTGCACGATCTCCTCGGCCGTTTCGCGAACCTTGACGTAAAACAGGGCAAACCGGATCAGCTCGGGATAGAATAGCTCAAACAGCAGCCGGAAGGCCCGGTGGTCATCGTGCCGGGCAATCCGAACAAGCCATTCTTTTACGTCGTCAGCTACGTCTTTCACGAATACAGTCTCCGGTTTGGGGTGAGTTCGTAAAATCGGGTATGCCCCGGCTGTTTACTCGCTGCTTCGTTCCCGCTTTACACACCTGGTCAGCTCGTCGGTTTCCGGTGGTCTGGTGAACAGGTAAACACTATGTGTATTTATACTCAGTTCAACAGGGAAACCACGAAAGGGAAGAAAGCGTAAGAAGCTGATTTACTACCCTGATAAAAAAGTAGGGAGATCCTAATAGCCGTACCAGTCGCTCCACCATTTCTGCAAACTTCGCCGTATTTCGGCTTCGCGCGCGTTGTGCCCGGGTTCGTACAGTTTATGCCCCCGGAGGTCGTCGGGCAGGAAATTCTGCTGCACGAAATTTCCCTCGTGGGCGTGGGCGTATTGATAGTCTTTGCCATAGCCAATCTGTTTCATGAGGTTGGTTGGGGCGTTGCGCAGGTGGAGCGGTACGGGCAGGTGGGCCGTCTGTTCGGCCAGGGCAATGGCGGCATCGATGGCTACATAACTGGCGTTGCTTTTGGGCGATGTGGCCAGGTAAACGGCGACCTGGCTGAGTACAATCCGGCCTTCGGGCATACCAATGGCTTTGATGGCCTGTACCGCTTCCGACGCCATGATCAGAGCTGTTGGATTGGCATTGCCAATATCTTCGGCGGCCAGGATGAGCATTCGGCGGGCGATAAAAACCGGATCTTCACCCGCCACGATCATACGGGCCATCCAGTACAGGGCCGCGTTGGGGTCTGACCCGCGCAGCGATTTTATAAACGCCGAAATGATATCGTAATGCTGTTCGCCAGATTTGTCGTAGCGGGCAATATTCTGCTGGGCCACCGCCGTTACCCCCTCATCGGTCAGCACCAGCGGGTCGGCCGATACATGCGCCGAAGCCACCAGTTCGAGCAGGTTCAGCAGCTTCCGGCCGTCGCCCCCCGACAAACGCAGCAGCGCATCGTACGACTCAATGGTAATCTGTCTGGACCGTAGAAACGCGTCCTGGGCGATGGCCCGGTCAACGAGCTGGATCAGTTCGTCGCGGCTGAGCGGCTCCAGGATGTACACCTGCGACCGCGATAGCAGCGCCCCGTTCACTTCGAACGAGGGGTTTTCGGTGGTGGCCCCAATCAGCGTAATCTGGCCTTTTTCGACTGCACCGAGCAGCGCGTCCTGCTGGCCTTTGTTGAAGCGATGAATCTCGTCGATAAACACCACCGGCGGGAACATGCCCGACGGGCGGCTGAGTACGTCACGAATTTCCTTAACCCCCGAGTTGATAGCACTGAGGGCGATGAAGGGTCGCTTTACGGCTTCGGCCAGCAGCAGGGCCAGGGTCGTTTTGCCGACGCCGGGTGGCCCCCAGAGGATCATGGAAGGTAAGCGGCCAGCCTCTACCGCCCGGCGCAGGGCTCCGCCCGGGCCTATCAGTTTTCGCTGCCCGATCACGTCATCGAGGGTACGCGGACGAACCCGTTCGGGGAGGGGCGTTGAGTCAGTATTCATCCGGCAAAATTACGCAAAGTCGGTGGGTGGTACGTTATCCGGGCGGGCAACAAAAAACCGGCGGCTCGAGAGCCGCCGGTCAGGGTCGGGTTAGGAGTAGTCGGGTTTATAAAGACACATTTTCGGGCGTTACATACCGCTTGAGGTTGCTCATAGCGCCGAAAATCAAGTTGTAAACAGATTGGATGTTGATTTGCATGAGGGCCGATATTTCTTCGTTACTCATGTTTTGGAAGTAGCGGAGGTGAACCGCTTCCCGCTGCCGACGGGGGAGTTTATCCAGCGCCTGGTGCAGGCATTCGTTCATGTATGAATCCTCTTCATGGGCAATAAGCAGGTTTTCGTGCGATGGATCAGCACCGGAGAGCATGTCGCCAACGCGCCGGCCGTTTGTCACTTCATCCTGACTAACCAGTTTCTGCTCTGCCGTCAGATGACGGACCAGCTTACGTTTGATGGAAGCCATCAGGTAAAACCGAACTGAGGTTGTTGGGCCAATCGTGGTGCGATGCTTCCAGAGCTCAACAAATAGGTCGTGAATACAATCTTTAATCAGAGCCCGGTCAGTTGCGAAGTGAGCACAATAGTGGTACAACGTCTGCACGTAGTTCTGATACAGGCGGGCGAAGGCGTTTTCATCACCTGCGCGGAACTGATTCCAGAGGGTTTCGTCGTCGGGACCTGTTTTTGTACGGGAACGAGCCATGAGCGGTTAGGCGGGTTGGTAGGAATTGATAAGGGTCTTGAGGTCTGTAAACATATTGATAATTAATTGAATTAAAAAAGGTGTGTTAATAAAATTTTTTTGTGGGACTATTTAACAATTTGTAGGCTGGTCATCTGGAACTGCTCTCCGCTGAAGAGACCCCTGTCGCTGAGTTTCAGGTTAGGAATGACCAGCAGGGCCATAAAGGATAAAGTCATATAGGGTGCAGACAGGGTACTGCCAAGTTCTGTCTTGGCAAACCGGTCAAGATTGCTGTACTGGGTGGCAACCTGGTAGCCATCGGTGTCGGTCATTAACCCCGCTACGGGCAGGGCCAGTACTGATTCCTGCCCCGACGACGACCCGCTGACCGCACTCAGCCCACCCCTGGCTTCGATGACCAGGTTGATAGCCCGGCAGAGACTGGCATCATCGCAGCCGACGGCGGTGATATTGTGGGAGTCGTGCCCGACCGATGAGGCAATGGCGCCGTGCTTCAGCCCGAAATTGCGGATGAAGGCTACCGCCGGGGGTACGTTCTGGTAGCGGTTTACAACCACCAGTTTGAGCAGGTCCCGGCCAGTGTCCGGTACAATCAGCCCGTTTTCCAGCGTTGGTTCGATGTGCAGCTCGTTGGTGATGAGCTGACCGTCCAGGGCTTCGATGACCCGCATCGGAACTCCTGCCTGACCGCTGACCTGAAACTCGTCTGCCTGTTTGGGCGAGCAGTTGAACTGATTGACCCACTCGCTGCGGAGATCCGGTATGAATGACTGCCCGGTTTCGGCAACTACCGTACCGTTGATAACGGTTTGCCGAACGATGAATCGCTCCAGGTCATCGACTACGATATAATCGGCCGGGTCGCCTTCGCGTAACAGGCCCACCGGTAGGCGGTAGTGGAGTACAGGATTAAGGCAGGCTGCCCGCAGCACATGCCAGCGATCATGACCGGCGGCCAGCGCCCGTACCACCAGCTGGTTGATATGCCCTTCGGCGAGGGTGTCGGGGTGCTTGTCGTCCGAGCAGAACATAATCTGCTTCGGGAAATCGGCCAGCAACGGTATCAGGGCATCGAAATTGCGGGCTGCGCTACCCTCCCGAATCAATATATGAAGACCCCGACGGGCTTTGTCGAGCCCTTCTTCATAGGTAAAACATTCATGGTCGGTGCTGATGCCTGCGTCGATATAGCGCTGGGCGTCAGGCCCCGTGAGCCCCGGTGCGTGCCCGTCAATGGGTTTGTTAAAGGCTTTGGCCAGCGCTATCTTGGCCATGACGTCGGCGTCTTCGTGCAACACGCCCGGGTAGTTCATCATCTCGGCCAGGTACCCGATCTCTTTCAGGCCCAACAGGTAGCGCACATCCCGAACGCCGATGGTAGCACCGGCGGTTTCGAAGGTTGTGGCCGGTACGCAGGAGGGCGCGCCAAACATGAATTTAAACGGAACCCGACGGGCTTCGGCCAGCATGTATTCTACGCCGGCTACGCCCAGTACGTTACCAATTTCGTGCGGATCGGATACGGTGGCTACGGTGCCGTGCACAACGGCCAGCCGGGCAAACTGAGGGGGTGTTAGCAGCGAGCTTTCAACGTGGACATGCGCATCGACAAAACCGGGCAGCACATAGGGTTCGCCAGGACGTTCAGGGCCGAGTCGGTCGATGCGGGCAATACGCCCATTTTCGAAGGTGAGGGTTCCGTAATAAATAGTCTGGTCAAAAAGATTCAGCAGATTGGCCGTGATCATAAATCAGATGCGTATAAACAGATGGCGGGCATACATCCAGCGTAGCATACTATAGAAAATAGCCAGGGTGGTGGCTCCAACCAGCAGTGGCTCATACGCAGCCCCGAATAGCTGAAACGGTTGATGTCCCAGATGAATGTAAAGCGAATTGATGATGAAGCGATCGATCAGATGGACCAGGCAGTAGATGGCAATGGAGTTCATACCGACAACGACAAACGGAAAGGTCCAGCGCCGGGCCGTTGGCTGCCAGCGTCCCTGCCCATCGACCAGGGCGTAGAAAAGGGCGAGCAGCCAGCAGCACCAGCCTCCGCTGAACAACACCCAGGCGGGTGTCCAGATACGCTTAACGACCGGGCAAATACCGAGCCAGTGCAGGACCAAACCTGCCAGTATACCTGTCAGGCCGGCCGCCAGTAGCCGCGTCAGGAGCTGGCGCCGGGTCACACCCGACCGTATCCATCGACCCGTCTGTAGCCCCAGTATCATGGTAGCGAGGGTAGGTATGAAGCTCAGGGTGGCATAGCCACCGCCGTTGAACACAAAAGGACGCTCGCGGGGGAAGAGGTTTAAGAACCAGGTGTCGAACGCCCAGGCCAGATTACTGTTTTTGTTGAAATGAGCCATAAGCCCGCTGTAGTGCTCGGGCCAGTTGGCCGGAACCCCAACGGCGGCATAGTCAAAAGCCGGACCGGGGAGGGGGTAACGAACAAAAGCAAACCAGTACCCGACCAGCACGGCGCCAAAAGTAATCCAGCCGGTTCGCGAAGAGGCCGCGCCGAGCAGAAACAGAAAGGGGTAGCCCAGCCCAATCTGCGTCAGCGTATCCTCAAAGGTGAAGTTGGTTTGCTCGGCATGAACCGAACGGAGAAAAATACCGAGCAGAATCAGGATCAGCGACCGCCGGAAAGCGTGTCCTGCCTGAGCCGGAAACGACTGCCCCTGCGTAACCCGCGCGGCCATCGAGTACGGTAAGGCTACGCCCACCAGAAACGAAAACGAAGGCTGTATAAGGTCGTGCAGCGAGCAGCCCGCCCACTCCACATGACTCTGGTGGTAAGCCAGAAAAGACCAGAAGCGACTAGCCGAAAAACTCTCCTGCAACCGATGAAACTGCAGGAGTTCGGCCGCCATCAGGGTCATAACGAACCCCCTATACGCATCCATCGACATGAGCCGGCTGGCCCGGGGCTGGTCGGTGCCAAACGAACCTGCGTGCTGACTGCCGGGGGCAGAGGACGAGAGGCCGGGCGACGTAGGGGTGAGCATGGGGAGAGCAGGGTCGGACTGTCAAATGTTGGGATTGGTGCTCATATTCGCAATAAGTATGGCAAAGTTTTTCGGGCCGGACTGGTATATTTTAATCTGATCGTCTCTTTTATTGCAAAAAAAACAAGCACTGATGCCCGCTATAGTCTTAAAAGTTCACCCTGCCGATAATGTGATCGTGGCGCTGCGCAACCTGGCGGCTGGTGAACAGATAGATTTTGATTCGCAAACGTATACACTCCCGTATGCGGTGGGGGCCAAACATAAATTCGTTACCGAAGACCGTCAGCCCGGCGATCCTGTTATTATGTACGGCGTGCTGGTGGGTAAAGCCACTCAGCCCATTCGGCGGGGAGAGCCAATTACAACGTTTAATCTCAAGCATGACGCGGACCCCTATAGCCTGGCCAAAAAGCAGCCCTACCGCTGGCAGCCGCCCGATGTCTCGCGCTGGCAGGACCGTACGTTCATGGGCTACCACCGCGCCGACGGTCGGGTTGGTACCCGCAACTACTGGCTCGTTGTGCCGCTGGTGTTCTGCGAAAACCGGAATGTGCTTATTCTGAAAGATGCGTTTGAGCGCGAACTCGGCTACGCACAACCCGAGATGTACCGGCAGCAGGTTCACGAACTACTCAGCCTGTACCGGGCGGGCGAGATGGATGTGATCCGAAAAATGCAGCCTTTTGTCGATGTTAGTCAGAATCATACCCTGACCCATACCAGCGCTCCGCAGTCAGGCCGGCCATTCCCGAACGTGGATGGCATTAAGTTTCTGACTCATGAGATGGGCTGTGGCGGAACCCGGCAGGACTCGGCCGTACTCTGCTCGTTGCTGGCCGGGATGATCAACAACCCGAATGTGGCGGGGGCAACGGTACTGAGTCTGGGGTGCCAGCACCTGCAGGCCGATATGATCTCGGCCGAAATCCGGCGGCAGAATCCGAAATTCAACAAGCCGTTGCTGCTGTTCGAACAACAGGCCGGTACCGAGTACGCGCTGATGAGCCAGGCGGTTAAAGAAACGTTTCTGGGACTGGCCGAGATCAATAAACTAACCCGCCAACCCGCTCCGCTCAGCGCGCTGACCGTCGGGTTGAAATGTGGCGGTTCTGACGGCTTTTCGGGTATATCGGCCAACCCCGCCATCGGGCACCTGTCCGACGTGATCGTAACGCTGGGCGGGAAAACCGTACTGGCCGAATTTCCGGAGCTGAACGGGGTAGAGCAGGAGCTTATCAACCGCACCGTCAACGATGCCGATGCGCAGAAGTTTATCGACCTGATGGGTGGCTATTCGGCCCAGGCCGAAGCCGTAGGGTCGGGGTTCGACATGAACCCGTCGCCAGGCAATATCAAAGACGGGCTGATTACCGATGCAATCAAGTCGGCCGGAGCGGCCAAGAAAGGCGGAACGGCTCCGGTGGCCCAGGTGCTCGACTATGCCGAACCGGTCAATACGCCCGGCCTGACGCTGCTCTGCACACCCGGCAACGACGTTGAAGCCACAACCGGTATGGCCGGCTCGGGTACCAACGTGATCCTGTTTACAACGGGGCTGGGTACGCCGACCGGCAATCCCGTGTGCCCGGTCGTAAAAATATCGACCAATACTGCTCTCCTGAACCGGATGCCCGATGTCATTGACTTCGACAGCGGCCCGATCATTGAGGGCGAGCAGACGATCGAACAAAATGCCGATGCCCTGCTCGACTACATCGTCCGGCTGGCCTCGGGCGAAACCATAACCGCAGCCGAACGACTCGGTCAGGACGATTTCATCCCCTGGAAACGGGGGGTGTCGCTATAAGAGTGATTGAGCGAATGGATGAATAAACAGCACCCGTTCTACGCAGTCACTTACTCACTGATTCACTCTAGTAACGATTATGTTCTCACTTTCTAACAAAACCGCCATCGTTACCGGTGGGGCCAGCGGTATTGGACTGGCTATCGCGAAGGCGTTTGCACAGGCCGGGGCGCTGGTACGTATTTTTGATCTGAATCCCGAACAGGCTGGCCTGGCTGCCGAAGGTATCCGGCAGGAGGGGGGGCAGGTGACGAGCCATACCATTGACGTATCGGATCAGGCCGCCGTACGCGCCCTGGTCGACCAACTGGCTGCCGAAGGGCCTATTCATATACTGGTCAACAACGCAGGCGTAGCGCACGTTGGCACCGTAGAAACCACCTCCGAAGCGGATTTCGACCGGATCTTCCGGATCAATGTCAAAGGGGTGTACAACTGCCTGCATACCGTCATTCCCCATCTGAAAGCTGCGGGTGGGGGCGTTATCCTGAACATGGCATCGGTAGCCGCAACCCTGGGGTTAAACGACCGGTTTGCGTACTCGATGAGCAAAGGGGCCGTTCTGACCATGACACTGTCGGTGGCTAAGGATTACCTGAAGGATAAGATTCGATGCAACTGTATTTCGCCCGCCCGGGTTCATACGCCTTTCGTAGACGGGTTTCTGGCGAAGAACTACCCCGGTCAGGAAGCCGACATGTTTGAGCGGCTCTCAAAAACGCAGCCCATTGGCCGCATGGCCGAGCCGCAGGAAGTGGGGGCGCTGGCGCTGTTTCTGTGCTCCGATGAGGCCGGATTTATCACCGGCTGCGATTATCCGCTCGATGGTGGGTTTACCCGTCTGAACACCTGACCCACCCCTCGCCACCGGCCGAACCTGGGGGCCTATACGTTTACGAAAGACCACAAACTGACTATGAAACTTTTCCGCTTCGGCCTGCCCGACCACGAACACCCCGGCGTTGAACTACCCAATGGCCAGCGCCTTGACGTTACTCATTTTGGCGAAGATTATGACGAGTCATTTTTTGCCAGCAACGGACCCGACCGGCTGGCGCATTGGCTGTCGGCCCACGCGCCCACGTGTCCGGTCGTCTCGGCCGATGCCCGGTTCGGACCCTGCGTAAAACGACCCTCCAAGATCGTCTGTGTAGGGCTGAACTACGCCAAACACGCGGCCGAAACGAACGCACCTACCCCCGCTGAACCGATCCTGTTCTTCAAGTCGACCACGGCGCTCTGCGGACCCAACGACGATGTAGTTATTCCGAAGCGCTCCGAAAAAACGGACTGGGAGGTCGAGCTGGCCATTGTCATCGGCAAACGGGCCAGTTATGTCGAACTCGACGACGCGCTGGATTACGTAGCAGGCTATGCGCTGCACAACGACTATTCTGAACGGGCTTTCCAGCTTGAACGCGGGGGGCAGTGGGTGAAAGGAAAAAGCGCCGATACGTTTGCGCCCCTGGGGCCGTTTCTGGTTACCAAAGATGACATTGCCGATCCCAATGCGCTGCATCTGTGGCTCAGCGTCAACGGCGAGCGGTTGCAGGATTCCAACACCGACGATATGATTTTCAACGTGCCGACGCTGGTCAGTTACATCAGTCAGTTCATGACCCTGCTCCCCGGCGACGTGATCTCGACCGGCACGCCCGCTGGCGTAGGCCTTGGTCTGAAACCACCCCGCTACCTCAAACCCGGCGACGTCATCGAGCTCGGTATCGAAGGACTGGGCGAGCAACGGCAAACCGCCGTCAGCTATACGTGAGGGGATTGTCAGATCAGGTTCCTGTAAAACAGTTTTTTCTTTGTCATACCGGCGGCCCGTTCCTGTCGTCGGAATGACAAAGAGGATCTTGAGTAAAGGGTAGACTCCCATTAACAACGCAGGATGACCAGCACCTTTCACGTCATCAGGCTCGTCTGACTCGTATTTTCGTTTCTCCCATGATCATCGATTCGCATCAGCATTTCTGGCAGTATGAGCCGGTCCGCGACGCCTGGATTACCGACGATATGTCGGCCATCCGGCGCGATTTCTTACCAGCCGACCTGGAGCCGGTACTGGCCGAAAACGGCGTCGACGGCTGCGTGGCGGTGCAGGCCAGCCAGTCGGAAGCCGAGACCGAATTTCTGGTTCAGCTGGCCCGGGCCTACGATATCGTTAAAGGTGTTGTTGGCTGGGTCGATCTGCAAGCGCCGACTCTGTCTGACCGACTGGCTCACTTTGCACAGCATTCGCTCATCAAAGGCTACCGGCATGTAGCCCAGGCTGAGCCAGACGATTTCCTGACGCGCCCGGGCGTAGTAGAGGGGATCCGTAAACTGGCCGATTTTGGACTGACGTACGACATACTGATCTATCCCAGCCAGTTGAAAGCCGCCCTACACCTGGTTCGGGCGGTGCCGGAAGTTAATTTTGTTATCGACCATCTGGCCAAGCCATACATCAAAAAGCGGGACATCAACCGCTGGTCTAACTTCATGGCGGAGATGGCTAAACAGCCCAATGTGCACTGCAAACTGTCGGGCATGGTTACCGAAGCTGACTGGCAGGACTGGGGTAAGCGCGACTTTTTTCCGTACCTCGACGTAGCCTTCGAGCATTTTGGTCCCGACCGGCTGATGTTCGGCTCCGACTGGCCCGTATGTCTGGTGGCGGCCAATTATACCCAGGTGAAAACGATTATCGAAGACTATGTAGAACCCTGGGGCGACGAGGTCCGCCTAAAGGTCTTTGGCGAGAACGCCACCCGCTTTTATCGGCTAGCGTAGCTTGTTTTCGAGTAGCATGATCCCGCTGCCGGGTCGGCGCCAGTAGTCCATCAAGTCGGTATGGCCGGGACCCGTCGGGCGAAAAAACGAGCCCAGCAGGATGTCGTCGTCGCCATCCTGGTCCACATCGCCCGCGGCCAGTCGTAGCCAACGCCCCCGGTTAGCCGCCGGAAAAGAGCGCGGCATGAACAACTGGCTGCCCCGGTTTTCAAAATAAATAAACCCGGCATAGGGCCGCTGCGAAAAATCAGGAAAATGGGCGATGGCTGCCAGATCGGGATCGCCATCCTGATCGAAATCCCGGACAACGGTCTGGCTGGCTCCGTGCATCGGGTAAAACCAGGTTTGCCGAAACCGGAACCGGCCGTCGTTCTGGAAAATGCGGATGCCGTGGTAAGGCTTCAGCACCAGCGAATAGTCGGCGTTGTCGCCGTTGGTGTAGACCAGGTCGTCGTCGCCATCCCGATCCAGATCGATCAGCTCGAGGTAGCTGGAGCCGTAAACTGGCGGAAACCGAAGCACGGTTTCTTTGCGGAACAAGCCGTTTCGCTGGTTGTAGTACACCGCCACCTGCTCGTCGCCCTGCGTCAGTAACGCCACCACATCGGGCCACTGGTCGTGGTTCACATCCCGCACGTAGGCTACGCGGGCGCCAGGAACCGCGTCCAGTACATGTTCCCGGTACCCGGTTTTCAACTGTTCGTGCCAGCTGAGTTTACCCAGGTGGTGACCAAATTCGCAAATCAGCGCATCTTCCCGACCGTCGCGGTTGAGGTCGGCTATGGTTGTTTGAACGGGCCGTTGCAGGTTGGTAACCCGCATGGCCTGTGCGCGACTACGATCAGCCGACCGGGTTTCCCAGCTGCCTGCGGGCTGATCGTTCGGATTCAAAATACCCACGGTCAGCAGGTCGAGACGCCCGTCCGGATGGCTGCGGAGGTCGACCACCGGGCTGCTGGTTCGTAGCGAATCAGTCCGTTGCAGGCGCTTGTTGAGGGCAAATAGATTACCGCGGGCGTCGGCTGCCCAGATCCGATGCGACAGCGAGTCGTAGGTGAGCAGCGTGATCAGGCCATCGACGCTACGGTCAGAAGCATGAGCCGCAAACAGGGGCAAGGCTGACTGAATAGTGGTATGGGGGGCCTGCGCCGGGAGCGAGTCAGGGGCCTGCGCCACATAGTAGGCGACAATCTTCTGCCAGTCGGACGGATGAAGCGTTGGGTGTTCGGGGAATATGTTGGCTTCGATCAGGCGTTTCAGCTCGTCGGTATTGCTGTAGCGCATGATTTCTTCCATTTGCCGATCCGACTGACCCAGGCGCAGGGCCATCTGAGGAAGCACCCCGTTTTGCCAGGTGGCCTTATCGAGTAAGGCCGGTGCTGGCTGGAGGTGGCAGCTGCCGCAGTAGGTCTGAGCCAGCTGTTGACCACTGAGCTGGGTAGGAGCGGGGGGCGTAGGGGCGGTGTCGGTTTTATTCGAAGACTGGCAGGCCACAAACAGCATGACACTTCCGCAGACAACACCTACCAACCGGACCCACGACATACAAAAGGCTTTTTACAAAGATAAGCCCGAAACGGATAGCTCACCGACAGCAACCCGGCTTTGACAGCCAGACAAACATCAAATCGAAAAAATGCGTTGCTTTAGCATACCATAACCCACTCTCGACACTCCATGAATTGCTTTGTTGGCGTAGACGTCGGTACAACCAACGTAAAAGCCCTGGCCCTGCCGGCCGACCTGAGTCAGGTGCTGGCACATGCGTCGGCCCCCGTTGAAACGCTTCATCCTAAACCGGGTTTTGCCGAACAGGACCCCGACCAGATCTGGTCGGCGTTCGTACAGGTGATGGCTGAAGTGAACCGGGAGCTGGCCGGGGCCGGGCATACCATGACCCACCTGGCCTTCAGTACAGCGATGCACAGCCTCCTGGCCATGGATGCACAGGGAGAACCGCTCAGCCACGCGATCATCTGGTCTGACAACCGCGCTGAACAACAGGCGTCCGACCTTCGTACTACCCAGGCCGAACTGGGGCGGCAGCTCTATCAGCAGACCGGTATTCCGATGCATCCTATGGTGCCGCTCTGTAAGCTGGCCTGGCTGCGTGAACACGAGCCGCGCCTGTTGCGCCGGACGGCCTGTTTCGGGGCGATCAAGGAGTTCCTGTGGCATAAGCTGACGGGCGAGTTCGCGATCGACTACTCCATTGCTACCGCTACCGGCCTGTTCGACGCGGCCAACCGACAGTGGAGCGAGCTGGCCCTGACCCATGCCGGGATTCGGGCCGACCAACTGTCTACCCCGGTTCCTACCACCCACCAGCACCCGGTTCGGGAGAGTGGACAAACGGCCGGTACGGGTCTGACCAGTGCCGTAACGCTGGTGATCGGGGCTTCGGACGGGTGCCTGGCCAACCTTGGAGCGGGCGCTATCAAGCGCGGAACCACTACGCTCACGATCGGTACCAGCGGGGCCATCCGGCAAACCGTTCGAAAACCCCTCCGCGACGAGCAGGGACGGCTGTTCTGCTACATCCTGGACGATGACTACTACGTGGTTGGCGGGCCGACCAATAACGGGGGGAACGTGCTGGAGTGGGTCACCGAAAAGCTGGCGCAGGCCGAAACCGACGTGCTGCTGGCCGAGGCCGA
This sequence comes from Spirosoma sp. 209, assembly GCF_002006735.1. Classification (NCBI taxonomy): domain Bacteria; kingdom Pseudomonadati; phylum Bacteroidota; class Cytophagia; order Cytophagales; family Cytophagaceae; genus Spirosoma; species Spirosoma sp. 209. The sequence goes on along the minus strand of NZ_MVEC01000003.1, from coordinate 212,769 downwards.
CGCCATTGCGCCTGGTTCGGATGGCCTGCTGTTTTTGCCCTACCTGCAGGGCGAACGGGCTCCGCTCTGGGATGCCCACGCGCGCGGGGCCTACCTGCACGTAGACTGGCAGCACACGCGGGCGCATTTTGTGCGGGCTGCGCTGGAGGGGGTACTGTTCAACCTGATGCTCATCAACGAACTGCTGATGAAGCATACCGGACCGACCCGCGTTATCCACGCCAATGGTGGCTTCGCGCAGTCGCGGTTCTGGGTGCAGATGCTGGCCGATATGTCGGGCGTTCCGGTGCGGCTCAACGCCAGCAACGAAAGCGGTTCGATGGGCGGCATCCTGCTGACCATGAAAGCCCTGGGGCTGGTAGCTACCCTCGACGAAGCGGCTAAGCTGGTTGAGTTTGGGGATACCTACGAGCCCGATCCAAAGCGCCACCGGCTCTATCAGCAGGTGTTCAAGCGCTGGCAACTGGGTCTGTCGCAGAATACCTGACCGAAAGTGTAGTCGTCTTCGTATCTTACCCACCCATCTAAATCCTTAGTAATACATGGCACAGAAAAAGTTTATCTTAGCCGAATCCGACATTCCGGAGCAGTGGTACAACATCGTGGCCGATATGCCCAACAAGCCGCTGCCTCCGCTGCACCCCGGTACCAAAGAACCCATCGGGCCGGATATGCTGGCCCCGTTGTTTCCGATGGAACTGATTAAACAGGAGGTCACTAGCGAGAAATGGGTACCTATTCCGGAAGAGGTACGGGAGATTTATAAAATCTGGCGACCTACCCCGCTGTACCGCGCCACGGGGCTGGAAAAACTGCTCGACACGCCCGCCAAAATCTATTACAAATACGAGGGAGTTAGCCCGGCCGGATCGCACAAGCCGAATACCGCCGTACCGCAGGCTTATTACAACAAGCAGGAAGGGGTCACGAAAATTACCACCGAGACGGGTGCCGGCCAGTGGGGAAGTGCCCTGAGTTTCGCCTGTCAGCATTTCGGCATCGAGTGTGAAGTGTACATGGTGCGGGCCAGCTACAACGGAAAGCCGTACCGGAAAATGATGATGAATACCTGGGGAGCCTCAGTATATCCGTCGCCCTCTGACCGGACCAACGCCGGGCGTAGTATTCTGGCGCAGGACGCCAACTCGCCGGGAAGCCTCGGTATTGCCATTTCAGAAGCCGTAGAGATGGCGCTGCATGACGAACATACCAAGTATGCGCTGGGAAGTGTGCTGAATCACGTACTCATGCACCAGACCGTTATTGGCCTGGAGTGCATCCGGCAGCTGGAGCAGGCCGGCGATTTCCCGGATATTGTGGTGGCGCCGTTTGGGGGTGGCTCCAACTTTGCCGGTATTGGGTTTCCGTTTCTGCGTTATAATCTGGAAGAGGGTAAGAACATCCGCTGTATCGCGGCCGAACCGGCTTCGTGCCCCAAACTAACCCGGGGCGTATTCCGGTACGACCTCGGCGATACGGTCGGTATGACTCCGCTCTTGCCGATGTATACACTGGGCCATAACTTCATTCCGGCACCTATCCACGCGGGTGGTCTGCGTTACCACGGAGCGGGAGCTATCGTCAGCCAGCTTCTGCGCGACGGACTGATCGAAGCGCAATCGTTCAACCAGCTCGAGTGTTTCGACGCCGGTATCAAGTTTGCCCGCACGGAAGGCATCATTCCGGCGCCCGAGGCCAACCACGCCATCGCAACGGTTATCCGCGAAGCGCTCATCGCCAAAGAAGAAGGAACGTCCAAAACGATTCTGTTCAACCTCTGCGGCCACGGTCACTTCGATATGTCGGCCTATGAGCAGTATTTATCCGGCAAACTGGTGGAACACGAAGTTACGCAGGAGGAAATCCTGGCGTCACTCGCCGAGCTGGATACGCCTTTAATTGCTTAAGGCTTAGTATATAAGGTCTATTTTTGTTATTCCAGCCGGCATGCCAGTGCAGCAGGGATGCCAAAAATAGACCTGTTACTTGTCAGTTCAGTGATTCGGGAGCAACATAACTCAGTATGCTTCGTACTGGAATGTGTAGTGGGTTCGGCCTTGCTGTAGGTCCAGTTTATAGTAATCTACCCGTTCGATGAGCAAACCATTGTTGTCATACGTAAGCTGATCATCCGGACGAATTACATTATTGGGGCTGATCAGCTGTGGCGACACACCTATCCTATCTAATGTATAGCCCAGCTTGTAGTAAGGATTGGGTTTGTTGTCATATTGATAAGTAGTAACCGGGTTGCTGATAGGGCCTGTCGAGTAGCTACGTTCGGTCTTGATTAGATAATTACCGTTGTACGAATATAACGCGGTGTAAACGGCATCACCAATCGGATAAAAATTCGTCTCAACTGTTTTTGCAGGCAGGTTCTGGCTGTTATACTCCACCGCTATCAGACTGTTGATTGTAAAATCACTGCCTTGTTGTGCCGAATATTTTTTTGCTGCAATCATATTTCCCTTCGTATCATAGTCGTAGGTAGTTCGCCCTGCAGTTGTGGTGTTGCCCGGAACGATTGGCGTTTCCGAGGTGATCAGGCGGCCCTGAGCGTCGTACTGTAGGAAGGTAGTAACGCCCGGGTAACTCTCGGCGCTGCTAGCCGATGTACCTCCCCGAGCCACGTATTGGCTAACGTTACCGTCCGTGTTGTAACTAAGTGTGTGCGACTGGTAGTACCGAAGTCCGGTTTGGATAATTTTTGTTAGGCGAAATCGCGGACTGGCTGGCGGAGCGACCAGGTGATCCTCGCAGGACCACAATGAAGAGACCAGCAGCAGGCCACAGAGGCCGACCAGGGAAACGTTGACTTTCATGGATGAATAGATTGAAATGTGTTGAACGCTGCAATCTATTATTATTCCATTTTTCAGTCAAAACCACTCGATTAACTGGATTTTAAATTTAGCAGACGGTAGGTAGTTTCGCCTACCACCGTACCTGACCGTCGCCGGTGACGATCCATTTCTCGGTGACCAGCTTCTCCAGCGCGAACGGACCCCGGGCGTGGAGTTTCTGGGTGGAAATGCCGATCTCGGCCCCCAGTCCGAAGCAGCCGCCATCGGTGAAACGGGTCGATGCGTTGGCGTAGACCGCAGCCGCATCCACCTCGCGCAGGAATTGATCGATGACCGGCTGGTTCTGCGACAGAATGGCTTCCGAATGGCGCGACGAATAGGCCTGTATGTGCGACAGCGCTTCGTCGGGGCCGGAAACGACTTTGACGGCGCACTTATAATCCAGAAACTCGCGGCCAAAATCGTCGGGCTGGGCGGGCTGCAGGTTCGTATAACCGGCTTTCTGAAAAATCGTATAAGCCGGTTCGTCGGCAAAAACCTCTACGTTCCATTGGGCAAAATCGGCCGTGAGCATTGGCAGAAACCGGTCGGCCACGGCTGCGTCGACGAGTACACAATCGAGCGAGTTGCAGACCGATGGCCGCGACACTTTAGCGTTGACAACGATAGGCGCTGCCTTGTCCAGGTCGGCGGTGGCTTCTACGTAGGTATGGCAAACGCCCGCGCCGGTTTCGATCGTGGGCACGAGTGAGTGTTTCCGGACAAACTGAATCAGCGATTCGGAGCCGCGCGGAATGATGATGTCTACGTAGCGTACTGCCGTCAGCAGTTCGTTCACCACGGCCCGGTCGGGGGGGAGCAGGGTAACCGCTGCTTTGGGGACGCCAAACTCGACCAGTACGTTCTGAATCAGTCCAACCAGGTAGCGATTCGAGAAGTCGGCTTCCTTGCCGCCTTTCAAGACGCAGGCATTACCCGAACGCAGGCAAAGCGACGCCACATCGACCGTTACGTTGGGCCGGGCTTCGTAAATGACGCCTACTACCCCCAGCGGTACCGCAATTTTTCGGAGGCTAAGACCCTGTTCGATGGTTCGATCGATCAATACTTCGCCCGTTGGATCGGGCAGGGTAGCTACCACCCGCAGGCTATCGACCAGCCCCTGTATCCGGCTTTCGGTAAGCTTGAGCCGGTCAAATTTGGGGTCGGTGGGGTCCATCCGGTCCAGATCACGGCTGTTTTCGGCAACGATCGGTTCCACCTGGGCCGCCAGCACATCGGCGAGCCGGTTGATAAGGGCGGTTTTCTGATCGGAGCTGAGCCGACGAACGGCGGCAGCGGCCTGTTGGGTAGCCTGCAGGAGCGGAGTAATAGGTGTCATACTCACAAAAGTACGATATCGTTGGCATTCGCCACATCAACGTTTTGTTGGTGAAGCTGTTGAACCAGCACGTCGGACGAAATCCGGGCCCGGGCTACCGCAACGGGCGTATCGTGTTCGTCGATGATCTCGACCATTTCGCCCGTGCTGAATTCGCCCAAAATGGCCCGAACACCCACGGCCAGCAGGCTCCGCCGTTGTTGCAGGGCGCGTACGGCACCCGCATCGACCCGAATGCGTCCCACCACGAGCGAGCCGCTGACGAGCCACCGGTTGCGGGCCGAGAGTGCTGTTTCTGCCGGTATAAATTCGGTACCTACCTCGCTTCTGAGCGCCCGGTCGAGGCTGTCGGGTTCGTTCAGGCCGAAGATGATGACCCGGATGCCCATGCGCGTGGCCAGTTTGGCAAAGGTGAGTTTAGAGGCCATGCCGCCCAGCCCCAATGATGATTTGTCGGTGCGGACGACCCCGAAAATTCGCTCATCGAAGGTATCGACCCGGCGGATAACCTGGCCGTTGGCGTCCAGTAAACCACCTACCGAGGTGCAGAGCATGAGGGCTTCGGCCCCGAAACCGACGGCAATGAGCGTAGCCAGTTCATCATTGTCAGAAAACTTCAGCTCGCGGTTGCTCACTACGTCGTTCTCGTTGGCGATCGGAATAATGCCGTTGGCCCAGAGCTCTTCGTAGGTTTGCTTGAGCTGCAGAAACTGATCGCGGTTGGCAAAATGGTGGCGCTCACACAGGCTTTGGGCAATGGCGATGCCGTATATGGAAAAGAAACGGGAATACTGATTGAGCAGCAACAGATTCCCTACGGCCGCGGCTGCTTTACGCTGGGTAATATCGCCCCGGTAGTCGTTAATGAGACCTTTGCCGGCACCGACTGCGCCCGACGAAACCAGCACGATCCGGTAGCGCGCGTGCAGCGCAGCCACCTGCCGGGCAATGTCGACCATGATTGGCTCATTGGGTTCGCCGGTGGGTTTGGTAATGGAAGCCGTACCAAATTTGAGGACAAGTACAGGTTTTGTCATGCGCGCAAAGATAGCGCAAGTATGGCATTAGCCCAGATTCAGGGGCGTATCGGCTTAATCGCCGGCGTGGTTTCTGAAGAGATGTTCAAACGCGTTTTCGGTGAAGCGGGCTTTTTTACGGATAGCCGACTTGAGTTGCTTCATGTAATCCGCTTTGGGAATTTCGACGGCCCCGAACCGCCGTACGTTATCATTGATGAACTGGGTGTCGAGGAGTTCGTACTGCTGCTCCCGTAGGGTCATGATAAGGTAATGAAAGGCAACTTTCGACGCATCGTTGACGTGATGAAACATCGACTCACCAAAAAAAGCAGCGCCCAGCGATACACCGTATAAGCCGCCAACCAAACGGTTGTCCATATACGTTTCAACGCTATGGGCCAGCCCCATCCGGTGCAGCTCGGTATAGGCTTCTATAATTTCCTCCGAAATCCAGGTACTATCGTCGGCCGACCGGGGTAGGGAGCAGTAGCGCATAACCTGTTCAAAATCACAGTTGACACGAATGTCGAAGCGTTGTTGATTGAGGATGGGGCGCAGCGATCGGGCGGGTTTGTAGCTATGGATAGGGATGACCGCGCGCGGGTCAGGTGCGTACCAGTACAGCGTACCGTCGGCATCGGCCATCGGGAAGATACCGTTGATGTACCCGTAAATCAGGTCGTCGGCGGTTAGCTTGTTCATGAAAGTCTTGGGCATGTCCTGATACAAAGATAAAAAAATACTTGACAATCAAGCAGTTTTCTGTTGGTGGTGCACAGCTTTATGCAGTGAATTACCTGTATGGTAGGGTGTTGCCGGAGAAGGGGTTTAGACAGACATGTGTCGATGCATAGCGGCCGTTTTCCGGCATCGGCCTATAAAGAATGGGTCGACTTCCGGCGGAAAAATGCCAAAGCTGATCGGGTGTAGATGGTCTTTGTCAGGAAGAATTAAACTAAACCCTTTCTGGTGTGTCTGATGTTTATCAAAAAACGATTCACAACCAGACATGAAAAAAGGATTTGCTTTGCTCCTGATTGCTGCCCTGCCCGTATTCTTTAGCCAGTGTGGCGTAAACAAACAGATTTCACAGGCCAAAACCCTCGGCGACTGCCGCTATACCATTGCGTCGGCCGATAGCATTTACCTGGCCGGTACCGACGTCCGACAGTTTCGCAACCTCGAAGACCTGAATCCCGCGCGGTTTCCGCGGCTGGCGGCTGGTTTGCTAACCCGGAACGTACCGCTGGATGCGCGCATCAATCTGGAAATCACGAACCCTACAAACCGGCTGGCCGGTATCAATCAGCTGGAATACAGGGTGCTGCTGGCTGGCCAGGAGGTGTTCAACGGATTTCTGAATCAGCGCATCGAGGTGCAGCCCGGCGGAGGAAAAACGCGTGTGCCGGTTCGCCTTAATACCAATGCCTACCAACTGTTGACCGATCCCAAAACCCGCGACGCATTCGGCGATCTGGTACAGAACCTCTCGGGCTCGCCGAGCAGCAAACCTTCCAAACTGACCATTCGGATCAAACCGACACTCGATCTGCTGGGTGGACAGATCAACTATCCGGGCTACATCACGATAGATCAGGATGTGACGAACAAAATACTGATGGGCAATTAGGCCATGCGTATGATTGGTTTTTGGCCAGTCTGTCAGTCGCTTTCAGTAGCATTCCAGGTGCCCCGACTTTCTTAGGTCGGGGCATTTTTCTTGTCTGCTCTTTCTAAACCGATCATTAGCTTAGTTTCTCCTACTTATGTTCCGACTTGCATGCCTGCTTCTGCTGACAGCCTCTGCGGTTATAGCCCAACCCCATCAAATTCAGATTAAACATGACCCGGCCGCCAAACGGGTCGCGGTGACGGTCGATGGTAAACCGTTTACGGCTTATATCTACCCCGGACCAACCGTGTTGAAGAAGCCGGTGCTGTACCCGATCGTGTCGGCGGGCGGAAACGCAATCACCCGTGGCTGGCCGCTCGATCCGCGTCCGGGTGAGCGGGTCGACCATCCGCACCATGTAGGGATGTGGTTCAATTACGGCGACGTAAACGGACATGACTTCTGGAATAACTCGATAGACGTAGGCCCGGAGCATAAAGGCCCGTTCGGCACGATCCTGCATACGGGGGTTACGTCGATGAAGGGCGGAAAGGGGCAGGGCGAACTGGTCGTCACCGCCGACTGGCTCGACAAGGATAATCAGCTGATGCTGCGCGAAACGACTACTTTCCGGTTTGGGGCCAGCGCCGACAGTCGTACCATTGACCGTATAACCACGCTTACGGCGGCCGGGAAAGAGGTGGTCTTCAAAGACAACAAAGAAGGGATGATTGCCCTCCGGGTAGCGCGCCAGCTGGAACAGCCTTCTACCAAGCCAGAGGTGTTTACCGATGCGCAGGGCGTAGCTACTAAAGTGCCCCTGCTGGACAATACCGGCGTAACGGGTCTTTACCGGAGCAGTGAGAACAAAGAAGGGGATGCTGTATGGGGTACGCGGGCTAACTCGGTTGCGCTGTCGGGGGTTATTGGTTCTGAGAATCTGGTAGTTACCCTGCTCGATCATCCCAAAAATGTAGGTTATCCGACCTACTGGCACGCCAGGGGTTACGGCCTTTTTGCGGCTAATCCGCTGGGCCCTAGCGTGTTTACAAATGGGAAAGCACCGGCTATGAATTATACACTGGACCCGGGCAAATCCGTCACGTTCCGGTATCGATTGCTTGTTGAGTCGGGTAAGGGAAAAACGTCGGCCAGGGTTCAGCCAACCGACTGGTAAATAATTACAAACCGCTCTGAAACAAAGGCGTACTTTGGCATATAATTTGACCAGGGGGTTTTCGTACCCCGTAAATGTGTTAAGTTCCGCATGTCTTGTACGCTCTCTCTCAATCTGTACTCACGCGTTTGTAGTAGTCTCTTTGCCTGCCTGATTGTCTGGGGGTCACTATCGGCGCAGCCGCGTGCCACGACAACGAAATATGCACCCCCCAGAACCCGGGTTGGTGCCTCGTTGGACGGGTTGCACACCATAAAAAATGATAAGGTTGAAGTCGGTATCGATTTAAATTACGGCGGGGCTATGACCTACCTGGCGTTTCGGAACGACCAGGGCGGAAAAGTCAGTACCCGCAACATGATCAACAATGCCGATCTGGGTCGACAGGTACAGATTGCGTTGTACGGCGGTCCGCTCGACTATTCGAAGAACGGGGCGCCGGCCTGGACCGGTCTGGGCTGGGATCCCATTCAGGCCGGTGATACCTACAATAATCCATCCCGGGTTACGGCGTTCGAGAAGCAGGATAACCTGCTCTATGTAAAGTGCGTACCCAAGCAGTTTGCCCTTAACAACGAAGACGGAGAAGCCACCATTGAACACTGGATCAGGCTGGAGGGAAACGTGGTTAAAGTACATGCCCGTGTGGTGCTTTCCCGAAATGACAAGACACAGTACGAGGCCCGTCAGCAGGAGATGCCCTGTGTTTACCTGAACGGCGAATACCATAACATGTGGTACTACAAAGGCAACGACCCGTTTACAAACGCTTCTGCTGATGTTATTCGTCCCGTGCCGCCCAAAGAGCGGGTTCCCTTTGGCGACGTGTATCCAACCGAACCCTGGATGGCCTCAACCAACGTGAACCAGTATGGAGTCGGCTTGTATGTACCCAACAATTACGACTGGAAGAAAGGCTACTTCGGTTCCGATCTGGACGGCGATGAATATAGCCAGGTTGCGTCATACATTGCTGCCACCAACTTCGTTTTACTCGATCATAATATTGTCCATGAGTGGGATTACGCGTTGATCGTGGGGCATCTGAACGAAATTCGATCGTACGTGTACGCGCAGCCGCGCCCCGTTGCCGGTCCAAACTATCGGTTCGATACGTCGCGTAAAGGCTGGTATTACTACAATACGCAGGATACGGGCTGGCCAATTAATGGTAAGCTACGGGTGTTGCTGAACAACACGCCCAATAACCATATCAAATCGCCATTCGTATTCTGGAAGGGTAGGGAGGTGCCCAAGATATACATTCGGGCGGCATTCAGAAACAACGAGAGTCAGGATACTAAGTCTCCTTTTCGCCTGAGCTGGCGCCGGCCAGATGACGTTGCTCTCCTGCGGACGGATGATCGGCGAATGAATTTCGCGCTCGACAACGACGGGCAGTACCATACCTATGAGATCGATCTGAGTAAGAATGAGAACTGGATGAGCCAGAATATTGGGCAGATCGAGCTGCAGCCCGCCCCTGATGGGCCTCGTGTAAACGGGTGGCTCGAAATCGAGTGGATATCCACCTCTCCCAATGGTCCGGTAACGGAAACCATAAATTCGCCCGTTACGGAGGTTATAGTCCCACCTGTTACCCCGACCCCGGTCCCGGTCAAACAGCCCGATAACCAGGCTCCCGTGGTTCCGGTAGCTCCCGTGGTTCCGGTAACCCCGGTGGCGGAGGCCCCCAAAACCAACGAATGCCAGCCTAAGTGTGTAACTATTGTGGTTACGAGAATTCGATAAGGTATGTACCAGCCACAAAAAAGCGATACATCCATACATGGTGTATCGCTTTTTTGTGGCTGGTACGTATTAATTCAGATGGACAAGGGCTGATCGATACACGCGGCCTTCAAGCTGATGCATCCAGTTGCGTAAGGTATCGTTCTCGCCGGTAGCCCGGTTCAGCTCACGATCGATCTGTCGGAGCAGAAAGAATAACTGGTGAACATGCAGCCATTGCTGATGCAGCTGAGCTACTTCCTGGGTCGACCGGCTAGTCTGACGGGCCTCGTGAGTCAGTTGCCGCAAACTCATTTTGAGGTGATAGCGCAGAATCATGAGCCGGCTGGCCATTGGCAGCTCGGCCGGGTCGCGCTCCATGTAAGAAATGCTTTTGGCCAGCATGTTATTACGCTGCTGAAGCTGATCTGAAACGATCATCCAGGCATGCTCGGCCCGGAGCGACTCATAGGTGATGGTTTTCATGGAATATGTACATTACGGTTTGAACAAATATACTGATCCTATTGAGTTAATAGTTGGTTAAGTCCTGCTATTGTAAAATTTTAATCTGTCAAATGGTCGTTTAGCCGATGATTAGAGTGGTATAGTACAAAAAAGGTTTAATTCGTCTGGATAAAAACTCAATTGGCCGGATACAAAAAGCATTGCACAATTACAGTAACTTTCAGGTCTGAAATCTGCTCAACCATGACACGCATCAAATGGCTGGGGTTATCCCTTTTCCTGACCGGATTTGCCCTCTGGATTTTTACATTGACCCTGAGCCAGTTCCAGCTCACGGATTCTATACTCGATGCGTCAGTAAAACCTGAGCACCGCGACATCCTGCGCCAGCGGACCGCGTTCATGGCCAACAAAGTATATACCAACAACTGGTCCTTTATCAGCGACTTTCGGGGAGCTGTCAACGCGTACAATGAGGAGGTAAGGGCGCAGAAGGCGTGGGATAAAGTCATTTACGACGACTACGTTTTCGACATAACAAAAAATGCCTCGCTGGGGGTATTACACGACGGTAAGGTCTGGCTTTGGTTCTGGCTGAGTCTGGGGCTGGCTACCCTCGGCGGGCTGGTTTATGCGCTGACGGGGCTGAAACGGCTCCCCGGCATCGACAACAACCGACAATACCGGCACCCGGCTACTGACCGGGGCTGGATCGGGATCAGCGTGGGCGTTTTTCTGATTGGTTTCTACATAGCGCTTTACTTTTACCCTGAATACCTGACCAACTGGGTGCTACTGGTCGATCCTATTAGTCGCGCCCTGAACGCTGGTGCGGCCAGTCGGTGGTTTCTGTACGGGTTTCTGTACACCCTCGTTATTCTGGTCATGGGAGTGCGCATGCTGGTCAACTACCGGCACAGCCGCTATCAGCAGTTACGCACGGTATCGGTCATGTTTTTTCAGGTAAGCTTTGCCTTTCTGATCCCTGAAATCATGCAGCGGCTCAACCAGCCTTATCAGGATCTGAAGAATATATGGCCTCTCGACTATACCTTTTTCTTCGACTATCGTATCAATGAAAAGCTACAGGCCGGCTCACTTGGCATCTTTATGCTGGTCTGGGGTATTGTGCTGGCCCTGGTGGCGGTGCCTGTACTGACGTATTTCCTGGGTAAGCGCTGGTACTGCTCGTGGGTGTGTGGTTGTGGCGGCCTGGCCGAGACACTGGGAGATCCCTACCGCCATCTGTCAGACAAGAGCCTGAAAGCCTGGAAGGCGGAGCGGGTAATTGTGCATAGTGTGCTGGTATTTGCAGTCGGCATGACCCTGCTGGTGCTGTATACCTATTTTACCGGACAGCCTGCCATACTGGGCTTTCTGGATAGTTATTCCGTGCGCTCGGCCTATGGTTTTTACATCGGCTCTCTGTTTGCCGGGGTTGTTGGGACCGGTTTCTACCCGCTGATGGGCAACCGCGTATGGTGCCGGTTTGGTTGTCCGCTGGCGGCCTATCTGGGTCTGGTACAGCGGTTTAAGTCCCGGTTTCGTATTACGACCAACGGTGGTCAGTGTATATCCTGCGGCAATTGCTCGGCTTATTGTGAAATGGGAATCGACGTGCGGGCCTATGCCCAGCGCGGTCAGGATATAGTGCGCTCGTCCTGCGTAGGGTGCGGCATCTGCTCCGCCGTTTGTCCGCGGGGCGTGTTAAATCTGGAACTGGGGCCTGTAGCGACGCGGAAGATATAGCAGACCTGCCAGTTTTTAGACAGCCTGTGCTGGATTCATGTAACACGCTTAACTTTACCGCCTACCGATAACCGAGACCCGCCCCTCTATGGACCCTATCTATCGCGCGCTGATCGTGTGTACCAATCACACCGATTATCCGACCAAACCGCACAAAACAGGATTATGGCTTAGCGAGGCCACTCACTTTTATGATGAGCTGGCTGACCGTAACCTGCCCTACGACATAGCCAGTCCTCTGGGCGGTCCTGTACCGATCGATGAGAAAAGTATGGACCGGCGCGATACCGTCAACGAAAAATGGTACAGTAACCCTGTATTCAGGGATAAACTCGACAATTCGATCCGGCTCGACGACGTAGAACCGGCCAACTATCAGATTCTGTACTTGACGGGTGGGCACGGGACCATGTGGGATTTTCCGAACAACCCGCGGTTGCTGGAAATTACCCGGGATATCTACGAAAACGGGGGGATGGTAGCCGCCGTTTGCCACGGCGTATGCGGCCTCCTGAACGTGCAGTTATCCGATGGGTCTTTGCTGGTGAATAACCGGCAGATAACCGGCTTCTCCAACATGGAAGAAAAACTCGTTCGGCTCGATGAAGAGGTGCCGTTTCTACTTGAAGATGCGCTGCGCCAGAAAAACGCGCTTTATAGCAAAAGCATCATTCCATTTCTGCCCTACATTGAGGTAGACGAACGACTGGTAACGGGCCAGAACCCGCTGTCGGCGCGTAAAGTAGGGCGGAAAGTGATGGAAGAAATGTATGAAAAATAAAAGAGGCACGGTGCATACCGTGCCTCCTGTTCTAGACCACTACGTTCGGGAAAACCTCCCGCAGCAACTTTAATTCCTGATCTTTTTCGGAAACGATAGGATTGCTGACACCCCAGTCGATATTCAGATCGGGATCGTCCCAGCGAATCCCCGATTCGGCCCCTTTGTTGTAGACATTCGTGCATTTGTAGCTGAAAATGCTGTCTTCGAGGGCCACAAATCCGTGGGCAAATCCTTCCGGAATGTAAGCCATGTTAGCCAGACGCGCATCCAGCAGAAACGTTTCGTACTGGCCAAACGTAGGCGAATCGGGGCGGAGGTCAACGGCTACGTCAAGCACCTGACCGGTAATGACACGAACCAGTTTTCCCTGAGCAAATGGCTCGTTCTGCATGTGCAGACCACGCAGTACCCCCTTCACAGAAAACGACTGGTTGTCCTGAACGAAGTCCATGGGTAAGCCCAGCGATGCAAACATAGGCTTGTTGTATGATTCGAAGAAATAACCACGCTCATCGTCAAAAACGCGTGGAATCAGTTCTATCAGGCCCTCAATGGCCGTTTGCCGAACTTGCATAGGAGATTTGGTAGATACGAATACAGGAGACTTCTACAAATGTATGAAACCGGACTGGTAGTTCGTACTTTTGGGCGGAAGCTATTTAGTCTATGGCTTTTTTATCAGAATGACCTACCAGGAGTTAAGCGAACAGATTGCACAGAAGCAATCTTACCTATGCGTCGGCCTCGATACTGACCTCAAGAAGCTGCCTCATCACCTGCTGACAGAACCCGATCCGGTTTTTGCGTTTAATCGGGCCATCATAGATGCCACGGCCGACCTCGCGGTGGCCTATAAACCCAACATTGCTTTTTACGAAGCACAGGGCCCCCGGGGCTGGGAAAGTCTGCAGAAAACGCTCGATTATATCCCGGCCAACTGCTTCACCATTGCCGATGCCAAACGGGGCGATATTGGCAATACGTCGGGCCTGTATGCGCGGGCGTTTTTTGACCCTGCAGCCGCCGGGCTCCATTTCGACTCCATTACCGTAGCGCCCTATATGGGCCACGATTCCGTAACGCCTTTTCTCGACTACGAAGGAAAATGGGTCATTTTGCTGGCTCTGACGTCTAATCCGGGGAGTGCTGATTTTCAGCGGCAAAGCCTGGGCGAGCAGGAACTGTTCGAAGCCGTTATAGAAACCGCCAACAGCTGGGCAGGCCCTGACCGGATCATGTTTGTCGTGGGCGCCACCCAGGCCGCTGAGTTAGGGCGTATCCGGCAGCTGGCTCCCAAAAATTTTCTGCTCGTGCCGGGGGTAGGGGCGCAGGGAGGGTCGCTGGAAGATGTATCGCGCTATGGGCTGACAACCGACGGCGGACTGCTTGTCAATGCCTCACGTAGTATCCTGTACGCATCCGGCGGTACCGACTTTGCCAGGCGGGCGCGGGCCGAAGCCGTGAGTCTGCAACAGGAAATGGCCCGTCATTTACAGGCAATACGTTAAGGGTAGTGAGCTAATTTCAGGTTTGTGTATATTTGCAGTAACTGACTTTTTTGTCAGTAGCCAGCTATCGTGCCCGAATCGTTTCTGTATTTCCTTTGGCAATATCAGTACATAAACCCCAGCCTGCTCGTCACGACCGATGGTGAGCAGGTTGAGGTGCTGCATCCGGGTTTCAGAAACCACGGGGCTGGTCCCGATTTCATTAATGCGCGGCTGCTCATAGGTGGACAGGAATGGGGAGGCACCGTTGAGATGCACACCCGAACCACCGACTGGCTGGCCCATCGGCATCAGCACGACCGCGCTTACGACAATGTCATACTGCATGTTGTCTGGCAGGATGATCAGCCGGCCAGCAGTCGCCGGGTCGAGCGCACCGATGGCACACCCCTTCCGACACTGGTTCTTGAACCCCTCACCGACCGGGCGCTGATCGATCGGTTCGGGCAGCTTCACGATTCCGCTGCGCCAATTCCCTGTGCTGCTCAGTTTCGGTCGGTGCAGCCGCTGCGGATAACGTCGATGCTGGATAAAGCCATGCTGCAACGGCTTGAGCGCAAAGCCGCCACCGTTCAGGCCATATTTGACCAGACAGGATCGGACTGGGAAGAAACGGCGTATCGGATGCTGGCCGTAAACATGGGGTTTAAGCTGAATGCGGAGCCGATGGAGCAGCTCAGCCGGGCTGTCCCCCTGAAAGCTATTCTTAAGCATCGGGATAAGGTTATTCAGGCCGAAGCCATGTTGTTTGGAGCCGCCGGCCTGCTCGATGAATTAACCGATCCTGATGAGTACGGCGGCATGTTGCAGCGGGAATACCGGTTTCTGGCCGCCAAATACCAACTGACCGGGCTACAGGTGATGGCTCACGCCTGGAAGTGGGGCCGCCTGCGACCGGCCAGTTTTCCTACGCTTCGGCTGGCTCAGCTGGCCCGGCTGCTTACCCGGCACGCGAGTCTGTTTTCGCTGTTTGTGGCAACTACCGATGTTGAACTAATCCTTCAGGCATTACAGGTTACGCCCTCCGACTACTGGCAGACACATTACCGGTTCGGGAAAGCTACCGACAGGGGATCCCCGGCGCTGGGTCGTAATATTGTTATTAATACGGTTGTGCCACTATTGGCTGCCTATGCTCATCACCGGGGCCAACCCGCCTATCTCGATCGGGCCATCGCTTTGCTGGAGCAGCTCCCCGCTGAACACAACCGACTGACCGAAGGCTGGAACAAACTGGGTATGGGCATTCAGACAGCTTTCGACTCGCAGGCGGGTATAGAATTGTACAATGAGTTCTGCACCCAGAAGAAATGCCTCAGCTGCCAGATTGGGGCCGGACTATTGAAAGGATAAATTACACCAGCGTTCCACCTGCTAAGAATCTATACATAAACTATAAACGTAAAGATTTATTAACGGATAGGTCCTGACCTCCGGCATACCTTTGTAACTGACCAGCGTACCCTGGTTGTTTATTCTACCCAAAACAATATGTATAAAATCTACAAACTACTCTCATCAACGATGGTGGGCGGGTTGTTTGTGCTGGCGCTGCTCAGGCCAGCCGACTCCCGGGCTCAGGTGTCTTTGTCGGCGGGCAACCTGACCTACACCCAGAATTTTAACGGGCTGGCCACCAGTGGCACTACCAATGCGGATTTGCCTGCCGGGTTTTTGTTGCAGGAGAGCGGAGGAGGAGGCCGTGATAACGAACAGTATGCTGCCGATGCGGGCACTGGAAACACGGGCGATACGTATAGCTACGGTTCAACCGGCAATGCTGATCGTGCGTTGGGGGCGCTGGCTTCGGGAACGCTGCAATCGGTTTTCGGCGTCGTTTTTTCCAATAACACCGGTACCGCTATTACCTCGTTAAACATCACCTACACGGGCGAGCAGTGGCGCGTTGGGGGAGGCAATCCACCCGCAGGTCCTCAGCGGTTAACATTTGCCTACATTGTCGGGCCTTCGCCCACGCTTAGTTCAACGGGTACTCCTGTAGACGCACTTGATTTTATAAGTCCCATATCAGGCGTTGCGGCTAGTGCTTTGGATGGTAATTTGGCCGCCAATCGGACAACGCTGACCCAAACCATCACCTTCGCAACGCCCGTTGAGGCTGGTCAGCAAATTTTACTTCGCTGGACAGATGCGAACGATACAGGCAATGATCACGGTCTGGCCATTGATGATCTGACGGTAACGGCGTCGACCGGCGGTGGGGTAGCCCTGCCAACGGTAACCCTGGCTGCCATTGACGCCAGCGCTGCGGAAGCCGGTTCTGATCCCGGCACGTTTCGTTTCTCCCGTACGGGTGCTACAACGGATCCGCTGACGGTAACTTATACGGTGGGAGGCACTGCTATCAATGGCACCGACTACACCCCGACTCTGAGTGGCACCATTACCATTGCCGCTGGGGCAGCTTCTGCCGATATCACCATAACGCCCGTTGACGACTCCGATTCGGAAGGCGCCGAGACGGCTGCCCTGACGCTGGCCAGTTCGACCAGCTATGCCGTTGGGGCCAGTCCTGACAACCTGGCAACGGTTGTTATTACTGATAATGAAAGTGCGCCCGTAACCCGAATCCGGACCATACAGGGTACCTCACATCGATCCCCCCTGTTCGGACAAACGGTTACCAATGTAACCGGCATCGTAACGGCGCGTGCGTCGAACGGGTTTTACATGCAGGATCCCGAGCCGGACGCTGATGACCGGACGTCAGAAGGGATATTCGTTTTTACGGGCAGTGGTACGGCGCCGGCTTCTACCATTTTGGTTGGTGACGGCGTGCAGGTAAGCGGGGTCGTTGGCGAGTTTGGCACGGGCACTAACCTAACCATTACGCAGATTACCAGCCCTACGGTAACTGAGCTGTCGGAAGGTCAAACGCTGCCAGCCGCAACGATAGTGGGTGCCGGCGGTCGGGCTATTCCGACTACCATCATCGAAGACGACAATTTCAGCAGTTTCGACCCCGCCACCGACGGTATTGATTTCTACGAGAGTCTGGAAGGGATGCGGGTACAGATCAACAACCCGGTTGCAGCCAGTCCTACAGTCACCAGTGGGGCAGCCCAGGGTGAAGTATGGGTGCTGGCCGATAATGGCGCTAACGTAACCGGCCGATCAGCACGGGGAGGTATCGTCATCAGCGCTGCTGACTTCAACCCGGAGCGCATCCAGATTGACGACAACCTGCTGAACCCGCCCAACAATAGTTTTGTCACGCCTGTGGTCAACACCGGCGCCTTGTTCAACACGATTACCGGGATTGTCAACTATGCGGCTGGTAATTACGAGGTGCTGGCTACATCCCTGCCGGTGGTGGTCTCTAACCCGCTGACCAAAGAGGTGACTGATCTGACCGGTACGACCGGTCAACTGACGTTTGGCACCTTCAACGTAGAGAACCTGGACCCGGGCGATGCTACGTTCTCGGCCATTGCGGGTCGAATCGTTACCAATCTGCGCTCACCGGACATTCTGCTGCTGGAAGAGATTCAGGATAACAGCGGCCCAACGAATAACGGGGTTGTAGATGCGTCAACGACGTTTGGCCTGCTGATCAATGCCATCACTACGGCTGGTGGGCCCACCTACGAATACCGACAGATTAACCCCGTGAACAACCAGGATGGCGGAGAGCCGGGAGGCAATATTCGGGTAGGTTTTCTGTTCAATCCGGCCCGGGTTACGTTCGTCGATCGTCCGGGAGGCACATCGACCAGCGCCACGACCGTGAACAACGTTGGCGGAAAGCCACAACTGTCGTTCAGCCCGGGGCGGGTTGAGCCCACGAACCCAGCCTTCGATGGGGGGGGCGCCAACAGCGCAAGCCGGAAGCCGCTGGCTGGTGAGTTCCTCTTCAACGGACAGACCGTGTTCGTGATTGGTAACCACCTGGTATCGAAAGGGGGCGACAATCCGCTGTTCGGAAATGTGCAGCCTCCCGTATTGAGTAGTGAGACCCAGCGCAATCAACAGGCCACGGTGATACGCGATTTCGTGCAGGCTATTCTGGCCGTCGATGCCAGTGCCAACGTCATTGTAGCTGGTGACCTGAACGATTTTGAATTTGCCAGTCCGCTCAATATCCTGAAGGCCGCTCCGCTAACTGCGCTGATCGAGACCTTGCCAGCCAACGAACGCTATACCTATAATTTTGAAGGCAACGCGCAGGCCATTGACCACATTCTGGTTAGTAACAACCTGACCGGCAATCGGCTCGACCGCATGGATGTGGTGCATATCAACTCGGAGTTCAACGATCAGGACAGCGATCACGACCCTAGCGTTGCCCGTTTCAACCTGGCTCCGGTTGCTACGCCACTGACTCTTACGATGCCGCTCTACAACTGTCAGACGGGGGGCATTACCTTCCGAACCAGCGGGGGCGATGGTACGCCCATCGAGTTTTTCGGACTGGGCATTACCCCGACCTGGACAACGAACCCGAACGGCACGATCGATGCCGAGAAACGCTCGGATCCCAACAGCGGCACCACCATTCTGCTCCGGGCTCGTCAGAGTGGCGCCGAGGTTACGTACGAATTCGATTTCGGGGCTTATTGCCGTACGCAGGGAGCGAATCTGCCGCCTGCCGTAAACCTGACATTACCTGCCCAGACGGGTACAGTAGGCCAGTTTTTCAGCTATAAGCTGCCCGATGGCACCTTCTCCGATCCGGAAAGTCAGCCGTTGACCCTGAGCGCGGCTGGTTTGCCCGCCGGTCTGAGCCAGACCCCGCCTGACCTGCGGCTGATCAGCGGCATTCCAACCCAGGCGGGTAGCTTCACCGCAACCATTACGGCCACAGACCCGCAAAACGGGGCCAACAGCCTGACGCTCGTGTTTACGATTCAGTCGGCGGCCGGGCCTACCCCGGGAAATGGGGCACTGGCGGTGAATAAACCGATTCCTAATCAGGCCGCTCTGGTAGGGCAGTCGTTCAGCTTCACGATTCCCGCCGACGCCTTCTCCGGTTCCGTTGCTTCGGTAGATGTAAGCGATCTGCCCCGTGGGCTGATGTATACAAGCAGCACCCGGACAATCAGTGGGGTGGTTAGCCAGCCCGACCAGCGGTACATAAACGTAACGGCGTCGGATGGCCAGGGCAACACCGTAAGAAGCGGTTTCCTGCTTACGTTCTCGACGGGCGCTCAGGGAAGTCTGGCCGTAGCGCAGACCATACCTGATCAGACCGGTACCGTTGGTCAGTTCTTCCGTTTCGCTATTCCGGCGGGTACCTTCTCCGGGCCGGTTACTGCTATTGATGTAAGCGATCTGCCCCGCGGGCTGTTTTACTACAGCGATACCCGCTTGTTCGATGGTACCGTTAGTCAGCCCGACCAGCGGTATATTACCGTAACGGCTGTTGATGGACAGGGGAATCAGGTGCAGACAACGTTCCTGCTTACGTTTACCAGCCCGAATCAGGGTAGCAACAGCGGAAGCCTGGCGGTAGCGCAGTCGATCCCCAATCAGACCGGTACGGTTGGCCAGCCCTTCAGTTTTGCGATCCCGGCCGGTACGTTCTCCGGCCCCGTGGCGGGCATCGATGTAAGTGACCTGCCCCGTGGACTGATGTACCTCAACCAGACCATCGTGGGAACCGTCAGCCAGCCCGATCAGCGCGTGATTACGGTAACGGCCATCGATGGCGCTGGTCAGTCAGTACGCACCTCGTTTACGCTAACGTTTACCAACCCAAATGGTCGGTTAGCGGCCGCGGCTGAACCCGGTACCACCCTGACGGCTACGCTGCTGCCGAATCCGGTAGGCGAGGAGTTTACAGTTCGTATCAGCGGGGCGATGGGTAAAACCGTCGGAATCGTGCTGACCGATCTGGCTGGTAATGCCCTTGTCGACTCCTCGGTACCTGTTACCACTGCTGATCAGCTGGAACGGGTGCGGCTGGGTAGTCGGCCCGCGGGTCTGTACCTGCTGCGGTTGTCCGCCGGTCAGCAGACCGTCGTGCTTAAGGTAGTCAAGCAATAGGATTGTCCTGAGCAGACATAAAAAAGGCCGGGCCGTTGACGCTATTACGCATCAACGGCCCGGCTTTTTTATAGAGTAAGCCGTCGGTTAGCTGACTACAACATCCTGTTTGGTAGCATCCCAGGTGACACGCTTACCGGTATGCAGCGCCATGGTTGCCATGATATTGGCAATGGAGTGGTTAAAGCCTGCTTTGGCGGGCGCATTGGGCTCTTTACGGCTCCGTACGCATTCCATCCAGTTGCGCATGTGCAGCGACGTCATGGGGTCGGCTCCGGTATTGGCACCAGTTGCCATCTGGCCCATCGATTTGAGCTCCGTAGTAGCCAGGAGGTTTGGCTCCATTCCCATCTCTTTGGCCGGACCTGCCTGCAAACCACCCTCCGAGGTAATCTTGTTGGTGTCGAGGTTGATCATGCCGCCGTTCGAGTAGTAATATTCTTTCGTGCCACCTGCTTCGTTGTGCATCCGCGATGAATACAGCACCTGAAACCCTTTGGCTTTGTCGTTGTCCGGACCGTAATCGAACACGGCCGTAAACGTATCGGGGTTTACCCGACCGTCTTTCCAGACATACACACCCCCGTTGGCGACTACCGAGCGCGGATGTTCGAGACCGCTGAACCAGTGAACGGTATCGATCTGGTGCGACATCCACTGACCCGGAATGCCAGACGAGTATGGGTAGAACAGGCGGTACTCGAGGTATTTGCGCGGATCCCAGTCTACTTTGGGGCGGTTGAGCAGGAAGCGGGTCCAGTCGGTATCTTCTTTCCGGATTTCGGAAACCAGTTTGGCCCGGCGCCACCGACCAGGCTGGTTTACGTTCCAGGTCATCTCTACCATGCTGATATCGCCAAATTTACCAGACCGAATAAAATCATTGGCGGCATGGTAGTTGGGAGCCGACCGGCGCTGCGAACCGACCTGTACGATTTTCTTCGACTTTTCAACCGCTTTCAAGGCCTTGCGGGCATCTTCCAGCGATTCGGCAAACGGCTTTTCGACGTACACATCCCGGCCAGATTCTACGGCATCGACGCAATGGAGCGCGTGCTGGAAGTCGGCAGTGCTGATGATGACCGCATCCACGTCTTTTCGATCCAGGAGCTCGTCGTTGTTGCGGGCTTTGAAGAAGGCGCTGTCGTTCCAGCCCTTGCCTTTCAGAAATGATTCGGCTTCATCGCGACGGCGGCTCCAGATGTCCGAAACGCCCACAAACGCAAAATTCATGTCTTTGGCGTGGTTCATGAACGACGGCGCCAGCGATTGCCGGAACCGGTCCGAGAAACCGATGATCCCTACCCGAACCCGGTCGTTTGCGCCCAGAATACGAGCGTAACTGCTGGCCGAGAAGCTGGCCGTCGGCAGCGCAAGGCCCAGGCCGGCCACGGCCGTTTTTTTAATAAAATCGCGACGATTTTCCATAGTGACGTAGTATCTCTGGTTTATAAAATAAGCTGTATGCCGTTACTTCATCATCAGCCTGTTACTCGCCTGACGTTATTCAGACAAAGTCATGACTGGCAGGTGCTTTACTTGGCTGATGCTCAGAATTGTGGCAAAAGGCTGATCTCCTGTTCGGGTGAGGTGCCCGGTCTTAGAGGGTCTTTATCTTGATGTTGCGGTACGATACCTGGTCGCCATGGTCCTGAAGCAGGATGTGACCTTTAGGGGCCTCGCCAAACCGGCCGTTGGCGTTGTACTCGGGGGCTTTGTATTTGCTCATCGCAACCAGCTCCCGGAATTTTTCGCTGCCCCGCTCGTATTCGACCACTTTTTTGCCGTTCAGCCAGTGTTCAACGTGCTGCCCTTTTGACACCACCCGGCCCGTGTTCCATTCGCCAATGGGGTTGGCTTTTTTTCCGGTGGCTGTGATCAGGTCGTAGAGCGAACCGATTGTTCGGTTACCATCGCGACCCATCTTGGCGTCGGGGTGTTTGTCGTCATCAAGAACCTGGAACTCCAGACCGAAAGCCGATCCTTTGGGTTTCGGCTGCTGCTCAACCACGAAGTATTTGAGGCCACTGTTAGCTCCGTCGGTGAGTTTAAAATCGAAAGTCAGATCGAAATCGCCGTACTCGCCGGTCGTAACAATGTCGCCAAAGCTTTGCGACTCTGATCCGTCTGATTTCTGAATACTTAGCATACCATCCTGTACGGACCAGCCTTTATCCGGAAACTTGTCTTTGTAGGCTCCGCGCCAGCCGGTTGTCGTTTTACCGTCGAAAAGCAGCTTCCAGCCTTCTTTCCGTTCTTTATCGGTTAGGGTATTGGGGCTTTGGGGTTTTTCGGCAGCTATCAGACTCAGCGACAGGATGCCGGCTACAAGAAGGTGTTTCATACGTGTTCAGATTAACGTCCGGGCGCCAGAGGTAAACCCCGGTGCACTGGCTTACAGGTTGTGTTTAAGCGTTTTGGTAATGTAGTCTTTATTGATCTGGGCACACTGGGCCGCTGATTTGTCTTTTTCTGGAACGCCATCCAGTTCGATGATGCCCCAGCCTTTGAAGTTGATCTCGTCGAGAGCACTGAATACGGCGGGCACGTTGACGTTCCCCCGGCCCAGCTCAACGAACTTGTAAGCTTTAGGATTGTCGGGCTTATCCGGCAGGGGCGACATGGTATCTTTCAGGTGCAGCGCATACAGCAGGTCCTTGTACTGCTTCACGGCCTGTTCGGGTTGTCCACCGCCCTGTTTGTAGTGGGCAATGTCGAGCAGCAGCTTGCAGTATTTGGGATTCATGGCCTGCACAATGACATCAACTTCTTCCGGCGTTTCGCCGAGCTGATTCATGTGATTATGGTAGGCCGCCTGTACACCCATATCGGCAGTCTGTTTGCCGATCTCATTCATGACGGCCGCCAGCCGTTTCAGCTCGTCGGTAGTTGGAAGCCGATCTTTGGGCCGAACACTGTTGGTGAGCTGAATGGCCGATCCGCCTAGGGCTTTCACGAAGCTGGCGTGAGCCACGTGCATATCGATCGTACTCTGTTCTTTGGCGGGATCGATCTCTACGTTACCGCTCGAGAACATGGCCAGCTTCAGTTTATGCTGATCCAGTAACGCTTTCAGTTCTGACGGTTTGGCTTTGTAGGGACCAAAGGTATTGGCTCGCAACTGAACACCCCGGTAGCCAAGAGCGGCCAGGTCGGCAATGGCCTGGGCGTCGTTGCCGCCCCAGGTGATGGCTGAATAAGCGATCTGCAAACCAGACTTTTTTGCTGACTGAGCCAGCAAAAAATCGGCTCCGGCTGTGAGAGCCAGAGCCGAAATACCAGTGGTTTTCAGAAACTGTCGTCTATTTACAGTTTCATTCATAGTGATAAGAGTTAGGAATAATCAGTATAGGCTGAACCGAATACTGATGGTTAAACAGAGCATGCTGTACGCCCATGCATCTGTGTAAGACGCCAATGCCATTTTTCTACTTATTCCGGCGGGGATAGAAGCAAAAAGCACCGAAACGAATGGGTTCCGGTGCTTTTACTACTTATGGTCCAACGCGATTAGTAGCCTGGGTTTTGCGGGAAGGCAGTAGCCCCGTTGGTGGTACGGTCGATCTGATCCTGCGGAATAGGCCGCAGTACGTGGAAATCCTTAATGTTCGGACCGCCATCGGGGTTGTGGGCTTTTACGCGTTCAATCAGTTTACCCGTCCGTTTCAGATCGAACCAGCGGAACATTTCGCCGGCCAGCTCGCGGTCGCGCTCATCGAGGATGAAATCGATACTCAGCTGAGCGGGGGTAATTTCCATCTGAGTTTGCCGACCTGGCCAGGCTGCCCGCCGACGGACTACGTTGATGGCTTCGGCTGCTTCGGTGAGCTTACCCAGTCTGAACTGTGCCTCGCCCAGAATCAGGTAGGTTTCAGCCAGTCGGAACATCAGGAAGTCGCGGCTACCGGCCTCGTACGTCCGGTCGGGGCGGAGGGGGTCCAGGAACTTCTGAAGGGTTGGGAACAGGTTGGGGCGGTAGTTGCTCGGCACCAGCACCTGGTATTTACGCTTGGCCCGATCCGCTTTCGACATCTCGAAACCCGGAATGAAAATCGTGGTGTCGCCAGCGGCAAAGGTGGCCGACGTTTTTGAATCGTCGAACATGTTGGTGTAGGTGCCAGGGCGGTTGCTGAGCCAGGTATCCTTAAACGTCTTTTTGTAGCGCGAATCATTGACCCGGTTTGCCTGGGCAAAAACCGTTTCGAGCATGTACGTCGTTGGGCGGTAACGTTTGAAAGGACGGCCACCCAGCACGTCGCGTTGCATACCCGCCTGCGTATCGTATTCCATACCGAAATACAGGTGAGTCTGGTTACCCTGAACCTGGTTCGGGTTGTTGCCATCAATAGGGCTGCCACCGGCTACGCCAATGTTAGTTAATGCATCAGACGTGTACTGGGTAGCGAAAATAACCTCGCTGTTGATCTCACCGCCCCCCTGAGCAAATACGCTTGCGAAATCAGGCAACAACGCGTAATTGTAATTTTTGATGACGTTCGTGGCGTAGGTAGCTGCCTTGGCGTAGTCGTCGGCGGCAGCGGCTTCTGAGGTCGCTTTGGTCAGATAGACACGGGCCAGCAGATGCTCGGCCGCGCCTTTGGTAGCCCGGCCGTAGTCTGAAGTCGGTGTACCCAGATCCGGTATGGCTGATTCCAGATCGCTGGTGATTAAAGCATACACATCTTTGACCGAAGCCCGGGTGAACACTTTAGTTGGCTCCAGATTGCCTTTCGTTGTTAAGGCAACACCGCCGAAGGTCTGTACCAGCACGAAATAATGGTGAGCCCGCAGAAACTTCATCTCGGCGACCCGGCGCTTGACCAGGTTCGCATCCAGACCGGTAACCGTAGCGGCATTATCGATGACAATATTCATCGTGTTGATGCCCACGTAGAAGTTGTTCCAGAGGTCGCGCATGAGGTCGACCCGCCCGTCAAACTGCGACAGGTACTGGTTCATGAACTTGTAACTCCCATCGGCCCCCATCGTATAGGTGTCGGTGCCGAATACAGTCAGGTTCATCCCGATCTCGCGACCGTAGAAGTTGCGCAGGGTTGAATAGGCTGCGCGGCCCGCGGCTTCGAACCCGGCTGCGCTGTTGATGTACTGAGCGCCTACCTGCGAAACAGGTACCTCTTCCAGTACGTCTTTGCAGGAGGTTGTGCTGAAGAGTAAGCCCGCTGTCAAGGCACTCACCAATAGATATGACTTTTTCATGGATAGGTTGCAGTTAGAATTTGGCGTTGACTCCGAACGTGAATTGCTTGACGGCTGGCGTCTGGCTTTCGTTGACCGAATCGAATGACTCGTTATCAATGCCTTTGTATTTAGACCGGTATTCCGAGAAGATGAACGGCTGCTGAGCCGACGCAAATACCCGCAGGCTACTCATCCGCAGCCGTTTGGTAACCGACTCGGGAATGTTGTAGCCGATGTTGATATTCCGGACTTTCAGGAAGCTGCCGCTGAAGTACTGCAGCGTTGACTGGAATACGGGTGCTTCCTGCGACTGGTTGGGCCGTGGAAACTCGTTGGTTGGGTTGTTGGGCGTCCAGTAGTCGACATCGAGGTTGTTGTACCGACCGGCCAGCGAGTTGAACGACGTATGGAAGCCGCTGCGGATGGTGCTGCCGACCCGCGCAAACAGGAAGAACGACAGGTCGAAGCCTTTAAAGCTGAACCGGTTGGTCATACCCGCGGTAAACTCAGGTACCTGCGACCCGATAATGACCCGGTCGTCGGCGTTGATTTTGCCATCGGGTTTGCCCGTCAGCGTACCATCGGCGGCCCGGCCGTTGTTATCTTCTACTTTGATTTCACCCACCTTACGACCGAAGCTGGCTGCGGCCGATTCTTCGCCGAGCTGCCAGATACCGATCTTCTTGTAGTCGAAGTAGGCCGTCAGGGGCTGACCAATAAAACGGGCGTTACCAATGTCGTCGACCTTTCCATTGAAGAGTTCGACAATGGATTCCCGGTTGCGGGCCCACTGGATGTCGGTTGTCCAGCGGAAACCGCCGGCTGTGCTGACGTTGACCGTCGAGAGGGTTACTTCTACCCCTTCGGTACGGGTTTTACCCACGTTGCGGAGTACGCTGCCGTAGCCGCTGGTAAACGGAAGCTGGTCAGACAGCAGCAGATCGCGGGTGTTGGCCCGGTATACTTCGATCGTACCCGACACGCGACCCCGGTATAAGCTGAAGTCGAGACCGATGTTACCGGTGGTGGTCGTTTCCCATTTCAGATCCGGGTTGCCAATGCTGTTGGGACGGTAGCCATAGGCCGGTGTACTGCCAAACGCATAGGTAGTACGGGTAAGCAGCGTCTGGGTCTGGTATGGGTTAATGGCCGTGTTGCCGGTTGAGCCGTAGCTAACCCGCAGTTTCAGCAGATCGACCCAGGTACTGCTTTTCAGGAACGATTCGTTGCTGAGGTTCCAGCCAACCGCTGCCGAGGGGAAAAAGCCGTATTTGTTGTTGACACCGAAACGGCTCGATCCGTCGGCCCGGGCGGTAAGCGTGAGCAGGTACTTGTCGTTGTAGTCGTAGTTGATACGACCCATGTACGAGTTCAGCGTCCACTGGGTCAGGTTGGTCCCGATCCCGTTAATGATGGTGGCCTGACCGAGGTTAAAGTACTGCTGGGTCTCGGCCGGAATACCCGTTACGCTCATCGTCCCTTCTTCCACGTCGTCGCGCTGCAGCGAGTGAAGCGCCGTAATGTTCAGGTTGTGTACGTCGGCCAGGGTTTTCTGGTACGACAGGATGTTTTCGAGCGTGTAGTTGAACTGGTAGTTATAGCCTGTAAAGCCGGTTGGGTCGCCACCGCGCCGGGCGTTTGTCTGGCTACCGACAAAGCGGCCAACCCGCCGGTTGGTGAAGTCAGGGCCGAAGTTGACCCGGTATTTCAGGCCATCGATGATATTCCACTCGCCATACAGGCTGTTGAACATCCGGATTCGTTTAACCAGATCGATCTGGGCGCCCGGAATAATCTCGGCAATCGGGTTCGTCCGAAGTCCGTCTGAGGTGGGCAGGAAAATCAGGTTGCCGTTGTCATCATACGGTTTGCCGAGCGGGTTTTCCTGGAGGGCTCCGCCGTAGGGGTTGAAGTTTTCGCCATTCTGCAGGCCATAAGCGCCCAGCGACGTAAGTCCCACCCTGATTTTCTTACTGATCTGGTGGTCAATGGCCAGCCGGAAGTTATACCGGGTAAAGTCCTGATTGTAGATAATCCCTTTTTCGTTGAAATACCCGACCGACAGGCCAAACTGGGTTTTTTCGGAGCCACCCAGCACCGAAACGTTGTGGCTTTGGATGCTGCCCTGACGCAGTAAATAGGATTGATAATCGGTTGTCCGGTTTTTAGCGATGCCGTCCAGCTCGATGGGCTCAAACAGGGCTGCATCGGTCGTATAGGCATTGACCGCCCGGCGTGACTCCCGCTTATACTCAGCAAACTGGGGGCCATCCATTACGTCGATGGTGCCGAGCGAAGTGGATGTGCCATAGTAGCCGTCATAAGCCACGACGGTACCGCCTGGTTTGCCGCGTTTGGTCGTTACGATAACTACGCCGTTGGCGCCCCGCGATCCGTAGATAGCCGTAGCCGACGCATCTTTAAGGACCTCCATACCCGCAATGTCGTTCGGGTTAACGTCGTCAATGTTCCCGGCCAGCGGAATCCCGTCCAGTACATACAGGGGGTCGTTACTGGCGTTGATGGAACGACGGGCCCGAATCCGGACGGTTACGCCGGCTCCCGGCTTGCTCCCGTTCTGAATAACGTCAACCCCCGCTGCCCGGCCCTGTAAGGCCTGCCGCGCGTTGGTGATGGGTAATTCAGCGATTTCTTTTGCCGATACCGACGAGATAGCACCCGTCAACTGGCTCTTTTTCTGCGTACCATACCCCACAACAACGACCTCGTTCAGGGAGCGGTCGTCGGTTTTCAAGCTTAGATTGATGGTTGCCTGATTGCCAATCGTAACTTCCTGACTGATAAAGCCCACTGATGAAAAGACCAGTACGGTTCCGCCTGCGGGAACCCCAATGCGGTAGTTGCCTTCGGCATCGGTAGTGGTACCGCGGTTGGTTCCCTTCACGGCAACGTTGACACCGGGTAAAGGGTTGTTGTCATCGGTCGAGAGTACGCGACCGGTAATGACGCGTTCCTGAGCCGGATCGACAAGAACAGAGCGATGAGTAGGGGGGGCGCTGAAAGCAGGCTGACCCAACAACGTAAGTGCCGTTAGCATCGCAACAGGACGCCACGACAACCCAATAAATTGGGTAGTTGTT
Source organism: Spirosoma sp. 209 (assembly GCF_002006735.1). Classification (NCBI taxonomy): domain Bacteria; kingdom Pseudomonadati; phylum Bacteroidota; class Cytophagia; order Cytophagales; family Cytophagaceae; genus Spirosoma; species Spirosoma sp. 209. Next base: position 184,227 of record NZ_MVEC01000003.1, on the reverse strand, counting down.
AACTTCATAAACGAACAGGTTTAGACAGGTTTAGGACAACAAATTATATAACTCAGGGTAAGGGTTGAATCGACCCTCCGGCAACCTCAACAGAATCGCCGGGTTGCAGGCGAATAGATTGTTGTTGACTGATCAGCAGATTAACCTGGCCGGACTGGAGCGCCACACGGGTGCCTTTGGGCCGTTGCCGTACACGAAACGTGGTACCAACAGCCTCGATGGTCAGGTCGGCTGTATGTACCCGAAACAGTCTCGACGAACTGGTATCAGGTCTGTGAACAACCGCGAAGTCAGCTTCCCCCTGCAGCCAGACCGCCCTCGGCGATTCGTCGTGCCAGCAGCGGGCAAACCGAACTACGCTGTTCGGATGTAATGTAACCGTTGAGTTGTCGGGTAGCCGGACACTGCGTGTCTGGCCACCATTTGTTCGTACTACCTGTACTGATTGCTCGGGGCCGTACTGCATCCAGAGCGCCCAGCCTACTAGCAGGATTAGACCCAGCGTGGCGGCTACGGTCCGGAAAAAGTACCACCAGCCAACCACGGCCCGTACATCGGGTTGCAGCGGACGAACGTCTTCCATCGTTTCGAGCGATTCGCGGATGCGTCCCCAAACCGTCGAAATCTCATCGGACGTGAGTGAGGGAAGCATCGGACGACTACCGGTCTCGACCAGGATGCGCGCCGTATCAACTGTTTCTGAACAGGCGGGGTTATTACGCAACCACTGCTCCCAGTACGCCACTACCTCTTCGTCGTCGGGGTGTTGTACCCACCGGACAAACAGGTCGTCGAGGGCAAACTCCTCGGCGCTGTAGGCAGCGTATGGTTTCTGATGCACGTTTTAGATGTTGACTTTTGTCTTAAAGGGTGAGCTTTGAGGAGTTCTACTTATGTCACCTGTCGTTGATCCATGGGGTTAGACAGGTGCCTTCGAATTAAAACCACAAAATCAGCCCCGTATCTGCCTGGGATGGGGAAACTGCATGCTGAAATTTTCTACCGACAGCGCAATAATCGGTTTTATTGCACTTAAATCTGGAAAAAAGGTACTATCAATAGTCACATTGGTCAGCGAGGCTAGTCTGGCTGAACCCGATGCCGTTGGGTTCGTCAAGAGCAGACCACTGGCCGCAGGCTCAGATGCCTCGAATAATGACGCCTGCACGACCCGAAAGCCAGGCACGAAGGCGGTAGAAATCGGAAAACGGGGCCCCCACGTTTTCGCCTGTACCGACAGAAACGGCTGCCCCCTGCGACTGACCGAGATCTGCTGATAGCCACGGGCCGGTTCTGAAAAAGCAAAGTCGGCCCGCTCTTTCGGAATGCCCCAGTTAAGCCGGCCATTCACAACGCTCTCCTCGGTTGAAACATAAATTTTGGCGATGGAAAAGCTGGTTGTATTTCCAAAGCGAAACAGACCCGGTATGAAGAGCAGCTCGGCATAAGGGCCAACGTTAGAGGTTTGATAGTTCACCAGCATGACCGTACCTAACCAGCCCCGATAGGCTACTTGCTGGTAGGGTTGAAGAAACCCATGCCGGCGAACAAAGGCTTCCGGAAAATGGGCAACCAGAATCAGACCATAGCCAGTAAGGGTCCAGGGGGGAGGGGCGTTCATCTGATGTCGGGGCGTTGGCAACATGAATAGACAGGTATTTGTGAGCTAGCAACATCCAGGCCAGCGGGCTTGTTTCTGCCTATTGGCTTGTAACCATTGCTCGTCGGCTGAGTTATGTCCACACTGAACGTTATGAAAGATAAAGTAAACCTATACCCGCTTGGTTGGCTGGTCTGTCTCTGGCTTATTACCAGCCTGACCGGTTTGGCCCAGACCAACGTCACCGTCCGAAAACCAACCGATCTGAAACGGACCAACCAGCCCGATACGGTGTCTGTGCAGTCAGTAAAGCCGATGTCACTTACCTTCACGGCCTCTACCGACCAGCGGTTTTTCTTCTTCAGCGACACGCGAAACGAAAATGGCCGACGCACACCGGTGAGCGTATACGGGATTCGGGCTGGCTTCCTGTTTCCGCCCCACGACGCCCGCCCTGAGCTGTCGGGAGGGCGTTCGGCCAGCTTCAAAGCCGGACTTGGGTTCTATTTCGTGAACCAGGATATTAACCGGCCCGGACTGCTACCCAATACATCTGAGTCGGTTACCCGGCATCTGCGCATCGCTACGGCCTACTACGAACGATATCTCTACCGCAAAAAAGCGCTGGAGGTAAGTTTGCCGCTCGAGTTAGGCTATGGCCATTCCCGTTACGAACGCCACGGGGGCACCGAGGAAGAAGTAGCGCGTGGTGTCTTTATTCCACTGGGCGTGGGGGTTCTGACGGCCTACCAGTTTCCACGAATCAGATGGTTTCGCCCGCTGCATTGGTTCGGCTTCAACGTGTTGGGTGGGTATCGATTTATTCTGAAGAAAGACGTGCCGGCGAGTCAGATCAACTATACCGGCTTCTACATTTCAGTGGGTCCTTCGTTCTTTCTGGAAAACCTGACCGCCGATCTAAAATACTGGCGGAAGAAAAGAAAACAGAAAAAGTAATTGTGGCTGTTCTGGGCTCCTGCTCCGAAATTCCCATACCAACCGCCTAATCGGTCACGACCGGGTGAGGTAGCTTTATCAGCAAGTTGAAAACCGGTACGACGAGGCTACGTAGTCAGGAGATACTAATATAAAGGTTTGCTGCTGATAACCAGTCTTGTGTACCTGAAATGGGGCCGTGCTGCCGTCAATGATTGCTGTGTAAAGCATGGTGATAACATATCGCTCTGACTTTTTTTTGTTAAATTATTTTCGTGTAAAATTACATTTCACCAGATGTAAGCACGAAGATGAACACAGGTAGCACGGAAAGGCAGGGAGCCGAAACATTGATCGAGTCGTTCTATCGCTGGGAACAACAGCAACCCGGGAAAGTGTACCTGCGCCAGCCCGTGGGTGATGCCTATATCGATTTTACCTGGGCTGAGGTTGGTCAGCAGGCTCGTCGGCTGGTAACTTATATCCACTCGCTGGGGCTACCACCCCGGAGTAATATCGGCCTGATTTCGAAAAACTGCGCACACTGGCTCATTGCCGATATTGCCATCCTGCTAAGTGGCCATGTATCAGTACCTTTTTATCCAACGCTTACCGCTGAGCAGCTCAAACAGGTGCTCGAGCATAGTGGGTGCCGGGTGCTTTTTGTGGGTAAGATAGACAGTTGGGAGGCTATCAAACCAGGTGTTCCGCCGACTGTTCACGGCATTGCTTTTCCGGATTACCGCCCCAACAGCTCCGCGCCGGACCCCGACTATGCACAATGGGACCAGATACTGGCAACGAACCAACCGTACCCCGGCCATCCCGTACCTGCCGACAGCGATTTGTTCACGATCATTTATACATCCGGCACGACGGGCAATCCGAAAGGGGTTATGGTTGATTATGGGGCGGTACGTCAGGCTATTGGGCATACGCGCTACCGCATGGGTCATGACCTGCCTGAGACCCGCTTCTTTTCGTATCTGCCCCTGTGCCACGTGGCCGAACGGAACATTGTGGAAGCAACCAGTCTGGCAACGGGAGGTACTGTTTACTTTACCGAATCGCTCGATTCCTTTGCCCGTAATCTGGCGGCCGCGCGCCCTACCCATTTCCTGGCCGTGCCGCGTATCTGGACGAAACTACAGCAGGGCGTACTGGCTAAACTACCACAGCACAAACTCGATACCTTGCTCAAAATTCCTTTCTTATCGAGCATCGTCAAGCGAAAGATACGCCAGGGACTGGGCCTTAACGAGGCCAAACTAATCATCACGGGCGCGGCCCCCATGCCGATTTCGCTGATCCGCTGGTTCCGGAAGCTGGATATTCACATCCAGGAAGCCTACGGCATGACTGAGAATCTGGGCGCTGTGTCGATCATGCCTGTCAGCCGCGTCAAAGACGGTACCGTTGGCCAACTGTACGAGGGTGTCGATGTCCGGATCGATTCCAGAACGGGCGAGGTGCTAACCCGCTGTGGCTGGCTGATGCGGGGCTACTACCGCGAACCGGCCCTGACCGAAGCGGTTCTGAAGAACGGGTGGCTGGCTACCGGCGATGTGGGCGAGGTCGACGATGACGGCTATCTGCGCATTACGGGTCGGGTTAAGGAGATGTATAAAAGTCCGAAGGGTGAATACATTGCTCCGGCTCAGATCGAGTTTGGATTTGCCGATAACACTTACATTGAGCAGATCTGTGTGGGCGGTCAGCATTTGCCCCAACCCATTGCGCTGGTGGTACTATCAGAGACCGGGCGTCAGGCGGGTCGTCAGGTGGTCGAACCCAGTCTTCAGCAAACCCTGTCGCAGCTCAACCCGCGCCTGCACGCGTACGAACACGTTCGAAAAGTGGTGGTGGTAAAAGACCCGTGGACTATCGAAAACAACCGCATGACGCCCACCATGAAAATTAAACGAAACGTGATCGAGTCTTACTACGAACCCCATATGGAGCCCTGGTTCAGCCGAACCGAAACCGTGATCTGGGAAGACTAGTATTTTGAAAAATAATTTTCAAAATACTGTAAATCAGTGGTTTGATGCTGTAGGTTCAGCCTGAATTTTGCACGATTCGGGCATCTGATTGGTTATCTATATAACTAACCAGATCGCCTTATGTATTGTGTGAAATGCGGTACTACCATCCCGGATGCTCGTCTGAAAGCGCTGCCTACCGCCCGTACCTGCGTGCCCTGTTCGTCGGTGCAGCGGGTAGCCGGTTTTCCGCTGATTACCGGTAAGACCGAATACGCTGCTCTTCAGCTTGTTTCGCAACAGGAAGCAGCCCATCTGCATAAAATGCAGGCCCGGCGCGGTACGGGTGCGTCACTTACCATGACCCGCGAGAAGCGGAACTAGCTGCCTTTTTGCCGATTACTATAAGTAAGCAAGCCACTTTCTACGGATTGTGGCTTTTTTTGTGCAATTACGGTATGTTTGCCAATCAACGTTTTCGCAACCGAAACTCTGCAGCCTGTCTTCTCTTTACTTTATGCGCCACATCGTTATTCTTGGTAACGGTATATCAGGCATTACGGCCGCCCGTGAATTGCGAAAACATACTGATGACCAGATTACAGTAGTATCAGACGAAACGCCCCATTTCTTTTCCCGTACGGCACTGATGTATGTGTACATGGGGCATCTGGAGTTTCAGCATACCAAACCCTACGAAGACTGGTTCTGGACCAAAAATCGCATCGATCTCCTTCAGGTCAGGGTAGATACCATCGATTTCAGCAACAAACTGATTCAGTACGCCGGCGGTCAGACGCTCACCTATGATGTCCTGATTCTGGCCGTGGGGTCGCAACCCAATTTTTTCGACTGGCCGGGTCAGCAGTTGCAGGGCGTGCAGGGATTGTATGGAAAACCTGATCTGGATCGGATGGAAGCTTCTACTGCGGGCATTCGGCAGGCGGTGGTGGTAGGCGGTGGACTGATTGGCATCGAACTGTGCGAAATGCTGCTGTCGCGCGGGATTCGGGTTACGTTCCTGGTTCGGGAAAAGACGTTCTGGAGCAGCGTTCTTCCCCCCGAAGAGTCGGCGATGGTAACCCGCCACATCCGCGACCATCATGTCGACCTGCGGATCGATACCGAAATGGCTGAACTGCGCGACAATGGAGCGGGCCGGGTCGACGCCGTCATCACGAAAACGGGCGAAACAATACCCGCCGAGTTTGTCGGCGTTGCCGTGGGGGTCAGCCCGAACATTGGCTTTCTGAAAGAGACACCCCTTGACACCGACCGAGGTATCCTGGTAAACGAATACCTGGAAACGAACCTGCCCGATGTGTATGCTATCGGCGACTGTGTGCAGCACCGACATCCACCAGCGGGCCGGAAGCCGCTGGAGCAAATCTGGTATACAGGACGAATTATGGGCGAAACGGTGGCCAAAACCCTGCTGGGTACGCGCACACCCTACCAGCCAGGGGTCTTCTTCAACTCGGCCAAATTCTTTGATATCGAGTACCAGACCTACGGGAATGTGGCTAATTTCCTGCCTGACGACGGCCCTGAAGAGTCGTTCTACTGGCAGCATGCTACAGAGAATGTAGCCATCCGGATTAACTACCGGGTCAGCGATCAGGCCGTAACGGGCATGAACGTGTTAGGCCTGCGGCAGCGGCAGGACGTCTGGCAACAATGGATTCGGGAGGGGAAGTCGATCAAGCACGTCATTGAGCACCTGCCCCAGGCAAACTTCGATCCTGAATTTTTTCGGCAGTTTGAAGTCGACATCATTACCCGTTACAACTCCGAAAATCGCGATAAACCGGTTGCTTTGCTGAAAGGCCGTAAAGGCTTGTTCAACCTATTCGGGAATCGACGATAATATTTCCCTTCCTCAATCAAGTAATGCATTCAGACTATGAAAACTGTTTTTCTCATCGGCTGGCTCACCAGCCTCAGTTACTGGGCTACGGCCCAGGTCTTTGTCGACGGGGTAGATATTAGTAAAGAAGAGATTACCTACTGCCAGCTGCTTACAGGCTCTGCCCGGGCAACGGCTTCAACTTATGCTTACATCGACTACGGGCAACCGTCTCCTTACGCCCGAAGACAGGTAATCAGCGGTACCGACAGGCAGCAGATTCGTTTCGGCTCGTCGATGGATGCGCTCAATTTTATGGTCCGTAATGGCTGGGAACTGGTATCGTCGCATATAAATTCGGATAAGGATGGGGCTGCTGAACGATACTATTATCTCCTGCGAAAGCGCACTGCCGGGTCAGTAAAATAAAACCGGGCGGGTCTTTATCAGCGCACACGATCTTCGCTACCATGACCACCCGCCGAGACTTTCTCCGAACGAGCTTAAGTGCTTCCGCAGCAGCGCCCGCGCTGTCATTGCCAGCCCTCGCGTCAACAGCTGCCACTCCTGTTGTTGCTCCCTCTGACCGGCTCCGCATCGGGGCGATCGGCATAAACGGCATGGGCTGGTCCGATGTGCAGGCGCATCTGAAAGTGCCGGGCGTTGAGGTCGTAGCCCTCTGTGATGTAGACCAGAACGTACTGACAAAACGGGCTGCTGAGCTGGAGAAACAGACCGGTAAAAAAGCGCAGACGTACGGCGATTACCGGAAACTGCTCGAAAACAAAGACATCGATGCCGTAATTATCGGCACGCCCGACCACTGGCATTGTCTGATGATGACCGACGCCTGTGAAGCCGGTAAAGATGTGTACGTCGAAAAGCCGCTGGCCAATACCATCGAGGAGTGTAACCGAATGATGGCTGCTGCCAAACGGACCAACAAAATTGTGCAGGTTGGCCAGTGGCAGCGGAGCAGTCCTCATTTTTACAACGCCATCGATTACGTGCATTCCGGGAAGCTGGGCAAGCTACGGATCGTAAAAGTGTGGTCATACATCGGCTGGAAAAGTGAAGTGCCCAGGCAGCCCGATGGTCCGGTACCGCCCGGCGTTGACTACGCCATGTGGCTGGGTCCGGCACCCAGGCGTCCTTTTAATATAAACCGGTTTCATTTCAACTTCCGCTGGTACTGGGATTATGCGGGTGGGCTGATGACCGACTGGGGTGTTCACCTGATTGATATTGCTTTATGGGGAATGAAGCAAACCGCCCCCAAATCAATTATGTCGCTGGGAGGTAAGTACGGGTACCCTACCGATGCGCGCGAAACACCGGATACTCAGCAGGCGATCTACGACTTTGGGGATGTGACAATGAGTTGGGAGCATACCATCGGTATCAACGGAGCCAACTATAACCGGCCACACGGCATAGCGTTCATCGGGGAGAACGGTACGCTGGTTGTTGACCGGAGCGGCTGGGAACTCTACCCCGAAACTGTAACTGAAAAAGGGATTGTCAGGTATAAACTGGAACAGCTTCCCCGGCAAAGTCCACAGGGGAACGGTCTCGACAATCACGCGGTCAATTTTGTCGAGTGCATCAAAGCCCGGAAACAGCCGACCTGCAATACCGACGTGGCGCAGGGAGCCGCGTTGAACTCGCATCTGGGCAATATTGCTTTCCGGACGGGTCGGCGTCTGTTCTGGGATATGGAAAAAGGAGAATTCAGTAACGACCCGCAGGCCAATGCACTGCTGAAAGCCAACTACCAGAACGGCTGGAAACTGCCAGCCTGATACCAGGCTGGCAAACCCGGTTTCTAGTCCGCGGCCACGTCGGCTACGGCTTCCCAGCGGATCGTGACGGCCTGCTCTATATCCGGGTGCAGACTGATGGCCACGGGGCAGGTATGCGCTATCTTTTCCAGATGGGCGCATGTGTCGGCGTCGGGCATCGGGTCAGCGCGGAGAACCAGATCAACGTCGATCCGGGCAATGCGCCGGGGTGGCTGGCTGCTCATAATCTTGGTCACATCGAGTGAGCTGCCGGCCAGCTCTATGCCATCGCGCCGGGCAAAGATGGCCATGGTTGTAATAATACAGGTGCCGAGCGCGTTGGCTACGAGGTCGGTGGGGGAGAAGGCTTCGCCCCGGCCCTGGTTATCGGTGGGGGCGTCGGTGTTGATATGCGTGCCTGACTGAATATGGGTGCAATCCGTGCGCAGGTCGCCTACGTAAGCTATGTGAATGGTTGCCATAGAAAAAGGGAGAATGTACAAAGACTGAGGAGGTTACCGCCGGGAGGTCTTTTCCTTGCTGTGGGTGTTTTCCTCAAACATATAAATTATGAATTGGTTACGCTAATAGCGTACCCGATTTTGTGGAGACGGGCAAATTGATTAGCTTTAATTCAGGAATTTACGACAATGCGAACGATATACGTTTTATTTAGCCTCGTACTAAGCAGCCTGTCTGTGCTGGGACAAAACGTCCGGCCATCAGCCGCCGAAACGGAAGAGGAAAACTACAATACCATTACTACGTTTGGCATCACGACCAATACCAATTCCGGTATTGTGGGTGGCTTCTCGTTTCGCCAGTCGAGACTCGCTTCGGGTGAGTTGCTGGGTATGCGTCAGTACCATTACATCAGCCTGGAAGTGGTCAATGTAAAGCATCCCAAGGAGATACAGTCGTCGATCAATTCGGTTGGGTCGCGTTATATAAGCGGCAAAGAGAATTACCTGTTTGTTGTGAGGCCACAGTATGGTCGGGAGGTGAAGTTATTTCAGCGGGACGATGATGAAGGCATCGCGGTAAGCGGTATCCTGGCAGCAGGTCCTTCGCTGGGGATTATAAAACCCTATTACCTGGAAGTTTCGTTCGGCAACACGACCCGATCGGTGCCAGCCTCTGAAGTAAACGGTTTCGCGACCGCAACCGGCGAAACAGTAACCGGAGCCGGTAGTTTTTTTCAGGGGTTTGGTCAGTCCAAGCTAACCGTGGGGGTAAACGTTAAAGCCGCCCTCAGTTTTGAATTGAGTGCCTTCCGAAGCAACACAACCGGCGTCGAGATCGGTTTTCTGGCCGAAGCATTCCCCCAGCGGATCGTGATCATCCCCAATCAGACACAGGGCGGAGATCGAAGCATAGGCAACCGCAGCTTCTTTACCTCGGGCTATCTAACCTTGTTTTTTGGCAGTAAGAAGTAAGCCAGGCGCGCCGGAAGGCGCCGGCGGAAGAGACGGTTCGGGAGTTGGCTATCGCTTTCCCGGCCCGTCTCTTCCGCCGGCGCCTTTCTGGCTTTTTTATGAACTTTACGCCGGAAAAACGAATTTTGTTGGAAAGGATTGAGGTGCCATGATCGAACTACCCGTAATACCCTCCGAACAGCAACGGAAGAAACGTCCAGACTGGTTGCGCGTTAAGCTGCCGATCGGTCCGGAATATGCCAAAGTCCGTAAGCTCGTCGATGAACATAAGCTACACACGATTTGCGAAAGTGGTAACTGCCCTAATATGGGTGAGTGCTGGGGTGCCGGCACGGCCACGTTCATGATATTGGGTAACGTCTGTACCCGCAGCTGCACGTTCTGTGCCGTGGCTACCGGGCGTCCTAACGAGTACGATACGGACGAGCCCCGTCGTGTGGCCGAAGCCATCGTGCTGATGAAGGTGAAACATGCGGTGATTACGTCCGTCAACCGGGACGAATTGAAAGACCGGGGTGCTGAAATCTGGTATCAGACCGTTCGTCTGATCAAGGAAGCGTCGCCGGCAACAACGATCGAAACGCTGATTCCGGATACCAAAGGCAACTGGGAAGCGTTGACCCGCATGATTTCTGCCGGCCAGGAAGTCGTCTCGCACAACATGGAAACGGTTGAGCGGCTGTATCGGCGTGTACGACCCCAGGCCCGCTACGAGCGCAGCCTGGAACAGATCCGACGCACGAAAGAGTATGGGCAGCGTACCAAATCCGGGATTATGCTGGGTCTGGGCGAAACCCACGACGAAGTATTTAAAGCCATGGACGATCTGGCGGCAAACGGACTGGATGTGCTGACCCTCGGCCAGTACCTGCAACCGACCAAAATGCACCACGAAGTCATCGAGTGGATCCACCCCGAAACCTTTGCCATGTACAAGGAAGAAGGGTTAAGCCGGGGGCTGAAATACGTTGAATCGGGGCCACTGGTCCGGTCGAGTTACCATGCCGAAAAACATGTGAATGTATAATCGAGTAGTAGTGATAGCAAGCTGTCGGGCGGTAGCCTCTGGAGGCCCGTATTGTTAGCAGCAGCCCACTTCCTGCTTTGTTCTACTAACTGCCTACTAACGAAAGTCCGGGCTATGCGTCCGGGCTTTTTATTTGCTGCATGAAAAAATACGACTTCATCATCGCCGGAGGAGGTATGGCAGGATTAAGCCTGGCCTACTACCTGACACAATCTCCGCTGGGAAACCATTCTATTCTGATTCTTGATCGCGAACAGAAAGATCGTAATGATCGAACGTGGTGCTTCTGGGAGCGGGGAACCGGCCCGTTTGAGTCGATTCTGTTTAAGACGTGGCAAACCGTACATTTTCATGGCACAACCTATACCGGCCCTTTAGAACTGGGCGAGTACCGGTACAAGATGCTGCGGGGCATCGATTTCTACAGCTTTGTACTGGCCGAACTGGCCAAATACCCCAATGTAGAGCGGCAGCAGGCAACCATTAACCGGATCAAGGACACTCCCCAGGGTGGGTTCGTCATTGCTAATGATGAGCCATACATCGCCGATTATGTTTTCGACAGTACCTACTCCCTGAATCTGGATCAGCCCGACAATCATAACCTGCTCCAACATTTTAAAGGATGGGTAATCCAGACTGAAAAACCCTGTTTCAACCCGTCGCTTCCCGAAATAATGGACTTCCGGGTCGAACAGCATGGCGATTGCCGGTTTATGTATGTACTGCCCTTCGACGAAAAAACGGCGCTGGTCGAGTTTACCCTCTTCAATGATAAGCTGCTGACAATGGAGGAGTACGAAACCGATCTGCGTCAGTACATCGATCGGTTCGTCGACACCGGCACTTATGAAATTCGGGAAACGGAATACGGCGTAATCCCGATGTCGGACGTAGCGACTCAGGAAAATCCTTCGGAGCATATTGTTCGGATCGGCACCTCGGGCGGGTATACCAAAGCGTCGACCGGCTATACATTTCAGCGTACCCAGCGTTACCTGCACGACATTGTCCACAACCTGGTTGAGACCGGTAAGCCCACCCGCCGAACCCCCTGGTTTCAGAAACGCTTCAAACTGTACGACAGCGTTTTTCTGAATGTACTGGAAAAACACCGGCACCCCGCCGACGATGTGTTTACCCGCGTCTATGTCGAAAACCCCCGTCGGGTTTTTACGTTTCTGGATGAAGATACCCGACTGACTGATGAACTGCGGCTATTTACCACCATGCCGTGGTGGCCGTTTACAGCTGCTTTCTTCGACGTTATTCGCCGAAAAATGTTTGGTTAATCCACAGGTGATCAACGTATCTGTCATTACGAGGCCTGTCTACGTGTTCTTTTACAAGCCAGGGCTTGTAGTCTAAACGCTTCGGGAAAAGCAAGTAGCCACCCGATCCGGACGGGTGGCTACTTGCTGATAGCAAGTCGCGTAAGAGCCCGGTAGATAAACTGTAACTAAGAATACTGATTTGCCTGGCAGGGTTATCGTTTGTCACCTGTCTATAAAGGTGTAGCTTTGTGGTTTCAAACCAAGTTTCTCAGAGCTGCAATGCCTTATCTTTTTACGTCCGAATCTGTTTCTGAAGGACACCCCGACAAGGTCGCTGACCAAATCTCCGATGCACTGATCGATAACTTTCTGGCGTTCGATCCCTCCAGTAAGGTAGCCTGCGAAACGCTCGTTACAACAGGACAGGTTGTTCTGGCTGGTGAAATCAAAACAGAAACCTATCTGGATGTCCAGAAAATTACGCGCGAGGTGATCCGTAAAATCGGCTACACCAAGAGCGAATACATGTTCGAAGCCAACTCGTGTGGCATCTTCTCGGCGCTTCATGATCAGTCGGCCGACATCAACCAGGGGGTTGACCGGGAAGTAGCCAACGACGATTTCGAAACGAAAGCGAATGCACAGGGCGCCGGTGACCAGGGCATGATGTTCGGATACGCCACCAACGAAACCGACAATTTCATGCCGCTTCCGCTCGATCTGGCCCACGCTATTTTGCGGGAGATGTCGCACATTCGTAACAACGAAAATCACCTGATGCCGTATCTACGGCCCGATGCCAAGTCGCAGGTGACCATTGAGTACAGCGATGATCATCAGCCGATCCGCATCGATACCATTGTGGTATCGACTCAACATGATGATTTTGCCGATGATGCAACCATGCTGGCCAAGATTCGGGAAGATATTATCAACATCGTCATTCCCCGCGTTAAAGCCGCCCAGAAAGCCGAACTACACAGCCTGTTTACCGACGACATTACCTATTACATCAACCCCACGGGTAAGTTTGTGATTGGTGGTCCCCATGGCGATACCGGATTGACGGGTCGCAAGATCATTGTCGATACCTACGGCGGCAAAGGTGCCCACGGTGGTGGCGCTTTTTCGGGCAAAGATCCGTCGAAAGTAGACCGTTCGGCGGCCTATGCAACGCGCCACATTGCCAAGAACATGGTAGCGGCTGGCCTTTGCGATCAGGTGCTGGTGCAGGTTTCGTACGCCATCGGCGTTGCTAAACCATGTGGCCTGTATGTGAATACCTATGGCACGTCGAAAGTAGACTTGCACGATGGCGCCATTGCCGAAAAAATCGGACAGATCTTCGATATGCGTCCCTACGCTATCGAGCAGCGGCTCAAGCTCCGTAACCCGATCTATTCGGAAACGGCTGCTTACGGACACATGGGCCGGAAGAACGAAGTCGTGAAAAAGACCTTTGGTTCAAATGGTCAGACCATAGAACTGGAAGTAGAGCTTTTCACCTGGGAAAAACTCGATTTTGTCGATCAGATCAAACAGGCGTTTGGCCTCTAAGCTACTACAGATCAGTAAAACAGCGAAAGCCACCTTATTCGGGTGGCTTTCGCTGTTTTACTGACTTGGGTTTTATAACTCATCGGGCTCGAAAACCTCGTCTTCTTCCATCCGGGATTTGGCTTCGACAATGACGGGACTCGAAAAGTCGCTACGTTTTTCTTTGCAGCGAACAAGTTTATCTTTCAGCACATCCAACACGCGGTCGGTAGCGCTCTCGAAACTCTTGTCGTGTTCTTTAACGAACAGCTCTTTTCCTGGAATCGTCAGCCTGACTTCAACAATTTTCTCTTTTACCTTGTTGGAGTCGGCTCCGTCTAGTCGGAGAAACACTTCACCGCCGATGATCCGGTCATGGAAAGTGTCTAATTTGTTCAGCTTAGCCTGGATGAAATCTAACAGGCTCTGATCGGCCGTAAACTTAACGGCGTGCATTTGTAGTCTCATTGTGTCGCGTTTAAAGGTGAATAAATCAGAACAGCAATGGACTATCTAAGTTTGGGTATACTGACTACAAAGTCAATACCTACTACAAAAGATGCAATCCTGTTTCACGACTCCACAGCCTATGTTGTCAACAGATCGCTGTCTATCAACATTTAGTATCTATCGTGGAACGCCCACCTACAAAAGTTCTTCGTAAAGTATAATTTGCCTGTCAGGTCAACCTGACATAAATGGGTCTTTTGGGGCGCAGGGTAATAAGCGGCTGGGTGATAACGGGTCGATCAGAGGCTGCCTGAACGGTAAAATCGCGCATGAGCATCCCCAGCAGTATCTGCATCTCCAGTAGGGCGAACTGGTTACCGATGCATAGCCTGGGGCCCCCGCCAAAGGGCAGATAAGCATACGAATGGCGTTCTTTATCCCAGCCGGGCGCAAACCGATCGGGATCAAACCGGTCTGGATCGGGCCAGCTGACCGGGTCGCGATGCAAGAGGTAAGGGCTAACCAGAGCCGTATCTCCCGCCGGAATGGTATAGGGCCCGATAGGGTCATCGGCCAGCGCCAGCCGACTCATAATCCAGGCCGGTGGGTAGAGCCGCATCGATTCCTGAATGACCTGCATGGTATAGGTCATGCTTCTGAATGCCTCGGGCGGGGGGAGGGGGGCGCTTCCCAGATGCAGTATAGCCTCATCCCGCAGTCGGGCGGTCACGTCGGGGTGCTGCGTGAGCAGATGCATGGTCCAGGCCATAGAGACAGCCGTCGTCTCGTGCCCGGCGGCAAACAGCGTAACGCACTCATCGCGCAGTTGCTGGCTGGACATCCGTTCGCCGGTATCTTCATCTTCGGCCAGTCGCAGCATATCCAGCAGGTCGTCGCGGTCGCTGGGAGCGAGCTGAGTACGCTGGTTGATGACCCCGTATATAAACGAGTCGACGACAATGCCAGCCCGTTTGAAGCGCAGGTTCGTGGGGGTTGGCCAGTGCATCGGAAATCGAACGGGTGAGAGCATCCGGTCATTGGCCAGGTAATTGAGCGTATCGAGCGCTGTTGAGAGGCCGTCCAGCCGGCCAACTACATCCGAGCCGAACAGGGTTTTACAGACGATACGCATGGTAACATCCATAAAGGCCTGCGATATATTAATGGGCTGATGACGATTAGATTGGTTGAGCTCAGTTAGCCAACTGGCTGTTTCCGATACCATTGTCTGGGCCAGGGCCGCCAGTTTTTGCCGGTGAAAGGCTGGTTGGGCCAGCCGACGCTGCCGACGCCAGAAATCGCCTTCGCTGGTCAGCAGGCCGTTTCCCAGAAAGATTTTCAACACCTGAAACGCGGGCGAGCGGCCGTAGTTCCGGTGGTTCTCCTGTAAAACGTGCTTGGCATCTTCGGGCCGCAGCACCAGATACTGATGGCGACCCCCAATGCGGAGGTGAGCGATTCGGTCGTAGCGCTGCTGCAGCGTCCGCAGAATAGCCAGCGGATCCCGAAGAAAGGCCAATGTGTTGCCCAAACCCGGTACGCCCGGATGCAGCGGTACGGGACGGGTCGTTAATGGAGGTGCTTCCATACAGATACCAGACAGCCTCGAGCTGTCCTTGACTAGTAAAAATAGTAGTTACCAGGCAAAGAACCCGAGGCTGTCAGGTACAATTTTTTCTTACGAGTTGATCACTTCGCCCCCGTTTACATGAATGACCTGTCCTGTAAAATACGACGCATCTTCCGAAGCCAGAAAGACATAGGCCGGGGCCAGCTCGGCGGGTTGGCCGGGTCGCTCCATGGGGGTGTCTTTACCGAACTCCGCAACCGTTTCCGGCGATTTGGTCGCTACGATCAGTGGGGTCCAGATCGGGCCGGGGGCTACGGCGTTGACCCGGATGCCACGGTCTACCAGGTTCTGTGACAAAGACCGCGTAAAGGCCGTTACTGCCCCCTTGGTGGCGGCATAATCGATCAGAGCTTTGCTGCCCCGGTAGGATACCACCGAGGTGGTGTTGATGATGCAGTCGTAACTGCCCATGTAGGGGAGTACATTTTTAGTGAGCCGGAACATAGCCAGTATATTCAACTCGAAGGTCTGCCGCATCTGTTCGTCCGAAATGTCCGTGAACTCGTGCTGTTCTACGTGATTGGCTGCATTGTTCACCAGTATATTGATGTGATGATAGGTGCTGATGATTTTGCCAACCGATTCCCGAATGAAAGAAAGACTTTTCAGGTCGCCCGCCAGCAGCAGGCATCGACGCCCTTCGGCCTCAACCAGCGATTTTGTCTTCTGAGCGTCCTGCTCTTCGCGGGGGTGGTAGATGAGAGCCAGGTCGGCGCCTTCGCGGGCATAGTGAACGGCTATGGCCCGCCCGATGCCAGAGTCGCCCCCGGTGATGACTGCAATCTTATCCCTGAGTTTGTCGGCACCTTCGTAGTTGTCCCGAATATATATCGGCTGCGGGTCCATTTCGTATTCCAGGCCAGGCTGCGCATCCTGGTGCTGCGGCTTGGCGTCAATTTCCATTTGTTCCATAACGGAGAGAATTTCTGTGTACAGTATAGGCTTACAGTTTTTGCCAGCGCCTGAAGGGCATACCGGCTTAGGCGTTTATGATAGTGCCACCGTTAGGGTGAAGTACCTGGCCGGTGATGTAGGATGCGTCTTCTGAAGCCAGAAAAACGTAAGCAGGGGCCACCTCGCTGGGTTGGCCGGGACGCTTCATGGGCACGTCTTTCCCGAACATCGGAATTTGTTTAGCTTCTACCGACGAAGGGTTGAGTGGAGTCCAGATCGGACCCGGTGCTACGCCATTGACCCGGATACCTTTGCTGATCAGGTTACTCGACAAAGCCCGGGTAAACGTCATGATCGCTCCTTTGGTCGATGAGTATTCCAGCAGATCGGCGCGCCCCTGGTAGGCCGTTACCGAGGTGGTGTTGATAATACTGTCGCCTTTGTGCAGGTGCGGCACGGCAGCTTTCGTAACCCGAAAAAACGAATAGATGTTGGTTTCGTAGGTATCCAGCAGGTCTTCGTCGCGGGCTTCTTCCAGGGTTTTGTGGGCCAGCTGGAGCCCGGCATTGTTGACCAGAATGTTTAGCTTGCCCAGCTGTGCAACGGTTTCTTCGACGATGTGTGTGCAGTAATCCTCGTGCCGAATATCGCCGGGGAGCAGCACGCAACGCCGTCCTTCGGCTTCAACCAGTTCTTTTGTTTTCCGGGCATCTTCTTCCTCGCGGGTCATGTACGAGATAGCTACATCGGCACCTTCGCGGGCAAAATGAACGGCTACGGCTCGCCCGATGCCGGAATCGCCCCCGGTGATGAGTGCTACTTTATCCTTAAGTTTGTTCGCGCCTTTGTAGAGGTGCCGGATTATTTTCGGCTGCGGGTCCAGCTCGGCCTCAATGCCGGGTTGGGTGTTCTGATGCTGCGGGGGAATTTTAGCTTCCATAACGTTGCTGTTGGTTGTACCTGCCTAAATAAGCCAAAAGCAACGGCGGTTGTTTGTAGAAATCTATTGAAATAGTAGACAGATTTAGTTTGCCTGAATTAATATGTATTATCGTTGCTCAAATCAGATTGGACTATGATGACTTACGGCGATACCAGGGCCACTCGTACCTACGATGCTATCGTCATCGGTTCCGGAATCAGTGGGGGCTGGGCGGCTAAAGAGCTGTGTGAGAAGGGGCTGCGGACGCTGGTGCTGGAGCGAGGCCGCGATGTGCGGCACATTACGGATTACCCGACGGCTACGCTCAACCCCTGGGATTTCCCGCACCGCAACCGAATGCCGGTGGCGTTTGACGAGGCTAACCCCATCGCTACCAAATGTTATGCGCTGGACGAAGCCACCCAGCAGTTTTTCGTCAAAGATGCCGAGCACCCGTATCAACAGGAGAAGCCTTTCGACTGGATACGAGGGTATCAGGTAGGTGGAAAATCGCTGATCTGGGCCCGGCAAACGCAACGCTGGAGCCGGTTCGATTTTGAAGCCAACGCCCGCGACGGGGCAGCTGCCGACTGGCCCATTCGGTACGCCGACATAGCGACCTGGTATAGTCATGTAGAGCGATTCGTGGGGATCAGCGGCAACAAAGACGGACTCGAAACCCTGCCCGATGGGGAGTTTCTGAAGCCGTGGGAGCTGAACTGTGTGGAAAAACACATTCAGCAGCGTGTGGCCGCTACGTATAAAGACCGGCATGTTATCATCGGCCGGTGCGCCCACCTGACAGAGCCCCAACAGATCCATTATGACCAGGGGCGGGCGCCGTGTCAGGCCCGGCATCTCTGCTATCGGGGCTGTCCTTATGGCGGGTATTTTTCGTCAAACTCGTCGACTCTGCCATGGGCTGCCAAAACCGGAAAGCTGACCCTCCGCCCCGATTCGGTTGTGCACTCGATTATTTACGATGAGGTGAAGCAGAAAGCAACGGGCGTACGGGTAGTCGATGCACAGACCAAACAACTGACGGAGTATTACGCCCGGATCATATTTGTGAATGCAGCCTGTCTGAATACCAACCTGATTCTGCTCAATTCAACCTCTCGCCGTTTTCCCAATGGCCTGGGTAACGACAGTGGCGTGCTGGGCCGGTATGTGGCTTTTCATAATTACCGGGGCAATATTCTGGCCGACTACGAAGGCTTCGAGGATGGCTATTATTACGGTCGACGCCCTACCACAGCGTTCATGCCTAACTTCCGGAATGTAAACCGACAGGAAACCGACTTCCAGCGTGGGTACATGGTTGCTTTCAGCGCCAGCCGGGGGCAGGGACAGCCAACTGCTGAGACGTTTGGCGCAGAATTCAAGAAAAGAATAACCCAGCCCGGGCCGTGGCACGTGTTTATGATGATGCAGGGCGAAACTGTACCGCGCTACGAAAACCACGTTCGGCTAAGTCCTGATCAGAACGATGCCTGGGGCGTTCCACAACTCGTTACCTCGATTGGGTATACCGATAACGACACAAAGATGATGGACGATTTTCTGGTACAGGGGGCCGAGATGCTCGACAAGGCCGGCTGCAAAAACATTCGACCCTACGACGATCATCGTAACCCTGGTCTCGATATTCACGAGATGGGCGGGGCTCGCATGGGCCGTGATCCGAAAACATCCATACTCAATGCCCACAACCAGATACACAGCTGTCGGAATGTGTTTGTAACCGACGGGGCCGCCATGGCCTCTACGGGCTCGCAGAATCCATCTATTACGTTTATGGCCCTGACCGCCCGCGCCGTTAACTATGCTGTGGGGGAGATGAAACGTAAGAATCTATAAATTACTCAGATGCCGATAGCCCTATCGCCGATGGATGATCCACTCACGATCAAGAAAGAATTATTCAGCCGCTGTCAGCAGTACGTACAGCAACGCATCGATACCGCTCGCCTGGCGATGGAAGCGGCTCAGGAGTCGGCTAACAGTGAATCCAAAAGTAGTGCGGGCGACAAGTACGAAACCGGCCGGGCTATGGCCCAGCTCGAACGCGACCGGCATGCCCAGCTACTGGCCGAAGCCCTCAAGCTGGAAGGCGAGCTGACCCGGCTGAACATCGACAAAAAGTACGATACAGTTCAGCCGGGTAGTCTGGTTGAGACAAACCGGGGGCGCTTTTTTATCAGTGTCAGCGCCGGTAAGCTTACGCTTGAGCATGTTGACTACTTCGCCGTTTCTCCGGCCTCACCTGTGGCAGCGCTATTGGCCGGGCATCAGGTCAGCGAAACGGTGGTGTTTAACAAGATGGCTTACCAGATTTTGTCAGTCGCCTGAGTCAATAAACCCGCTCTCCGCCAATCCAGGTTTGCCGTACTTTGGTGTCGCGTAGCTGGGTATTTGGTGCCGTCATGATATCGCGGTCAAGCACAACAAAATCGGCTTGTTTGCCAGGAGCGATGCTGCCGCGCAGCTGGTCTTCAAAATTAGCGTAGGCTGCCCAGCGCGTCATAGCCAGTAAAGCCGACCGGCGATCAACGGCATTTTCCATCTGGTAACCGGCTTTTGGGAAGTTTTTGGCGTCCTGCCGCGCTACGGCCGAATGGAAGCCAAAGAGGGGGTTGACAGCCTCGACCGGAAAATCACTACCGAAGGTGATCATCTGGTTCTGCTTCATCAGATCCTTGAACGCATAGGCGCCTTTTACCCGGACCGGGCCGAGCCGATCCTGAGCCCAGTACATATCGGAGGTCGCATGGGTAGGCTGTACCGACGGAATGATGGAGTACCGACCAAATTTCCAGAAATCGTCTGGTGAAACGACCTGCGCATGCTCGATACGCCACCGCCGGTTGTTGGTTGTTTTCAGGAGTTTGCCATACAGGTCGAGCATGAGGTGATTGGCCGAGTCGCCAATGCAGTGGGTATTCGCCTGAAAGTTCGATGCATACAGCAGTCTGGTAACGCGCTCCAGCTCGGCGGGGCTGAGCAACAGAAAACCGCCCGTTTCGGGTCGATCGGCATACGGCTTGCGGAGACAGGCCCCCCGCGACCCCAGAGCGCCGTCGGCATACAGTTTAAACGAACGGACGGTGAGCCGGTCGGTCTGGAAAGGCCCGCGTTTCAGGAAATAGTTCAGGTTAGGCTCGCCCAGGCTGACCATGGCGTAGTCGCGTATTTTCAATTTGCCAGCTTTGTGAAGGCTGTCGATCAGGTTAATCTCGTCGGGGCTGATACCCGCGTCCGAAACGGTAGTCAGTCCCAACGACACACACACCTTTTCGGCGGCCTGTAACATCCGGGCTTTGTCGGCTACGTCGGGGCGGGGCACCAGTCGGCGGATGATCTGCATGGCGTTATCGACCAGAACGCCGATGGGTTCTCCGTTTTTCAGTACCACTTCTCCGCCCGCCATCCGCGTACCGGCCGTGATCTGGCCTAACCGCAGCGCCTTCGAGTTGACCAGCAGCGCGTGCCCATCAACCCGGGTCAGGGCAACGGGTATATTGGGGAAAGCCGCATCCAGCTTTTCTTTGGTTGGAAACGCTTTGTCAGCCCAGTCGTTCTGGTCCCAGCCCCGGCCAATGATCCAGGTAGCGTCGGGGTGTTTTTGCTGAAACGTCTTCAGCCGGTCAATAACTTCATCATAGGATTCGGCGCCAACCAGATCAGCCTGGTCGAGCATCTGGCCCAGTCCCAGAAAGTGGGCGTGTGGATCATAAAAACCCGGATATACAGGCGCCCCGCCCAGATCGGCTGTGCTGTCGGCATCATACTGATCGGTCAGGCTGCTGGCCGGCCCCACCGCCAGAAATTTGCCGTCTTTGACCACGAAGGCATCGGCGGTCGAAAAAGCGGAATCAGCGGTGTATATTCGGGCATTAGTAACGAGTAAGTCGGCTTTTTTTCGGGTAGAACAGGCCGAAAGAGTGGCCGTAAAAGCCAATAGAAGTAGAAGTATACGAATCATACCTTGATGGTTGGGAAAGTTTGCAATTTATAGAAAGTTAATGAGTGCGACGGCTAATCGCATATTCTCGTAATTTTGACCGTTCGTGTCGTTGTTAAAACCAAGTCGATGAAGCTCAGCAGTTGGATATTTTTTGTTTGCGTACCTATTCTGGCCAATGCTCAACAAGCCCCTAATGCCATTAAACGCGCTCAGCTACGAACGCCAACCGTGGCAACCATCCCGCAACCTGGTGACCTTCTGACGCTTCCGCAAGCCGTCGAGCAGGCTGTCAGACAGAATTATCAACTACAGATCAATCGGTCGCAGGAAGAAATTGCCCGCAACAATTATACGAAAGGGAACGCTGGTTATCTGCCCACGCTGACCGGCAACGCCACCTCGAACGGTGGATTGCAGAGCCTCCGCCAAACATTTCTGGATGGTATCAGACCTCCCCTCAGAGCTACCGGTATTTTTAACCGAACCTCAAACCTGGGCGTGAACCTGAACTACGTGGTCTTTAATGGCTACGCCCGCTCAGCAACCTACACCCAGCTCCAGCAGCTGGTCCAGATCAGTACGGTAAATACACGGGCCAACGTGGAAGCGACTATTGCCAGCATTGCCACCGGTTATTACGATGTGGTCAGGCAGTTACAGCGGCTGATCGCGTTTGCCCAGGCGCTGGATATCTCGCGCGAACGACTGGAGCTGGCACGGGCCAACTACGAAGTCGGTACTCGCTCCAAAGTCGACTTTCTGAGTGCGCAGGTCGATTACAACACGGATAGTGCCGCGCTCATATCGCAGGAGCAGGCCTTGCGGAATGCTAAAATTGTACTGAACACCCTGCTGGTGCGCGATCCGCTGACCGAGTTTTCGGTTCGGGATACAATCGTGGCCCGTAGTGACCTGCAGCTGGCGCCATTGCAACAATCGCTGACTACCAACAACCCGCTCCTGGCTGCGGCTGTACTGAACCGTACGCTGGCCGACGTAAACGTTCGACTGGCCAACGCCCAGCAGCTGCCGTTGATCACCGCTCAAACCGGTTATAACTATCAGTTTATCGACAACCAGGGGGGCTTCGGTGTGCGAACCGGCCGAACCAGCGCTATTACCTACAACGTGCAGGCTACCATTCCCATTTTCAACGGATATAACCTGAAGCGGCAGATTCAGAATGCACGGGTGAACACCATTATTGCCCAGACTCAGGAAGCTGACCAGCGGCTGCAGCTGCAGTCAGCCCTGGCCCAAACGTACCAGACCTATCAGAATAGCATCCGGCTGCTGAATCTGGAAGTGCAGAATAACCAGCTCGCTAATCAGAACGTCGATATCGCGTACGATCGGTACCGGATCGGTAATTCTACTTTTGTGGAGTTCCGCGATGTGCAGCGCAACGCCATCAATGCCCAGACCCGTCTGATAGAGGCAGAATTCAACGCGAAAGCAGCGGAGATTGAGCTCCTCCGGCTCAGTAGCACCATCACGCAGGAACTGGCTATGTAGCGGCCGCCAAACAGTTATCATCAGATGAGGTTATTGCTCATAGCTGATTGCTAACTGCTGAACGTTATGCCGTATACGAAAAAAGAGTACCCGGACTCGCTGAAGTTTTTCATGGCGCCGGTCCGGAACAAAGCCATTGATATTGCCAACGCGCTGCTGGCCGATGGTAATGATGAATCGAAAGCGATTGCCATTGCCACGGCCAAAGCGGAAGAATGGGCCCTGAAACGTGGCGTGAAAGTCAGAAAAGACAACGCTCCTGAAAACAGAGACTAAAAGCCGATTTTCATTTATCCAGGCATACATCTGTCGGGCAGGTTTCATCTGATTTCACTTCACTACACTATCATGCAGGAGCCCGTTGAGCCATTCGATTGGGAGCGTATCGTACTGGATCAGTTTCCGGGAACGTATCTGGGAGAGGTTGCCTTTCGGACAGTATTCATGTTCGTCGTTATCCTAACAGCACTGGCTGTTTCGGGGAAGCGCGAAGTCCGTCAGTTATCAATCTATGAGCTGGTTTTACTGATTGGGCTTGGCTCGGCAGCCGGCGACCCCATGTTCTACCATGATGTACCGTTAGCGTCGGCTGTGGTGGTATTTGTGGTAGTGATGAGCTGCTACAAACTGGCAACCTACATCAGCGACCGTAACAGGCGGGTACGCGAAACCCTGGAAGGAAAGGCCGTTTATGTCATTGAAGATGGCTGCATTCTTACCCAGAACTTCGACCAGGAGGATCTGAGCCTCGATGAGCTTTTTTCAGAGCTGCGGGTAGAAGGCATTGAACAACTGGGGCAGGTTCGGGTGGCCATCCGGGAGCACAGCGGTCAGCTAAGCCTGTTCCAATTTGAACCCGGCGACGTGCGGAAAGGACTGCCCATACTCCCCAAAATCTTTGATCAGCAATCGAAAGACATCGGCCAGCCGGGCGAGTATGCCTGTTGTAACTGTGGGCACGTACAACAGTTCAATGCACCAGCCCTGGAGCCATTATGTCCAACCTGCGGGCAGAAAATATGGGTCGAAGCAGTCCTCTAACTCCGAATAACATGTATCCGGAGTTGGAGGGTGAAGAATGAGTCAGGCCAGATTCTTTTTGATGGTCGAATTTTTTACTACGTCTTTCACCTGGTCTTTCAGGAATCGCAGCAACAGTTTTTCGACCCCATCGAGACCATGCGGGCTCGTTTGCCGGAACCGGGCTTTCTGTTTGATGTATGGATTCAGATCCTGACATTCGTACGCTTCCAGAATCTGCGGATGTACGTAGTGCTTGCGGCATACGGTACGGGTGTTTCCCAGTTGCTGCGAAACCTCATCCAGTACTGTGTTTACATTCTTTTTCAGCTCTTTCTCCGTTTCGCACGGCTCCAGTTCGACCAGTAAACGGAGGGCGTTGACGGTGCCAGCCCAGGTTCTGAAATCTTTGGCCGAAAAGTCATCGCCCATGGTTTCTTTCAGGTAATCGTTTACCATACCGGAGTCGATGGAATGGCGCTGCCCATCCGGGTCGAAGTACTGAAACAGCTCCTTGCCCGGTATGTCCCGGCAAGCCTTCACCAGCCGCGACAGTCGGCGGTCGTGTAGGGTGATGTCGTGATAAATCCCCTTTTTGCCTTTGAAGCTGAATCGAACATCGCTACCAGTGGTTTTTACATGCCGGTCTTTAAGCGTGGTCAGCCCGTATGAGCCGTACTCTTTTTCGTAGGCAGCATTGCCTACCCGAATGAGGGTTTGCTCCATCACGCTGAGCGCAATGGCTATCACTTTGTCGCGGTTGAGGTCTCTTTGCTTCAAATCTTTGTCAAGACGGGCCCGCAGCAGCGGCAGCGCTTCGCCGAATGCAACCATCCGAAAAAATTTCGTCTCGCTCCGGATGGCGTTCCAGTTGGCATGATACCGATACTGCTTTCGGTTCTTGGTATCGATGCCCGTAGCCTGTAAGTGTCCATTGGGCTTCGCACTGATCCAGACGCGTTCCCAGGCGGGCGGAAGCGCCATCTGCCGGATGCGGGCCAGGGTAGACTCGTCCGAAACATCATGACCAGCCGCGTCGCGGTAAGTGAAGTGGTCGCCGGTACGGTGGCGGGTGATACCGGGTGCCGTATCGTCTATATAAATTAGTCGGGCCGCACGGGCGGTCTGAGCCGGGTCGTGGGCTAATTGCAATAAATCCACAGTCGTTGAGTTTTGTGGATTGGTAACTCGCGGATGAAGGAATTGGTTAAAAACCGCGAGGCTGTGCGGCTTTCCCGAAGAACCAGAGGGAAACGGCGTTGGCGTAGTGATAGAAATCGGTAGGATGAATAAATGCGTTGAAGGCATCGGCTTTGGTAGCCAGTCCCATCAGCATGGCAGCCAGCACGACCCAAAGGCCGCGTTTGTTGCGCTGCAGTAAAGAAAAAACGGCCAGCAACATGAGCACCAGGATGCCCAGCGACGGAACAACGGGCGTAAACACCCGCACATCGGGCAGCAGCAGACTGATGAAGAGAAACAGACCGAACAGCACAGTGGCCACAAACGTGAGCAGCGATAACGTCCGCTGATTAAGCAACGCGTATACGGCCGTAACGACACAAACCACGCCCAGACTATCTGACAGAACGATCATTGACCGGTGAAGCGGTTCGAGCGACTGGTTGCCGGCGTAGTGAATAACCCCGATCAGCGCAGCCAGCGAGGTGGTCAGTAAGAAAAAGCCCCACAACAACCGATTGAATAGCGAGATACGGCCGAAGAAATGCCAAAAGACGCCTACGCCTGCCCCAGCCAGTATAGAGCCGGAAAGAATGTGCGAAAAAATCATCACGTAATTTACGAAGTTTCGGCTACTTTTGCCCAACTTTTTTGGGGCGGAAAACCAGCCGAGTGAGTGAAATGAGCAGCAGTCTTTGCCCGCTCTTTTGTTCTTTTTCAGTTTTTTCGCCCGTTCAACCGCATCGCCAACGATTAACCAACCGTCATGAGTGTTTTAGTAAACAAAGACTCCAAAGTTATCGTCCAGGGTTTTACCGGCTCCGAGGGCAGTTTCCATGCCCAGCAGATGATTGAATACGGCACCAACGTTGTTGGGGGCGTAACCCCCGGCAAAGGTGGCAAAACCCACCTCGACCGCCCGGTGTTCAATACCGTTCAACAAGCTGTAGATGAAGCAGGTGCCGATGTTTCCATAATCTTTGTGCCACCGGCCTTTGCGGCCGATGCCATCATGGAAGCCGCCGACGCGGGTATCAAGGTCATTATCTGCATCACCGAAGGTATACCTACGGAAGATATGGTAGCTGTAAAAAATTACCTGTCTGACAAAGAAGTTCGCCTGATCGGTCCCAACTGCCCCGGCGTTATGACCGCCGAGGAGTGTAAAGTAGGAATCATGCCCGGCTTTATATTCAAAAAAGGCACGATCGGCATCGTTTCCAAATCCGGTACGCTGACCTACGAAGCTGTTGATCAGCTCACAAAAGCCGGTCTTGGCCAGAGCACCGCCATCGGTATTGGCGGAGACCCAATTATTGGCACAACGACCAAGCAGGCCGTCGAATTACTGATGAACGATCCGGAAACGGAAGCTATCGTGATGATCGGTGAAATTGGGGGTGGTATGGAAGCTGAAGCCGCCCGCTGGATCAAGGCTGACGGTAACCGCAAACCTGTTGTCGGATTTATTGCCGGTCAAACCGCCCCGAAAGGTCGCCGGATGGGTCATGCGGGGGCTATCGTAGGCGGAGCTGATGATACGGCCGCGGCTAAGATGGCCATTATGCGTGAGTGCGGCATCCACGTAGTTGAATCGCCCGCCCTCATTGGGGATACCATGCTGAAAGCGCTTGGCAAATAATAAGTGAACGAGTGAAGGAACGAAAGAATGCCGTAGCGGATACTGAACGGACGAACCAGTACAGCCTGATGGCGATGAGCCTGAGCAAGCTGTTATCTCTTCGCCTGTTTTGCTTCCGGTACGGCATTTTTATGCTTTTTAGTCTGGCGGCTACCGCTCAGCCGCGCACCAGCGGCATAGGGCCCCAGAACCGATATTATCCGGTACGGGATTTACGGAACGACTTCCTGGTGTACGACGAAGGCACGAAAGCGTATGTGCCTTACATCCTTGAGCAACATGCCGACCAAACGGCGCTGAGCGTATACGTCGATCTGGAGAGTAACCGACATTATTCGCTGCTCATCGCTACGAAACAGGATGGTTATCTATTCGTGAACGCAGCACTGAAGCGTAAGCTGAGAGCTGGCCAGTGGCAGGTGCTCAGCATCGACAGTCTGTATCGCGTATACCGGCAACCCGAAATTTTTCTGACCCTATACGGAGCGCCCGGCCTCGACGATCGGCAGCTTTATATTGGTCAGCCTATCTCAACAACGCAGAAGGCAGTTGTTCTTCGAGACGATAACCTAAGCGTACGGCCCAGGCCGCAGCCCGTCTACAGTGATTTTCTGGCCCTCGGCTTACTCTTTCTGCTGGCTACTCACGCCCTGTTGTTCACGCTGCATCAACGGGCCTTTCTCCGCTTTTTTAGCCTAAGGGATCTGGTCTCGCTCCGTTCTCAGGAAGATTCTTTCCTGATCAATCGGCCCCTGAGTGGTACGAACCTCTTGTTTACGCTCAACCTGAGTTTCGTAGTGGCCTACCTGATCATGTTCGTTCAAAGCCGGAATGTAGATGTCTTTGCGTCCAGGACGTTTCTGGCCGTAGGGCAGCACTTCGGCTGGCTGATCGGCGAATTTCTGGCGTTAAGCGCGATTGCTTTCGTGGCCCTGTTAGGAAAATACCTGCTGCTTGAGGTATTGGGGAATCTCTATAAACTGCACGACGCCATCAACGTACATTTTTTCAAGACGATGCAGTCGTCGGTCCTGTTTTTCACCGGAATGACGCTTATCCTGGCTGTTGTGGCCTACAACACGTCGGCAACAACCTGGTCGTCTAACGCCTTTCTGATACCGCTGCTGGGTTTCTATCTGGCGCGAATGGGGTGGCTTTACATTGTGATCCGAACGGTAGAGCCTATCAAGAATCTTTATTTATTTTCGTACCTTTGCATCGTTGAATTGATTCCACTCATCATAGGACTGCGTTTTGCCCTTTGATGAGACGTTCTCAGGTAGTAGTGATTCAATGAACGATACCAGCATGCAATCCACCGGAGACCGGACCACGCCAGATCAGGTTATGTTGGACCGGCTAACGAAAGTAACCCGGCTTCTAGTAACCCAGTCCCGGCCAGCCGATGAGAAATCCCCATACTTCGACCTGGCCAGCAAGTACAACCTTCAGATCGATTTTCGACCTTTCATCGAGATTCAGGGCGTATCGGCTAAGGATTTTCGCCGTCAGAAGATCAATATTCTGGCTCATACGGCTATCATCTTTACTAGTCGTAACGCTATCGACCACTTCTTTCGTATCTGTCAGGAAAGCCGGATCGAGATTCCGGCCGATATGAAGTACTTCTGTATATCGGAGCAAACGGCCAATTATCTTCAAAAGTATATAGTTATCCGGAAGCGGAAGATCTTCAACGGGACCAAGACGGCTACGGAGTTATTTGACCTGATCAAAAAACACAAGACCGAAAAATTCCTGTTTCCGTGTTCCAACATACGCCGGAATGATATTCCGGAGTTTATGGACACCAGCAGCCTGCATTTTACGGAAGCCGTAATGTATGAGACGGTGCCGACGGACTTATCAGATCTGGACATCCAGTCGTACGATATTATCGCCTTTTTCAGTCCTTCCGGCGTTAGCTCTTTGTTTAGCAACTTCCCTGATTATAAGCAGAATGGTACACGGATGGCCGCCTTTGGACCAACAACGGCCCGCGCCATTACAGAAGCCGGGCTGGTGCTGGACATAGAGGCTCCGCTACCCAACGCGCCATCCATGACCGGCGCGCTGGAATTGTACATCAAAAAAGCTAACAATCAATAGGAACCTAGGGTTACAAAAAGGTTGGTTGGCAGAAACAAAGGATCTTACCTGTTTCTGCTATCCAACCTTTGTTTTTGTGCCAATAATTTGATTGCACAGGCGTTTAGTTGTAAACTGCAACCGCTTGTTTTCTGGCGGGGAATCCTAAGCCCCCCATTCAGATACTCTTGCTTTTATCGTATGACGCGCACCCTCTACGTTCTGGTTTGTCTTCTGTTGCTGTTAAGCCTTCGCCCTACGTTTGCGCAGCAGGATCCTCAGTTCAGTATGTATATGTATAACCCGCTGTATTACAACCCGGCGGCTGCAGGTTCTGAAGGCGTTTCGCGCTTACAATTAAGCCACCGGACGCAGTATCTGGGCTATCAGCCAACCGTAACCGGCGACGGGGGTGCGCAGAGTACACAACTGATATCGTTTAACGTGCCGCTGGCCCGGTACAGAAGCGGACTGGGCATTTATGCCTTCAACGACCGGCTTGGACAGATTACCAACCAGACTGTACAACTTTCTTACGCGTATCGGATTCCGCTGAAAAATGGTACCCTGGCCCTGGGCTTACAGGCTGGCCTGTTCAACAAAGGATACGACTATGGGCAGTTACGTCCCGGAGAGCCCAACGATCCGCTGATTCCTACGGGTCGCATCAACCAGGCCCGCCCGGATTTTGGCGCCGGCGCATACTACAATACCACAGATTACTGGATTGGTGTCAACCTGTCGCACATCAACCAGGCAACCTACACCCTCGGAACCGACCGGTCTACCAACCCGCTCAGTCGAGTGGCTTATTTAACAGCAGGTTATCGGCTTGGCATAGGCTATGATCTGGAAGTTCAGCCGTCGATACTCGTACAGTATGATACGCAGCCGGGTGTTGAAGCGGCAACGGTAACCGCCAACCTGGTTGGAACCTATGATAACCGGTTATGGGCTGGAGTAGGTTACCGACTTGGTGATGCCATAATGGCTACAGTCGGAATCAATCTAATGAGAAATAACGCACTGCGGGTAGGGTATGCACTGGACCTGATAGCAGGAGGGACACAGGCCAAAAGCCTGACTTCGCATGAGGTAATGGTGGGGTATGCACTGCCAGCTCCTGATGCCCGCAAAAAACCAATTATTCGTACTCCGCGCTTCCGGTATTAAACGGATATAAAGTTGTACGGATTCCAGATAGGGGTTGAGGTGACCAACATTTTGGCAACATTGTTGTTAGGCTGTTTGCAAATGGCACTGTATTTTTGAGAAATGCGTAGTTTAACCTAGTCAGTTTTGCGGGTTCATTTGCTCAAATTCACGATTTTGAGCGCTGGATACATAAATTGAGTTGAAAGCTATAGGCACATACAATATCCAAACAGATTTTCGTTTTTAGTTCGGTCTTGCACAAGAAGAAGGTCAAAAGTTTTACAATGATGAAGTCTAACTGGTTTACAATCAATGCAACCCGTGGGGTGATGGTCGCGGCAGTAGTAGTACTGATGCAGGGGTGCGGGTTTGTGAAGTCGAAATTTGGCGGTAAAGGCGGTAAGGGTAACGGTGAAGTTGGCGTTACGAACGGTGAAATTACAGCCACCGGACGTAAAGGCTGGAAACAACCGACTCCTTATGGTATGGTGCTGGTTCCGTCAGGTTCGTTCATCATGGGCCAGGCCGACGAAGACGTTGCCGCTACCCAGATCAACATGAACCGTCAGGTAACGATCAGCTCGTTCTATATGGATGATGCTGAAATCTCGAACCACGAATATCGGCAGTACGTAAACGCCCTGTTGGCTGACTCGGTATCGGTATTGGGTGAGGAAGAGATCATGTCTAAGTTCTACCCGGATACGACCGTCTGGAAAAATGACTTTACCTATCATAACGGGGATCCTATGCTGGAGCACTATTATGCGCACCCGGCCTTTGATACCTACCCAGTAGTGGGCGTTAGCTGGCTGGCGGCCAAGCATTTCTGCAAATGGCGCACCAACACCCTCGACGATTTTCGGAGTAAAGATGGTGGGTACCGCTCGTTCGGATTCCGTCTGCCGTCTGAAGCCGAATGGGAGTGGGCCGCTCGTGGTGGTAAAAATGGCGCTAAATACCCTTGGGGTAACCCATATGTAGCAAATGGAAAAGGCTGCTATCTGGCTAACTTCAAACCGCAGCGGGGTAATTTCGATGCGGATGGTTACCCGTACACCGCCCCTGCAACGGCCTACAGCCCGAATGATTACGGTCTCTACAATATGTCAGGAAACGTAGCGGAATGGTGCCGGGATGCCTATGCCGAGAACTCGAACGCTATTGTCTGGGACATGAACCCGGATAACCAGAATGCCGATGAGCCACGGAAAGTCGTTCGGGGTGGTTCCTGGAAAGATATCGCGTACTATCTTGAAACCGGTACCCGTTATTATGAATATGAAGATCAGAAACGGTCGTATATCGGTTTCCGTTGCGTAATGGATAATCTGGAAGGTCGCACGGCCTCGTCGCGCAGTGGTCGTCTGGGTGGCGGCAGCAAAGCCAAGAGCAGCAAGAAATCGTCGGCTAAGACAAAAGCGTAATAGAATCATTCCTGAACATCAATCGTCTAAAAGAGCCCTTGGGGTTCGGTGATTGATGTTCAGTTCTTTTTACCCACACAAATAAGTACCTATTCCAACCAATCGCTTATCATGGCAGCAGCAAAAACAAATTTCTTTTGGGATCGTTTAGTACCAACTATTTACAGTGCAGGGGCCGCCGTCGTAATTTTTGGCGCGTGGGCCAAGATTACTCATAATGAGCAGTTCGGCTGGATGCTGACGCTTGGTTTGTTAACAGAGGTTGTCATCTTTGCCCTATATGCTGTCCAAAGCTTTACGCAACCCGCGGCTGCTGGTGGTGCAGATTACGCCTGGGAGCGTGTATATCCGGAACTGGCCGATGATTACAAGGGTGAAGCCCGCAAACCAGTAGCTCAGCCGAATGGTCTGACGGCCAATATGGATCAGATGCTGGCGCAGGCAAAAGTTACCCCCGATGTGTTTGAAAAACTGGGTACGGGCTTCCGTAGCTTGAACGATACGGTTTCTAAATTGTCGGATCTGACCGAAGCAACGGTAGCTACGAACGATTACGCCCGTAACGTAAAATCAGCTTCAAGCTCGATCAGCGAGATGAACAAGTCCTATGGTACGGCCATTTCGGCTATGAACTCGATGGTCGACGCCACAACGGACGCCAAAGACTACCGGGATCAGTTCCAGAAGGTAACCAAAAATATGGGCGCCCTGAACGCAGTCTATGAACTCGAACTGCAGGACACCAACAAGCACCTGAAAGCCATGAACGCTTTCTACGGCAGCCTGACGTCAGCTATGGAAAATATGGCCGACGCCAGCCGCGATACCCAGCAGTTTAAGAATGAGCTGGCTAAGCTGACCGGCAATCTGGCATCGCTCAACAACGTGTATGGCAGCATGCTGACCGCCATGCGTGGTAACTAAGATCAGTGTAACGGTTTTCAGTTTACGGCGTTCGCTGTGGATTGCACGCCGTAGGCTGAGCACCGTAAACCGCTAAGGCGGACTGTTAAAAACTTCACCCCCATAGTATTCCACCATAGTATATGGCAGGCGTAAAAGAAACACCCCGTCAGAAAATGATCGGGATGATGTATCTGGTTTTGACCGCGTTGCTGGCTTTACAAGTCACCTCGGCCATTCTGGAGAAATTTGTATTACTGAATAATAGCCTAGAAGCCTCCACTGTATCGGCCAACCGGGTCAACCAGGCCACGGTCGACAACATTCGTGCTACCGTCGAGAAATCAGGTAACCGGGCCACTGACCTTGTCATTGTTAAGCAGGCCGATGAGGTTCGTAAGACGACGTCAGACGTGATTGCCGAAATCGATGCTCTCAAACAGCGGATCATTACCGAAGCCGGAGGAGGAGTCGACGAAACGGGCAACATCAAGAATCTGAGTGAAGAAGAAAAAGTGGCGCAAATCATGGTAGGCGGCAACCACAATGGGGAAGCTTACAAACTGAAGAAGCAACTTGACGACTACCTGCAGAACTTAACTAAGTATAGCCCGGCCAAGTATACGTCGCTGGCCCTGGATGGCAAAGACGACCCGATCACAAAACGGTCGCCCGATCAGCGGTCTAAAGATTTTGGTGAACTGAACTTTGCCCAGACGCCTGTTCCGGCTGCTCTGGCAGTACTTACCCAGCGGCAGACAGATGTTCGCCGTATCGAAGGTGAAGTTCTGAATGTGCTGGCTAGCAAAGTAGGCGCCCAGGACGTTAAGTTTGACAAGATTCTTGCCATGCTTAGCATGGAATCGAAAGTTGTTGTAGCTGGTACGAAGTTCAAAGGTCAGATGTTTCTGGCAGCCTCTTCGTCAGGTATCCAGCCGCGCATGAGCCTCAACGGCGCGCCGGTTCGGATGCAGGACGGTCAGGGCTTGGTCGAATTTACGGCCCAAGGGGGGGCTTATGATAAAAATGGTCTGGCCCGCCGGGTGCTGACCGGCTCTATTGCTTACCAGACACCAGCCGGTTTAAAAACGGTACCTCTGCAGGCTGAATACTTTGTAGCCAAGCCTTCGTACCAGATTGAGACCGGTACGCTGCCTCCGCTGTATCTGGGTTGCGCTAACAAGCTAAGCATTCAGAGTCCGCAGTTGGGTGCTCTCTGGAGTCCGACGATTACCGGTAACGGAGCTGCCGTTATCCCATCGGGCGAAAAAGGCAAAGTGACCGTTGTGCCGAGTGCTGCTCAGGTGTCGCTCAACATCAGCAATGGTGGTAGCTTGTTGGGTACGGAGACATTCCGGGTAAACCGGGTTCCCCGCCCTACGCTGGAGTATCGCGTTGGTGGACAGGCGACGAATGATCCCCGCGGTGTGCCGGTTACGTCGGCTCGTAGCGTACAGGTGCGGGCGGTATCTGATCCAAGCTTTGCTACATTCTCGCCCGATGATGCTAAATTCCGGGTTACCGGCATGACGGTTAGCCTTGTACGGGGTGCGCGTCGTGTGCAGTCTGTCAATCTGGGACCTGGCGGTGGCTCGGTTAGCTCACTGGCGGCTGAGGCCCAGTCTGGCGACCGGCTGGTTATTCAGGTTGAAGGGGTACAGCGGCAGAATTTCCGGGGTGAAATCAGCGATGTACCGATGGGGAATCCAATCTATCAGGTTTCGCTTTATTAACGTAATAATGCGGTTTATTGACCGTTAACATACTGAACTGACAACAGACAGTGAGCATGATACAGACAAAAATGATTCGGTACGCCGGTGTGTTAGCAACGACCGCACTGGCCTTGGTGGGAGCGGAAGCATTGGCGCAGGAGAAGGCAAGTACCGGGATCAACCCGAACTCAGTTCGAGGCATCAACGATAATGACATCATGATGAAGAAGACCCTTTGGCGTCGGATCGACCTGAAGGAGAAACAGAATCAGTCGATGTTTTCGAAGAATAACGAGATTTCGAAATACCTGATCGATGCTGTAAAAGCTGGTCTGTTGGATGCGTACACCAGCGACTCGCTGACTACGAAGCTGACCGCCGAAAAAATGCACGAGAAACTGCTGATTCCGAACACAGGCGGTGGCCTGTCGCAGGAAGAAATTGCGGCTGGTTTCACCGAGGACGGTAAAGGCAAAGCGGATGACGGTTGGGGCGGTCCTGCCAAAGACCCTAAAAAACCAGCTGCCAAACAGCCGGCCGACGATGGGTGGGGGGCTCCTAAAAAGGCAGCTCAGCCCGTCGACGATGGCTGGGGAGCACCCGTAAAGAAGAAATCGACGGCGAAAAACACCAAAGGCAAAAAGAAAACGCCGGTGGTCGCTCCCGTTGTAGAACCTAAAAAAGATACGGTAGCTGTGGCGCAGGGGCCAACCTTCTCGGGCGATGAGTACTTCGCAAAAGAGCTTAACCTGCTGGAGGTAAAGGAAGACTGGATCTTCGATCGCAAACGGTCTCGCTTGTATTACGATATCCAGTCTGTCGGTATTGTTCTACCCGCCGACAAGAATCCGGCTGGTTACGAAGTACCGGTAGCCTACTTCAAGTGGAAAGATCTTGACAAGTTGTTCCGGAGCGACCCGAAAAAGTTTATCTGGTATAATCCACAAAACCAGGCTCAACATAAAAACCTGGCCGATGCATTCGATCTGCGTCTGTTCTACGGTCGTATCTGGAAGGTAGCCAATCCGGAAGATAAAGACCTGGTTTCGCAGTTTGGCGACAAAGAAGGTCTTCTGAAATCGTACCAGGCTGAGTACGAACTGATGGAAAAAGAGCATGGCCTCTGGGAATATTAAATAAAAAAGGGTGGCTCAACAGCCACCCTTTTTTATGATTGAGCAATAAAAACAGCCGCTAGTATGCGGCTGTTTTTATTGCTCAATGGTTTCGAAATACTGTTTTAACTTCACGGCTCTGTCTTTGCCGACTACTTCGGCCACTTCGTCGATGCTGGCTTCCTTTATCTTCTTGACGCCTTTAAAATGCTTAAGGAGTTTAGCCGCCGTTTTCTTTCCAATGCCTTCTACGTTCTCCAGTTCACTAATCAGACTGTTCCGGCTCCGTTTATCGCGGTGGTAGGTGATGGCAAAACGGTGCGCTTCGTCGCGGATACGCTGGATGAGCTTGAGAGACTCTGATTTTTTATCGATGTAAAGGGGCAGATTGTCCTCAGGGAAATAGATTTCTTCCAGGCGCTTGGCAATGCCGATGATGGGCACTTTGCCGTATAGCCCCAACGCCTTAAGGGCATCGCAGGCTGCACTGAGCTGGCCTTTACCGCCATCGATAACAATGAGGTCAGGCATGTCGGTTTGTTCTTCCAGAACGCGCGTGTAGCGACGCGTAACCACTTCGTGCATGCTGGCAAAGTCGTTGGGGCCGATAACGGTTTTGATCGAGAAATGACGATACTCTTTGTTGGCCGGCTTACCTCCAATAAAACACACCATAGCCGAAACGGGGTTGGTGCCCTGAATATTCGAGTTATCGAAGCATTCGATCCGATTGGGTAAGGTTTTAAGCTGTAAATCCTGCTTCAGTTTAATCAGAACCCGATCTTTCTTGCTGGCATTGGCTGTCGCTTCGGCAGCGGCCCGATCCTGCCGTTCCCGTCGGAAGTACAGCACGTTTTTTAGCGACATGTCGAGCAGTTTTTTCTTATCACCGATCTGCGGGATAGTAACTTCTGCTTTCAGATCGACATCGAGCGGGATGTTCGAGATAATCTCCTTGGATTGGCTGCCATACTGTTCCCGGAATTCGATGATGAGCATCGCCAGCAGATCGGCATCAGCCTCGTCCAGTTTTTTCTTTACTTCAACCGTATGGGCCTGAACGATGGTGCCGTTGATCACCTTCATGAAGTTGATGTAAGCGGCCGTTTCATCAGATGCGATGGAAAACACGTCTGCGTCGGCAATCTTCGGGTTTACTACTGTCGACTTACTCTGGAACCGCTGCAGCACGTCCATTTTGTCTTTGTACTGCTGCGCCTGTTCAAAAGCCAGGTCGTTGGCCGCTTCGACCATTCGGTTACGGAAATGATCCTGAGCTGGCTTCAGATTCCCTTTCAGGATATGATGGACCTGCTCAATGTCTTTGTTGTAGTCGGCTTCAGCCTGTCGTCCCTCACAGGGGCCTTTACAGTTTCCGATATGGTACTCCAAACAAACCTTGTACTTACCGGCTTCGATGTTCTCCGGAGCCAGATTGTAATTACAGGTCCGGATGGTAAACAGCTGGCTAAACATATCCAGCACCGTATACATGGGCTTCAGGTTCGCAAAGGGACCATAAAAGGTACCCAGTTTGCGATCAATACGCCGGGTCGTGATGACGCGCGGAAAATGCTCATTGGTAACGCAGACGAACGGATACGTTTTGTCGTCGCGCAGGAGGATATTGAACTTGGGCTGGTACC
This sequence comes from Spirosoma sp. 209, assembly GCF_002006735.1. Classification (NCBI taxonomy): domain Bacteria; kingdom Pseudomonadati; phylum Bacteroidota; class Cytophagia; order Cytophagales; family Cytophagaceae; genus Spirosoma; species Spirosoma sp. 209. Next base: position 147,538 of record NZ_MVEC01000003.1, on the reverse strand, counting down.
GCTTGATGAGCTGGTTCTCCAGCAGTAAGGCGTCAAACTCGGTATGAACGATCGTAAATTCGATCTTTCGAATTTGACTGACCAGACGGAGCGTCTTTCGGTCGTGACCTTTGGAGTTGGTAAAATAACTACTGACACGATTCCTGAGATCTTTGGCTTTACCAACGTAAATCACCTCGCCAGTCGCATCGAAATAGCGGTACACCCCGGGTTCATGAGGTACCTTAGCCAACTCTTTTTTATAATCGAATTCGGGCATATAGCCAGCAGTATTTGGTCTACTCCGAACCTAAAAGGGAGTGTTAACAGAACAACTGACAGGCCGCAAAGGTTGCCTGAGCCGGACCCAGAACGCTGAATAAACCGTTCCGAATCCGACTCAGTAGGAAAGGCGCTTATTGAAGGATATCCTCTTCGTCTTCCGGAACGACTTTGGGCGGAATGTACCGTTGTGAAGAGTCGATGTGAAAGCCTCCACAGTCGATCCGGAAATTGTTCGGCTTGCGGAACGGTTCAGGACGATACTGAGTCAGCGTAGGATCAGCGTAGACTTTCTGCATGTACATGGCCCAGGCCGGCATAGCCAGACGCCCACCCTGACCGAGTTCAATGGTTCGGAAGTGAATAGAGCGGTCATCACCACCTACCCACAGCCCCGAAACCAGATGCTGGGTCATGCCCATGAACCAGGCATCCGAATAGTTGGAGGTGGTTCCCGTTTTGGCCGCAATTTCGTTTCCGCCTTCCAGCAGTTTGTACTGCGTCCGTAAGCGCTGGGCTGTGCCATTGGGGTCTTCAACGGCTCCGCGCATCAGGTGAAGCATTTCATAGGCCCGATTGGCGCTGATCACCTGATTGGCATCGGGAGTGAAAACTTTCAGGACATTACCGTTCTTGTCGGTAATACGCAGAATCATCATAGGACGAACCCGAATGCCGCCGTTGGCAAACGCGCAGTAGGCAGCTACCATTTCATACACCGATACGTCGCCCGTACCCAGGCAAAGGGTAGGGTTGTTGGGCAGGTCTTTACTCTGAATGCCCATGTCATTGGCATACTTGATGACCGCAGCCGCCCGGGTTTTCTTGATCAGCTGGGCACTGACCGTATTGATCGATTGGCCCAAAGCCTCCCGCAACGACAGGCTACGCCCACTATATCGACCGGTCGAGTTTTTGGGCATCCAGGGCGGTCCGCCGTTGTTATCTTCACCATGGGCAAAAACGGTGGGTCTGTCGGCAATATGGCTACAGGGCGTCACAAAACCCTGGTCTAGCGCCGTCAGATACACGAACGGTTTAAAGGTAGAGCCCGGCTGGCGTCGGCTCTGGCGAACGTGATCGAACTTTATATGCTTAAAATTAATGCCACCTACCCAGGCCTTGACATGGCCATAGCGTGGATCCATTGACATAAAGCCCGTGTTGAGCAAGCGCTTATAGTAACGAATCGAGTCCAGCGGGCTCATCGTCGTATCTTTCTCGTTCCGTTTGCCGCCGTAGACGAACACTTTCATCTTGGTCGGTTTACGCATCTCCTGCCAAATGGTCTTCTCATCATCGCCATAAACGGCTTTCAGCTGCTTGTACCGGACCGTCTGTTTGGCGCGTGCTTCGATGAAACCAGGACTTTCTACGTATTTCTTGGTCCGGGGGTCTTTCTGTACCCAGGGGTTGCGTCCCCGCCAGTGCTCGTAAAACTTCTTCTGCTGGTCGCGCATGTTCGTCATTACGGCTTCTTCGGCATAAGCCTGCATGCGGGAGTCGATGGTGGTGTAGATCTTTAGACCGCTGGTGTATAGGTCAAGATCGGCTCCGGGGTTCTCTTCGTTGTACTGCCTGATCCACCGTTTGATGTCATCACGAATAACCGAGCGGAAATAAGCCGCCATACCGGTATTCTGATTCTCTACGCTAAAGTCCAGCTTGAGCGGCTTGCTTTTGTAGGCCTGAAACTGCTCATCGGTCAGGAATTTATATTTGCGCATCTGCGACAGCACTACATTCCGGCGCTCGCGGGTTCGGTCTTCGAACAGCCGCGGGTTGTAGAGCGTCGGGTTTTTGAGCATGCCGACCAGCGTAGCCGCTTCCTCTACATTCAGGTTCCAGGGCTCTTTGCCAAAATAGGTTTTAGCCGCCGTTTTTATGCCGTAGGTGTTGTTGCCGAACGATACCGTGTTGAGGTACATCATCATGACCTCCTGCTTGGTATAATTGCGTTCGAGCCGTACGGCCAGAATCCATTCTTTGGTCTTGGCAATGACCAGCCCGACTATCGGAACCTGCCCCAGAATGCCCCGTAGTTCTTCCCGGCGGGTGTCGAACAGGTTTTTGGCCGTCTGCTGGGTTAGCGTACTACCCCCGCCCGAACTGGACGCGCTCCGGAACGTCAGGAAACCACCCACCGCCCGAAACAGCGATCGGGGGTCGATGCCAGAGTGTTTCACAAAACGGGCGTCTTCAGTAGCCAGCAGAGCCGACGTTACATTCGGCGACACCTGCGATATTTCGATAGGTGTCCGGTTTTCTACGTAATACTTACCCAGCAGCTGATTATCGGCGGTGTATACCTCTGAGGCTTCTTCGCTTTTGGGGTTCTCCAGTGCCTTCAGACTGGGCATACCACCAAACAACCAGAAGAAATTATAGCTGACCGCTACTACATATACGATCAGCAGAACGATGCCGATCAGCGAAAAGCGCCAGATAGTTCGAATCAATTTTCGGTAAGGACCGGGAGCGAACTCGATCATTTTTTACTGTTTACAATTAGTGGGTATATTGGTCTGAGCCACCAGGTTTTTTCGGAACGTAGCCAGCTCAGAACAACACACATAAACTTATTTCCGCTTTGCCGTTGCCTGATTCGCGGCCGACTGCATTTCTTTGGCTCTGGGCAGCAGTGTGCTGGTTGGATAATCGCGTATAAACTCGCTCAACGCCTGCCGATAGGCATCCGTTGTCTGTACCCGCCCAATGAGCATGACCCGCAGCATAGCCAGCTTATCCTCCATTTTGGTGCCTGCCATCCCGCCCAATGCCGTCTCTGCCCGGGCCAGCGCTTCGGTTATGTTGTTGGCTTTGTACAGCTCATAAATCTGCGTATACGTAGCAACGGCCTGCGCTTCTGAATCCGTGGTCTGGGTAGTGGCCCGACCCGTCAGGCGAGCATACGATGTATTCGGATACTCGGCCAACAATTTGTCTTTCCAGACCGACGTGCGTCCCAACTGCTCGTTCGACAAATGAAGCAGGTAGTAAACCTCCGGTTTTTGCAGGGTTGCCGGATAGCGCGTCAACAGCTGCTCAAACGTCGGAATCGCATCGGCGGGCTGATTCAGGTCAAATTTATAGAGCTTGCCTAGTTTATACAACGCATTTTCGATGCGCTGGTTCGCCTGCGCCTGTGCTTCTTTAGAAAAGGGCAGTTTAGCCAGTAAAGCATCCCGGCGGGCGTTCTGGCTGGGCGGGTTCCCGTTGGTAGCCCCGCCCGTAACGGTAGCCGGTTGCAGGGTAGCATTCGGGTTTATGGCATCGGCAGGGGAGTTTCCGTTTAGCGGACTCGACAGATTAGCGATAGCGCCGGAGGCTTCTTTGGTGCTGCGACGCCAGTTGTCTTCAAGCGGGCGGTTACCCCAGCGAGCCGAAAACTCCTGTCGGCCCTGGTTCAGGGCAATAGGGTTATAAAGTACCCATCGTTCGCTGGGCGTCAGATTGGAGTTGGTCGCGCCGGGCATTGAAGTACCAGCGCCTGAACTGGCCCGGTCAATGATTTGCTGAGCCAGGGCGGCCTGCGCCCGATCTTCTTTATCCTGCTGCGCCAGTATTTTGTCAAGCTGTTGATTGAGCGAAGTCCGGTCCAGCTGAGCCAGGGTTAACAGACTGTCGTCCGTCCGGATCGTTGTGGTATACTGAACAAAATCGTCGAGCGTCTTTTTTCGGGTTAGCAGGGCTGCGTATTCCGGCGCCTGGCGGGGTAGTAGGGCCAGGGCACTGTCGTAATACACTTTCGCTTTGGCGTAGTTGGCTTTTTTCTCAAAATAAAGCCGACCCATTTCCAGATAGGTGTAGGGAACCTGGGAGGTATTGGCGCCCGCTTCCCGAACTGACCGACTGTAATAACCGATGGCTTTATCGATCCGGCCGGAGCGGGCTTCCAGCAACCCCATGGTAAAGTAAATCTTATCCTTCAGGTCGACGTTTTTCCGGTCGTTCAGCATCGACTCAAACGTTTCGGTCGACTGAGCCAGCCGTTTTTGATCACCCGTCAGGCCGTTGCTTTGAATAGCGTACAGGTTGGCATAGAACGACTGGTCATAGTTAGGGCGGGCGCGCAGCACGGTTCTGTACTGCTCAACGGCTTTGGCTGGCTGACCGATCAAATCGTACAGCTGACCGGCAATCAAATGCAGCCGGGCGGTTTGTTCTCCCCTTTTCAGCGCTGGGAAAGTAGCCTCCAGAATACCGACAGCCAGGCCGTATTCGCCCCGGCGCTGGTGGAGATACGCTTTGGTCAGGTAAAAATCGCGGGTGTTGGTTTTGTTGAGGGGTTGGGTGCGCAGGTATTCGGAAACGTTCAGGGCATTCGTGTAGTCGTCGGCTTCTACATACGCCCGCATCAGGCCAACCAGCGCCGTGTGCTTGTCAGTTTCACTTGTTCCCTTGGTGTTGACGTATTTGAAAACCTCAATAGCATTCGGCAGATCCTGTTTCAGCAGGCGGGCCCGCCCAATCAGAATATAGGCATTATCGAGCCATTTACTGTTCTGATGACGTTCTGGAATCAGCGATGCTTTCTTGATGGCATCGTCGAGCTGAGGCCGAACCGAAGCAATAGCGTTTGAATCGACCGGAAGCAGAATGGGTAAAAGCTGGTTGTAATTTTCCTGACGGGTTTTGAAGAAGACCTGCTCTGCTACATTGATCTGGTCACGGGCAATTACGTAGGCGTTATAGTGGGCCGTGAGATTATGGTATCCTTTGCTGATCGGTTTGGTGCTGTATTGTGAACAGGAGGTCAGACTAGCCGTCGTTAATCCGAAAACGACCGTTAGCAGCAAGAAAGAACGATTACAGAGATAGCGGAACATTCAGGGGGTGGCACGTCATACTCAACGATAAAAACGCTCAGAGCCGGACCAGCGGTATGTAACGTTAGGCCAAATTAACGAATTTTGGTGTTTATATTGTACCAATTCCTGCAAAACAATGGACAGTCAAGCGGATTCACCGGCCCCAAACGAGGACAAAAAGCCCGACAGAAACGATCTGGTCTCGAAAGCCACCGAGAAAACGACGTCGTTTGCGCAGTACAGCGGCATTGCGTTTCAGATGCTGGGCACTATTGGTCTCGGCGTGTATGCTGGGCTGAAGATCGACGAGTGGCAGGGTAATGCGCGCCCAATCTGGACCATTGTTCTATCACTCACCGCCATCGGTGCCTCGCTTTATTTGTTCATCAAACAGTTGACCCGGTAAATCAGCAGGGCAGACCAGTATAGTATGCCATCTGGCCCACTACGTTGCCGTGGCTGGCGTGGACGTACGAGTCCCGGTAACTAACCTGTTACTTTTTTTATTTCATGTTTCGCACCCTACTCTTCACTGGATTCCTTGCGATTGTATTTTTCATAGCCGAACGGTATTACGCTGTACCCTGGTTGCATCCCTTCTGGAAAACTATACTTGTCTTCTTCGTCAGCGTCTCTGTACTGACTCACCGGCTGGTAGAAACGGGTTTGCAGGGTAATCAGGAGCGATTTGTGCCCTTATACCTGGCGGCTACTGTAGCCCGGTTTATCGTGGGGCTGATTTTTGTCGGTTTCTTTTTGTTTCAATCCGTCGCTGATCGCCGAACCTTCGTTTTGGATTTTCTTGTCCTGTATATAATCTACACGGGCTTTGAGGTTTGGGGCATTAATCGTAAATTGCGCCAAAATTCGTAAAACCGATCAGTACCATCAGATGATGCGTTCGATTCTAAATAGATTGCTGCTCGCTATCGCACTCGTAATGAGTCCGATAGCCTTTACTCAAGCCCAGGAACACGGTCATGAAGGCGAAACCGCTGAACACGGCGAAACCCGCAAAGAGGGATTCGACGTAGGCGGAATGATCATGCACCACATTAAGGATGAGCATGGTTGGGAACTGGCGCATGGCGTTACCATCCCTCTTCCCGTTATTTTGTACTCACCCGACCGGGGGCTTGAAGTCTTCTCGTCATCACGTCTGGCACACGATCAGGTGTATAACGGATACAAGCAGGTACACGGCAAAATTCACCGGGTCGACGCAGCGGGCAATGACGACCACGAAGCCAAGTTTTATAACTTTTCTATCACGAAGAACGTCGCGTCGCTGCTGCTGAGTGCTATCATTCTGTTGAGCATCTTCCCGGCCGTTAGCCGGTCTTACGCCAAAAACCGGGGCAAGGCGCCGAAAGGGCTACAGTCGTTCCTGGAGCCGATCATCCTGTTTGTTCGCGACGAAATTGCCAAGCCCAGCATTGGCCCCAAATATGTCAAGTATCTGCCATACCTGCTGACGCTGTTCTTCTTCATTCTGGTTAACAACCTGCTGGGGCTGCTACCGGGTGCCGCTAACCTGACGGGTAACATTGCCGTTACCCTGGTTCTGGCCGTGATTACGTTCCTGATCGTGTCGTTCAGTGGGAACAAGCATTACTGGATGCACATCGTCAAACCAACGGGAGTGCCCTGGTTCGTTCTGCCAATCATGATTCCGGTCGAAATTGTCGGTGTATTCATGAAGCCGATCTCGCTGATGGTCCGGTTGTTTGCCAATATCACGGCTGGTCACATCATCATCCTGAGCTTACTCGGCCTGATCTTCATGGCTAACAGCCTGGGTGGTATGACAACCAGTATTGCTATCAGCCCGGTTGTGCTGTTCTTCACGCTCTTCCTGAATTTGATCGAGTTGCTGGTTGCGTTCCTGCAGGCGTTCATCTTCACGCTGCTGACCGCCATGTACATCGGCAGCGCGGTAGAGGAGCATCACGAAGCTGATCACGGTATCGGTTTCGAAGGCGCAGAAGCCCATTAATTTGCAATCTTTTGTTTCGTTTCACTTATAAATAGTTCTGTTCATGTTCGCAATGTTGTTTGCTTTGCTGTTGGAGGCCACGGGTAGCGTAGCCATTATGGGTGCTGCTATCGGTGCTGGTCTGGCTGCTATCGGCGCTGGTCTGGGTATTGGTCGTATCGGTGGTTCGGCTATGGAGGGTATCGCCCGCCAGCCAGAAGCTGCTGGTCGTATCCAAACCGCCATGCTGATCATCGCGGCTCTGATCGAGGCCGTGGCTCTGTTCGCAGCTGTTATCTGTCTGCTGGTGGCTACCGCCTAATCCCGGCAGAAAATGTATCCGGGTAAGCTGGTTGCATTAGGCACTGGCGTCATTACCCACCGCGTATCCGAGAAACGTCCGTCTGGTTTGGGCTTGCCAGCCAGCGGACGTCTTTCAACAAAAGATTGACCCCGATTTGTAAACGCCCCGTTTGGGCGTTGATCACAAGTCGTAGACAAGAACATTCGAAGTCAACACTTATAAATCGAACTCCATAAAATGGATCTGCTTACTCCCGATCTTGGTCTGCTGTTCTGGCAGGTGGTCGTTTTCCTCGGCCTGTTTCTGATTCTTCGCGCCTTTGCCTGGAAACCCATCACGGAAAGTCTGAACGAGCGCGAAAACAACATTCAAAGTGCCCTTGACCTGGCCGAAAAAACCCGTCAGGAAATGACGGCGCTGAAAGCCGATAACGAGAAGTTACTGGCCCAGGCCCGTACGGAGCGGGAAGCTATCCTGCGGGGAGCCAAAGAAACGGCCGATAAGATGGTCGCTGACTCGCGCGTGAAAGCCGAGGCAGAAGGCAAACGGATTCTGGAACAGGCGCGCGAAGCTATGCAGAACGAGCGGCAGGCTCTGGTAGCTCAGATGAAAAAAGAGGTAGTTACGCTCTCGCTGGATATCGCCGAGAAAGTACTCCGCAAGGAACTGAGCGATAAATCATCGCAGGAGAAGCTGGTAAACGATCTGGTGTCTAACTCTCGCTTAAACTAACCGATTATGGCCGTTGCTAGTGTAGCCGCGCGTTATGCCAAGTCGTTGTTAGATTTGGCCAAGGAACAGGGAATTACCGACGTGCTTTATGAAGACATGAAGCTTTTCCGGGATACGCTGATCAAAAATCGTCAGCTCAACCTGATTCTGAAAAACCCGATTGTTCGGGCTGAGAAGAAAAATTCGATCGTTAAGCAGGTGTTTGGTCCCCGGCTCAACCCGGTAACCATGTCGTTTCTGGCCATCATTGCCCGTAAGAATCGCGAAGCCATCGTTGATGCTATTGCTGATGAGTATATCAGTCAGCACGACCGTATGAAAGGAATCGAGCACGCTACTGTCATCACGACGATACCGCTGACCGATGAACTTCGTGCTAAATTCAAGGCAATCGTTACGAAGACAACCGGCAGTAAGATCATTGAGCTCGACGAGCGAGTAGACTCTAAACTGATTGGGGGCTATATTCTTCGGGTGGGTGATCAGCAGATCGATGGCTCGATTCGCAATCAACTAAACGAGATGCGCCTGAAGTTTATGAACTAAGAAATACACAATACAATAAAAAAAGCCGCCCGCAGAGTCTGTGGGCGGCTTTTGTGTTAGTGGCTCACCACCATTTTTCATAATCCTTAGCAGGCTTCCAGGTCGATTTTGGCTCGAAATACTGCCAGAGAATAGCCGACACGTTGCGCAATAGCGTGAACCCCTCGTTAGAACGTTCCCAGCTTTCGTCTTTCTGATTTTTGGTCATGACGCAGTATACATAGTCGCCGTGGGGAGCATGTACCAGCACTACCTCCGAACGGGACCGGTCTACAGCCCCATTTTTGGCAGCCGTTTTTATCTCGGGTGGCAGTTGCGACAGGCCATCATTGTCCCAGTACTGACGACCCAGATTCCGATACATCTCGTCGCTGGCATCGGGACTAACGGCTTTTCCCTCCCGAATGTATACCAGTAGATTAGCCAGCTCGCGGGGCGTGGTTTGTCCCCAGCCATACTGGCTCCAATACCCTTTGCGACCGGGTGTGCGTGAGTTGACCCGGGTTTGGGGAAATCCATTTTTGTCCAGCCAGGCATTGATGGAGGCTCCACCACCGGCCAATGCCTGACACCATAAGCTGGCGGTATTATCGCTGACGGTTTCCATGAGCATAACGACTTCGCTCAGCGGAATTTTAGCGCCGTCTTTAAGCGACCCTACAATGTCATCCCCGTAACGCAGCGAATCTTTATAGGTCAACACCTGCCCGTAGGTAAGTTCACCCTGATGAATCTTGTCGAATAACCCGCACTGGATCGGAATTTTAATGGTGCTGGCGGTTGGGAAAAGCGTGTCAGCATTGATGGCTACGGTCTGACCCGTTCGGAGGTTACGAACGTAAACTCCCACATCGCCCCGAAAACCGGTTAACGCTGTCTGTAATCGTTTTTCAAGGGTTGATTGGCGCGCGGGCTGGGCATATGTGATCAGACCCAGCAGGCAGCAGTAAAGCGTTGAGACAAGAAAACGCATCAGAAAGAAACAGATTTAACCAGTTTATAGTGGGTGCAAAGAAACGACTCCCGCTCGTAGAACCGAAGCGTGTCGACCCGTTTTTGATTGGTAGTCACCTCCAGATTGACGAGTCCTTCTTCGGTCCCGATCTGGGCAACGGCGTCGAGCAGTTGCTGACCTATGCGTTGCTTTCGCCAGTTAGGATGAACGTAGAGTTCCTGAATTTCGCCCACCTTGCCCGTATGATGCAGAAGATACTGTATGTGGCAGCTGACGAAGCCAACGGGCTCATCTGCCTGTACTGCAATCAGGTAATGGATCTGCGGATTAGCCAGGTTACGCTCGAATACCGCCAGGAAAAGTGCGCTGTCCAGTGTCTGGTTTTCGAGATCGCAGATAAACTGAAAAATGATAGAAGCGTCGGCCAGCGTGGCCCGACGAATAGAACCGTCAGCTGGCGGGGTAAAATGAACAGGATTATCCTTTTGCATAGAAACCAAGCGCTTGATAGGGCCAAGTTCGCTGTTTCAGCGCTTCGTTTGACAAGTATCGGCGACAACAGGAAGATTCATCATATTCTGGAGCCTTTTTCGTTTTCGTATTAAAATAGTTTAAATATATGATCTATAGATGCAATTGGTATAATCCTTGTTCTACTTTTGCCTACACGTACATAACCGTAATCTTTGCTCTTATCATGAATGCATCTGCAGCAGTTGCGCAGCCAGACGTGGTCAGTGAGACCCGTTTGAACCCGCCCGCTATCCCCTTATTGACCATTGATCCCTACACCAGCGTCTGGTCGTTTGGGCCTCAGCTACATCAGGACGCTACCCGGCACTGGACGGGCCAGCCAAACCAGCTGAACGGCCTGATTCGGGTAGATGGGCAAACGTTTCGATTTATGGGTAACCCCTCGTTTGCGGGCGAAACCATTGTCCCCACCGCCCGGCAGGGTGCCTATGCGGCCCGCTATCTGACCGAGAAACCAGCTTCTGACGACTGGATGAGCCCGGCGTTCGACGATAGCCAGTGGACCAAAGGAACGGGACATTTCGGAAGCCGCGCCGGTGACGAGACTAGTTGGACAACGCCGAATCTGTACGTTCGGCGCGAAGTTGTGCTCGATCAGGTACCGGATGGTCCGTTGCTGGTCAACGCTATTCAGAACGATAACTATGAGCTGTTCATCAATGGCGAGCGCGTCGCTAAAGTAGGTGGCGTATCGCCGGATTACCGACTAACACCGACGCATCGAAACGCATCAGAGGTCCTGCGCAAGGGACGAAATATCATCGCGTTTCATAGTGAGAATTTTTCGGGCCCCGGTTTTGTCGATCTGGGTCTGGTAGAACAGCGGCTGCTTCACTACAAACCCGCCGAACAAACGGCCCGGCGTATGACGGCGACCCGGTCCGAATTTGTCTTTACCGCGGCTGGCGTTGAGCTGACGGTAACGTTTCTGTCGCCGTTGCTGATGACCAATCTGGATGTTTTGTCACGGCCCGTCCAGTACCTGACCTTTACCGTGCGGGCAACGGATGGCAAAAAACACGATGTCCAACTCTATACGGATGCGTCAGCCGAATTAGCTGTAAACACGCCCGATCAGCTGGTAACGTGGCAGCGCGGCCGGGTTAACCGCCCGGGCAGTGCCGCGCTCGATTACATGCGGGTCGGTACGGTGGAGCAGAAGGTGCTCGGCCGGAAAGGGGACGATGTTCGAATCGACTGGGGCCATTTCTACGTCGCGTCGGTAGCGGGGCCAAACACGAGCCGGCGGATTGGTTCACTGGCCAGCGCCCTGAATCAGTTTGAGCGAGAGGGGCGCGTAACCGACCTGCACGAACGAATGCCGCGTCTGGTCAGCGATAGTCTGCCCGTGCTGGCTACCAGTATGGCCCTGGGGCAGGTCGGCGAAAAGCCCGTTAAACAGCACCTCTTGCTGGGGTACGACGATGTGAAGTCCGTTGAGTATTTCGGGCAGCCGCTCAACGCCTGGTGGCGTCGCTATCACCAGTCGACGGACGGACTCACCAGTATGGAGCAGGCGTTACAGGACGCCGAAACCGACTATACAACGCTGCAAAAGCAATGCGATGCGTTCGACAGACAACTCTACGCCGATGCGCTGAAAGCGGGTGGGGCTACCTACGCCGACCTGTGCGTACTGGCTTACCGGCAGGCTATTGCGGCCCATAAACTGGTAGCCGGACCCAAAGGAGAGCTGTTTTTCTTCTCGAAAGAAAACTTCTCGAACGGCTCTATCGGCACCGTTGATGTGACGTATCCATCGGCGCCCTTGTTTCTGCTCTACAATCCCAATTTGCTCAAGGGTATGATGGAGCCCATTTTCCAGTATTCGGAAAGTGGGCGGTGGAACAAACCCTTCGCGGCCCACGACGTCGGCACCTATCCGCTGGCTAACGGGCAGACCTACGGCGAAGACATGCCCGTTGAGGAGTGTGGCAACATGCTTATTCTGACGGCCGCCATTGCCGCTGTAGAGGGAAACGCCAACTATGCCCGTCAGCACTGGGCCTCGCTAACCCTATGGACTGACTACCTGATTCAGCATGGGTTCGATCCGGCCAATCAGCTCTGTACCGACGACTTTGCCGGGCATATTGCCCGCAACGCCAATCTGTCGGTTAAGGCCATCATGGGCATTGCCTGCTACGGCTACCTGGCCGGACGGCTGGGCGATAAACCGCGGGAGCAGGAGTATATGGATATGGCGCGTGACCTGGCCCGCAAATGGATGAAACTGGCCGATGATGGGGATCACTACAGCCTCACCTTCGAAAACCCCGGCACCTGGAGCCAGAAGTACAACCTGGTCTGGGATAAGCTGCTTAAGCTAAACGTCTTTCCGGACGAAGTGGCCCGTCGGGAACTGGCTTATTACCTGACCAAACAGCAACCATTCGGCCTGCCGCTGGATAGCCGAAAAACCTATACGAAATCAGACTGGATCATCTGGACCGCAACGCTGGCCGACCGCCCCGCTGATTTTGAGGCACTCATAGCGCCGGTACTCAGGTTTGCCAACGAGACGCCCGACCGGGTGCCACTGAACGACTGGCACGAAACGACGACCGGTACCAAAGTAGGCTTTCAGGCCCGATCAGTAGTGGGTGGCTATTTTATCAAGCTGCTGCAGGTGAAGAAACTACACTAAATGAAAGGCCCCTGGCAACTTACGGGCAACCAGTTGCCAGGGGCTTTTTGCCCGAAAAAGCAGGAACCGGGGTTGTGTCGTATTTTTTAAATGCACTACCTTTAATGGGGCGGACAACACGTGTATACATCATCACAGCTGTATAACCATCTCCAGACGACCTCATGCAAACAGATCTCTCGGCAGTGGCAATGGCGCAACGTATCCTGGATACCTCGCGCAACGGCATGTTGTTGTATCAGCCCGTTTACGACAACCAAACCAGCGCCCCTGTTGACCTGCAACTGTCGATGGCCAACCGGCTGGCCGAGATCATGCTGGGCTGTTCGAGATCGGTAGCTATTGGGCAGCTCATGAGTCAGCAGATGCCTAAAGGGATTGATACCGACCGATTTCGTGAGCTTTTACGGGTTGCCGAATCAGGGGCTTCTCTGTCCTATGACGTTTGCATCAGACACACCGACTGTTACCCGAATATGGGTTGGTATACCATTACGGCCGACGAATTCAACGGAGGTGTACTGATCGCATATACCGATATTTCGGTCACTGTACAGGCCCGACAGGAGCAGACTGAACTGAACGACTTTATCGACGTGGTTTTCAGTACGTCGCTACTGGGCATTTCGGTGTTCGAAGCCATCAGAGATCAGGACGGCGGGATCAGCGATTTCCGGCTGGTGCGTATAAACGAGACCAGCGCCCACATGAACGGGATGCAGGTCAATGAGCTTGTGGGGAAAACGCTGCGTACCTTATATCCCCAAACTGAACAGGTAGGCTCCTTTCAGCAGTACGTTGCCGTCATCGAACAAAACGAACCATTTATCAAGGAGCAGTACTACCCCAATCAAAACCGATGGTATACCATCTCGGGTCGAAAGTTTAAAGATGGAGTCATACTCACCTTCCAGAACAGTACCGATCTGAAACGCATCGGGCTGCGTAGCGACCAACAGTTCGATCTGTTGCAAAGCGTTGTTGACAATGCGCCGGTCGGTATTATTCTGGCCGAAGCCATTTACGGATTAGGGGAGCAGTCGGGCCAGGTCGTCGATTTTCGGTACCGGCTTACCAACCGCTTCAACGCCGAACTGGCCGGGCATACGGTAGAGGGTATGACCAATCAGCTGATTTCAGCTTTGTTTCCGGGTTGGCAGCAGATTCCGCTTTTCCAGGTCATGGAGAGCGTAAACCGCACGGGTGAGGCCCGGCAGTTTAGCGAAGAGTACAACCGATACGGCATACGGGGCTGGTTTGAATATTACCTGGTCAAGCTGGGGGATGCCGTTTTGCTCACATTCCTCGACGTAACCAGGCTCAGGGAAGCCGATGAGGAAAAAAAGCGGCAGGCCGATTTGCTCCAGGCCGTAGTCAATAATTCACCGACCGGTATTGTGCTGTACCAGGCTGTACGCGATGAAGCCGGGCAGATTGTCGATTTCGTACATGCCCTGACCAATCCAACCAACGCGCGTGTTACGGGCCGTTCGGTAGAGGAGATGGCTGGGTTGTTGATGTTGCAGAATTACCCGAGCAACCGAACGAATGGTCACTTCGACGATTTGGTTCAGGTAGTTGAAACCGGAGAGCCACTCCGGCGGCTGCTTGATTATCGGGCTCATGGTATCAACGGCTGGTATGATGCCCAGTATGTCAAACAAGGTGATGGCGTGTTGTTTACCTACCTCGATGTGTCCGAAAGCCAGCAGAACCGCGCTCAGCTCGAAGCCGCCAACCGCGACCTGCTCCGCTCCAACGACAATCTGCAGCAATTTGCCTACGTGGCCAGTCACGACCTGCAGGAGCCACTGCGCAAGATTCAGGCCTTCGGAAATCTGCTGCAAATGCATGCCGTAAACCAGCTGGATGGAACGGCAATGGGCTATATCGACCGAATGCAGTCGTCGGCCGAACGTATGTCGATGCTGATTCGGGACCTATTGACCTTTTCCCGATTATCTACCCAGCAGGAATCGTTTTTGCCCGTCTCGCTGAACGAACTCCTGGCCGAGTTAACCGAAGACCTCAGCACAGCCATCCATGAAGCACAGGCTACTATCAGGATCGATAGCCTGCCGGTTATTTCGGGGCATCGGTTACAGCTTTATCAGCTGTTTCAGAACCTGATCACCAACGCCATTAAATTTCGGCGGCAGCACATTTCGCCAGCCGTAGAGATTCGCTGCCGCCGGGTCAACACGGCCGAACTGCCCGACAATCTGAAAAACAGTGCGGAAGGTCGACCGTTCATCGAACTCTGCGTAGTCGACAATGGGATTGGGTTCGAAGAGAAATACCTGGATCGTATTTTTCAGGTATTTCAGCGGTTAAACAGCAAAAGTCAGTTTGCCGGATCAGGTGTGGGGCTGGCTATCTGCAAGAAGGTTGCAGAAAATCATGGTGGCATGATTACCGCAACCAGCCAGTTGAATCAGGGATCAACGTTTCTGGTTTACCTCCCCGTTGATAAATAAGCGGGTTCACGGCCCGCGGTTAATAGCCTTGCAGCGCATCGGACTCAAAAATGTGTATCCCTGTTAGACCCTGCTGGGCGGTTTGCCGCATGGCATTGGCCACTTTGGCCGCGTCGACACCCCGGTATCTGGCCGGAATCAGGGGAGCAAACAGGCGCATGGCCCCCTCGGCCAACCGTTCGCCGAACCGGTTTTCAGTCCGGTTGCCGAGCAGGAGCGACGGGCGGAAAATCAGCAGGGTAGGGTACCCCAGCGCGGTCAGATCGCGTTCTACTTCGCCCTTCACCCGATTGTAGAAAAAAGATGAGTTGGTATCAGCCCCCATGGCCGTCACAATCATGAACTGTTTGGCACCGTTTGCCAGGCCGAGCCGGGCAATGTCCAGGGGGTATTGGTAATCGACTTTCCGGAAAGCATCCCGCGAGCCGGCTTTTTTCATCGTAGTGCCTAAGCAGCAGAAGATATCGTCGGCCTGGGTGAGAAGCCCATTGGGGTGGTCAAAATCAAATTGTACTTCCTGCAAACGGGGGTGCTGCCAGGTTAACGACTTGCGAATCAGCACTTTTACGCTGGAGTAGTCTGGGGAGTTAACCAGCTGATGAGCGAGCAGGTCGCCAATCAGGCCCGTTGCTCCAATCAGTAAAGCCGTTTTTGAGGAAGATGTCATCATATAGAGAGGGGTATTTTCGCTAATTTAGTCGCGATATCAACAAACAAAGGTCCACCCATCTTAAATCTATTTTATGCGTTTACTAAACCACCGTTCTTTTTTTGCATTTATCCTGCTTTCGATAACAGGCCTGACCGCATTTCGGTACATCGACGATGACTTCGTCAAGCGTTTGATTGACCAGTTTGAACGGTACAGCATTGAAAGACCCGTAGAAAAAGTGTATCTGCACACCGACCGGGAGGCCTACCTGGCTGGTGAAACAATCTGGATCAAAGGGTATTTGTTTGGCGGGAACACCCATACAGCCGATACGATAAGCAAGGTCCTGTATGTTGACCTGGTCGATGTGGCCGCGAAACAGGTACGCCTGCGGGCTCAGTTTCGGGCGGTAGCCAGTTACGCCCCCGGGCAGCTGGCCTTGCCCGACTCGTTACCAGCCGGTAGTTACCAGCTTCGGGCCTATACCAATTTCATGCGCAACTACCCCGATGCGTACTTTTTTACCAAAACGCTGGCTGTCCTGCGCACCGGCGGGACAACGGGAACGCCCACGGCAGCGAACGCAGCCACCCCCCGGCTCGATGTACAGTTTATGCCCGAAGGCGGGCAACTCATTGAAGGGCTGGATAGCCGGGTAGCTTTCCGGGCTACCAGTGTATCGGGCCGTAGTCAGGCTATCCAGGGATTCGTACTCGACAGCCGGAAAGATACCGTAGTTGGTTTCGCCAGTACCCACCTGGGGATGGGCTATCTGTCCATCAAACCCGAGGCCGGACAGCAGTATACAGCCTTTGTGCGGCAGCCGGAAGGAACATTTGCCAGCTACCCTTTACCAGCCGTACAGCCGCAGGGGGCATTGATGCAGGTCGATAATTTATCCAGCAAAGACAATGTCCGGGTCTACTTCCGGCATAACAAGACCAGTACAGATCCGGCAGCGGCCATGACGCTGGTGGCTCAGACTCGTGGTCAGATTATTCACGTGGCTAAAGTGTCGCTGGCCAAGAAATCGTCGGTGGCTCAGTTGACCAAAGCGCAGTTCCCCGAAGGTATCGCCCAGCTGACGCTCTTCGATGAGACCAACAAACCCGTCTGCGAGCGGCTGATCTTCATCGATAAAAATGAACGAATAAACGTTCAGGTGAAGGCTGAGAAGTCGGCTTACCGTACCCGCGACCAGATCAACCTGACCCTGACCACCACCGATGCCGACGGCAGTCCGGCTCCCGCCAACCTGTCGCTGGCGGTTGTAGACGATCGGCTTTCGCCGGAAACTGACTCCAACCGCGCGTCTATTACGTCCCATTTACTGCTCGAGTCAGATCTGACAGGAACTATAGAGCAGCCAGATTACTACTTCAATCCTGCGCATGCCGACCGGGCTCTCAAACTCGATCTGCTCATGATGACGCAGGGGTGGCGACGCTTTGTGTGGGCTGATGTGCTGTCGGGTACCATTCCACCCGTTACGTTTCCGGTAGAGCGCGGACTGGCCCTGACGGGGCGCGTTGTTCGACCTAATCAGAAAGATATTGGGGGTAAAGTACGCCTGACCTTCATCGTTGCCAAGCGAGATAGTTCGAGAGAGATGATGACGGGCGAAACCGACGAGCGGGGCAACTATGCAGCCTATGATCTGGACTTCACGGATACGACAACCGTGCTCATTCAGGGAACGAAAGGAAAAACGAACCGGGATCTGGTTATTACGCTCGACCAGCTGCTGACACCCCCCGTTACGATCGTGCGTCCTCCGCTCAACCCGGTTGAGTTCGATCGCGACGCATATGATGAATTTATCCGACGCACCAATGAGTACATGGAGATTGAGCGCCAGATTCGTAATAACCGGGAGGTGCTGCTCCAGGCGGTAACCGTAAAAGCCAAAAAGAATCAGCCACCCGATAGCCGGAAAATATACGGTGCGGCCGATGCGACGGTAAAGTTCGATCAGAACAATACCGCGGGCCGGATAACGATTCTGGACGTGATTCAGGGGCGGGTAGCGGGCGTTCAGGTGACCGGTTCGGGTTTCAGCGCCAAGGTTCAGATTCGGGGGGCTGCCAATTTTGGCGGGGCCATAGAACCTCTGTTCGTAGTAGATGGTACGCCCATGGACCTGCAGGGGGTTATGAGCATATCGGTAAACGACGTCGATCAGGTCGATATTCTGAAAGGAGGATCGGCGGCTATTTACGGCTCGCGGGCTGCGGGTGGGGTTATATCGGTGCTGACCAAACGCGGTTCGCCTGACTATGACTTGGCCAAGGAAGCGGCTCCCGGCACGCTGGTTGCCAAACTTCCGGGCTACGCACCGGTACGGGAGTTTTACGCCCCCCGGTACGACGTCAAAAAGCCAGAGCACATCCGCCCTGATTACCGCACTACGCTGTACTGGAATCCTCAGATTCAGACAGGGGCTGACGGAAAAGCCGTTGTTTCTTTCTTTGCATCAGATGCAAAAACAAAACTGCGCCTACGGGTCGAGGGAGCTACGGCTACAGGCATGCCCGGCCTGGGTCGGCAAACCATTCGAATCGAGTAAGGCAGACCAAACCCTTTTATCTGATGAACACAAACCGATTACTGATGGCGTTGCTGGTACTGACAGCCCCTGCGCCGGTACTGGCTCAGCCCGCCTACCCAACCATTGGGCAGATAATCAGACTGGATACGCGTCTGGACAAACTCCTGCCCAAAGACGCAAAAATAGACGTCATAGCCAGTGGGTTTGTTTGGTCTGAGGGGCCGGTATGGGTGAAACGAACAGCTCCGGCCGAGTCGTTTCTTCTCTTTTCAGATGTGCCGCAGAACACCGTATTCCGCTGGACCGAAAAAGATGGGCTGAGTACGTTTCTGAAGCCTTCGGGCTATACGGGGCTGGGAAACTACAGCGAGGAACCCGGCTCTAACGGATTGACCATTGACCCGAAAGGCCGACTCATCTTCTGTGAACACGGCGACCGGCGCGTATCGGCCATGCCGCTGGATGGCAGCGGAGGTAAAGTGACGCTCGCCGACCGGTATCAGGGCAAACGACTGAACAGTCCGAACGATGTGGTCGCTCACTCGAACGGGAGCTACTATTTCACCGATCCGCCATACGGTATGCCCAAACGCGAAAACGATACCAGCCGGGAAACCGATGGGTTCGGCGTATATCGTATCGGACCCGACGGGGCGGTAAGTCTCGTAGTAGGCGATCTGACCCGGCCCAATGGGGTTGCGTTATCGCCCGACGAAAAAACGTTGTATGTAGCCCAGTCGGATCCCAATAATCCGGTAATAATGGCTTATCCGCTCCAAACAGACGGATCGGTTGGAAAAGGAAAGGCAATTTTCGGCGCCGAGGGGCTGAAGAAGCAGGACCTGCGCGGTGGATTCGATGGGCTGAAGCTCGACCGGGATGGCAACATTTGGACCAGCGGTCCGGGTGGGGTGCTGGTGCTGTCGGCGTCGGGCGAGTTGCTGGGATATATTAAAACCGGCGTTGCTACTGCCAACTGTGCCTGGGGCGACGATGGACGTACGCTTTATATAACGGCTGACATGTACCTCTGCCGGGTAAAAACATCGGCGCGCGGATGGTAAAAAAGCAGGATGAAGTAGGAAAGATAAATGGGGCATACAAGTCTGCCCAACTACCTGACGTTTATCATTCATAATACCTCATAAGCTTTGCTTATCTTTGGTTTGCGTTATAGAATCGTAACTTGGTTTAGGTAGTAATTGTCATGTTGGAGAACCGGAAGTGGGTCATTATCGGGGTGTTCTGTCTGGTTGGGCTAACGTATCTGGCCCGCCTTTTTTACCTACAGGTACTGGATGATACATACTCGCTGGGCGCATCGAAAAACTCGATCAAGCGGGTGGTCGAGATTCCGTATCGGGGGCAGATTTATGATCGCAATAATCAGCTCATTGTTTATAACACCCCCGTCTATGACCTGTACGTAACGCCCAAACAGGTCAGGATTCCCGATACGGTTGCTTTCTGCCGGATGATGAACATCACTACATCCGAGTTCGACAGCATTATGGGGCTGGCTAAAAATTACTCGCCCGTGAAGCCATCGCTGTTTATGCGGCAGCTGTCCAAAGAAGATTTTGCCCGCATACAGGATGCACTCGTCGACTACCGGGGCTTCGAGCCGGTGATAAGCTCCATGCGTACGTACCCGGCCCACACGATGGCCAATGCGCTGGGCTACGTGAGTGAAATCAGCAAAAAACAGCTTGAAGAACAGGATATCCTCTATTACCGACAGGGCGATTATGTGGGGCATAACGGCCTGGAAGAGCAGTATGAAGAACAACTGCGCGGTAAACGGGGGGTTAAGTTCATGATGCAGAACGTGCGGGGTGTAAATAAAGGCTCCTGGAAGAACGGGGCCTTCGATACGCTGGCTATTGCGGGCCAAAACCTGATTACCGGGATCGACGTTGAGGTGCAGAAATACGCCGACAGCCTGATGCAGAACAAAGTGGGGGCCGTGCTGGCGGTTGAACCCGCTACCGGCGAAATTCTGGTGTCAGTATCGGCGCCTACCTACGACCCGAACCTGCTGTCGAGCCGTTTCTTTTCCAAGAATTACCGGGCGCTGATTAAAAACCCCTACAAACCGCTCATTAACCGGCCCGTTATGGCCAGCTACCGGCCCGGCTCCACGTTTAAGCTGATCCAGGCGCTGATTGCTCAGCAGCAGGGGTCGCTCTACCCCAATACCGTATACGGCCACAGCGGTTCGCCAATGCGTTGTCACTGCCGCGGAGGCAATAACCTGCGGGGGGCGGTGCAGAACTCCTGTAATCCGTATTTCTACCACGTTTTTCGCAAGTTCCTGTATTTCAACGGCGAGCATAATACCTTTAAGGCCTCGGCAATTGGTCTGAAGGAATGGCACAGCATGGCCGAAAAGTTCGGTATCGGTGCGCGGCTCGGCATCGACCTGCCCAGCGAGCTGAAGGGTAACTTGCCCACGCCCGAATACTATGATAAAGCCTACCGGGGGGCGCTGCGCTGGAAATTCTCCAACGTGTACTCGCTCAGTATCGGCGAGGGTGAGTTGCTGATCAGCCCGTTGAAGCTGGTCAATCTGGCGGCCACAATCGCCAATCGCGGCTGGTACATCACCCCGCATTACATCAAAGGATTAAACAAGCCCGGCGTTGGCGTGCCGGCCGAATATTTCGAGCGCCACGAGACCGGCATCGACTACAAGCATTTTCTGCCCGTTATCGACGGCATGCGTGCTGCCGTATCCCACGGTACCGTAACCCCACTCGCTAATATCGAGGGTATTGATTTGTGCGGTAAAACCGGTACGTCGCAGAATAACAAGTACGGGCATAAGTTTGACCACTCCATCTTTATCGGGTTCGCGCCGATGAACAACCCCAAAATAGCCGTAGCCGTTTTCGTCGAAAACGCAGGCTGGGGCGGCAAGGCGGCCGCTTCTGTAGCGGCTCTGGTAGCCGAGCGCTATCTGAAACGGAAAACGGAAGCCAAAAAGCTGGATGAGCAGGTGAAAGCGGCCAACTACCTGCCTCCGGTGAGCCGGATGCCTGTTCCAAAAAAACCAGCCGCTCCCAGGAAGGATACGGTCCGGAAAACCCCCGAAGCCAAGCCGCTCATGACGGCTAACAGTCCCAAACCGGTTGCCGTGGCTGCCGCCAGTGGACATTAATCCCGTAAACTCAATATACTAGTGTCTTTGTCTCGTACGAACGATCCTTTTGCGCAACACATCGACTGGCTGACGCTGGTGCTGTATCTGGGCTGTGTAACCATGGGCTGGCTCAATGTGTATGCCGCCGTATACAGTCCCGAAGACCATACGAGCCTGTTCGATATGACCACCAATGCGGGTAAGCAAATGATGTGGATTGGTACTACCGTGCTGCTCATCATTTGTATTCTGGTAATCAACCATAAATTCTTCGACTCGTTTGCGTACGTGTTTTATGCGTTTATGATTCTGATGCTGCTGCTGGTACTGGTTGCCGGGTCGAACATAAACGGGTCGCGGTCGTGGTTTAAGTTTGGCGCGTTTTCTATACAACCCGCCGAGTTTGCCAAAGTGGCTACGGCGCTGGCGCTGGCCAAGTATCTCGATGTGCCCGGCATGAACCTTGGCCGAACCAAAGAGCTGCTGCGCATCGGCGGCATTATCGTGCTGCCCTGTATTCTGATTCTGGCCTCCAACGAAACCGGCTCAACGCTGGTTTTTGCTTCGTTTGTCATCATGCTGTACCGCGAGGGACTCCCGGGCTGGATACCGGCCCTGGGTATCAGTGTAGCGGCTCTGTTCGTGCTGGCGCTGGTTTTTCCGAAGCTGTACATTTTTGCCGGCATTGTGGTGCTGTACGGGATCATTGTGCTCCTGATGCCCCGCTACAACCGTACGACCCGGAACCTATTGTCCATGGCAATGATCGGCGCAGGCATGATGGCGCTCGTTACCGGTGTCGATTTCTTTGTCAACAATGTGCTGCAGAAGCACCAGCGAAACCGCATCAAGGTACTTGTCGACCCAACAATCGACCCGCTGGGGGTGGGCTGGAACGTGACCCAGGCAAAAATAGCGATCGGATCCGGGCGGCTTCAGGGTAAGGGCTTTCTGGAAGGAACCCAGACAAAATTCGATTTCGTACCGGAACAGAGCACCGACTTTATCTTCTGCACCATAGGAGAGGAGCATGGTTTTATCGGCAGCATGATTGTCATTGCGCTCTTCATCGGACTACTGTCCCGAATCGTTATCCTGGCCGAGAAGCAGCGCAGTAAATTTGCCCGGGTCTATGGCTACTGCGTGGCGGGTATAATCTTTTTCCACGTTATGGTCAACATCGGTATGACCATCGGACTCATGCCCGTTATCGGAATTCCGCTGCCGTTCTTTAGCTATGGTGGATCGTCGCTCTGGTCGTTCTCGATCCTGCTGTTCATTTTTCTGAGACTAGATTCCCGCCGTACCGCCCTCATG
Source organism: Spirosoma sp. 209 (assembly GCF_002006735.1). Classification (NCBI taxonomy): domain Bacteria; kingdom Pseudomonadati; phylum Bacteroidota; class Cytophagia; order Cytophagales; family Cytophagaceae; genus Spirosoma; species Spirosoma sp. 209. Next base: position 124,637 of record NZ_MVEC01000003.1, on the reverse strand, counting down.
CGGAGGTAAACTGAAACTGTCCGAAAGGATGGCCCTTCATCGGTGCCTGGCAGTAGCCAGGCACCGATGAAGGGCTTTTTGTGTAGTGAGGTTGTGAGAGTGTCTATATAAGTCATTGATTTTTAGGGGTGTATGGTGCCGGAAAAAGGGTGTTTGAAAAAAAACAGAAAAAAACGCAAAGCCCATGCAACCTGTCAGCGGGCTTTATACATCTTCTGATCAAACAACACCGGGAAACGATTAGCGCTGATCGACACACCGTCAACTTTTCAACCACGATCAATCTGACAACTGTCATGAAAGCTATATATCACCTCCTCACCACGGCCCTGACTCTGACTTCGGCCGCATCGTTTGCCCAAACGACAATCACTATTGAGAAAGACTCGGCAACGCATACCACGCGGTCGTATTCAACCAGACGGGCCGAGCGGATTGCCAGTGATTTCAGCATCTACATTGGCCTGAACAACTTCAGCGGCACACTGCCCCGTGGGTACGAATTCCGGCCAATCGGTTCGCGTTTTGTAGCGCTGGGCTGGCAGAAGCGGATTCCGCTCATAGCAAAGGGGGCTACCAAGCTGCGGCTCGTAACCGGACCCGAAATAGCCTGGAACAATTTTATGTTCGAAGGCAACAACACCCTCGTAGAGCAGAACAACCAGCTTATCGTAGAATCAGCCAACGTAGACCTGCGCCGGTCTAAGCTGGTCACCACCCAGCTGAACCTGCCCGTGATCCTGAACCTGTCGTTCCGGTCGGGGCTGACCCTGGGCCTGGGAGCTTACGCCGGTCTGCGAGTCGACAGTTACACCAAAGTTAAGGCAGAGGGTGCCCGGGCCGTCAGGACGCACGGTTCTTACAACCTCAACCAGGTGCGCTGGGGATTGACTACCGAACTGGGTTTCCGCCACGAGGCTAAACTCTTCTTCCGCTACGAGCCCAAAAGCCCCTTTGAGCCAGGACTTGGACCCGATGCCAGTGTATGGGCGGTTGGTTTCAAGCTATAATCAGCTGGTATATTCTGGTCCGGTTTAGGGCGTACCGGCCGGGCCAGAATTTTTTTCAGGGCAGATGCAACATAGTTAGTCTGAAGCCCATCTTTTAGAAAATCCTCTCCAGTACGCTTATCTCCCCGTCAAATCCGCTTATCCATCCGATCAGACCGCTTGTGTAAGAACAGGTACTTTGTGATGCCCACTACCTACCTTTACATTGTACTACGGCGGCACTAACACACCCGACCTTCGAAAAAAGCAATACATTATGAAACGGACCTTTCTCTTCTTAACACTGCTCATGACCTCCCTGACGGCTACATTTGGTCAGGTACTCACCCGAGGTACGGTTAGCGGATTAGTGGCCACTTCGGCCGGGAAACCACTGGAGTTCACAACGATGATGTTACTGAAAGCCACTGATTCGACTATGGCTAAAGGGTCGATCAGCGATGCTGCGGGCAAATTTGCTTTCGAGAACGTAGGGGCCGGGCGCTATATGGTGGTGGCTCAGCAGATCGGTTACCGCAAAACGTATAGTGCTCCGTTCGTAGTCGATGAGGCTCATCCGGCCATCGAGTTACCAGCACTGGCCATGCCCGATGAGTCGAAGAACCTGTCGGAAGTAAACGTGGTAGCCAAAAAACCCTTTATCGAGCAGCAGGTTGACCGCACCGTGGTCAACGTCGAAAACAGCATTGTTGCCAGCGGGAATACTGCCCTGGAAGTGCTGGAAAAAGCCCCCGGCGTAACCATTGACCGCCAGAATGACCAGATTCAGCTGAAGGGTAAGTCCGGAGTTATCGTGTACATAGACGGTAAGCAGACGTACCTCTCCCAGCAGGAAGTTTCTAACCTGCTCAAGAACACGCCTTCCGACAATATTGCCACGATCGAGATCATCACCAATCCTGGTTCCAAGTACGACGCGGCCGGTAACTCGGGGATCATCAATATCAAGATGAAAAAGAACAAGAACTTCGGCACCAACGGTACGTTTACGCTCGGAACAGGCTACGGCTGGTTCAACAATCTGAGTGGCGGCCGCGACGATCTGCCCAAGTTCAACACCTCGCTGAACCTGAACCACCGCGACAGTAAGGTAAACCTGTTCGGTAACTACAGCTACGTGAACCGGGAGAGTGCCCAGAGCAACGAAATTAACCGGGTCATTCCGTTTAACGGCACCAAGACCTATTTCGAGCAGAAGTCGTACCGGCCTAACCACTTTGTGGGGCACTCTTACAAGGCAGGACTCGATTATTTCATCAGTCAGAAGAGTACGGTGGGCGTGCTGGTCAACGGCTTCTCGAACAACTGGGAGTCTGATGGGTTGAATAACACCCTGATCCTGGATGAAAATCGCCAGGTCGTAAGTCGGCCCACTACGCAGACGTACTTCAAAAACCCGCTCACAAACTGGACCGGTAACCTGAATTACAAATACGATTTCGACGGAAAAGGCCGCGAATGGACAGCTGATGCCGACTACGTTCGGTATACGGGCACCAACCTATCTAACCTGAGCACTACCTATCTGAATAACGAGAACGTAGTGACCCAGCCGCGGCAGGATGTACGAAATACGATGCCTTCAACGATCAACATCATGGCGTTCAAGACCGATTATGTACACCCGCTCAAAAACGGGTCAAAACTGGAAGCCGGTCTGAAAAGCAGTTTTGTCAACGCCGACAACAACACCATCTTCGATACGCTGCAACAGGAGTCGCGGCAGTGGCTCTTCGACGCCAGCCGGTCGAACCACTTCAAGTATGACGAGAATATCAATGCTGCCTACGTGAACTTTGCCGGTAAACTGGGTAAGAAGCTGAAAGTACAGGCGGGCCTGCGGGCCGAACACACCCGCTCGGTAGGTAACTCCATTACGTTGAGCCAACGGGTAGAGCGCAGTTACCTGAATGTGTTTCCTACCTTGTTTCTATCGCAGCCCCTGGATTCGACTAATGTCCTGAACCTGTCGTTTAGCCGCCGGATCGATCGGCCCGACTACCAGAATCTGAACCCCTTTGTGTATTACCTCGACCCATACACCTACCAGCAGGGAAATCCGTTCCTGCGGCCGCAATACACCAACTCCATTGAGCTGACTCACGTATACAAGGATGCCTTCACCACGACACTGGGCTTTAGCCGGACCACCGATTTTATCAACCGCGAAACCCCGCGTCAGATTCCGGAGCGGAATATCACCTACGTAACGCCCGAAAACCTGGGCTACATGGACAACATCAACCTGAACGTGAGCTTTCCGGTCATGGTAGCCAAATGGTGGCGGATGCAGAATAATGTGAGCGGTTATTACCAGCACTACCAGACATTCTATTCGGGAGTGCCTTACGAAGTAAAGCTGCTGGCCTACAACCTCTATACCTCCAATAACTTCACGCTGAGCAAAACCCTGTCTGCCGAGCTTTCGGGCTGGTACAATTCGGCTTCTCAGTACGGTTTCTACCAGGCCCAGCCGATGGGCGGCTTTACGGTGGGCGTTCAGAAGAAGGTACTGGACGGTAAAGGCAGTCTGAAACTAAACATCAACGATCCGTTCTGGCTGAACCAGTTCCGGGGCCGGGCGGTCGTACAGGATATCAATTTCTACGTCGGATCGCGCTGGGAGAGCCGCCGGATCATGCTCAACTTCACATACCGGTTCGGTAACCAGAACGTAAAGGCCGCCCGTCAGCGCTCCTCGGCTACCTCAGCTGAACAGGGACGGGTTGGCGGTAACAACTAACCGGCAACAACGCATTCAAATGGACTTAGTTTAGGTTAAGAAAACGCGAAAGCCATTCCCGTCTTGAGGAATGGCTTTTTTGTTGACTGAGATAGTCGAGTAGAGAGCTGCCAAAACCCGGCGCTGGTAGTAGCCCCGTCGGGGTCATAAACGGTGTACAAATGCTTATAAAAAAGATAAGGTTCCCCGATCTGAGCGGAGAACCTTATACTGACTATTCCTAAACCCTTAACCTTTTCTACATGAAAAACTAACTTTTACCCTTTTCTGTTCCAAGAACTCGACTATTTCAGTATTTATTTAAAATTACTGAATGTCAGAGCCTTCGCTGTTTGAACGTTCAACATCCCAGAGGTAGTTGATCATCCGGGCCGTATGATTGGCCTGAGTAATCCAGCGGCTGGCTTCGGTATTTTTACCTTTCGCCAGTTGATTATTTAACTGAGCAACGGCCTGGTTGAATTCAAGACGCCTGGCGGGGCTGAGCTTAAGCACAGCGGCTGGGTTTTGATTATACAACGAGATGGTACTCATAAAGTTTACCCAGTTGGTAGTCTGCGCAAACTTGGCAAAGTTTTGTCCGACATAGGCAGCGAACTGCGTTTGCGAACCATTGACAAGCATGGCACTTGCCGGCTTGTTGGCTGCCGGGCTATCATCAGTGTTGGTGGTGGTAGCCGCGTCTGCCTGAGAAATCGTCAACCCTAATCCAAGAATCAACGATGCAAAGATAACACGCGATTTCATAGTATTGTTCTATTTTTGTTTCAGTTAAAGAACACACAAATGTCTATAGAAGTTTTTAAAATACAAACCGAGTATTGGGTCTTTTCGGAATAATATTTGGTTTTTAATGTTGTGTTCTAGGTTAAATCTGAAATTATTCGGCTTAATTTTCGATTTACCAGAATAATATTTTTGTCAAATAGGTAGTTACATGCTGAACATATTGTTTGTGATTATTTTAAAATACTTTAAAAAGTTATATTACTGATTGTAATTGTTCATCGCGTACTGTATCCCCATAGTACAAAAACTAAGTACGGCATCACCCGCGCGGTCCAGATAGTCGGGTAATTGGACCAATTCGTCTTCCGGAAACTGCCCCAAAACGAAGTCGACCTGACGGCCTTTCGAGAAATTATTTCCGATCCCTACCCGTAATCTGGCGTATTCCTGGGTGTTAAGTACCTCATCGATATTGCGTAATCCATTATGACCACCCGGCGATCCCTTCGGTTTGAGCCGGAGCTTGCCAAAGGGCAAATCCTTGTCGTCGGTGATCACGAGCATATTTTCGACAGGGATATTCTCCTGCTTGAGATAATATAGTACCGCCCGCCCACTCAGGTTCATGTATGTCGTTGGTTTGATAAAGAAGAGCTGCTTGCCTTTGTGCTGCCATTTAGCCGTGTAGGCCAGGCGAGTCATGCTGAAATCAAACCCATACTGGGCCGCCAGCCGGTCAAGAACCATAAAGCCCGCATTATGGCGGGTTAGTGCGTATTCAGGTCCGATGTTGCCCAGACCTACCAGAAGAAACTTAGCCATTTGTAAAACAGGTAACGAATGCCACGCATACAGCGGACGCAAAATTACCAATGGAAAAACTAACGACTTCCAACTATTTTTACCCCATGAACCAACAACGCCTGATTCTGTCCAGCCCGCTACTCGAAATTGTGATTAGTCGCCTGGCGCAGCAATTGATTGAAAACCACCAGGATTTTGCCAATACTGTTATACTGGGTATGCAGCCGCGCGGCATTTATTTCGCCGATCGGGTGGGTCGTGAGCTGAACCGGACGTTGGGTTATTCAGTGCCGCTTGGTTATCTGGACGCTACGTTCTACCGCGATGACTTCCGTCGGCGCGACACGCCCCTGCGGCCCAATACCACGAATGTTCCCTTTATTATCGAAGATAAGCGTGTTGTGCTGATTGACGATGTGCTGGCTACCGGGCGTATGGTCCGGGCCGCTATGGACGCCATGACCGCGTTTGGCCGCCCCCGCCAGGTCGAACTGCTGGTGCTCATTGACCGGCGTTACAACCGTGACCTGCCGATCCGGCCAGATTATACCGGCAAACGCGTCAATACCCTTGAATCACAGCGGGTACTGGTCGAATGGACCGAGCAGGGCGCCGACGCCGACCGAATCTGGCTGGTCGGTTAATGCGTACAGGTACGGTAAGCAATTCATGCTTGCATAAATACACTTGAACGCATATTAATGCTCCTTTAACTCAAAGTGTTGTGGGAGCAGGGTACGGACTTGTAACTTAGCAGACCGTTAACTACGACTTGTACCCCTGGTGAAACCTGTACTCATTGCATTCCTACTATTCACATCACTTTTACCTGTTCATGCCCAGACAACCTTTACGGTAACGGGTATGGTTACCGATGCACGAACCGGCGAGCCCGTTCCCTTTGCCAGTGTTGTACTGGTAGGCCGTCGGGCTGGCACCCTGACCGACGATAATGGGCGTTTTACACTCACGGTCAAGGTATTGACCGATTCGATAGCTGTCAGCTCGCTGGGCTATGCCATGCTTCGGCAATTTGTCGATAAAGAGCGACCAACCCAGGCCCTTGATTTCAAATTGACCCCCGCCGGGAATGCCCTGCAGGAGGTGGTTGTACGGGCGGGCGAAAATCCGGCTTTTCGTGTACTCCGTCAACTGCGTAAGAACCGAACCGTCAATGACCGCAATCGACTGGCCGCTTATGAAGGTGATACCTATACGAAAACCAGCGTTGCGCTGAGTCATGTATCGGCCCGTATGAGCCAGAATCCGCTGATGAAGCGGGTCAAAGAAGGAATGAGCCAGGCCGACTCCATGTTTGACGATGAAGGAAATCGGTTGCTGCCGTTGTTGCTGTCTGAGTCGGTTTCTCGCTGCTATGTGCGTTCTAATCCAAAAGTTCGTCGGGAAGATATTCGTAAAACCCGTATTCGGGGCGTGGCTGTCGATGATGCTGGTCTGAGTTCGCAGCTACTGGGCGGTACAAACCTGGTTAGTCAGAATTTCTACGACAACTACATTCCCATACTGGGTAAGGACTTTGCCTCGCCAACGGGCGACAACTGGAAAAACTGGTACCATTTTTTTCTGGCCGATACTACTCAGTTAGGTGATCGGATCTGTTACGAGATCCAGTTCGATCCGAAGCGCCCTGAAGACCTGGCCTTTATCGGCAAAGTCTGGATTGATACTAGTACGTTTGCTCTCTGCCAGATTGAAGCCCGTATTGGCGACCGGGCCAACCTGAACTATGTTCGCAAACTGACTATCGAGCAGGAACTCGAGCCCGTTACCGATTCGCTGGCTGGTTCCGGCCAACCCAGCGGCTGGCTCCCGGTCAGTCTGAAACTAACCGCCGACCTAACCGGTATCGGTAAAAACTCGCTGGGTATGCGCGCCGAGCTAACGATGCGCAGCAGCCATCTGATTATTAATAAGATTCGACCGGTTTCTTTCTATGAGCAGCCTGTAGAGCCAGTGGATACGGTAACTACGCCCAATGATGCGTTCTGGGCATCGGTACAGCGTGATCTGGCTGGCCCCGACTCGCTGGGCCGTTCAGACCGGAAAGCCGAGCGCATGATCGAACAGCTGCGTGCTATTCCAGCCGTCAAAAAAGCCGAAGCCGTTGGCCAGATTGCCATAACGGGTTTCTACAAACTGGGTGGTTTTGATCTGGGTCCGTACCCATACATGCTGGCTGCCAACAGTCTGGAGGGTCTCCGGATACGGCTGGGTTTTCGGACTAACGATGACTTTAGCCGGCATGTCATACTGCGTGGTTACCTGGCTTATGGTACATATGACAACCAGTTTAAATACGGTGCTGAAGCGGATTACCTCTTCTCCCGCCAGCGATGGACGCTGGTTGGCGTTCGGATGTCATACGATCTGGAACGGCTGGGGATTACCCCGGAGCTGGTCGGGGGCAATCGTATGTTTTATGCGCTGAGTCGCTTTGGCAAATACAGAGGAGCGTATCGAACACGCGTTCAGGAAGCCTTTTTCAGAAGCGAACCCGTTCGGGGTATCCTGCTGACGGCTACACTTGGAAGCCGTACGTTCGACCCGACTTTTCCATTTCAGTATAGACTACAGCCTGAGCTGGGAGACCTGTCGCCCCTGCGGTCCGATATTATCGATACATACTGGTCGGTAGAGGCCCGGCTGGCGCGCAAGGAGAAGTATATCATGGATGGCAACGAGCGCATTACGCTCGGCACGAAACGGGCCCCGGTGATAACCATTCGGTATACCCACGGGGCCCGCTCAATGGGGGGCGGTTACAGCTACGACCGGCTGACGCTGCGGGCGCAGCAGTCGCTGCGGCTGGGGCCGCTGGGCCGTTTATCTTATCTGCTTACCGCTGGTTATACACCATCAACCATACCGGTACCGTTATTATTTCCGCACATCGGCAATCCGACTCCGCTGCTTACCACCAACACCTTCAACCGAATGCAGTTCTATGAATTTGTGAGCGATCGGTTTGTGGCCATTCATATGCAGCACCGGTTCGAAGGCCTGCTGTTCAACCGGATTCCGGCTATCCGGAAACTCAACTGGCGGCTCGTAGCCAATGTCGATGCACTCTGGGGAAGTATGAGTAAAGCCAATCAGGCCATCGAAACCAGCAAACCTCTTCCTAATGGGCAAAAGCCCATTCGGTTTGGTACGCTGGATAGCAGTACACCTTATCTGGAAGTTGGGTATGGCATCGAAAACATCTTTAAGATACTCCGGCTGCAGGCTATCCATCGGTTAACTTACCTGGACCCCGGTCCCAATGGCTTGCCAGTGAATCGGTTCGCTATTAAAGCAGCCGCGTCTCTCGGCTTCTAATCAGTATAATCGCAGCGATGCCAGTCATCAACTATTTTGGAGAATTGGCGTTATTGGTGTATCAATCCAGATACAGCGATGCCCTTAGTTGCCCCCACTACCGTTCATAAAGTTACTGACGACAGCTGGTCCGAAGTCCCGGATCTGCTGGCGGTTGAAGAGCCGCTCGAAATCCGGCTGGGCTTCGGACCCGCCAACGACCGTCAGCAGCGGTCGGTGTCGGTTACGATGCGAACGCCGGGTCATGACGAAGAACTGGCAGCCGGTTTTCTGTTTTCTGAAGGAATAATTCAAAGCCCGGGCGATGTGCTATCGTGCCGTCATTGTGTTCAGGATGCCGACAAGGAAGGTAATGTAATACGGGTCGAACTCCGACCAGGGGTAGCTGTAGACTGGTCCCGGCTCGAACGGAATACATTTACCTCGTCGAGCTGCGGTCTGTGTGGTAAAACGACTATCGAAGCGGTGATGGCGCAGACCAGTGGGCCACTCCACTCATCGTTGATCATTAATCCGCTGGTAGTAAACGCACTACCCGATACGGTTCGGCACAGGCAAACGGCTTTTGCGCACACGGGTGGTATTCACGCGGCTGCTTTATTCGACGCCCAGGGAACGGTACGGCTGGTTCGGGAGGATATCGGGCGGCATAATGCCCTCGACAAACTCATCGGAGCCGCGTTCTGGCAGGGCTGGCTGCCGCTTAGCAAGTACGGTGTTTTTCTGAGTGGTCGGATCGGAGTCGAGCTGGTCCAGAAAAGCTGGCGCGCCGGAGTGCCGTTACTGACAGCCGTAGGAGCACCCTCGAGTCTGGCCGTTCACATGGCGCAGGAGGCTTGTATGACTTTAGTCGGGTTTGTCCGAAACGGCCGTTTCAACATCTACAGCGAACCTGAACGAATTGGCAAGGCTTCAGTATCCGCCAGTTAAGGGGCCGTTTCGGATGGCACCAGAACCGTCAGTGCCCCCGGCCTGATGGCGGCTTTGAGTTGGTTGATGCGCCCCCTGTACTCGCCATCGATCTGGAAATACGCTTTTCGGCGCGTTTCAACGCTGATAGAGGTAGCGGGATAAATTTCAATACTGCGTGGGTCGAAAGGCCGGTAGCGCCAGAATAGTTTCAGAATTTCCCAGATGGCCAGCCGCCGGAAAATGACAACCTCAAATTGCCCGTCAGACATGTCGCCATCAGGGTTGATTACGGCGCCCGTGCCGTACATCCGGGCGTTGGCCAGCACGACCATGAGCGCTGCTCTCGACACGCAGGTTTCGCCCAGGTTGATCTCGACCCGCAGCAGCTGCCGGGTCTGAAGGGCTTTGATAACCGCCCGCAGGTAGCCGAACATGCCCCGCCAGTTGTTGTCCTGATAGTGTTTGACTACCCGCGCGTTCAGGCCAATATCGCCCAGGTGAAGACAAATGTCGCCCTCGTTGATCGAGATAACATCGACCGGTTTTGGCGTTCCGTTTACCAGTACGCTGAGGCTGGCCTCGATATCGGGTGGAATGCCCAGCTCCCGCGCCAGTCCGTTGGCCGAGCCTGCCGGCAAAATACCCAGTACGGTATCCGTTCCGAGCAGCTGTGTGCCTACGCATTTAATGGTTCCGTCGCCCCCAACGGCCACAACCCGGTCGGGCTGGTGAAGGGCAATCTGTTGTCTGACTAACTCGTCGTCGGTTTTTCCGTTGAGCTCCAGTACATGGACTGTGTGGGGCAAGTCGGCAAAAAACTGGCGGATTCCTTCTTCCCAGTCCGATTTGTCGCGTCCGCCCGACACCGGATTTATGGCGAATAAAAATGTCAACTTATCAGTGATTTGGCGGTTATAAATAGGTGTACCGATCCAGGCGTTATGGAAGCTGCTCGACCCGCATTATCTGTTAAACAAAATATAAGCTCAAAAGGCACGCTGAAACGATATTTCTTAACGTGGCTGCGGCTCACCGACCAGCCCACCGTTAAGGTGTACCGTGGTTTTGGTAACGCCCAACGGCTAACCATTCATGGGACGGTATTTAAACAGTCGGCTCATCCCCGCCGGAAGTACCGCCACAGTGTGCTGGTTAATATGTTCAGCCTAGTGCGGTTATTTTTGGCCAGGCCTTACCCACATGCTACGGTTCGGGTGCAGTGTAACGGGCAGACGACCGAGACCCGCGCCGATGTAGATGGCTATTTTCGAGTCGACCTGCCGATGCCCGAACCCGTGCTGCCCGGCTGGCATCCGGTCAAAGCCGAGCTGGTTTCGCAGACAATCAACCCCGAAACGATCCTGGCGGAGGGCGAGGGTCAGGTGCTGGTGCCGCATCCAACCCGATTTGCGTTTATTTCCGATATCGACGACACCTTTCTGATTTCGCATTCGGCTACGATTGCGAAACGACTGCTGGTGTTGCTGACCCAGAACGCCCATAGTCGCCAGCCTTTCGACGGCGTTGTGGCCCATTACCAGCTGCTGGCCGAAGCCGACAGCGGGCCTGACGCGACCAACGCTTTCTTTTACGTGTCGAGCAGCGAATGGAACCTCTATGATCCCATTCTTGAGTTTTCGCAGAATAACGGATTACCGATGGGCGTTTACCTGTTGAGTCAGCTCAAACAAATTCATCAGCTGCTCAAGACCGGTCAGAATAAGCACCGTACCAAGTTCGACCGGATTGTCAGGATCATAGAGACCTATCCTGATCAGCAGTTCGTATTGCTCGGCGACGATACCCAGGAAGACCCCACTATCTATGCATCGGTGGCCGAGCATTTTACCCGTCAGATCCGATGCGTGTATATTCGGCAGGTAAACGACAGAAATCAGGACAAAACCCGCGAAACGCTGAGTCGGATTGAGGCTCTACACATACCTTGCTGTTATTTTTCCCACAGCGCTGAAGCCCGGCAACATTCGGTTGGCTTAGGCCTGGCCGCTACATAGCCCATACCCATCATGACCAATACACCCCCCGAAGAACTTACCGGCGACCTGACCGTTGGCCAGCCTAAAACCGAAGCTGCCGGTGTTACGGCCGTTGTGAAGTCGTTTCAGCATATTTTGTCGGCTACCGGACCCGGCCGTGGCTGGAAAGCACTCGTTAACCTCAATCAGAAAGACGGATTCGACTGCCCGTCCTGTGCCTGGCCCGACCCCGACGGCGATCGGTCGAGTATAGCCGAATACTGCGAGAGTGGAGCCAAGGCCGTGGCCGATGAGGTGATGACCAAGCATACGGCTTCGCCGGTATTGTTTCAGCGCTATTCGGTGGCTGAATTGCTCCAGAAAAACGACTTGTGGTTGGGGCAACAGGGACGGCTTACGCAGCCTATGGTGCTGAAACTGGGCGCAACCCATTACGAACCCATTACCTGGGACGCTGCGTTTCAGCTCATTGCCGATCAGCTGAACGCTCTCGACTCGCCCGATGAGGCTGTGTTTTACACCTCGGGCCGTACCAGTAACGAGGCTGCTTTCGTCTATCAGCTGTTTGTGCGTCAGTTTGGCACCAACAACATGCCCGACTGTTCGAACATGTGCCACGAGTCGACGAGTACATCCCTGGGCGAGACGATCGGGCTAGGGAAGGCGTCGGTTAAGTACGACGACTACGAAAAGGCCGATGTGATTATGATTATGGGCCAGAATCCGGGGACCAACGCGCCCCGCATGCTGACCCCGCTGGAAGAAGCCAAGCGAAACGGAGCCAAAATCATTTCGGTAAACCCCTTGAAAGAGGCAGGCCTGCTGGCATTCAAGTACCCGCAAAGTCCGCGCGATCTGTTGCTGGGGGGCGAGAAGCTGACCGACCTGTTCCTGCAGATTCCGATCAATACCGACCTGGCTTTGCTGAAAGCTATGTGCAAAATTCTGCTCGAAGAAGAAGCAAAAGCACCGGGTAAGGTACTCGATCAGGATTTTATCCGGACCTACACGGCGGGCTACGACGCGTTCGTGGCTGATCTGGATACCTATGATCTCAACGAGCTGGCTGGGCAGTGCGGTCTGCCCCTCAATCAAATTCGGGAGGCTGTTGATCTGTTCAAGTATACGCCTAAGCTGATTATTTGCTGGGCAATGGGGCTGACCCAGCATCGCAACGCCGTCGATACGATCAATGAAGTGATCAACCTGTTGTTGCTGAAAGGGAGCATCGGGATCGAGGGGGGAGGAGCCTCGCCCATACGGGGGCATAGTAACGTACAGGGTGACCGGACGATGGGGATCTATGAAAAGCCTAAACCCGAGTTTCTGGATTCGCTGCAACGGGTATTCGGGTTCGAACCTCCGCGTAAACCAGGTTACGACACGGTGGCCGCCGTACGGGCCATGCACGAAGGCCGGGCCAGGGTGTTTATCGGCCTGGGCGGAAACTTTGCCATGGCGGTATCGGATACCGACTACACGGCCGACGCCTTGCGGGCCTGCCGCCTGACGGTCCATGTGTCGACCAAGCTGAACCGGAGCCACCTGATTCATGGCGAAACGGCCCTGATTCTGCCCTGTCTCGGCCGTACCGATCGCGACCGGCAACCCTCGGGGGAGCAGTTTGTGAGCTGTGAGAGCACTACCGGGGTGGTGGCCCAGTCGCACGGGGTACTCGACCCCATTTCAAACCATCTGAAAAGCGAGGTAGCTATCGTGGCGGAACTGGCCCGGGCCACGCTGGCCGAAAAGTCGACCGTAGACTGGAGTGGCCTGGCGGCCAATTATGACGGCATCCGGGATTTGATCGAGCAGGTCGTACCGGGTTTTGAGCGGTACAATGAACGAATTCGCAAACCGGGTGGCTTCTACCTGCCCAACGGCCCGCGCGAACGGCGGTTCACTACCAAAGACGGGAAGGCTCATTTCACGGTAAACACGCCCACGTCCCATACGCTGAAGCCCGGCGAGTTACTCCTGATGACGGTTCGGAGTCATGACCAGTTCAATACCACCGTATACGGCAATGATGATCGGTATCGGGGCATCTATAACGAACGGCGCGTCATTCTCATGAATCAGGAGGATATATCGATGCTGGGCCTGCGCGACCGGCAGCTCGTGAACCTCCATAGCCACTATGGCGAGACAACCCGCACCGCCCACCGATTCGTGGTTGTGCCGTATGCTATACCGCGTGGTTGTTGTGCGGCCTATTTCCCCGAAACCAACGTGCTGATTCCGATCGACTCGGTTGCCGACAAAAGCCATACGCCAACCTCCAAATCCATCGTCGTCACCATAACGCCGGACGGGGAGTAGATGAGATAGCCAGGACTAATGGGCCCCGGTTAATACGCCTGCCGGGGCCTCGCGCCAGGACCCGCCACGGATTGGGCTAAAGGCTGCGTCGTTGACCAGATCGTAACGACAAAGTACAGCAGGCAACCGATTATCCCCAGCTGCATGGTGTACTCCAGCAGAAAGAGCGGAGAGGTGAGGTCCGAGAAAAAGTAGGACCGCTGCCCCAGGCGCCACCAGGCCGTGGGCTGTACGGTGGTTAACAGGTTGAACAGCAACAACACGGTCAGGGGGCGGCCACGCTGCCAGATGGGCAGGCCGCCCGCTACGATGGGAAGCATGAAACCAAAGGCGTAGACTGCATAAGCGCTGGGCACCAGAAACATGATCAGGGTATAAACAAGTACCCAGGCGCGGGCCAGCATGGCCGGGTAGGGGAGTCCGGCTTTTTTCCAGCGGAGTACGGTACTGACCGAGATGATAACCACGCTGATCAGCGCCATGTAGTTGAACAGACGCAGTGGAAACCGGTCGAGCAAAACGCCCAGAATTGGGTGGAGTACCGACCGCAGGTTAGGAGCCAGCGGATCCTGGGTAAGCTGAATCGGCATCAGAAACGTCCAGTCGCCCACGGTATAGAGCCAGGCCAGTACCGGGCCGCCAACCAGTAGCATGCCCACCAGGAGCTTTACTTTGTTATCAACCCAGAAGAAAATGATGGGCACAAACAGCACAAACAGCGCCTTGGTGGCAACCATAGCCAGGCCCAGTACAATACCCGCACTCAGGATCCGGTTCCGCTGGATAAGCGGAATCGTGAGCAGACCGAAAGCCCACATCCAGACGTCTTCCTGCCCGCCAATAACGCAGAGCAGCAGAGTGGCCGGCAATAACAGATACAGCAGAACGGTGGTCAGCGTCAGTCGGTAAAGACGGTAGGTAAGCCAGACCGCCAGGCCCTCTACCACCATCATCAGAATAATAATGGCCCGCGGGTCATTCCAGAACTGGATGGGTATGGCGGTCAGGTACGAATAGAAGGGTGCGTATACGGTAACAAAATCGCGGTAAGGTATCAGCCCCTGCTCGGCCGCAACAGCGCCATTGTAAAACCCGATCAGGTCCGAAGTGGCCTTGAAGTTAAGGATGGTGTACAGGCCCAGAAAAGGAACGAGCCGCAACGAAACCCACATGAAAGCCAGCCAGACATCGCTTCTGCCCTTGAAAAAAGCATCGAAGCGGGGCTTGAAGCGTAACACAAACCGGAAGGCAGCTATCAGGCTTAGCGCCAGAATAACTTTAACGAGAGCAACGAGCATACGCAGTAAGAGAGGAAGTGAGTACGAATAAGACCGCTTTTCGAAGGCGGGGCTGACCCTAATTCGCCAGCCCTGTTCACGTTGAGCTAATCAGGCCAATACCTGTGGGCCATTGCCTGCCTCTGCTACAGAAGCTACGGGCTGTTGGCCTGTCACAGTGATTGTCTGTCTGTTATTCGTAATTCGATAGGCGAACCTCGCACTATCGTACTGCCATCAAGTAAAGAAAAGGCCACTCGGTTGTTGGACACCCGACGGGTAAAACGAACCGGCAGGACTAGGAGATAATTCGTAAAGCTGCCTGCCATCGACGCCGGTCAGGCTGTCTAAAAAGACAGAATCGGCAGTCGGCTGACCAGGCCAGCTTACAAATCGACTAGTAAGTTAAGTGGCTAACTTGATTAATGCCAGCCCTGGCCCAATAAATGAGCGCCTGCATGGGTTTTACGGAGCAAAGGGCCGATAACGTAGCCTCTTTGTAACCATAGTTGGATGAGCGGTCCAGTAGGCCTGCTGGCTTACTTCGTCGCAATATAGAAAAAATCCAGGCTACCGGCCGGATCGGAACTGGTCAGGTAGTCGGTGTAATCGATCTCGGCAGCCAGCCCATCGGCCTGTAACAGTCGGTTTCGGTTCAGCCGGTTCATGATGTCATAAGGAACCTGAAGAAGCCGCCGGGGCAGCCGATACTGCAGGTTGAAAATATCGAATCGGGTCAGCTTCTGCACCGAGGCTTTGTTCTGCTCGTAATAGGTCATGACTTTTTCGTTGCCATGAATGCCCTGCGTATCGACCGTCTTGAAGTAGCGGTTGATGAGCGCTTTTAGCTCACCGGCCGTGTACTCCCGAACGTGCCAGGGATTGCGGGTGAGCGAAAACGTTTTGTTGACGGTGGTCAGCAGCAGTTTCCCGCCGGGCTTCAGTACCCGATGGGCTTCCCTGATGAACAGATCGTCATTTTCAATATGCTCGATAACCTGAAACGTTACAATGAAATCGAAGGTATTGTCGGGCAGTGGCTTCCCGTCGGCACCACTCAGCGGAGGAATATTGGCGGCAATGAAGGTAGAGGCCGGATACGCAGCGCTCAGTGCCGTAATGAGTTCGGTGTTTTTGTCGATGCCTGTATACTGGGAGGCTGCTTTGGTGAGCAGCTCCAGCCCCCGACCCCAGCCGCAGCCGATTTCGAGTACATGGCCCGTAACCATCGTGGCGGCTTTAGTATATGGATACAGTAACCGCTGGTGAACAGGGTTATCGGACGCAATCTCGGCGGAGGTAATCTCAGTGGTCTTATACATGCGTTTGCAATTCGGACAGTAAAATTACTCTTTTGTAGAAGTAAAGAAAAATGAACCGGCTTCATAACCCGAACGCCCCCCATTTTTCGTTATAGGCAGACAAGTGATCTGATCGATACTAATCGCCTGCGAATCTCTGATTATGCGAACGCTGTTTATACTATTCTTTATTGCCCTGGTATCGGCCTGCTCGAGCAGCAAGCCGTCGCAGAAAGACCGGGCTACGGCCGAGTACGAAGCCCGAACGGCCGCGTCCCGAAATGCGCCCGCAACGGGTAATCGACCCGCCAGCCCTCCCTTATCCGCCAACCCCGGCAGTAACGAGCGTCGTCCCGACAACCGACCGTCGGCGGCAGCGCCTGTCCGGATTGCCGATGGACCGGTTAATGCCACCGATGCCATGGCTACCAACAAACCCACTACGGAGTGGGCTGTGACATCAATCAAAGGAAAGTTTCTGGCGATCGACTCCTCTACCGTCCGGGTTTTCATGGACATCACGGCCCGGACCCCACAGGGCGAAGTCGTTACCAATCCCGCTGATTTTGCCAGTCATTTCATCATTGCGTATGTGCTCTACCCGGATTACAACAACCGCGAACGGCTGGGGTACGGCAATGTACCCCTAACGGCACAAAACGTCAGCTACGATGGTCATTACCTGACGATCAGTTTTGATGTTAATCGGCCCAAAGAAGCGGCCAGTGCCATTCTGCTGACCGAGTTTACCGAAATCAACTCAGGCACCAAGGCGCGCAACGACCTGGCTGTGCGTTTCAGAGGCCTTCGGCTGAGTGATCGGTTCACCCTGTACGGGAAAAATGGCCGGAAGCCGGAGCTTCGTAACTATGTCAACGCGGGCGATACCGTGGTTATCCGCGATGTGAACGGTACGAGCAAACCGCTGTTTGGCTTCCGCTATCGGCACGAGTTCGACGCGGCTTCGTCGCCCATGAATACCTCGCCCCGGCCGGCGCCCAAATCACTCAATGTCGACTCAACACTGACCATTACGACAAATCAGCCGTTTGTTCTGCCCAAAGAAGGCCTGTATTATTTTATGGAAGATACCACCGATGCCAGCGGCATTGGCCTGGTTGTGGCAGACAAACGATTTCCGAAGATGACGCGCCCCGAGAAGCTCATCAGGCCGGTACTGTACATGAGTACCAGTACCGAAATTGGTGAGTTGAACCAGGCCCAGGATACCAAAAAAGCCTTTGACCGGTACTGGCTCAGCCTCATGTCGGGTAATGAGGAAGTAGCCCGCCGAACGCTGAAAGCCTATTTTGATCGGGTTGAAGAAGCCAACCGTCTCTTTACCAGTTATAAAGAAGGCTGGAAAACCGACAAAGGCATGATTTATATCGTGCTGGGAGCGCCTGATCGCGTACAGCGGAACCGCGAGCGCGAAGTGTGGGTTTATAACCGTCGGGCCAACGTTCCGGAAACCAACTTTACGTTCACCAAAAAACCGAACCAATTCGTAGAAGACCATTACGAGCTGGTTCGCTACATCGAGTATCAGCCAATCTGGTACCCTATCGTAGAAGCCTGGCGAACAGGAACGATTCGGGAGTAAGCGCCCGGTCCGGTTTTATATTTACTATCAATGCCCCAGCAGTCTAATCGTAATTTTCGCTCCCGTCCACAGTTTCGTCCCCAGCCGGACGAGATGGTATTTGGTATCCAGTCCGTTCTCGAAACGCTTCGGTCCGATCAGCAGATCGACAAGCTGTACATGGAAAAGGGGCTCAGTCATCCCGACATCCAGAATCTGGCCTTCCAGAACCGGGTCACCATCCAGCGCGTACCCGTCGAAAAACTCGACCGCCTAACGCGCAAAAACCACCAGGGGGTTGTTTGCCTGGTGGCGCAGGTGCAGTACGTCAAACTCTCCAACGTCATTGGCGATGTGTTCGAACGGGGCGAAACGCCGTTTTTTCTGCTGCTCGACCGCATCACCGACGTCCGTAATTTCGGAGCTATTGCCCGTACGGCCGAGTGTACCGGAGTGCAGTGCATCGTTATTCCGGGGCGGGGGGCTGCGGCTATCAACTCCGACGCGATGAAAACGTCGTCGGGGGCGCTCAACCATATATCGGTTTGCCGGGAGCCTGACCTGACCGAAACGGTCAAGTACCTGCAGGAGTCAGGGATTACGGTAGTGGCCTGTACCGAAAAATCGAACCGGGATCTGTACGAACGCAGCACCGATCTGACTGGCCCGATTGCTGTCATCATGGGGTCTGAAGAAGACGGTATTTCTCCCGAACTGCTACGAATGACCGATACGCACGTGAAAATTCCGCTGCTGGGTTCAGTAGGGTCGCTCAACGTATCTGTAGCTACCGGCGTCGTTCTGTATGAAGCGGTACGGCAGCGAACCATGCAGCAACAGGCTGAGTAGTAAGCCCCTGTTACGTTTGTAAAAACGCACGCAGCGTCTGGATGGCGGTTGTGATCGGAACGGGTTGCCAGTGAGCCGCCCACCGGCCTGCCGCCATTTTTTCGTCTACTTTTTCCCACAGCTGCCCGAAGTAAGGCGCGATCGCAAACTCCGTCGCCAGCCAGGTGGGGTCGATCAGCAACCCCTGGGCAATACTGACCAGACAATCGGGCTGGCTGTTCTGCGCCCGGCGGAGCCAGCAACGACGAAGCCGGTGCCGGTGTCGGATGCGGGTAATGACGGCTTCAGCTGGTTCGGCCAGTTGCCGCTGCCCCGAGAGCCCCATGGTTGCCCAGTAGCGCAACTGCTCGGAAAAGCCGATCTCTACCTGGCCCTGGGTGCGGGTCGACGTAAATACCCGCACGTTGGGGCTTTTCCGGACTTTGGCATCGGTCCGGAGCATAGCCCGATAAAAGGCTTCATCTTCCAGAAACGGCTTTTCCGGCAACCCACCCGCCTGGCGATACATGCGGCAGGTAACGGCAATACTGGCGCCAAAATGTTGAAAATGCCGGGGCCAGGGATCGTGGGGGTGAGGGTCGAGCCGGGCTTCGACCTGCGCCACGAGGGTCCTGTACATAACGTCGCGGAGGTGAAAAAGTCGTACGGCACTCCCGTCGGGTCGGGTTAGTATCCGTCCTCCCACGGCGTCGCTCCCGTTTTCAATCTCACACAGCGTATAATAGATCCATTGACTATCAACGACCGTATCGCCATCGGTAGAGGCAATGATGCCGTTGGAATTCCCGACCGTGGTCAACCGCCGGCAGGCCGCATCCATCAGTAACCGCCGTACAGTGCCGATATTAGCCCGGGCGGGAGGCAGGGTAATCTGTTCAATCAACAGGGGAAAGTCGGGATGCTGCTGCTGATACCGCCGGGCCACGTCGTACGAACAGTCGGTACAGTTGTTGGCCAGCAACAGAACTTCAAAAATAATGGGGTTGATAGCCTGCCCGCTCGCGTTCTGCTGGTTCCGCAGCGCATCGAGGGTATCGGTCAGGTGATGGGCTTCGTTCCGGACAGGGACAACCACGCTGATTTTCAGGGACGAAGAAGGTGGCGAGTCAAAAAGAGGTCGGTCGGTCGGGGTATCGGGCAGAACACCGGTACTAGCTGGCTTCATCATAAGCTACCCTAAACGTTGAGTCGTCTTGAACTGTAGGGTAGGTTGACAACGGCTTGTAAAACCGGATTGTTAGGCTATACGTCGAACCCCGCCGGAATTCGTGCAAACGGGACAAATTCAGGCAGTCCGCTGCTGGCTGGACCGTCGTTGAAGCGCCCGGTAGATCCGGGTACAGAGTACCGCAGCCAGCACGCCGATGCCCGCGCCGGCCAGTATATCGAGCGGATAGTGAGCGCCTACGTAAATACGGCTGTACGCCACAAAGGCTGCCCACAAATACACCCATTTGACCTGCGGATATTCCCGACCTACCAGCAACCAGAGTCCTGTTGCCAGGGTAAAAGTGTTAGCTGCATGCGATGAGGCAAACCCATACAGCCCACCGCATTCCAGCACCGGGTGGATCAGGGGCTGGAGCGCCGGCTCGTGGCAGGGGCGTAGGCGCAGGGTAAGGGGTTTGAGCAGGGCCGATGCGGTCTGATCACTCAAAACCACCGCGGCAACGAGCGTCAGAATATAATACAGCGCCTGTTTCCGGTAGCGAACCGCCAGCCAGCCAATCAGCAAGGCATAGAAAGGGAACCAGCTGTTACGCTCCGTGGCGAAAACCATAATGGGGTCGAGCCAGGGAGCGTGCTGGCCGTTGAGCCAGAGAAAAAGGTCGGTATCGAGTCGGTTCAGAGCGTCGCGCATGGGGCGCAAAGGTAAAGGCGGTACGTAAATCCCTCCCGGAAATAGATTATAACACCAGAAACTGGCTCAGGTAATTACGGGCGGTGAGTATGGCATTCTGTACGTCTTCCGGGCTGCCTTCGTAAGCTTTGTCCTCTACTTCGATGCAGACGGGCCCCCGGTAGCGAACATCGGTAAGGGCCGCGAAGAAATCGCGCCAGCGAACGTCGCCGAGGCCGGGCAGCTTGGGCGAGTGGTATTCCAGCGGGTTGGCCATGATCCCGACGCGGTTCAGTTTGTCGCGGTAGACCTTCACGTCTTTGAGGTGAATATGGTGCAGCCGGTCGCGGTAGTCGTAGATGGGCCGTACCTCGTCCATCATTTGCCAGACCAGATGGCTCGGGTCATAGTTGAGCCCCAGTACCCGTGATGGAATAATCTCGAATAGCCGGTCCCAGATGGCGGGAGTCGTGGCCAGGTTTTTACCGCCCGGCCATTCGTCGTCGGTAAACCACATAGGGCAGTTTTCGATACCGATCCGGACGTTATTTTCTTCGGCTTCCTTCACGATGGCGGGCCAGTGCTGGGCAACCAGTTTGAGATTCTCCGCTACGCTCAACGATGGGTTTCGACCAATAAAGGTGTTTACCACCGGGATACCCAGCCGCGCTGCCGCCCGAATAATTTTCCGGATGTGTTCGCGGTAAAATTCAGCCTTTTCCGGGTCCGGGTCGAGGGGGTTGGGGTAATAGCCAAGGCCCGAGATCGAGATACCGTACTGACGGGTCAGTGCGTGCACCTGCTCAACGTTCAGCTTGTCGACGTTCAGGTGCGTGACGCCTGCGTACCGGCGGGCGTCGGCGTTGTCGGCGGGCCAGCACATCAGTTCAACGCATCGGAATGAGTGCTCCGAAGCAAATTTCAGCACGCCGTTGAGGTCATAATCGGCCAGGATTGCCGATACAAAGCCGAGGTGTAACATAAGGGGGGAGTAGGAAATAGATACCGTTCAAAACTATCAATAGCCATTGAGTTCAGCAACCCTGGCCGGTGCCGTTGGTTTCCCGAGACGAAAGCATTTCGGGAAACCAACGGCTGGGCTGGTCAGTTGAAGCCGAGCTTCTCGCGCACGCGGGCAATGGTCTGACTGGCTACGGCGCGGGCTTTTTCTTCGCCGGTGCGCAGTTCCCGCTCCAGCTCATCGTTGTTGGTCATGTAGAACGTAAACCGCTCGCGCTCGGTGGCGTATTTCTGAACGATCAGCTCGTAAAACGCTTTCTTGGCCGACCCGTAGCCGAATCCGCCGGCTTCGTAGAGCCCGCGCATCTCCCGAATCTGTTCGTCAGAAGCCAGCAGGCTGTAGAGCTGAAACGTAATGTCGGTATCCGGGTTCTTGGGGTCTTCGAGGGCCGTTGAGTCTGATTTGATTTTCTTGATCACCTTATACAGCTCGTTTTCGGGCAGGAAGATGTCGATGTAGTTGTTATACGACTTACTCATCTTCTTGCCGTCGATGCCGGGAATGACCATGAGCCGTTCGTCGATCCGGGCTTCGGGCAGAACCAGAATGTCAGCGCCTACCGACCGGTTTAGGGCGCCGGCTATATCGCGGGTCATTTCAATGTGTTGCCGCTGGTCTTTACCCACCGGAATCACTTCGGCATCGTACAGCAGAATATCAGCCGCCTGCAGAACCGGGTAGGTGAACAAACCGGCGTTGATGGCGCTGGCGGCATTGCTACCGGCTTCGGCGGTCAGCTTCTCCGATTTATCCTTGAACGAAGTCGCGTTCTCCAGCATCGGCACCGGGGTAAAGCAGTTCAGGTACCAGGCCAGCTCGGTATGCTCCGGCACCCGCGACTGCCGCCAGAAGGTAGTGCGGCTGGTGTCGAGGCCAAAGGCCAGCCAGGTAGAGGCTATCGCGCGGACGTAGTCGCGCCGGGTGTTGCCATCGCGCAGGCTGGTGAGCGAATGCAGATCGGCAATGAACAGAAACGAATCGTTGCCGGGGAGCAGCGACAGATCAATAGCGGGTTTGATAGCCCCCAGAATGTTGCCCAGATGCGGTCGACCGCTCGACTGGATACCGGTTAAAATACGTGCCATTTTTATTCCTTCCCTTGTGCTTCTACGACCGCAATAGCGACCATGTTAACAATTTCACGTTCTGAAGAGCCCAGCTGAAGTACGTAAACGGGTTTACGTATACCCAGCAGAATGGGGCCGATGGTGTCGAAACCGGCCGTTTCGCTCATCAGGTTATAGGCAATGTTGGCTGCCGACAGATTCGGGAAAATCAGCGTATTGGCGCCTTCACCAACCAGCTTGCTAAACGGGTGGTTCTGTTCCAGCAGTTCGGTGTTGAAAGCCAGGTGGGCCTGTATTTCGCCGTCTACGATCATATCGGGATGCCGCTGTTGCAAAATCTCAACCGCCCGGTTCATCTTCTCGGCATCTTCGCCTTTGGCGCTGCCGAAGTTCGAGTACGTAACCAGGCCTATGCGCGGTTTGATGTTGAACCGCTCGACGGTGCGGGCGGTCAGTTCGGTAATTTCAACGATTTCTTCGGCCGTCGGGTTGAAGTTTACGGTCGTGTCGGAGAAGAACAGCGGGCCGCGTTTGGTGAGCAGGATGTACATACCCGCTACTTTTTTGACGCCCGGTTCTTTGCCAATGACCTGTAGGGCCGGCCGGATCGTGTCGGGATACGAACGCGTCAGCCCCGAAATCAGCGCATCGGCCTCGCCCGTCTCTACCATCATCGCTCCGAAGTAATTGCGATAATACATCAGCTTGCGGGCCTCGGTCGCGTTGACGCCCTTGCGTTTGCGCTTGTCGAAGTAGATGTCGGCAAACCGCTGAATCAGCCCGGCCTGTTCGGGCGAACGCGGATCGATGATCGGTATCTGCCCCAGGTCGAGGTTATTATCGAAGATGATTTTCTGAATTTTGGCTGCTTCACCCAGCAGAATCGGGTAGGCAATTCCATCATCGCGTACCTGCTGCGCGGCTTTCAGCACTTTCAGGTTTTCGGCATCGGCAAACACAACCCGTTTGGGGTTGGTCTTGGCCGTGGTCAGGATAACCCGCGAAATCTGGTTGTCATGCCCCAGTCGCCGGGCCAGCTGGGCTTCGTAGGCGTCCCAGTCGGTAATGGGAGAGCGGGCCATCCCTGACTCGATGGCGGCCCGGGCAACGGCCGGTGCGACAGTAGCCAGCAGCCGTGGGTCAACGGGTTTGGGTAAAATATAGGTACGGCCAAAGACCATGTTATCCTGCCCGTAGGCCAGGTTAACAATGTCTGGAACGGGCTTTTTGGCCAGGTCGGCCAGGGCATAGGTTGCCGCCAGCTTCATGGCTTCATTGATTTCCGTAGCCCGTACGTCGAGAGCACCCCGGAAGATATACGGGAAGCCCAGCACGTTGTTGACCTGGTTGGGGTAATCGGACCGGCCGGTTGCCATGATGATGTCGGGCCGGGCGGCCATGGCATCGTCGTAGCTGATCTCGGGCGTCGGGTTGGCCATGGCAAACACAATCGCGTCGGCCGCCATGGTGCGGATCATGTCCTGGCTGACGATGTTGCCTTTCGAGAGACCAACAAACACATCGGCTCCGACAAAGGCTTCGGCCACCGATTTTATGTCACGGCTGGTCGCGAAAGGCCGGGTAATGTCGTTGAGGTCCGTACGATCCGTGCGCAGCGGGCCGTTCACATCGAACATCACAATGTGCTCGGTTTTGGCACCAAGGGCCACATACTGCCGGGCGCAGGAAATAGCCGCAGCACCGGCGCCGAGTATGACAAACTGCGCCGTTTCAATTTTTTTATTGACCAGCTCGAGGGCATTGAGCAGGGCTGCTCCACTCACAATGGCTGTACCGTGCTGGTCATCGTGCATGACCGGAATATTCAGCTGCTGCCGCAGCCGTTCTTCGATTTCGAAACACTCGGGGGCCTTGATGTCTTCGAGGTTTACACCGCCAAAGGTGGGCTCCAGAATCTTGACGGTCCGGATAAACTCCTCGGGGTCGCGGGTGTCGAGCTCGATATCGAATACGTCGATATCGGCGTAGATCTTGAACAGGAGGCCTTTGCCTTCCATAACCGGCTTACTGGCTACGGCTCCGATATCGCCCA
This sequence comes from Spirosoma sp. 209, assembly GCF_002006735.1. Lineage (NCBI taxonomy): Bacteria > Pseudomonadati > Bacteroidota > Cytophagia > Cytophagales > Cytophagaceae > Spirosoma > Spirosoma sp. 209. Next base: position 99,791 of record NZ_MVEC01000003.1, on the reverse strand, counting down.
GGCCCAGAACGGCCGTACCGTTGCTGATAACGGCAACCAGGTTACCCTTGGCCGTGTATTTATAGGCATCGTCGGCATTGGCTTCGATGGCCAGACAGGGCTCCGCTACGCCGGGCGAGTAGGCCAGGGAGAGGTCACGCTGGGTATTATATTCTTTGGTAGGAATGACTTCAAGCTTACCCGGACGCCCTTTGGCGTGGTAATCGAGGGCATCTTCACGCCGGATTTTCTGCTGCATAACGGTTTGTTGCTGATGGATACTGTTCTACGGTTCGGGAGCGCGAAGGTACGGAAAGGGGGCGAAATTCAGCGGTTGTTTTGGTGGTAGCGCGCAATCTGCGAACTTCGCGGCCGAACGCTTATCTGCTCAACCATTGCATGATCCGAATCTTCCAGCAGGACGAAACAGCCGTCCGTAAAATCCGCGATATCGATTCATTCTCTGATACAGAGCGAACACTCTGGGTCGATCTTCAGAACCCGACAGCGGCCGAAATCAAAAGCGTGGAAGAAAAATTCGACGTCGATTTTCTGAGCCAGCAGGAGCAGCTGGAGATCGAAAGCTCATCGCGCTACATCGAGGAAGACGATTACCTGATTGCCAATTCCAACTTTCTGGTGCCTGACCCCGAACATCGCTACATAACGGTACCGGTTAGTTTTATTCTTAAAGACGATACGCTGTTCACTTACCGGAACGCTGACCTGAAATCATTTGCCGATACCGTAAAACGGATCAAGTCGCGCCGGGCCCTGTTTAGCGACGGGGCTCAGATTCTGATTTCGATCTTCGAGTCACGGATCGATTACGATGCGGACCTGATCGAAATGGTGTCGGGCGAGATCAAAGCCATCAACCGGATGCTCGACCTGGATGCGAACCTGGACCGGGAAATGCTGCTCAATATCAACGACTACCAGGAGCTGACCATGAATATCCGCGAAAATGTGGTCGACAAACAGCGGGTTATTTCGTCCATGATCCGGTCAGACGGCTGGTTCAGCGACGCCGAGCAGCAGCGGCTCCGTACCCTGATCAAAGATATTGGTTCGCTGATCGATCATACGAATTTCATTTTTGAACGGCTCGAATTTCTTCAGAATACATACCTCGGTCTGATTGATCTGGAACAGAACCGGATCGTTAAAATCTTCACCGTTGTGTCGCTGGTGTTTCTGCCGCCTACGCTGCTGGCCAGCATCTGGGGGATGAACTTTGACGAGATGCCCGAAATTCACTGGAAGTACGGCTATGCGTTTGCGCTGGCGATGATGGTGCTGTCGTCGGCCCTGACGGTATGGGTTTTCCGGCGTAAGAACTGGCTGTAAGCTAAACCCGACCTGGTTTATTCGGCGGCCTGCTGTCTGTTTTTCCGAAGGCCTTCCGGCAGAGTTACCTTTCTGAATGTGCGCGTCTGAGGGGTGAACTAAACCGGACGTACCCATGGAGAATGCTCAGGAAAGCGCACAGCGCATCTACGAACAGGTAATCACTTTCGCTACGCTGTATGGCGGCCGTATTGTGCTGGCCATACTTACTCTCACTGTCGGCCTTTGGCTTATTGGCTGGATAACCCGGCTGCTGTCAACGATCATGACCAGGCGGCATGTAGACCGCGACGTTCAGCCCTTTTTGCTTTCATTAGTCAATGGAACATTGCGGGTGCTGCTCCTGCTCAGCATAGCCAGTACCCTCGGCGTGGCCACCACATCGTTTGTAGCCATTATCGGAGCGGCTGGCCTGGCAGTGGGGTTAGCGTTACAGGGCAGTCTGGCCAACTTTGCGGGTGGGGTGCTTATTCTGATATTCAAACCATTTCGGGTGGGCGACCTCATTAGTGCACAAGGCTTTACGGGACATGTTGAAGCTATTCGTATTTTCGATACGACCCTCGTTACGCTCGATAATAAAACCATTATTCTGCCGAACGGCCCCCTGTCGACTTCGGCCATCACCAACATCAGTACCAAAGGAGTTATTCGCGTTGATCAGGTCTATACCGTTGGTAGTCAGAACGATATCGACATCACCGCAGCTTCTATACGGGCGGTCGTCGATGCGTGTCCGTATGCGCTCAAAGATCGGGACCATGACGTGCTGATTGCCAGGCTCAATGCCAACTCCCGCGAGTATGACGTTCGGGTCTGGACAAAGAGCGACACCTACTGGGAAACCCATTACTACCTGCTCGAAAACATGGCGAGGCAGTTTGGGAAAGACGGTATTCAGGCTCCCAAGCCCCAACTGTATGTGACGAATGAGTAGCCAGCCGGGTCGAACTGGCTAACTTTTCTACCCTCCGGTAGCTCGGTTCGCCCGAACAACTTGCTGCCGGGCGGGTTGGATACATAGAACGTACTCAGCGAATCATGTCTACAACGATAAATCCTGCCCTTACCCAGGCCCTCGGCAGCGGGCTGGCCGGTGCCCTGGCGCTGAATGTGCTGCACGAAACGGTTCGGCAGTTTGTGCCCAACGCGCCCCGGGCCGATGTGCTGGGTATGCGCAGTATTCAGAAAGGGTATCGGAAAGCGGGGGAGCAGCCACCTACCGGCAATGCCCTCTATGGTCAGGCCATGCTGGGTGATATCATTTCGAATGGCCTGTATTACAGTCTGGCCGGTCTGAGCGACAGGCAGCCGGTAGTAGCCGGGGGTGTGCTGGGGCTCCTGGCGGGAGTGGGAGCGGTGACGCTTCCCGGGCCTATGGGGCTGGGCGAAGCGCCCACCAACCGCACGTCAGCCACGGTAGCCATGACTGTGGGTTGGTACCTGTTTGGCGGCCTGGTTACGGGTGTGGTCCTGGACCGCTGGAAAAAAAGCTGATAAACGGACCAGGCTGGTTATACAATTTCGTCGGGCCGACGATACCCGACAACTGCAAACAAGGGGTCGCCCCAGCCACGCGGGCTACGGTCCAGCAGGGTAATTGCCTCAAAAGCGCCGGCCTGCTCGTAGTAGCTGCGAACCAGTTGCTGATGGCCCACGTCGTCGAGTGCCTGCCAGATCGCCACCGCCTTTGTGGGGAACATACGGTTGGAGAAAACGGTTAGAAAGGGCGCCCCAGGTTTCAGCACCCGGCCCAGGTCGCGGTAAACGGCAACGGGATTGGTGAGGTACTGAACCGATACGGTTACCATGCCGCCATCGAAGGAAGCTGTCTCGTAGGGGAGTAGTGGCTGCTGGTTGAGGTTCTGCACAACGTAATCGGTCAGCCGGGGATTGGCGCGTAGTTCGGTTTCGTTCATGCCCAGACCCGTTACCTGTCGATACGCTACGTCGTCGGGGAGATGGCTGACCCAGCTGCTCATCAGATCCAGAATGGCTCCGTTGGCCGGCAGGTATTCGCGAAACAGCGCTGTCGTAGCCTCGATGGCCCGGTCATCGATGTGGTTGACCAGCCGGGGCTGGATGTAAAACCGGGCGTCATCGGTTTCGTCGTATCGCTGAAATGCTTGGGCTGGTATCATAAAGCAGGCGGTTAAGGCTGGTCTGTTTAACGAAGTGATTTACGTGGATGTTTTGTTGGCCCCGTGCCAGAATGTGCGCTGGAATAGCGTACTTGTGCGCAGTAATGTGTTTTACTCCTTATTATGATCCGTGCTTTATGGGCCCTGTGGCTCGGTAGTTTGCTGTCATCAGCGGGGCTGGCGCAGCGAACCGGTACGGATACGACGTACCGACAGGCCTTCCGGCCTCAGTATCATTTTTCGCCCCGCGCCAACTGGATCAACGACCCCAACGGCCTGGTCTATTTCGACGGGGAGTATCACCTGTTTTATCAGTACAATCCATACGGCAGTCGCTGGGGACATATGACCTGGGGACATGCCATCAGCCGCGACCTCGTACACTGGAAGGAGCTGCCTCCCGCTATTCCGGAGGAGGGGTCAACCATGATTTTCTCGGGCAGCTGCGTCGTCGATAAAAATAACACCAGTGGATTCGGCCAGAATGGGGTCATACCGATGGTCGCTGTGTATACGGCTCACCAGACCAACCGCCAGAGCCAGCATATTGCCTACAGCCTGGATCGGGGCCGCACCTGGACCAAGTACATCGCCAACCCCGTCATCGACCTGAACAAGAAAGATTTTCGTGATCCGAAGGTCTTCTGGCACGAGCCTACGCAGCGCTGGGTCATGGTGGTGCTGTTGCCTGCCGAGAAAAAGGCGCTGTTCTATCAGTCGCCTAACCTGAAGCAATGGACCAAATCAGGCGAATTTACCGCTGCCGACAGCCCGGCCACAATCTGGGAATGTCCTGACCTGGTAGAGGTGCCGGTAGACGGTACACTGGAGCGCAAGTGGCTATTGATGCTGTCGATGGGCGGGGGGGCGCCAGCCGGTGGGTCCGGTATGCAGTACTATCTGGGTCGGTTTGACGGAAAGTCGTTCGTCAGCGAGCTGAAACCCGGCGACGTGCGGTACGTAGACTGGGGGAAAGACTATTACGCAGCCATCACGTTTAACAATTTGCCCGTACGAGGCAACCGGGGCGCTATCAGCATTGGCTGGATGAACAACTGGCAGTACGCCAACGACCTGCCCACGGCCCCGTTTCGGGGGGCCATGACGCTGCCCCGCGAGTTGCGGCTCGTTAAACTCCAGAACAGTGGCACACCGGCACGTTACGAACTCCGGCAGCGGCCCATTCAGGAGCTCAAACCGTTACTGGGAGCCCCCTTCCGCTGGACCGGTACCGATGTGGCCCAGCTAAACGAACAGCTCCATACAGCCGGTTCGAGCCTGCCGACAGATACGTACCTGTTAACGCTCGAGCTGGAACCCAAACAGATAAGTCCGGGCGTACGGGTGCAGCTTCGAAAAAACAGCCAGGATGAAACCGAGGCAACGGCCATTGGGTACGATCCGGTCCGGCAGCAGCTGTTCCTGGATCGGAGCCGGTCTGGCCAAACTGGGTTCAGCAAAGATTTTCCGGGTCGCTTCACGGCTCCGCTCAAACCGCAGAACGGTCGGGTGACCCTGCAGGTCTGGGTTGACCGATCATCGGTCGAGATTTTCGCCAACGATGGGCAGGTTACCATGACGAATCAGATATTTCCGGGGCCGTCTGCTACAGGCATAACATTTTTTGGCGACGGTTTACGTTCAGTAATCATACAGCCTATAGAGGGAATATGGCGATGAAAAGCAGGGGTATGCGGCTTCCAGCAGGTCGCCAGACGCTGACCTTACCGCCGAAAGCGGGGACGGAACGCGATAGAAACCCTAAATTTTCTTAAATTAGCCCATTCGCCGGTTGATTCACGTAATTTTGTTTTACCAACACGAACCCCTGAATGGCTCGTAAAAAGAAGAAAGTAGGTACGTACCCCAGTGGCATGATTTTATTTAGTCTGACACTGGCTTTGTTTTTAATTGGTTTTTGCGGGCTGCTGGCCATCCATTCCAAACGATTGGTGACGTACATCCGCGAGAACTACGAGATGCGGGCGTTCTTAGACAAAGATCTCGACTCAACCAAAGTTGCTGCGCTGTTTCGGACATTGTCAGAACGGCCTTATGTGTTGAAAAACAACGGGTCGGCGCAGGTAACGCTGGTTACCAAAGAAGTAGCGGCTAAAGAGTTTATTGCGGAGACGAAAGAAGATTTTTCGAAGTTTCTGGGTGAAAATCCACTGCGCGACAGCTACCGGATAAAGCTCAACGAAGAGTACTTTGACGAGGCTAAACTACAAGGAGTAAAAACTGATCTGGAGCAGATCGACGGCGTATTCGAGGTTGTTTACCAGGAAAACCTGGTCGACAGTATCAACCGTAACATTACCCGGATTTACCTGATCATGTCGGCCTTTGCGCTGGTGCTGCTCGTGATTATCGTGGTGCTGATGAACAATACGATTCGGCTGGCGTTGCATTCTCAGCGGATGCTGATCCGGAGTATGCAGCTGGTCGGAGCAACCAACGGGTTCATTACCCGCCCGTTTTTAGGACGCGGTATCTGGCAGGGTTTTCTGGCAGGGGTCATTGCGGTGGTCCTGCTGCTGATTACGTTGCAGCTCGCCATCCGCAACCTACCCGAGCTGGGTGCTTTTCAGGATTATGAAAAGATGGCCATACTGCTGGCGGGGCTGGTTGGCCTGGGTGTAGTGATTGGCTTTTTGAGTACGTTTCAGGCGGTACATCGGTACCTTGGCCTGACCCTGGATGAGTTGTATTGAGAAGAAAACACGATTATGGCAAAAGATAAGCAACTGGGTTCAACCACGCTGGTGCGTGAAGAGCCCGCCAAAAAAGCACCGGTTGTGGCAACGGCCGCTCCCAAGCCTTTAACCAGCCGGTTTGGCTCGTCAGAACCGGCGCCAACGGCTGCGTTGCCGTTTGGCCGGCGTAACTACATGATCATGCTAGCCGGTATTGGCGTTATTCTGCTGGGATTCTTTATCATGAGCCTTGACAAGGAAGAGTTTGGCTTCGGATTTCTGGGCCTGACCCTGGGGCCCCTGGTCGTCTTCAGTGGCTTTGTGCTCGAGTTCTTTGCTATTCTGGCCCGGCCCCGGAGTTAACCGGAATAGATCGGTATAAATTAGTCCGCCGTAGCGGTTATGCGTGGGTAAAGTTGTAAAGTTGGGTTCACCTCACCCATCTTTGCAGTGTTACAACCGTATGACTGGTACGGCGGACCGTTTTATACCCTCTTTTGATGGATCTGATTCACGCCATTGTCCTGGCCATTATCGAAGGACTCACCGAGTTCCTGCCGGTTTCTTCGACCGGCCACATGATTATCTATTCCTCGCTGGCGGGTATTGCCGGGAATGAATTCACCAAACTCTATACCGTTGATATACAGTTTGGCTGTATCCTGTCGGTGCTGGTGCTGTACCACCGCCGGTTCCTGACCGACACCCGGACGGGCGATATTCCGCTGCCCAACTGGGTGCTGCGGTTTCCGCAAAAGACCCAGCGGCTGGTCGATTTCTACGCGAAAATTCTGATTGCCTTCCTCCCCGCGGCCGTTATCGGCTTTCTGCTCAATGACTTTATCGACTCCCTGCTCGAGAACGTAGTAGTTGTAGCGATTTCGTTACTGGTAGGGGGGATCATCCTGGTCTTCATCGATGACATCATCAGGCGGCAGCCCAAAGACCGTGATGTTACAGCGCCTGATGCGCTCCGGATCGGCTTTTTTCAGTGCATAGCCATGGTTCCGGGCGTATCGAGATCGGCAGCGACGATCATTGGCGGCATGTACCAGGGGCTAACCCGGACGCAGGCGGCTGAATTTTCGTTTTTCCTGGCGGTACCTACCATGGCGGCTGCGTCGGGATACAAACTCCTGAAAAGCTACAAGCTGCTGCAGCCCGACGATTACCAGATTCTGCTGATCGGCAACGGCATTGCGTTCGTGGTTGGATTGATTGCCATTCGCGGGTTTGTCGGGTTCCTGACGCGCTACGGCTTTAAAGTATTTGGCTATTACCGGATTGCGCTCGGCCTGCTGCTGCTGGGCCTCTTAGCTTCCGGCGTAAAGCTCGACGTATTGTAAAATCGACTATGGTCTGTGCGGGGGCAAGCCCCTGTACAAACTCCTTTTTTCTGTCTATTTCTGTGTCACAACCAACGGGGCAATCGCCCGACCCAGGCCAACTGATTCTGATCGACAAACCACTGACGTGGACCTCGTTCGATGTGGCTAATAAACTGAAGTATGCCTGTAAGTTCAGGAAAATTGGGCATGCTGGTACGCTCGATCCGCTGGCTACCGGACTGCTGATTCTCTGCACCGGCAAAATGACCAAGCAAATCGATCAGTATCAGGCGCAGGAGAAAGAATATACCGGTACGCTGGTACTGGGAAAAACCACCCCCTCTGTCGATCTGGAAACTGAGTTCGACGCCGAATTCGATACGACGGGCATCACGCCCGACCAGATTCAGGACGCAGCCCGTCAGCTGACCGGCGATATTTTACAGGTGCCCCCCATCTACTCAGCGGTGCGGGTAGGGGGCGAGCGACTGTACGAAAAAGCCCGGCGGGGCGAAACGACGGAGATCAAGAGCCGCCAGGTTACGGTGCGGCTGTTCGAGACCAACGCCGAGCGTTTTCCGGCCGTCGACTTCCGGATTGTGTGTTCAAAAGGCACGTATATTCGTAGTCTGGTTCGTGATCTGGGGTTGCTGCTTAACAACGGGGCCTACATGAGTGCGCTGCGCCGGACCCGTATCGGTGACTTCCGCATCGAAGAGGCCGAAACGCTCGAAGCCTTTATCGATCGGTATAAATCGTCAGCGGCCGCTAAAGCCGCTGAGCCGCAGTCCGGATCAGATACGGCTACTGACTAACAAAACGGTAAAGCGGACACCGATGGTAGGCTAGCGGTCTTCCGGACAGGGCTTTGCCAATGACAATCAATTTCGAAACGAATGCGTGTTTATCGTGGTCTTGACGACCTTCAGCCGTTGCCCAATGCCGTAGTGACGAGCGGTACGTTCGATGGCGTTCATCGCGGTCACCAGACAATTCTGCAACGGCTTACCGAAGTAGCCCGGACTAGCGATGGTCAATCGGTGCTGATTACTTACTGGCCGCATCCCCGTACGGTAGTGGCCAACGACAGTCAGGATCTTAAGTTGCTGACCACGCTGGATGAGAAGATTACGCTGCTTGAGCAGGCTGGCGTTGATCACCTGGTGGTGATTCCGTTTACGCGATCATTTTCCCAACTAACGTCGGAAGAATATATCCGTCAGATTCTGATCGATAAAATCGGTACCAAAAAGCTGGTTATCGGGTATGATCACCGATTCGGACGCGACCGGGAGGGGGGCTTCGACTACATACGGGCGCACCAGAGCGAATACGGGTTCGAGGTGGAAGAGATACCCCGGCAGGACGTAGAAGCGGTAGGCGTTAGCTCGTCCAAAATCCGGGCGGCTCTCAGCGAAGGAAACGTGCACACGGCGAACCTGTTCCTGGGGCGGCCCTACAGCCTGACCGGCACCATTGTAAAGGGACGTCAGCTGGGCCGGACTATCGGTTTCCCGACGGCTAACATGCAGGTCGATGATCCGGTTAAACTCATTCCGGCCAACGGCGTATACGCGGTCGATGTGCTATACGCCGGGCAGTCGGCCAATGATCAGCTGCTGGGTGGTATGCTCAACATCGGCTTTCGCCCAACCGTAGCCGGAACGAACCAGACGATCGAGACCTACATCTTCGATTTTGAGAAAGATATTTATGGCGAACATCTGACCCTGCGGTTTCGGGAGTTCCTGCGGCCGGAGCAGAAGTTCGATGGGCTGCCGGCGCTGGTCGAGCAGTTGAAGCGCGACGAAGAATCGGCGCGTACCGTACTGGCCGGTCACTAAAAAACCGCTGGTTTCGCTCATGCCCTGATGATGCGAAACCAGCGGTTTTGTTTTATCACATACTTACAGGGCTGTTACTTTGATTTTACTGTAATACAGCGCCTGATCACCCTCGAAGCCAGAGTCGCTGCCCACAAAAACCCATAACTCGCCTTTGTCATTCGTGCGGGCTGTCAGGGGCTGTTCTTTGTTTGTCCGCTGAATGAGCGTGTATTCTTCCACGTCTTTGCCATTGGCCACGTTACCGATCAGTACGGCTGCCGGGCCGGCATCGGACTGCGACCCCTTGTCAACACTGAGTTTATAGAATGTCCCGTCGAGAACTTTCTCCGGTTTTGTGGCCGAAGCGCCGGCTTTCAAAAAGACGCTGCTGCCCGGCGAGCCACCAATGCCGATGCTATTGGCCGGATACCTGGAAGCCAGTTCCACATCGAACTGTAATTTGTAGTCGGTATTGGGACGCAGGCCCGTCAGCTGCTTCCGTACAAACATGAAAATGTCGTCGCTGCGGTTGCGACCGAAGACCCGCAGGGCTTTCTGCGACTGGTCGAGTGGGGCGGGGAGCCCGGCATGCGAGAACGAAAACTCGATCAGCGCCTGCTGTTCGACCGCGTAGTCGGATACGTCGCCATCCCAGCCGTTCTGGCTGGTAGCAAACGCATCGTTGATGAGAACGCCGGTTGTCGGCGCGGGATTTATGGTTGAGTTGTTATCCTGGCAGCTCATGCTCAAGCATGATACCAACGCCAGAACAGACATAGCAAATCGTTTCATGTACTAGTCGATAATGGTAAAAAATCAGGCAACACGTTCCGGAAACGTATAGGTATGACTCGATCGGGATGAACACCGTTGGAACGCCCGTTGTAATTTTTAGACCATACCGATGTGCCGGCCCGCTATGTAGCCTGTTGTCCAGGCGTTTTGGAAATTAAATCCCCCGGTAATTCCGTCGACATTCAGGACTTCGCCCGCAAAAAACAAGCCCGGCTGTGCCCTGCTTTCGAGCGTCTGAAGCGTCAGCGCGTCGAGAGAGATACCTCCGCAGGTGACAAACTCTTCCTTGAATGTGCTCTTGCCCTCTACCCCAAACTGGCTGTTGGTCATCCGCTCGGCCAGGCGGTTGAGTGGCTTGGCGGGTAGGTCGGCCCAGCGCTGTTCGGCAGCAATGTCTGACTGGCTGGCCAGCGCCTGCCAGAGCCGACCCGGTAAGCCGAACGGATTCTGAGAAATAACCTGCTTGCGGCCGTTCTGCTGCCGGAAATTTTGCAGGGCTACCCGAACTGAGTTGTCGTTCAGGTCGGGCGTCCAGTTGATCCGCAGCGTGAACCGGTAGTCCCGCTCGGCCAGCTCGCGGGCCGCCCAGGCCGACAGCCGCAGCACGGCTGGACCGCTGAAGCCCCAGTGGGTCAGCAAAACCGGCCCGCGTTGTTCCTGTCGGGTCTCTACCACATACACTTTGGCATCCGGTACCGAAACTCCCGCCAGCGGCAGCAGGAAACTGCCGGGCGCGTTGAACGTAAAGAGGGAAGGGACCGGCGAAATCAGGGGTTCGTCCTGCTCCGGCAGCCAGTCGTAGGAGGGGCGTTGTGGATACCCGCCCGTAGCCACCAGAACCCGATCGGCCTCCAGGCGTTCGCCGTTCAGAAGGTGTAGTGTCCAACTGCCGCCCGTCGGGTCAAGCGATTCGACACCGCAGCTTGTCCGGACCGAAATGCCCAGTTTTCGGGCCGTGTCGAGCAGGCAGTCAACGATGGTTTCGGACGTATTGGTGGTTGGAAACATCCGCCCGTCTGCTTCGGTTTTCAGGCTGACGCCCCGATTCTCGAACCAGCGCACGGTAGCGGCAGCATCGAAAATAGGCAACAGGGTACGCAGGGGTTTTTCGCCCCGTGGATAGTACCTGACCAGTTGCCGATTGTCGAAGCAGGCGTGGGTTACGTTGCAGCGGCCACCGCCCGAGATGCGTACTTTATTGAGAACGGTACGATTCTTTTCCAGAATAGTGACGGAGGCATCGGGGAAGGTTTCGGCAGCGGTGATGGCTCCGAAAAAACCGGCGGCTCCGCCACCGATAACAACAATACGCAAAGACATACTGGCAAAACAGGGGTTTATCGGTTACGGTTCACAAACGCGTGACAGTCGGTTAACTTGCGCCCGATCTGCCGTAAACCACAAACCGTTCGTAGTTTTACACCTATGCGCTCACCACAAAAATACATGCGTCGGGGCTTCCGGCTACGCGGCAACACCCTCGTGTTGCTGTTCGTCTTTTTTCTGATTGGCTTGTTTCTGCACTACGGCGGTCGTACTCAGCCCGTTGTTGCTTTCTGGAACGATATTCGGCGGATTGTTGGACTCGGCCCGTCAACGACCAGGCAGGAGCGTAACCCCTACAAAGCCCCTGAACCCACCGAAGACGTAGCCAGCGATCGGCCCGAACCCGAAAGTGAAGCCTCTGATGACCGTCGCGACGCGCCTGAACCGGCCGAAAAAGGGACGGCAACCGGTAACGTTCGTTTCGATTTTGAGAAGCAGGTTGATTTTCTGCTGCCAGCCTTCCGCCCCGACGATGCTATTATCCGGCATGACGGGTATGTGCTGCGCTATCGGGAGGCTTACGAGCAGGCCGACTGGGTAGCCTACCCTTTACTGGCGTACGAGATCACCGGCGATGCCGACCGCGACCGGGAGCAGTTTCAGCCCGATCCGCTGGTCGAAACGGGTTCGGCCCTGCCTTCCGACTACACCCGATCCGGCTACGACCGTGGGCACCTGGCTCCGGCGGGTGATTTTAAGTTCTCCCAGCGCATGACCCGCGAATCGTTTTACATGAGTAACATCAGCCCGCAGGCTCCGCAGTTCAACCGGGGCATCTGGCGTGAACTGGAGGAACTGGTCCGCAAGTGGGCCGTCCGCGATAACGGGTTGTACGTCATCACCGGCCCCGTACTCAAATCCGGATTGCCCACCATTGGCCGGCAAAACGAAGTCAGCGTACCGGAGCAGTATTATAAGGTGCTTCTGTACTGCAACAAGCCCGATATTCGGATGATTGGCTTTTTGTTACGCAACGAGCCATCCGACCAGTCGCTACGGTCGTTTGTTGTACCCGTCGATCAGATCGAGCGCATTACCGGCATCGATTTTTTTCCGAAACTACCCGATGACCTGGAGCGTCGGCTGGAGAGCCAGGGGCGCGACGAGACAACGGCGGCCTGGTTCAGCTATTAGCCGATCTAGGTCTTTTGCTTCTTTTTCTTGGCCGCCGGGAAAAGAATATTGTTCAGGATGAGCCGGTAGCCGGCCGAGTTGGGGTGCAGGTTCAGGTCGGTGGGCTCTTCGCCGATCTCGTGGCGGTAATCTTCGGGGTCGTGGCCACCATAGAAGGTAAAGAACCCTCTGCCGTAGGGGCTGTGAATGTAGCGGGCTTCACCGGCCGAGCGGTTCTCGGCCATGATGATGACCTCGGGCTTGATCAGGTTTTTCTTGAAGGCCGTCGTCTGTCCCATAAATCCTTTGATGACGTTCAGGTGATTCTGCGTCAGCATAGTTGGGATTGGGTCGTACTTGGCCGAAAACTGGAACAAGGTGAAGTAGTCGTTGTGCTCGCTCAGGCCGCGCTCTTCGGGCTGGTTGTCGATATTCGAGAACTCGATCAGGTACGGGTTGGTGTAAACCTGAAAGTTGCGGAAGGCAAACGTCTGCGAAAAGTCAAGCTTGTTGTTGGCGTTCGGGTCGGCGGGGTCACCGTCGTAGAAACTCTCAACGATATCTGTATTCTGCGACGCCAGCGCGATATCGTAGGTGTCGGTAGCGTTACACATGGCGAACACATAGCCGCCACCCAGGACGAAATCACGGATTTTCTGCGTAACGGCCCGTTTCAGCTGAGGTACTTTAGTAAAGCCGTATTTGCGGGTAATGGCTTCCGCTTCCTGTTTCTGGGCAATGTACCACGGCTGGTCTTTGAAGTGGAAAAATTTGCCGAACTGGCCCGTAAAGTCTTCGTGGTGCAGGTGAAGCCAGTCGTACTCGGGTAGTTTCTCGTTCATGACCTCTTCGTCGAACACCACGTCGTACGGAATTTCGGCATAGGTCATCACCATCGTTACGGCATCGTCCCAGGGTTGTTTCGTTTTGGGAGAATACACCGCCACTTTGGGTGGTTTCTGGAGCTTGACCGCGTCCATATTCGCATCCGGAGCGGCTACCTCGGCCAGAATCTGACCCGCCTGGGCTTCGGAAATAATATCATAGCTAACCCCCCGGATAACCATTTCATTGATGAACGCCTGGCTTTGGGGCATCATGAACGAGCCACCCCGATAATTCAGCAGCCAGTCGATCTCGGTATCGTGCGTTTTCAGTACCCAGTATGCGATCCCATAGGCTTTCAAGTGATTCTTCTGGCCCTCATCCATGGGAATCAGAATGCGGGAAGCCCAGGTCCGACCCGTTAGTGACAGAATTAGGATAAGCGGTAACAGCAGCCGTTTCATTGGTTTCCCCGTTCAGATTGTACGACGTAGTTTTGTAATAACGAAAGATAAGCAATTATTGTGCGAAAAAAGCGCCGTGCGCCGGGCATAGATAGTCTGGTACTACGTTTGCCCGTCAGGCTTGTCACCCCTTGTTTCTGGCTATGAACTTAATCGAAAACATTCGTGAAGGACTGCGGTCGATTGCGGGAAACCGCCTTCGCACCATCCTGACGTCGCTCATCATTGCCATCGGTATTACATCGCTGGTAGGTATCCTGACCGCTATTGACGGTATTCAGAATTCGGTCAACAGCAGTTTCGAGGGGCTGGGTGCCAATACGTTCAGCATCGTGGCCCGGCAGGACGCCTTCCGGCGGGGTGGCCGGGTGCAGAAACAGGACGAACCTATCGATTATTTCGATGCCATCCAGTTCAAACGCCGGTTTTCGCTGGGAACAACCATTGCTGTGTCGACGGTCGTGAACGGAGCGGCTCAGGCTAAGTTCGGCTCACGAAAAACGAACCCTAACGTTCAGTTGACGGGGGGCGATGAGGCCTACCTGGCCGTTAAAGGCTTCTCCCTGCTGAGCGGCCGTAACCTTACGCAGAACGACCTCGAATACGGACTCAACGTAGCCGTAATCGGCAGCGAGGTAGCCGCTACGCTGTTCGAGAAAAAAATAAACCCGCTCAATCAGGCCATTCGGGTATCGGGTAGCCAGTACAAGGTGGTTGGCGTACTGGCCAAGAAAGGCGGTTTTACGGGCGGGGGCGACGATCGGATCATTCTGATTCCGCTCGACAACGCCCGAGCTTTGGCCGGTAGCCAGAAGCTATCGTTCGATATTACCGCTTCGGCGCCGAGCGTGGCCGACCAGGATGAGGCCATCGGCGAAGCGCAGGGGGTTATGCGGCTCGTGCGGCATGACCAGCTCGGAAAACCGGATTCCTTCGAAATTCAGCGGGCCGACGACCTGGCTAAAGAAACCGAGAACATCACCGGGTATCTGCGTATTGGTGGCTTCGGCATTGGCTTCATCACCCTGCTGGGCGCGTCGATAGCGCTGCTGAACATCATGCTCGTCTCCGTAACCGAACGCACCCGCGAAATCGGGATTCGCAAGTCGCTGGGAGCCACCCCCAAACGAATTCGCGAGCAGTTCCTGATCGAAGCCATTGTTATCTGTATTCTGGGCGGACTGGGTGGCGTTGTGCTAGGCCTCGGCATTGGCAACCTTATTGCCTTGGTCATCAGCCAGGGTGAAGGTGGCGAAGGTGGCTTCGTTGTGCCCTGGGCCTGGATGGTGCTGGGCCTGGTCGTTTGCATAGGCGTTGGGCTTTTTGCCGGTATTTACCCGGCCGTGCGGGCCTCGAAGCTGGACCCGATCGAAGCGTTGCGCTACGAATAATCACGTCGTTACAGAAACGGGAATTCCCTACAGATCAACCGGCAGGTAAACGGTAAACGTGGCTCCCTGTCCGGGCTGACTGTGCGCAGCGATTGTACCCTGATGATTTTCGGCTACCTTCCGGCAAACGGCCAGGCCAATACCCGTACCGGCGTATTCGCTCCGGCCGTGCAGGCGCTCGAACAACTGAAAAATACGTTCCTGATACTGCTCGTCGAAGCCGATGCCGTTATCGCTGACCACTATGGCTATCCAGCTGTGCTGCGTACGGTTCTGAACCGCAACCGGAACGTCGTCGGGCCCGACCGGCTGGGCGGTGATCGAAATAACGGGGCCAAGGCCGGGCCGGGCAAATTTCAGCGCATTGCCGATCAGATTCTGAAAGAGCTGGCGAAGCTGAATGGCGTTGCCGTTGAGGACCGGGAGGGGTTGTCCGCTGCCGTTGTTACTAATGACCTGGGCGTTCTTTTCGGCAATCGTTAGCTCGAAATCACTGATCACCTCGGCAATCAGCGCAGTCAGATCAACCCGTTTGAACGGCTCCTGCTGGGTCGCCAGCCGCGAGTAGGTAAGCAGGTCACGAATCAGCAGACTCATACGGCTGGCTGCCGACTGCATCCGAAGCAGTAAATCCTGGGCTTCGTCAGAAAGCGACCGGCTGAACTGGTTCATCAGCACATCGCCAAACGACTGAATTTTGCGAAGGGGCTCCTGCAGGTCATGGCTGGCCACGTAGGCAAACTGTTCCAGGTTGCTGTTGGACCGGCGCAGATCGATAACCAGCTGTTCGGCGCGTTGCAAGGTTTGCCGGAGCAGGGTTTGATCATTGATAGCGACCACAATACCATCGTCCTGCCTGACGACCGAAAAATCGAACCAGCCTACCATAGGCGCTTCGGACAGATGCTGCTCGAACTGCTGGGGTAAGCCCGTTTCATAAACCGCTACATACCGGTCGAAAATACCCGCCGACTGGAGGCCGGGAATGACTTCGAGCACCGTTCGGGACGTGGTTTCGGCGACGGGGTGGCCCAGAATGCGGGCGCTGGCTTCGTTCTGGATGACGTACCGGAAATCAATAATAGCGCCCTGATCGCTTCGGATGGGTTCCAGCAGGACAATGGGCAACTGGCAGCTGTCCAACACACTCTGAAGCGTGGCCGCATGCTGTTTGGCCTGAATCTCGACGCGCTTCTGATCGTTGGTAATCGCGTAGATCGAAATGATCCGATTTTCATCGAGCCGCGTTACCCAGTTATCCATGTAGTTATCGAACCCTTCGGCGGTGTAGTGTACCTCAAATCGCTGGGGCTTTCCGGTGCGGGCTACCTCCTGATAAGCGGTCCAGTATTTGGTTTCCCGAACGCCCGGAAACAGCGAAAGAATAGTGTTGCCGATCATTTCCTGCTTCGTACGGCCCGTGTCGTGCAGAATGGTCTGGCTGACGTGTACATAGCGCAGGTCAACCATAGCACCCGTCTCATCACGAACCAGGTCGAGGATAGACAGTCCGTTGGTGATGCTACAGAGTACCCCGTTGAAAAGCCGGGCCTGCTCATCGATTTGCTGCCGGGCGAGCTGCGCCTGGGTGATGTCGTTGAAGGTAGCTACCAGCCCATCGCCAAGCTTATTGATCGTTACATCGAACCACTGCTGGGTGGGTATATCAAAATACTGTCCCTGGTAGGTCTGGCCCGTCTGGTAAACCCGGTTGTAGCGTTTCCAGAGGCCGGTCTCGCGGGTGGCGGGCCTGATCTCGGTCAGTAATTGGCCAACGGCGCCGGCCACCTCCAGACCAAACATCCGCCTGGCACTCTGGTTGGTAAGCAACAGTCGGAAATCGGCAGGCTGATGGGCCTGATCATGAACGGCCTCAAATACGATAATGCCGCTTTCGGAGGTGCGCAGTACACCATTCAGCAGCTCGTTTTTCTGTTGCAGCGCCAGGGCATCCTGCCGGGCCTGGGTTACGTCGTTGAACAGGACGATCAGATGCTCCTGGTCCATCCGGGTAGCCGTGATCTCAAGGGTTCGGGCCAGAGGAGGGTGGTAAAACTCCACATGGAATGGCTCGCCAGTGCTTATAACAGCCTGATAGGCAGTCATGAGCCCTGAGGTCCTGAAGGTGGGGTTCAGTTCGCTGATGCGTCGGCTCAGCGCCAGCTCTTCGGTATGGCCGCCCATAGCCAGGGCGGTGGGGTTGATCAAAATAGCCTGAAAATCGATGATATCGCCGGTTTCGTCTCGGATGGCCTGTTCAACGGTAATCCCAATTGGGGATGTATCCAGTACCGACCGGATCAGCCGCTGTTGCTGAAGCGCCTGGTCGGCCCCGCGCCGGAGTGACTCGTTCTGTTCGGCCAGTTGCTGCTCGGCCTGCTTGAGGGCGTCGATATCGCGGATGATGGTAAAAAAGCCGTTTCCCAGCGGCCTGTTCTCGAAGGCAAACCAGCGATTGCTGATCGGAATCAGTTCTTCGTAATCATAGGCCGTTTGGTTCTCGACCACCTGCCTCAATGAATCGGCCTGGATGCGGAGATAAGGAGACCGCTGAAAGAGCAGCTGCTGGGTCATCTGCTCGGGCGTATGCCCTTTGATGGCCAGTGCCTGCGGATTATAAAAGAGGGTTTGGTAATCCATAATCAGTCCGTCGGCATCCCGAACGGCTTCGTAAGCTATGACACCATGAGGCAATCCGGCGAATAGTTCGGCCAGCAGCGGGGGGGAAGGGAAGCTGATAGACGTTGAGGAGGAGGTATACATGGTAACGTACTGACTAAGGGCTGTAAAGCTAATCAAATCAGCATCATATAATCTATAGGTACGCAGCCATTTCTGGAGTCTCCCGGGCAGAATCAGGGATTTATTTGCAAAGATGAACGTAGCCCCCTACTTTTGTGCCCACGTTTGACAAACGCATCCTGCCCCGGCAGGAACGATTCCAGACGCCGGGATGGCGGAATCGGTAGACGCGATGGTCTCAAACACCATTGTCTGCAAGGACATGCCGGTTCGAGTCCGGCTCCCGGTACATGTAAAAGGTCATAATTTGCTCACTTCAGCAGGTTATGACCTTATTTTTTGCTCTCCGGGGTATAGCCGGTCTCTGCTTTTCCCCTGTCCTCTGCGAATGGATGGCTGATTCCAGTCGGTACGGTAACTGGACCCGCAATGGACAGCCCACGCCGACAAATTCCGGTTGCCCATGTTCGTGGCTCCGTTGATGGATGATCATCGTGGCCGGGCTGAGGGTGGGCTCGTCCGGCGGTAAGCTAAGTCGGCCCACCAGCCTTCAACGCACAGGTTCAGTACGTGTTCGTTTCCTTTGTCGTCGACCGTGTATTGACGGGTGGCTCCCTTAACGATAAAGGCGATGCATTTGCAGACTTCACCCTCCTGAAGCAGAAATTGCCTTTTTCGCAACTTTTTAGGAATAAACGCTTCGCCGATCAGGCTGATATCCTGTTCGGAGAGCGTACTGGACGATCGCTCCTGAATATAGTGAATGAGCGAGGATAACATAGAGGTGGCTCAGTAATCGGTTTGCGTGGCGTCAACAGGTTGATGCATGAAATTAGGCCAGGTCGCTATTCGCTGCGGTTGTCAGGCTGACTAGCTGGTAAGCGCACAACTCGTATCTTTAGTTCGCCACCTTCATACCTGCCACCCAGCCATGGTCGACCCGCTCGAAGCCTACATCCGCGCCCGCATCAGCCCCAACGACACGCAGCTGACCGATGTGCTGTCGGCTTTCGTAACCCGAAAAGTACGGCGGGGGGAGATGTTATTACAGGCCGGTGAGGTGTGTCAGTACTGCTATTTTGTAGCCAAAGGCTGTATCCAGGTGTTTGTCAGCACCAACGGCGGCACCGAAACGAGCCGTGACTTTGTCTTCGAGAACAACTGGCTGACCGATATCTACGGTTTTGCCAATCAGCAAGCCTCCCAGGAATTTTTCCGGGCCGTTGAGCCAACGGTGGTCAGGGCTATTCACCGCGATCAATTCGGGCGAATGCAGCAGCAGGTGCCCCAGTTCGAGCAGATCTACCGGCAAATTCTGGAGCAGTCCTACGCCACTACCGTCTATCGGGTCAATACATTCATGGCACTCGATGCGCTGGATCGCGTTCGGTGGCTGATGCAGCACCAGCCCCGCATCCTATCCCGGCTTTCCAATAAACTGGTGGCGTCGTACCTCGGCATCTCGCCCGAAACCCTCAGCCGACTTAAAGCCAGGCTCTGAAACGTTGACAAAAGTCAAGAGTGGGGCGGTGGCTGGCCAGCACCTTTGCAGGGGCAACAGGACCAGAAACCGCCACTGCCATGAACCAGGATCTACGTTTATACCACCACAATAGGGGCCAGGGCCTGTACCACAGTGCGTGCTCACCGATCGGCAGCACGCCACACCCGGTCGACAGCCGTGAACTCCACGATCTTGTACGATTGAACCGGAGTTACCCCAGGCCCACGTACCTAGCGGGCCGGACGGTTGGCTCTGACTATCCAGCCCGGTATGCTCTGTTCGCTTTACTCTCCAAACAACCATAATCATGAACAAATTAATTGGCCTTGGGCGGTGGCTATTTGTGCTGCCGTTTAGTATGTACGTTCTGCTTCATTTTGGGAAAGCGGATGTTGGTGCGTCTTTCGTTCCGGTCTGGCTACCGTTTCCTGTTCTCTGGAATTACGCCACCGGAGTTTGTGTACTGCTGTTCATCATCAGTTGCGTATGGGGTCGCTATGATAAACTTGCCTCGTTACTGATGGCGCTGTACGTGTTTCTGATGATTATTCTGGTCCATGTTCCGCGAGCCGCCACCAGCGAAAACGACCTGCTCAACGTGTTTCGCAACACCATCGTTGTGGGTGGATTACTGATGTACGCGGGTGCTTATGCCAAAGACAGGCGACTCGCATTCAGCAGGCCGAAAGCGGCTGCCATTCAGTAACAGTCAGGCCCGTCAGGAGACAGTCTCCTGACGGGCCTGACCCATGCATTGGTTTAATTACACTAAATCTGCAGGGGCGGCACCAGCCATCAACGTAAATAACGCATATGAGGTATTGATGTAAACAAGCCAGGGTTAACGGAAATAGAGTCAACAAATAGGTTTAGCGGATAAGGGTTGTAATTCGATGGTTGAATGGTGAAGTTTACGCCCGTTCTTCCTTTTGTAGTTCTGTGCAACCTGTTTAACCGTAAAACGTAACATGGCATCCTCTTCCTTGCGTACCCTGTTTCCCGCCGATTCGTCACAGATTCCGGCTGACTTCCACATCGAACCCATCCACCAGCGCGAGTACCTGCTGAACGGAGAAATGCGCCCCTGGACGGGCAACGTGTCAGAGGTGTATTCGCCGGTTTGTATTCCCGACGAAAACGGCACGCTGCAACGTCAGCTTGTAGGCAGCTTTCCCGTGGCTGGCCCCAAAGAAGCCCTGGAAGCGCTGGAGGCCGCTGTAGCTGCCTACGATAACGGCCGGGGCGAGTGGCCACAGATGGCAGTAGCCCAGCGCATTGCCTGTATGGAAACCTTTATCGGGAAAATGCTGGAGCAGCGCAGCCTGGTGATCAACCTGATTATGTGGGAGATCGGTAAAAACCTGGCCGACGCCACCAAAGAATTCGACCGGACGGTGAAGTACATCTACGACACCATCGACACGCTGAAAAATATGGACCGCAACTCATCGCGATTCCGTATCGAAGAAGGCATTATCGGGCAGATCCGGCGGTCGCCCCTCGGGGTTGTGCTGGCTATGGGGCCGTTCAATTACCCGCTAAACGAGACCTATACCACGCTCATTCCAGCTATTCTGATGGGCAATACGATCCTGTTCAAAACGCCGAAACATGGCTCGTTGCTGCACTACCCGCTGCTGGAGGCCTTCCGGACCAGTTTCCCCAAAGGAGTCGTTAACTCGCTCTACGGCCGCGGAGCCGATGTGGTGCCGCCCGTTATGCAGTCGGGGAAGGTGAACGTGCTCACGTTGATCGGTTCCAGCCGCGTTGCCGACGAATTGCAGCGGCAGCACCCCAAGCTGAACCGCCTTCGGTCAATCATGAGTCTGGACGCCAAAAATGCCGCTATTATTCTGCCCGATGCCGATCTCGATGTGGCCGTGAAAGAATGTCTGCTTGGCACCCTGTCTTTTAACGGGCAGCGCTGTACGGCCATCAAGATCATCTGGGCGCATCGGTCGGTTGCCGACGAATTCCTGAAACGCTTCAACCCGGAAGTGAGTAATCTACAGCCCGGTATGCCCTGGGCCAGCGGGGTGCAGATTACGCCCCTGCCCGAGCCCAACAAAACCCGCTATCTGGCCGATATCATAGCCGATGCCGAAGCGGGTGGAGCTTCGATCGTGAACGAAGGAGGAGGGGAAACGGAAGCGTCGCTGTTTCGGCCGGCGGTAGTCTATCCCGTTCGTGAGGGTATGCGTCTGTACCGCGAGGAGCAGTTCGGCCCCGTTATTCCGGTCGTTGTCTACGACGATGAGGAAGAGTTTATCCAGTACCTGATCACGGACGATCACGGTATGCAGGCCAGCATTTTCGGGACCGACCCCGAAGCTATTGCCCGCCTGATCGACCCGCTGGTTAACCTCGTAAGCCGTGTCAACATAAACGCCCAGTGCCAGCGCGGCCCCGACACCTTCCCGTTCACCGGGCGGAAAGATTCGGCCGAGGGAACCCTGTCCGTTGAGGATGCCCTGCGCTCGTTCTCGATCCGGTCGGCCGTGGCAACCAAAGATACCGGCTCCAACAAGCATATCCTGAATGAAATAGTAGGTGGACACAAGTCCGAGTTTCTCAGTACCAACTTTATATTCTGATCCGAACGGATTGGTTTTCTGAACCGGAAAGACCGTATATCAGGTCTTTCCGGTCACTACAAATGCTCACAGCTACCCATCTTACCAAAGTATTTGCCGGCGATGTCAGGGCCGTTCGGGACGTGTCGTTCACCCTCGATCCGGGTCGGATTATGGCGCTGGTGGGCGAGAGCGGGTCGGGGAAAAGCACGCTACTGGCGCTGCTGGCGGGGCAAGCCGATGCCGACACCGGCAACATCAGACTTGATGGCGTGCGGGTGCCGGGTCCGTCGGAGGTGCTGGTGGCGGGGCATCCGCAGATTCGGCTGGTGCCGCAGGAGTACCAGCTCATGCCGAACATATCGGTACGCGAGAATATCGCCTATGCGCTGCGCTACTTCGAAAAAGGATACCGCGATTTCCGGGTCAATGAGCTGTTACGACTCTGCCGGCTAACCGACGTGCAGGGCCGACTGCCCCGTCAGGTGTCGGGGGGCGAAAAGCAACGAACGGCTATCGCAAGGGCGGTGGCCAACAAACCTGACGATGGCCAGTCGACGGTACTCCTGCTCGATGAGCCGTTCAGTCACCTCGACTTACCGAACCGGCTCATTGTCCGCGACCTGTTGTTCGATCTGGTTCAGCACGACAAAATGGCCTGCCTGCTGGTGACCCACGATGCTACGGACGCCCTGTCGATAGCCGACAGCCTGGGGGTGCTTCGGCAGGGAAAACTCATCCAGCTGGATACGCCTGCCAATGTATACCGGTACCCCACTACGGCCTATGCGGCCCGAATGACGGGGGCGGCTACTATTCTGAAGGCTAAACACCTGCCCGTTCTCAACCTGCCCGGGGGCGATAATCCGGAAGCGCTGGTCTGCCTGCGGCCCGAGCAGATCAAACTCAGCGAGGCTGGCGTAGGCGGTACCGTTCGGGCGGTATTTTTTCGGGGGAGCTACTCGGAAGTGGATGTCGAGGTGTCGCGATACGTCTGTTTGCGGCTCCTCACTACCCGTACGGATCTGCGGGCTGGGCAGTCGGTGAGTGTCGACGTGGCCGCTGAATCGCTTTGGTGGCTGAAAGGCGGGTAGTTTAGTTAGTATAGAACGCCCCCGTTTTAGGAAGGCCGAAATCTAAACTACAAACCGCTCAACGATATGGAGTCGCCAACCGAAGAAAAATACCACCAGAATCGCGAACAGGAGGGAGAGCCCCGTCTGGTCAGTGTAGAAACGGACGATGTCGATGCGTCGGGCGTCGATGATGATTCGACAGGTATGCACAACGACGACTACCTGGGAAAGTCGAACAAAGAAGACAACTAGCGTAGGCTGGTAAACAGCAAAGGGGTAGCAGGGGATCGATAATCCTCCTGCTACCCCTTTGCTGTTTATTGGGTTCCTCGTTAGAGCATTCGCTTGATCAGCTGCTCGACGGAGATATCTTCGGCTTTGAAGTTACGAACCACGCGATGGCGCAGAATGGGCAGCGCTACGGCCCGTACGTCTTCAATATCGGGCGAGTATTTGCCGGTCAACAGGGCATTGCATTTGGCGGCCAGAATCAGCGCCTGCGACGCGCGTGGGCCTGCTCCCCATTCGAGGTACTGGTTGGCATCCTGAGCGGCCAGCTCGGTATTGGGCCGCGTTTTGTGTACCAGCTTTACAGCGTACTCTATGACATTGTCGACAACCGGAACGCGGCGAACCAGGTGCTGAAACTCGCGAATTTCCTCGCCGGTGATGACCCGGTTTACCTCCTGCCGTTTGTCAGACGTGGTATTCTTCACGATATCCAGTTCTGACTGGTACGACGGGTAATCCAGATAGATATTGAACATGAAGCGGTCCAGCTGGGCTTCGGGCAGCGGATAGGTACCTTCCTGTTCGATGGGGTTCTGCGTAGCTAGTACGAAGAAAGGCCGACCCAGGTTGTATTTCTGACCGGCAATGGTAACGGCATATTCCTGCATGGCTTCCAGCAGGGCCGACTGGGTCTTGGGGGGCGTCCGGTTGATTTCGTCAGCCAGGATGATGTTGGCGAAAACGGGACCTTTGATGAATTTGAAGTTGCGGTCCTGATCCAGGGTTTCGGAGCCCAGAATGTCGGACGGCATCAGGTCAGGCGTGAACTGGATGCGGTTAAAATCCAGATCGAGTGCGCTGGCGATGGTCTGAATAAGCAGTGTCTTGGCCAGACCCGGCACACCCACCAGCAGGCAGTGGCCCTGACAGAAAATAGCCGTTAATAACAACCGGACGGTGTCGTCCTGGCCGATAACTACCTTCGAAATTTCGGTTTTTAACTTCTGATACGATTGAGTCAGAGCTTCGGCAGCCGCCACGTCAGATGAGTAAGGCACAATGAAAAAGTTATGAGTGATGAGTTAAGAAGGGTTACTGATAAACGAAAGCCGCGCATCGTTCAACACCAACCCCTCGTCGCTAATTTCCGCCACCGCCTAGCTGAGCTGCGCTGTTTTGGGTCGTTCCAAAAATACGACAGCCCTGAAATTCGGGATCGACCGTAATATACACATCACTGACCGACTTACGGAACCAATCATCGATGGCCCGGTTCTTTTTGTTGGTCAGCACAATGTTTTGCAGCTTCTCAAAATCGATCTTGAAATCGGCCGTATGAGGGGCTACTTTACTTTTGAAATACAACAATCGTACCGCACTCTTTCCATCTTCGGTCCGGTACGGCAACGGTTTCGATACACTGCCTACCTGCATGGTGTCGAGCATCTGGAACAGGGCGTATTCCATAGACCCATCCATGGCCAGACGGCTGCTGCCCGACTGCGGATCGCGAAGTAGGCCACCGGCGTCGGCCGTAGTTTTGTCTTCTGAATAATCGTGAGCGGCCTTATCGAACTTCAGCGAGTCGGCTGCGATCAGCGTACGCAGACTGTCGAGGTATTGGGTCGGGCCCGTCAGGTCCAGGCGGTTATAATCGGGGCGGAGCAGGATGTGGCGGGCGTGGTATTCGGCCCCGCGGGTTTCCAGCAGCTGAATCAGGTGAAGACCAAAATCCGACTCCACTACGTCTGACATCTCGTTCGGCTTTAGCTTCAGCGCGGCTCCTTCAAAAGGTGCCACCATCGCGCCCCGTTTAGCAAACCCAAGGTCGCCCCCGTTCTGGGCCGATCCCACGTCTTCGGAGTTCTCTTTGGCCAGCTTGGCGAAGTCTTCGCCGTCCTGAACCCGCTTTTTAAAGTCGAGCAGCCGCTGCCGGAGGGCTTCCTTCTGCTCTTTGGTTGGCTTGGCAAACCGAACAATCTGGCCTACTTCAACGTCGGCAGGCATGTAGGGTAAACTATCTTTCGGGATCGACTCGTAGAACCGGCGTACATCGCGTGGGGTAACCTTCACGTCGGTCGTGATCTTCTGCTGCATTTTCTGCACAATCTTCTGATCTTTCACCTGCTGACGCAATTCACTCTTCAGCATCTCGAGGCTCTTGCCGTAGGCTTCTACAATATTCTTCTCGGAGCCGAACTGCCCAACCATGTACTGCATGCGGGTGTCCAGCTCACTGTCGACCAGTTTTTCTTCAACCACGACGGAGTCGATTTCGGCTTTGGCCAGCATCATTTTGTTGATGACCAGGCTTTCGAGCAGCTGACATTTCTGCGGAGGGGTCTGGTTCTGACCTACGTACGATTGGTAGGCCTCTTCCAGATCAGAACGGAGGACATAGTAGTTGTCGACCTTGGCAATGATTTTATTGAGGCTTACGCCCTGGCCCTGGCCAAAGACCGGTGCGGTCAGCAACCAGCCCATCAGGATAAACAGAGCACTACAGCTTACTTTTTTCATGTTTTAAAGATACAGACAGAACCGGTGAGGTTCTGCGTTTTAAGAAAATTTAAGGCCTTTGAACGAGGCATAATCCGAACAACTGGTTACCGGCAGTCACAACCGGCTTCCCGGCGCGCTTATTTCACCAGTTTTCGCACTTCTTCTTCGTTCACATTGACCGGATACTGCTGGCGCAACTGAGCAAGCCACTGCTTTTCCAGCTGAGCCTGATAATCGTTGATTACGGCTCCCCGTGCTTCGGCAAACGTTTTGGGGCGGGGTGGTTCAACCCGACTGATCGTAACGGCTACTGCTTTTCCGGAGGGGCGTAAAACGGTGGTGCCGGCTTTCCAGGGGTTGACGCTGTCTACATACACGTTCGCGCCTTTGGCAAAGACGCCTTCCACGACCTCTACCGGGGCGCTGGCGCTGCTGAGCACGTTAGCAACATCGGCTTTCGCGTTCGAGAAGTACTGAAATGATACCTTACGCTGAGCCGCCGGATCTGCCAGGCCGGGGCGTTGTTCGCCCTGGTAGTCTTTCTCCATAATCCGGTTTAGCGGTACGCCGTTCTGCTGCAGGTAACTGACAACCGCCCGAACCCGCCCGGCCGATACCGAGTCCCGCTCGGTCGGATCATGCGATCCGGCTACCTCGACCAGGTAATCGGGATTGCGGGTCATTACAACCAGCACGTCGAAGAGCCGCTCGCGCAGGTCGGCATTCAGCGCTGTCTGGTTGCGGCTGTAGGCAAGGTCGGGGGTCGCGCGCTTCAGCTGGTAGGGCGCGTTACGGGCCAGCAGGGTCTGGGCCTGTTTCAACAGCTCGTCATTGGGCGCGATGATAACCGTAGCGGCAGCGCGTTCGGGAAACTGGTAGCGGGCTTTGTTCTGCTCGTAATAGCGTTGCTGACCGGTCGAGTCGGTCATGGACCGCTCCCAGACGTGCTGCTCCATGACCTGCGAGAGCAGGACCCCGTCGCGTATTTCGCTCATCAGCGACCGGAACTCCGGCGACTTTTTATCCAGGTTCCCCTCTTCGGTAGCGATGAGCTGATCGCCGATGAACCGGTCGAGCAACCGGCGCATCACCACCTGGGGCGATCCGGCAACGGGCGTACTGACCGGGGTCACGGCGGCCATGGCCGGGTTGCGGGCCGGTTGCTGCCGCTGCCGGACATACTCGAAGAAGGTATCGACCGTGTAGGGCATGTCGGCAATATTGACGATTGGCTTGTTCCGCAGGGCTTCATCGAGCGGAGTTGTGTACCGCCATTGACCGCGCAGCAGACTGCTGTCGGCTTTGGCGAATGCCAGATTCAGGACGTCTTTATTTTCATTGACCGAATACTGTTTGCGAAGCTGTTGGATCGTAGCCTGCCGTAGCACTTCGGCCCGGGTGTCGGTCATGACGCGCTGCCGGAGCGTAGGGGCCAGGGTTTCGTAGGGTTCCAGACCTTTGCGTTCGATCAGTTTGATAATATGCCAGCCGTAATTGGTCCGTACTGGCTGCGAAAGCTGCCCGGGTTGTGTGAGCGCAAAGGAGGCATCCTCAAACGACAGCACCTGCCGACCCGTCTCGAACAACGGCAGTATACCCCCGTTGCCTTTCGACGTCAGGTCGTCCGACACCTCGCGGCATACGGTTTCGAACGGTTCGCCCTGCTGGAGCCGGGCATAAGCTGCATCGATCCGGTCTTTGGCCGCTTTCTGGCCCGACTCGTCGGCACCGGGGCTTAACCGAACCAGGATGTGCGCCACCCGGATTTTACCCCGGCTGGGCCGACGGTCGTTAACCCGAACCAGGTGGTAGCCCGAGCGGGTCCGGACCGGGCCTGACACCTGTCCGGCGGCCGTATTGTAAATGACCGTTTCGAGGGGGTAGACGACCGAGAAGGTTGTAAAATAGCCCAGCGAGCCGCCATTGTCGGCGGTAGTGGCATCCTGCGAGTTTTCCCGCGCCAGCGCAGCGAAATCTTCACCCGCCTGCACCCGCTTTTGCAGGGCTACGGCTTTCTGGTAGGCGGCCAGGGTATCGGCGGGCGCTGCGTCTTCGGGGGCGGCAATCAGGATGTGCGACGCGTTGACTTCTTCCCGCATCCGTTGGTATGCTTCGGCCGCCAGCGACTCTACCAGCACTTTATCAATCAGGTACGATTGGGCCAGTTGCTTGCGGTAGGTAGCCATTTCTTCCCGAAAGGCTTCGGTTGTGTCGCGACCTTCGGCTTCGGCCGCTACTACTTTCAGTTTTAGATTCGTGTACAGATCAAAATAGTCTTTCACGTCAGTCCGCTGGGCCGAGTCGGCCGATAACTGATTCTTGGTGAATGACTGAAAAAAATCATCGGTCGTAAAGGCTTTCGTTCCCAGGGTCAGAATAACCGGTTTGGGAGGAGCCGCCTGCTGAACAACCGGGGTTGTCGTTTTGCAGGCTGCCACGAAAAGGGCCAGTACAAGACCGCCGGTAAGGTGGCGCATAGCGTCGGGATAATTGATTCGGGGGTACTTAGTAAACAAGCGCGTGTTGGAAAACATTCGTCTGATAGAACGATTTGAGCGGTGGGCTTATTGGCGGGCCGGTCTGATTTGTGCGGTCCGGAGCAGGATGTCGTACTCCAGCTGGTAGTCGAATACGTCGCGGAGGTTTTGCCCTTTGAAGGTGGCCGGAATCCGGACAAACCGCTGTTTTTTGGCTCGTAGATCAGCTTCGCGCAGGTCGGCACTGCTCTGGCCCAGCAGATCATCGTCGTCGAACTGATCGACCAGTTTCAGGCCTATGCCGGAAGCAGCCAGCCCGGCGGCCACGTATTTCAGCGGTGTCAGCACTTCCGTAGCCGTCAACAGAAAAGCGGCCGGACCCGCGACTACATTGTGGACCCGCCGAATCTGATCGAGAAACTGGTTCGCCCGGTTGTAGTCGTCCACTTCGATCAGCACCAGCGACGCTACCAGCCGGCCGTTGCGGGGTAAGGCCAGCCGGATGGGCTGAGCTGGTCCTTTCCCGGGTGCCCCGCTGCCCGTTGCGGCCAGATCGAGCCGCTGCCCGCGCCGGACCGTTTCTACGCCCCAGCCCCCGTTGACAACGCCCACGGGTTTGCCCTGCGCATCGTAACTGGCGAGCGAGTAGGCCAGCATCAGTTCATCGCGCTGGCTCACGGTCTCTTCGAGGTTGAGGGCGTGTAACGAATGCGGCTGCAACTCAGCCGTCAGCGGCTTTTGCGGAGCGCATGACAGCAGCACAACGGAAAGCGCAAGCGGGCCGGAAAGCCGGGCAATGAACGAACGGGGGATAGATAGCATAACCTGTAAACCAAAAGGGTAAATCGACACTAAAGAGCAGGCTCCTGCTGGCTCAGGCAATGAAAACTCCCCAGTCCCCACACGATGTCGGTCGAGTCGATGCCGATGACCTGCCGATCCGGAAAACACTGGCCAAGGATGTCCAGAGCAGGCTGGTCGTTGTTACACCGGAAAGTAGGTACGATGACCGAGCCGTTGGTGATGAGGAAATTGGCATAGGAGGCCGGCAGGCGAAGTCCATCGCTGACCACCGGATCGGGCATGGGTAGCTCAACAATGTTCAGCTGCTTGCCGTTCAGAAGCCGCATGCTGCGCAGCTCGTGATGAATGTCCTGAAGAAACGGGTAGTTATCGTCGCTGGGGTTAGCCTCGTAGGCGGCAACGACCGTGTCTTCGTTGACGAACCGGACCGTATCGTCGATATGCCCGTCGGTATCGTCGCCCACAATCCCTTCTTCGACCCACAATACCTGCCGAACGCCGTAGTAGTCGTACAGGTATTGCTCGATGTCGGCCTGGGTGAGGTGGCTGTTGCGGTTTTGGTTAAGCAGGCAGGCCCGGCTGGTCAGCACCGTGCCCGCTCCGTTGAACTCAACCGATCCGCCTTCCATGATAATACTCCCGGTAGGTGCTGTGGGGGTAACGTAGTCCAGACCACGGTACTGGGCAATCCGGATCGGAATCATATTGTCGAGGTCGAACGGCGGGTATTTGTTGCCCCAGGCGTTGTAGCCCCAGTTTACGATCAGTCGCTGCTGCTTGGCTGGGTTGATCAGAAAGGCCGGCCCATGATCGCGGCACCAGGAGTCGTTGGTGGGATGGGGCAGGAGGGTAACCCGGCTCATATCGACGCCAGCGGCCCGCAGCCGGTCTTCGGCAGCCTGCATGACCTGTTCGTTATGCGCGTTGATACAGACCTGTTCGCTCTGGGCAATGGCTTTGATGAAGTCGATATAAGCCGGAAACATCAGCTCCTGCCGGTCGCGGGTCCAGGAGGCTTCGGTATGAGGCCAGCTGAGCCAGGTAGCCACGTGCGGATGCCATTCGGCCGGAAAGAAAAAGCCCTCGCGGGCGGGTGTACTGGTCATGTCGGATGTAGTGTTCACAGACAGGAACGTTGTGCGGGTTCGATAAACGCCCACAAATTTACGAAATTGATACAGGTCTGTCGTTACTTTCTGCCATTCGGCCCGGCCATGACCAGCCCGGCCCCGGTTTGGAAAGCCGGGCATAGGGTCGACCGGAAGGGTTCGGTAACCGACTCAGGCTGGCAGAACCAGCGTGCGGACGGTCTCGACGGAGAGGTCGGTGAAGTCCGGGATAATGAGCGAAGCGCCCGTTGTTTCCAGCTCGGCCCGGGTGTGGGTGGTGGCAACGGCAACGACCGCCATGCCTGCCCGCAGGCCAGCCTCGATGCCGGCAAAGGCATCCTCGAACACCACGCACCGGGCGGGCGGAACACCCACCCGTTCGGCGGCTTTGAGATAAATTTCCGGATCGGGCTTGCCGCGCTGAACCATACTGGCATCGACCACCGCGTTAAAATAGGGTCGGAGTGGCAACCCATCGAGGGTAAATGTAACGTTACTCATTGGCGCCGAAGTGCCCACGGCCAGCCCGACATGAGCCGCCTTCAGGGCGTTCAGAAACGACAGCAGGCCGGCCGCCGGTTGCAGGTGCGGCCGGTACAGATTCCGGTAGATGGCCTCCTTTTCTTCGGTCAGCACAATCAGCTCGCCCGGCGATACGGGTCGTTGAAACACGTAGGCCATGGCATCGGCCGAAACCCGACCGTTGATGTGTTCCAGGTACTGGTCTCTGGTAATCGGGCGATGGTGTTGCTGCGAAAAGTGCAGCCACGCATTGATATGAAAGTCGGTGTTGTCGATCAGGACGCCGTCCATGTCGAAGAGGGCTGCCCAGGAATGGGTAGCGTCAGAAGCGTGGGTCATACGCGGGTTGGTTGTATTCTAGGGCAAAGAAACGAGTTTGTTCGGTAAGCAGCCAGCTGCCTAAATAAACCATGCCTGATCTGGCGGGTTTAGTGGCTATGCAAACAATAAGTACACTGCCCGCAGCCATTGATGCGCTGCTGTCGAAAGGACATTCGCCCGAGGAAACCCTGAACCGGGTTGTTGAAACGGTTGGGCTGGCCCTGGAGGCCGACCGCTGTTTTCTGTACGTTCGTCAACCCGATCAGCAGCGGGGGCGGATTGCGTTCTGCTGGCGGAAGGAGGCTGGCATCCCGGATGTAATCCAGCCCGACTGGCAACCCGACACGACCGACTTACCCGACGAAGATCCACTGTTTCGGGCGGCTCTCAGCCTGCAGCCGTCGGTATACGTAGACGATGTAGAAACGGCAGGGCCTGAGATACTGAACCGCTCGTTCGAGCACGAAACGTTTGGTCACCGGGCGCTGGTGCATGCTCATATTCAGCAGGATGGCGAGTTGTGGGGTATTCTGCAGCCCTGTCAGTTTGGCCAGCCCCGGCACTGGACCGAAACCGAAAAAACGGAGATCGAAGCTGTACTGCCGCGTATCTACCCCGTCATACGGGCGTTTGTGGGTCAGTAAGCAAGACGTCGCCTGCCAGTACGGCTGCTTCGTGAAGTAATTCAGTGGCGACCAGCTCATCCGTGACATCTTCAATTTTTTCGTCGAACTCATCGAGCCGGTCCGATGCACCAGCCGATTGCATACCCAGCAGAAACCGGCCTATGTACAACAGGTTGAGCGAGAAGCGGAGTTCGGGTAACGAGTGGCTGTGGCGGGTGTGCGGTTCGGTCTGCATATGCGTATAACACCGCGTGGGCCTATGTAGTGCCGAAGCCCGGCCTGGGAGAAACAATATACTGTCTCTCCCAGGCCGGGCTTCCGTATAAAGGGGGATGTCCTACAGCTCTTTGATCTTCATATTTCGAAAGTAGATGGGCGCCCCGGCATGTTTGCCCTGCAACCCAATGTAGCCCCTCAGCGGCAGGTCGGCGGCCGGTTTGTTGAGCCAGGCCGGTACTTCAGAGCCGTCGGGGTTGGTCTTGGCGGAGGTGAACTTGGTAAGATCGATGGTATTGACCAACTCGTTGTTCAGCACGATATAAATCATTTTGCCCTGGCAGGTAACGGTATACCGGTTCCATTCGCCGGGACGTTTTACGTTGCTTTTGGTGGGCGCCTGATGGCCAAAAAAAGCGCCACACTGCCAGTTTTTGGGGGCTTCAGACCACTGCTTGGCGTAGTCGTCGGCAATCTGAATCTCAACCGAATTCGGAATCCAGTTGGTCGTATCGCTACAATGAACAACAACCCCGCTGTTGGTGCCATCGGCTGTTTTGAAGAACAGGTCGAGGACAAAGTCGCCGTAGGGCTGGGCCGTCCAGATGGCTTTGTCGGCGCTGGCGGTCAAAACACCCTCTTCGTAGGTCCATATTCCCTTTGGGTAGCTGGCATCAGAAAGGTCGGTGGCAAAGAGGGGTTTCCAGCCAGCTCCGCTTGGGTTTGGATGGCCTTTGGGGGGCGTTTGGGCCATAAGCCGGGTAGCAACACCGAGTAGGATGACCGTTAGAACAAGCAGTTTTTTCATTCAACAGATGGATTTACAAAAGAAAGTAAAGAAAGCAGGGTATTTCCTCATTCGCAAGACCAGCCTGAAGCCAGCCGCCAGCCCGCCCGGCTTCAGGCTGGTCCCTGGCAAACACAAACGCCCCCGCCAGGAGCCGGGCGGGGGCGTTTGATGATACCTGGCAGCAGGACTGTCAGGCGAAAGCGGAGGCTATTTCTGAGGGAGTGGCATCAGCCTCCTGCCGAAAGCTCTTCATGATCCAGCCCCCGCCAATGACGTCGTTACCCTCGTAGAAAACAGCCGCCTGCCCCGGCGCAATGGCCGATACACCTTCGTGGAACCGAACCTCGATGCGGTCGTCGGCGGTCTGGCTGATGGTGGCGGGAGTACCGTCGTGTTTGTAGCGCACTTTGGTAACCGTTTCGAGAGGGCCGTTGATGCGATCGTATTTTTGCAGATTCAGTTTGCTCACGATCATGCCGTCGCGGTACAGGTCGGTATCGACGCCGAGAACGACCTCGTTGGTGTCCTTACGGATTTCGGTTACGAACATGGGTTGGCCAAACGCCATACCCAGCCCTTTGCGCTGGCCAATGGTGTAGAACGGGTACCCGTCGTGTTTGCCAAGAACCTTGCCGGTTCCTTCCTGAATAAAATTACCACCAGCTACTTCGGTTTCCAGCCCCGGAACCCGCCGTTTCAGGAATCCGCGGTAGTCGTTGTCGGGCACGAAGCAGATTTCGTACGATTCTGACTTGGTGACGAGTTCCATAAAGCCGCGGTCGGTAGCCATGTCGCGGATCTCCGACTTGCGCAGGTGGCCCAGGGGTAATTTTGTCCGGCTCAGGCTTTCCTGCGACACGCCCCAAAGCACATACGACTGGTCTTTCAGCGTATCGACCCCTTTCGAGATGATGTGCCGCCCGTTTTCGGTGCGTATGTGGGCATAGTGACCCGTAGCGATCGACTCGCAGTCGAGCCGGTCGGCCCGGCGGAGCAGCGCATCCCATTTGATGTGGGTGTTGCACATGACGCAGGGGTTGGGGGTGCGCCCTTCCAGGTATTCGCCCGTGAAGTGATTGATGACCGCATCGCCGAATTCTTCGCGGATGTCGAGGATGTAGTGCGGAAAGCCCAGGTTGACCGCAATGTTGCGGGCGTCGTTGATGCTGTCCAGGCTGCAGCAGCCCGTTTCTTTTTTGGTGCCTCCTGATGAGGCATAATCCCAGGTTTTCATGGTCATACCGATGACCTCGTACCCTTGTTCGTGCAGCATGACGGCTGCCAGCGAAGAATCGATGCCGCCACTCATGGCGACCAGAATTCGTCCGTGTTTGCTCATATCTGCCGGGGTTCAAAGCCCCGCGATTATTGTGTTTCTGAATAGGCCGTCCCGGTTTGGGAACAGCACACAAAGGTACGAACGCAAACAGAAGGGGTCTTAGTTTCGGCTTGCCACTTCTTTCATCATGTCGACCAGCGGAATGACCGTCACATCGTTGGCGATGGGATAACGCTCGCTACCGGGGTAGACAAGAAAGCGTTTGGTAGCACCGATGTCTTCGCAACCCAGGTAAAACCCCTTTGACAGTGACGGAGCTAACGAACGTTTGATCTCCACAGCGTATCGTTGCGCCGGGCCTTGTTCCAGTACTAAATCAATCTCGGCTCCGGCCGAGGTGCGATAAAACCAGGGTGTTGTACCGATGGGCAGGCAGGATAATAGATTTTCGATGACGAACCTTCCCAACTGGCTCCAACAACCGGATGTCCCAACAAATCATCCAGCGAAGTTAGGTTCTGTAAGGCGTGGGTGAGGCCGCTGTCCCGAATGTACACTTTGGGCGATTTAACCAGTCGTTTACCCACATTGCCCGACCATGGTCGCAGGGTACGGATAAGCAATAGATCTTCCAGTAACTCAATATACCGCTTCGCGGTTGGTCCGCTTA
Source organism: Spirosoma sp. 209 (assembly GCF_002006735.1). Lineage (NCBI taxonomy): Bacteria > Pseudomonadati > Bacteroidota > Cytophagia > Cytophagales > Cytophagaceae > Spirosoma > Spirosoma sp. 209. The sequence continues at coordinate 65,115 of NZ_MVEC01000003.1, read as the reverse complement.
TGTCAAGGTTGGCACCTAGCTGAGTGCTGTTCAGTTGTCCGCCCTGGCTGTGGGCCAGCATTGTCCAGAGTCGGCGCAGGGTTACGGCGGGTATACGAGGACCCAGTTGCGGAATATCCCGCTCCAGATAGGTACTGATGAAATTTAATCGCCAACGAAGGCTGGAAGCATCCTGCTGAGCCAGAAAACTATCCGGAAATCCACCTCTGAGCCAGAGCTTGTCTTGTTCTGCTGGCGTAGGGATTGGCAACTCCGGAACGGTGAGGCCTGGTAACTCTTTATAAGCAATACGGCCAGCCAGCGTTTCGGAAGACTGCTTTAATAAATCGAGCGAAGCAGACCCCAAGATCAGAAACTGACCTGTTCGTAAGCCCTGTCGGCGCCGGCGATCGATTACTCCTCTCAGGATTGGAAACAGTTCAGGAACGCGCTGTATTTCATCCAGGATGATCAATCGACCTTTATTAAGGTCAAAATAGCTCTCCGCTTCCCTCAGTTTAGACAGATCGGCTGAACTTTCTAAATCCAGATAAACAGGTTCCGGATCGAAGGTGGCTGCAATGGCTTCAGCCAGTGTTGTTTTGCCAACCTGCCGGGGACCTAATACACCTACTGCCGGAAATTCGTCCAGAAGCTGCGCTAGTTCCGTTTGGGCTATTCTAGGTATCATCCTTGCAAATCTAACACGACGTGTTCGATTTGCAAGGATGATACCCTTCCTAGTATACTAGTGATGGTTTACGATTTATTAATTTGTCTGTGTCACCGATCTTTCGGTCGGCATTACTTACGGATAAATCAGATATTTCTTCCGCGTTTGCTTGTAAGCCGACAGGCCGGGTTCCCAGCTCTGGCGAATCTCTTTCTCGCTCTTGCCGGCAATGATTTGCTGCTTCAGCTTCTCGGTGCCGGCCAGTTTGTCGAAGTTGCCGATCTCTTTGCTCTGGCTCATGTCGAAGAAGCGGGCCTTATCTGGATAGGCCTTGTAGAGTTCCATTAACCACTGCAGGTTCAGCTGCCTGGTTTTTCGGAGCAGGTTCGTATCGTAGGTGCGCAGATCGATGCCGTAGCAGTCGGTGTCCTGATGCAGCGGAGCTTCTTTCATGCCTTTGATGCTGATGGGCCGGAACGAGAAGTCGTAGGTTCCTTTCAGCGCCGGTGCGCCCAGCACGGTAAACGGAATATAGGTGCCCCGGCCCTGGCTGATGATCGTTCCTTCGAACAGACAGATACTCGGATAGAGCAGGATGGATTGCGGGGTGTTGAGGTTAGGCGACGGGGCTACCGGCAGTACGTAGGGCGTGTCGTGGGTATAGTTGGCTACCTTGATGATACGCAGCGGGCAGCGCTGCCTGTTCGGGAGCCAGCCTTCGCCGTTGATCAGCTGGGCAAACTCGCCCATGGTCATGCCGTGCGTAATCGGAATGCGGTGCATGCCGATCCCCGAGTGCAGGTGGTCTTCCAGAATCGGGCCATCGACAATAAAGCCGTTCGGGTTGGGACGGTCCAGGATCAGCAGCTCTTTGTTATGCTCGGCGCAGGCCTCCATCACGTGGTCAAGCGTATTGATGTAGGTGTAAAACCGGCACCCAACGTCCTGAATGTCGTAGATCAGCAGGTCGATATTGGCCAGCTGTTCTTTCGAGGGTTTCTTGTTCTTGCCGTACAGCGAAATAATGGGGATGCCGGTTTTGGGATCGACACTGTCGTCGACCTTAGCCCCGTTGCTGGCATTGCCCCGAAAGCCGTGTTCGGGACCGAATATGCTTACTATGTTCACGCCAAGGCTCACCAGGCTATCGACGCTGGGTTTGCGGCCGATAATCGAGGTTTGGTTCACGACCATTCCAATCCGTTTTCCTTTCAGGTACGGCAGGTAGGCCGACACCTGATCGGCCCCGGTCATCAGGGGCTGACGGGCTCTTGCTGTGTTCGTTGTAGACGTTACCGGTGGGAGAACAGCCGCCGGATGTAGGGCGGGTAAACTACCGAGCACCAGGGGCAGGAGGGCAAAGAAACCAAGTTTCATACTGAGTCAGCGTAGGAAGTAAGGCCGCAAGTTGTTCATAAACGGAGTTTCATCCAAAACGGACCCGCTGAACGGCCACATGAGCCGTCAATCTGTTCGTTAGTAACTTTTCGCCAGGAATCGGGTGAACGTCAGGCAGAAAGCTGCGGATTATCCTATATTACCACGTGTATGCTGATCTGATATGCCTTAACTGAACCGAAATATGCGAGCCGATAAAGCTGATTTTCAGGAAAATATTCCTGTGTCTGAAAGGCCGGTACATCCACTTTTGCTTTCGGCGGGATGGGTACTGGCGGTGATCGTTGCGGTGGCGATACCGTTTGGAGAGGCCCTGTTTGCCGGCCTCCACAGCGCCGGTTCGATCAACGAGCTGGCCCGTAAACAATAAAAAAGGAGACCCGCCCGGATCTCCTTTTCCTGGATGTTCGCCAGTCAGATGGCTATACATCTTTCATCAACCCGCGCCGGCGAAGCAGGGGTTTGATGTCGGGTTCGGCTCCCCGGAAGTTGCGGTACAGCGTCATCGGATCTTCGGTGCCGCCTTTCTCGAGAACGTTTTTACGGAACGACTGCGCCGACTTGGGGTCGAACAGCCCTTTTTGCTTAAATACCTCAAAGGCATCGGCATCGAGTACCGCCGACCAGATATAGCTGTAATACCCGGCCGAGTAGCCACCGGCGAAGATGTGCTGGAAGTAGGTACTCCGGTAACGCGGGGGAATCTGATCGATCAGCCCGATTTTGTCCATGGCCTGTTTCTCGAAGGCGAGCACATCGGTAGGCGTCTGGCCCGGCTTCAGGGTATGGTAAGCCATGTCGAGCAGCGACGCGGCCAGGTATTCACTAGTTTCGAACCCCTGGTTGAACAGACTGCTCTTTTTGATCTTGTCGATCAGCGCATCGGGAATTACCGCGCCGGTCTGGTAATGTTTGGCAAACAACCTGAGCATATCGGGTTCAACGGCCCAATTCTCCATAATCTGCGACGGCAGCTCCACAAAATCGCGGGGTACCGACGTACCGGACTGACTCCCGTAATGAACGTTGGATAACAGTCCGTGCAGGGCATGACCGAACTCATGGAAAAACGTGGTGGTCTCGTCCAGCGTCAGCAGGGCCGGTGCGTTGCCGGTGGGTTTGGAGAAGTTACAGACGATGGAAACGACCGGCGTAATTTTCCTGCCGTTTTCCACTTCCTGCCGCCGGTAGCTGGTCATCCAGGCGCCACCGCGTTTGCTGGCCCGTGGGTGAAAATCCATATACATCAACCCGAGGTGCCGCCCGTCGGCTTCTTTTACTTCGTAGGCAACTGCTTCTTTGTGATAGGTCGGCACATCGGTACGGCGCTCGAACCGAAGGCCGTAGAGCCGGTTGGTCAGGGTGAAAATTCCCTCGCGCACATTCTCCAGCGAGAAGTAAGGCCGTAGCTCCTGTTCATCGAGCGCGTATTTTTCCTTGCGCAGTTTCTCGGCGTAGTAGCGCCAGTCCCAACTGGCCAGTTTCTCGCCTTTACCCGTTCGGTCCATCATGGCCTGCAGATCGGCGGCCTCCTGTTTCGCAACGGGCACCGTGGCCGACCAGAGCTGGTTCAGCAACTGAGCTACTTTCTCGGGCGTCTGGGCCATGCTTTCTTCGAGTCCGTAGGCTGCGTGGCTGTCGTAGCCCAGCAACTGTGCTTTTTCGGCCCGGAGCGCTACCATCTTTGCCATGATGGCCTTGTTATCGTGTTCGTCGTTGTGATTACCCCGTTCCAGGTAGGCCCGGAACAGTTTTTCGCGGAGAGCCCGGTTGTCGGCGTATTGCAGAAACGGCATGATACTCGGATTCTGCAGCGTGAAGACCCATTTGCCATCGCCCAGTTTTCGCTTCTTCGCTTCGTCGGCCGCACCGGCTACAACCGAGGCCGGTAACCCGCTGAGGTCGTCGGTTTTGTCGATGACCAGCGCGTAGGCGTTGTTTTCGGCGAGCAGGTTCTGGCCGAACTTCAGCGTCAGCACCGATAGCTCGCCGTTGATCTGCCGCAGCCGGTCCTGCTTGTCGGTAGTCAGGGCCGCCCCGTTGCGCACGAAATTTTTATACATCTTCTCGAACAGCCGCTGCTGATCGCCCGACAGTTTAAGTTTGGTACGGCTTTCGTAAACAGCCTTCACCCGGCTGAACAATACCGGGTTGAGCATGATGTCGTCGCTGTGCTTAGCCAGTTTCGGGGCCACCGTCTGGGCAATTTTCTGCAGCTGATCGTTAGTGTTGGCCCCGTTCAGGTTTCCCAGTACCGTATTGACCCGGCGCAGCAGGTCGCCACTGGTTTCGACAGCCTCAATGGTGTTGGCAAAGGTGGGCGCTACGGTCTGTTGCGTAATGGCCGTGATCTCGGTCGTTTGTTGCCGGATGCCTTCTTCGATCGCCGGCTCAAAGTGCTCGGGCTTGATCTGGTCAAAGGGTGGCACACCAAAGGGTGTATTGTACGTGCTGAAAAACGGGTTCGACGTCGGCGGATCGACTACGACGCCAGACGTGAAGGCGGTCATAAGGGTCGTCAGGGCTAAAAGTGTTAATCCAAATTTCATCAGACTGAGTGGAGAGGGGTACACGGGTTTGTTAATGAACCGTTAAAAATAGGCAATTAATGACGTCGTAACGCAGTGCTGAGAAAAACCGGCCGGGCGTCACTCTCCATTCATTCGCTCCGTAAACTCTTTACCGGGTCCATCAGGGCTGCCTTGATACTTTGGAAACTGACCGTCAGCAAGGCAACGCCCAGAGCCAGTAGACCGGCCAGCCCGAACATCCACCAGGCCAGGTCAATCCGGTACGCAAAGGCCTGCAACCACTGATTCATGGTCCACCAGGCTACAGGGATAGCGATGACTATGGCAATAAGGACCAGCTTGATAAAGTCTTTGGCCAGCAGTTGAATAACGCTGCTTACACTAGCTCCCAACACCTTCCGAACCCCAATTTCGCGGGTGCGTACCTGGGCTGTGTAGGCGGCCAGCCCAAACAGGCCCAGGCAACTGATTAGAATGGCGATGGATGAGAAAAGCGTAAACAGGAGGCCGGTTTGCTGCTCAGACTTGTAGAGATTGTCGAACACGTCGTCCAGAAACGAAAATTCGAACGGGTACCCGGAATTATATTGTTTCCAGGAACGCTGGGCTGAAGCAATGACCTGATCGGCGTTTTTGCCAGTTGTTTTGACGTAAATCGTACCCATCTGGTCGGGCGCATAATAAAATACGGCGGGCTCGATCTTCTGCTTCATCGATGCAAAGTGGAAGTCTTTGACAACGCCAATAATGGTACCGGTATGCGTCCAGAGCCGGAACCGTTTGCCGATCGGATTCTGGAGCCGGGCGGCTTTGACTGCGGTTTCGTTCAGGATAAAATGCAACGAATCGGCAACGGCCCCCGTGAAGTTTGACCCTGCCTGCAACTTCATGTTAAAAAAAGGAATAAAGTCTTTATCAATGGCTACCGGCCGCATCATCATGGTTTCGCCGGTCTGTTTCCCATCCCAGGCATTGTCGCCGGTCTGATAGTTTATCTGAACGATATTGTCGCTGGCTCTGGTAACGCCCGAAACGCCGGGCTGCCCTAGCAGTTCAGCCTTTACAGCCTCGTAATGAGTCCGCATATCGCGCATGAAAAAGCCAAAAACATGCGATTTATCGTAGCCCAGTTCTTTGGAGCGGATGTACTTCAACTGATGGCCGATAATAAACGTACCGGCAATCAGCATGACGGAAACCGCGAACTGCACCACGACCAGCACTTTGCGGAACGAGGCTTCGCTGAGTCGGGACGATACCTTTCCTTTCAGGGCTTTTAGCGGCTCAAACGAGGACAGCAATATAGCGGGGTAAAGGCTCGAGAGAGCCAGCGTACCCGCAATAGTAAGCCCAATGACCAGCCAGATTGAGACGTTGTCAAGGCTCAATCTCAGGTCTTTGCCCGAAAGCTGGTTGTAGGCGGGAGTCAGAGCCAGCACCAGCCCAACGGCCAGTCCGGCGGCAATCACGAACAGCAACGCCGTTTCAATCAGGAACTGAAGGAAGAGTTGGGTTCGGGCCGCGCCAACGATTTTCCGCATGCTCACCTCCTTCGATCGAAGCATGGAGCGAGCCGTGGAGAGGTTCACATAGTTGATGCAGGCAATGACCAGAATCAGCAGGGCTACGATCCCGAACATCCGAACCGTTTCTATACTGCCGCTACCGCCGTCGGCTCTGTACAGGTGCATGTCGGGAAGGGGCAGCAGCAGATAGGTGAGGTCCGTATCATCGGGTTTGTTGCGGAGGTGGATGGTACGCAGTTTATCGGTCAGGCCCGCCACCGCAGCGCCGGGTTGTAGCAACAGATAGGTGTCATACATGAACTGTGAGAAATCATTGTCCTTGGTTTTACCATCTTTACGGGTGGTATACATGTCGTTGAACAAGCGGGAAACGGGCAGGAACAGATCCCCGGTTATGGATGAGTTTTTGGGCAGATCACGAATAACCCCCGTAACGGTAAAATACGTTTTGTTGGTCGACCTCAGTACTTTACCAATGGGGTTTTCGGCGCCAAAATAGCGTTTAGCCGTAGTCTGGGTCAGCACGACAGACTGGTCGTCGGGAAATGGGTTAGCCGGATCGCCCTGAACGAGCGGAAAGTCGAATACTGAGAAAAAAGCCGGGTCCGTAAAGTGCGACCGCTGCTCCTGAATGCTCTTGTTCCGGTAGGTGAACAGCGTATAGCTGTTGTTATAGACCAGTCGAACAGCCTCTTTTACGTCGGGAACCTCGCGTTTGGCAAAGCTGGCTATGGGGGCTACAGTCGTTGTCCAGATTTGCTGGCTGGTGCCGGTACCGACCTGATTCTCGAGCCGGTAAATTGACGTGGCCTGCCGATGGAAGCGGTCAAAACTTAATTCGTCCTGAACCCACAGCAGAATCAAGATACCCACCGCCAGCCCGACGGTCAGTCCCGTTATATTGATCAGGGAATAGAATTTGTTGTTGAGCAGACTGCGCCAGGCGGTTTTGAAATAGTTGCGTAACATATCAGGATTGAGTAAATGAGGTGATGAAAAGAGCCCGGCCTGTTGGCCAGTTGTTTGACGTCGAATAAAGGAGGGGCGCACATAGGCCAGCACCTCCCGCCAGTACGTTTGGCGGGCCCTGGCTTCACCCTGCCGCAGCAAACGCCGGTGGTACCGCTCATGGAGGTCGCCCAGCACTTCTTCGCGCAGGTGCGGTGCTACCAGCCAGATCAGCAGTTTGTCGGGCCAGCGGGGCGGGGTTTTGCCTGGGTTAGGTTCCATACGGCTCTGGGATTAACTCCATGTCAGGATCGTTTGAGGTACGATTCGTTCCCAGAGCCGGCTGCGGACCGACTGTACCTCACTCAGGATGCGTCCGCCCAGGGGAGTAACGGTGAAGAGCCGCTTCCGGCGCCCACCGCGTTCGGGGGTTGCTTCGCCCAAATGAGAGGAGAGATATCCTTTCTGTTCCAGCCGCTGCAGGGCCGCATGAACCGCTCCGGTACTTACCAGCTGGCCCGTTTCCTGCTCGAGCACCTCGGCAATAACGACCGAATAGGCTTTTGGAGACAGTACAGCTACGGCTAATAAAACCACCTCTTCAAACTCGCCCAAATCGCTCCGTCTCATGCGATAAAAAGTAGAAATATGGGATTCAACTTATTTCATCTATTTCTGTATGTCAAATGTCTTGCCAAAGAGTGAAAACCGGCATTCCAGGCTAAACAGACTGTTTTTGTAGTATACAACTGGGTTAGGCTGTCCGTTTCTGGACAGAGAGCGGACACTGTCGGACAGTAAAAAAAGAGCCATTCCGGGGCGGAATGGCTCCTGATCTGTTTTACACTGCTGGCATCAGCCCTGTAGTTAGTTCAATGGGGCTTCGCTTCCTGACTAGTTTACTCATTCGCTCCGTAAGCTCTTTACCGGGTCCATCAGGGCTGCTTTGACGCTTTGGAAACTGACCGTAAGTAGCGTAACCACCAGGGAGCCCGTTCCTGATAGGGCGAAAACCCACCAACTTAGCTCCGTGCGGTACTCGTACGTCTGGAGCCAGTTGCTGAGTACGTAATATGCAATGGGGGTAGCCACGCCAAACGCGATAAGCACCAGCCACACAAAGTCCTTTGACAACAACCGCCACACAGTGAACACCGACGCCCCCAGCACTTTCCGAACGCCAATCTCTTTGGTTCGCTGCTCGGCCATGAACGACGCCAGACCGAACAGACCGAGGCAGGAAATAAAAATGGCAAGGCCGGCAAAGAGGCTGGCCAGCTGACCGATGCGCTCCTCCCGTCGAAACTTCTGGTCATATTCGTCGTTGACAAACGTGTAGTTGAACGGGGCCTCGGGCAGATGCTCTTTCAACACAGCACCGATGGCACTCAGCGACGCCTGAGCCGGCCGTTCCGGGTTCAACCGCATGGTCAGGAACTTACCGGGCTGCCGGGCGATGAAAAAAACCGACGGCTTTACGGGGTCATAGGGCGAGTCCATGACCATGTCTTTGATGACCCCAATGACGTGAAACCGAACGTCAAACCCCTCACCCTCCCAGCTTATGGGCTGGCCGATCACATCGCGGAGACCCATAAACGCTACTGCCGATTCGTTGAGGACCAGTCCCAGCGAATCGGAAGCCAGCTGCCGGGAAAAATCATGCCCCTGCAGAAATTGCCACCCTACCGTTTTGCCAAACTCAGCCGATATGCCTACGGTCGCGAAATTGACCTGAAGCGACGGGTCCTTTCCCGGCCAGTCAAAACCGCCATTTGTCGATCGTACTTCAGTAAGTGGACTGGCCGATTCGGCAACGTCGAGTACCGCCCCCGATTTGATCAATTCGTTTCGAACGGTTTCGCGGTGGTCCTCATAATCAGGCACGTTCAGCAGGAGCGAAATCAGCCCGTTGCGGCTGTAGCCAATGGGGCGGTTTTTGGCGTGTTGAATCTGGTGATGAACGACCAGTGTACCGATGATCAGAGTAATTGACACCGTAAACTGGAGCACGACCAGTACCCGCCGGGGCGTAGCTACGCCAGTTCCTGCCCGAAACGTACCCTTCAGCACGGCCACGGGCCGGAACGAAGACAGGTAAAGCGCCGGGTAACTGCCCGCCAGTAACCCGGTTACCAACGTGAATCCCAAACCCAGCAGCCAGAACACGGGCGACTGCCAGGGTATCTGGATGTACTTGTCGGCAATCTGGTTGAAGAACGGAATGGTGAGCGAAACAGCTCCCAAAGCCGCTATGTAGGCCAGCGTGACAACCAGCAGCGACTCGCCAAAAAACTGGGCTACTAACTCATGCCGACCTGACCCGATGGTTTTTCGAATGCCTACTTCTTTGGCGCGATTCATGGAGCGGGCCGTACTCAGGTTCATGAAGTTGATGCAGGCCAGTGCCAGCACAAACAGCCCGATAATGCCAAACAGCCAGACAAACTGAATACGCCCGCCTTCATTGATCCCATTTTTCCATTCTGAATGCAAATGCCAGCGGGACATGGGGAAGAGGGTAACCTCGGGCTTCAGCGCCTGGCCGCTCTCGCTTTTGCCGACGAGCAATGGTTTGATCCTGGCCGAAACAGCCTCGGCGGTAACCTGTGGATTGAGCTGAACAAAAATTTCGAACGAGGTATTGGTCCAGTCATCTTTGGCCTCGTTTACCCAATCCGTCGATGCGGAGTACAAGTCCCAGGGAGCAATAAACTGTACGTCAGACAGGCTATTGCCGGCGGGTATGTCCTCGTAAACCCCCGTGACTTTCACCGTCATGGTGTTGTCGATGGTCAGCGTCCTGTGCAGCGGATTGCCGTTTCCGAATACAGCCTTCGCTGCCGACTCCGACAGCAATATGGAACCGGGCTCTTTTAACCCATCCCGACTGCCTTGCCGCATCACCAGAGAGAACATGTCGGGGGCTTCGGGGGTCATGAATTTGCCGCTCCTGGAGAAAACCTGATTGCCAGCTTTCAGGGTATGCCAGCTCGTCCACCAGGCCAGAACGACGTGCCTGAAATTATCGCCGTAGGTTGTCCGCAGGGTGTTTACGGCCGGTATCGGCAAGCCCGATTTGGTTTCGGTCTGCCCGTTAATGGTCCGGGTTCGCATTACCTGGGCAATGCGCTCATAGTTCTGATGGTACGTATTGACCGATAGTTCATCGAATATCCAGAGTCCGATCAGTAAGGCCACGGCCATCCCGACGGTCAGTCCGGCAATGTTGATGAAGGCATATCCTTTGTTCCTGACCAGGTTTCTGAGGGCTATTTTTAGATAATTTCGAAGCATAAGAGGACGTGGGTAAAACGGGTCCGGCAGCCTGGCGAACGGGACGGGGACGTTTGGTTACGACAGGCAAACCCACATTGTCGAACCCCTCCGGAACAGCCTGTTCAAGTAGTTAGTGTTGCTATAGGCTTTGTTGATCAAATGTGATGCCAGGCAAGGCGAAGGGGACTGAGCGCGTTGAAACGACGAAAAGCTTTTGGATTACTGTCCGGAATCGTACAGATAACGTCCGCCAGCGAACATTTCCAGCGGTCAGAAACGCAGGATCAAGACCGACTCGCCCTAACTTAGCGCCCCAACTGTCAACGTGTAAACCGAAAACCGGTCATATGGCTCTGCAAACACTCGTAAAGATTTCTAACGTTACCAACTTGAGCGATGCCCGCTACTGCGCCGGCATGGGTGTCGATTTCCTGGGCTTCTCCATGGATGCCGACTCTCCCGACTATATCGACCCCAAAAAATTTGCGGAAATACGGTCGTGGGTGGCCGGTGTACAGATCGTTGGTGAGACCCGCTCCAGCGATCCCGACATAATTGAACAGCTGCTGGAGGCCTACCAGCCCGATCTGCTTCAGATCGACGAAGCCGCCATACTGCCTTACCTGAGCACGTTCGACAAACCGCTGATCCTGCGGGCCGACCTGTCGCAGTTAACCCTCGATCAGCTCGATGCGCTGGTTCAATCGGGCGCGGCCGGTGCCGAATATGTCCTGCTCGAAAGTCCCGACCATGTTCATTTCGATGAGGATCTGAAAAAAGCCATTCAACAACTGGCCGTTCGGTATCCACTACTGCTGGGCACCGGCATTTCGGCGGATAACGTTCATCAGCTGCTGGCCGAGCTGCCGGTGAAAGGTATAGCCCTGCGTGGTGGCGATGAAGAGAGGCCGGGCAACCGGGAGTTTGGGGAGCTGATGGATATTCTGGAAACTATTGAGGTCGATTAGCTACTATGCATAACCTACTATCATTGAAAACATACTTCCATCAATAGCCGCGTCCATCTGTCCAGTTCCGTTTCCACACATCCTGCCAACCTGCTACGTTTACAGTGGTTTTAGACACTAGAAGCCATGAACAAACGATTCGAACGCATCGCCGACGAAGCCATAGTAGGGGGCGTATGTGCGGGTATAGCCCAGTATTTCGGCATTAACCGGACCGTAGTGCGGCTAATTTTCCTGATCGGTATTCCCTGGCCGGCCTTTCCGGCATTCCTGATTTACATTATCCTGTGGATTGCGATGCCAAAGCAGCCACTGGGTGCGTCAGTCAATCAATTAACCGTGTATTCAAATCCTGTTTTCTCCATGAACCCTTACAACCCGAACCAGCCTGCATCGCCCGACCGGAGTCTTATTGGCGGGGCCGTCCTGATTATTCTGGGCGTCTTGTTTCTGCTTGACCGCTATTTCAACATCGACTTTGGCGATCTGTGGCCGTTTATCCTGATCGCAATCGGTTTGTGGCTGATTTTCAAGGATCGGATCAAAACACCGTTCGATTCTAACAATACCAATAATCCGAACCACCCGAATACCGATTTATAACCATGCGACGCCATAATGGATTGTTCTGGGGCATTTTTCTGCTCACGCTGGGGGTGCTGTTCCTGGCCCGAAACGCAGGATGGCTCGATGTAGACTGGCATTCGCTGGTCGACCTATGGCCGGTGCTGCTTATTCTGGCCGGTGTCAACCTGATTCTCGAACGACGTGGCAGTTCGGCTGCGTTTGTAACGACCGTCATGCTGGGCGTCGCCGTGCCCACAACGCTCTTCGGATTCTTTGCCCACGATCGCGATCGGGATGAGTATAACTTCCGCTGGCACCGCGATAACGACGACGATGACGACGACAACCGCTCGGCCGATGACGATAACGAAGACGATTACCGCGCGGAGCGGGATCGCCGGCAATCGGACGGGAACTCGGTTCAGTCGAATACATTTACGGAGTCGATGGATGCCGACACGCGGGAGGCCGTACTGAAACTAGCGGGTGGGGCGGGTCGGTTCACCATCGGTGATCCGACCGCCGAACTGATCAAAGCCGATACGAAACAGCACCAGGGTACCTACTCGATGACGGTTGACCGGGACGCCACGACCCGGATTCCAACCATTGAACTGAAGCCCACAGACGAGGATCAGCATATAAACCTGAAAGATGGCGAATTCGACAATCGCGTCGATATTCACCTCAACGCGAAACCCGTCTGGTCAATGGACGTAGCGCTGGGCGCCGGGCAGGGAGATCTTGATCTGAGTGCGTATGCCGTCAAGAGCCTGAAAGTAGGCGTTGGAGCTGCCGACCTTGACCTGAAACTGGGCGACAAAGCCGATCAGACCGATGTGAAGCTAGATGTAGGCGCTGCTTCAGTAACCGTTCACGTACCGAAAGGGGTTGGCTGCCGGATCAAAAAGGATGGCGCCCTAAACATCGAACAGCTGGACGACTTTACCAGCGTAGGCGATGGCGAATACGTCAGTCCTGGCTATGATGCCGCCAAGAAGAAAATGCTCATCCGTTTCGACGGCGGGGTGTCAAGCTTCAAGGTGGTGCGCTACTAAACGGGAGCTTCTTCATAAACAAGGCCCGGTCTGCTCACTGGCAAACCGGGCCTTGCTGTATGTATACACTTGAAGAGGCCGATGCGCGTCTAGTTATTCTGATTGTTCAACTGGTTGAGCAGCATCTTGTTAAATGCCTGCTCGGTCCGGTACAGTTCGTTCAGCTGGGCCGCGCTGATCACCTTCAGAAACCGGTCCATATACTCCTGATCAAGATCGGCCAGTTTCTGGCGGGTTGCGTTTACCTCCCGCAGGCCATTTTTCAGCTGGTCATCGCTCAGGTTGTTACGGGCCGGTTCGTTGCGGAGCTGCCTGATCCGGCGGTTCAGCTCCTGCTTTTTGGCGTTGTACTCGTTATATACGGCCCAGAACTGTGGCGCCTGATCGGTAGTCAGGTTCAGCCGATTCGTGATCATACCAATTTTGGCTGCTTCGATCTTCTGGCGCCCGTTGGGGTCATTTTGTGCTGAAGCAACCTGGGCCGTAAGCATCAGGCCGATGATCCAGCTTATCCATTTCAATTTCATAGTCGTAGAAATAGCCATAGTCATCAGGAGCCAAGTTTGGTCGACTCCCGAACATTCTGTTCATCAATAAGTTGCTGAATGTCATCCGGCCGAACATTCAGGTACTGGATAGCGGTGGTATCGTTACCCATCGACGAATGAATCTGGTCGCTGTCGGCCAGTTCATACGGATCGATCCCCTGTTCGTCGAGGTAAGCCGCAATGGTTTCTTTGCCTACACCCGCCAGGGCTTCACTGCCCAGCGATTCCTGCCGTTCGGGTAGCGTTTGCCATACCAGCACAGCAATCAGGCTGGCGCCTGCCAGCGTAGCGGCTGTCCGTTGCCACGACCAGCTGATGGTAAAAGCTGGCTTTGAGCGCTGGGCCAGGCGGGCCTGTACCCGCGAGGGCAACGCGTCAAAATAGCCGTCGGGAGCCGTAAAAGGCGGTTGCCGGAGCGGATGCTCCGGTGGAAGTTCGTCGAGCCGGTATAAATTCTTGTCGTTCATGGCCTTTGTGTAGGTTGCACACAATTTAGGTTGTATCGGGTGTTGGACAGCTGGTTTGCGTTCAGGTTTAATCAGTTGTATCGGTTTTCGTCAGATAATCCTCGATTTTTTTGACGGCGAGGTGATACGACGCTTTCAGTGCGCCAACCGATGTTCCCGTAATTTCTGAAATTTCTTCGTACTTCATGTCGTCGAAGTACTTCATATTAAATACCAACCGTTGCTTGTCAGGGAGTTTGAGCAGGGCTTTCTGTAGTTTGAGCTGTACTTCTTCGCCACTCAGCTCGTTGCCCGACGTCACGTAATCGGCATTACTCTCCAGCTTCTCCATCAACTCACCCTCTACATCACCGATGGGCAGAAAAAAACGCCGGCGTTTCTTGTTGAGGAAGTTCAGGCACTCGTTGGTGGCAATCCGATATATCCATGTATATAACTGACTGTCACCCCGAAACTGTTCCAGGCTACTCCAGACTTTAATAAATGTCTCCTGTACCAGATCGTCGGCATCGTCATGGTCAATAACCATCTTCCGGACGTGCCAATAAATTTTCTGCTGGTACTTACGTATCAGCAGATTAAAGGCGTAGTTCCGGCTCGACGGGTCCTTAAACTTGGCTAGGAGTTCTTCGTCTGTCATTGTGCTGACTTTTCGGTGTCTGGTGTTCGGTCTGGGCGGGTACTACCGCAAACTGGCGTCTGAAGGCCTGTCCGTGAACCGAACACCAACCACCGAAAATCTTATTTTCTTGCCATTACTTTCTTCACCTGCTCAACAATTTTGTCGGCAGTAAGACCGTATTTCTGCATCAGCTGGTCGGGCGTGCCGCTTTCGCCGAAGGTATCGTGTACACCCACGTATTCGAGCGGGGCCGGGAAGTGGCGGGCCAGTACCTGCGCCACGCTATCGCCCAGACCGCCGTTGAGCATATGCTCTTCGGCCGATACGGCACAGCCCGTTTTCCGTACCGATGCCAGGATAGCCTCTTCGTCTAACGGTTTGATGGTGTGAATATTGACAATATCGGCTTCAATTCCCTGCTCGCTCAGGATTTCGCCCGCTTTAATGGCTTCCCAGACCAGATGGCCTGTGCAGAAAATCGACACCGCGTCGCCTTCATTCACATGCCAGGCTTTACCAATTTCGAACTTCTGGTCAGCGGGGGTGAACACCGGAATGACCGGCCGGCCGAAGCGCAGATAGACCGGACCATCATACTCGGCAATAGCGATCGTAGCGGCCTTGGTCTGGTTATAGTCGCAGGGGTTGATAACGGTCATGTTGGGCAGCATTTTCATCATGCCCAGGTCTTCCAGAATCTGGTGGGTAGCGCCGTCTTCGCCCAGGGTCAGGCCCGCGTGGGAAGCGCAGATCTTTACGTTCTTGTTCGAGTAAGCTACCGACTGCCGGATCTGGTCGTATACGCGGCCCGTGGCGAAGTTAGCGAAGGTGGTGGCGAAGGGAATTTTGCCGCCTATGGTCAGACCAGCCGATACACCGATCATGTTAGCCTCGGCGATGCCACACTGTACGAAGCGCTCCGGATATTCTTTGATGAACGTTTCGAGTTTGAGCGATCCGGCCAGGTCGGCGGTCAGGGCAATGACGTTCGGGTTTGAGCGGCCCAGCTCAGCAATACCCGCACCGAATCCCGAGCGGGTGTCTTTTTTGTCGGTATAGTCGTATTTTTTCATTGTTTTTGTAGAGACACAATGCGTTGCGTCTGTGTTAGTTCGCCGAAGCGAGGGTTGGCAGGGTGATGAGCGGGTTAGAATCGCATCGATAGTCGAACAGAACGCCTTCCCGGCAAGCTGTTCGGCTATGTCAAGACTCAATAATCGGTAACGCCAATGGACAGCGGCAGGCCGTTGAGGGCTTGCTGCAGCTGGTCGGCGTTGGGAGCCGTACCGTGCCATTTGTAATTACCGACCATGTACTCGACGCCGAAGCCCATCTCGGTGTGCATCAGAATCATGGTGGGCACATCCGGGTTCTCCTGCGATTTACGAAGCGTCCGGATCACGTCACTGATGTCGTTACCTTCCATCTCGTCTACAAACCAGCCGAACGCGCGGTACTTGGCCGCCAGATCCCGGTTGTCGTTCACGTTCTGGGTGGTGCCGTCAATCTGCGCGTGGTTGAGGTCGATGATCGCCGTCAGGTTACCCAGTTTTTTGTTTGGGGCAAACTGAGCTGCTTCCCAGATCTGACCTTCCTGCTGTTCGCCATCGCCCATGAGAACATAAACATGTTTGTCGTCGCCGTTCAGTTTTTTGGCATAGGCGGCCCCGCAGGCAACCGACAGGCCCTGACCCAGTGAGCCCGAAGCAATCCGAACGCCCGGAATGTGTTCGGCCGTAGCTGGGTGACCCTGCAGGCGGCTATCCAGTTTGCGGAATGTAGCCAGTTCCGAAATGGGGAAGTAGCCCGCCCGGGCCAGTACCGAGTAAAACACGGGCGAAATGTGACCGTTCGACAGGAAGAACAAGTCTTCGTCGTGACCGTTCATGTCGAAAACCGGTTTGCCATCTCCGTCCTGCTTCCGACGCATGATGTCGAAATAGAGGGCAACCATGAAGTCGGTGCAGCCCAGAGAGCCGCCCGGGTGGCCTGAGTTAACTGCGGCTACCATGCGGAGAATGTCGCGCCGTACGGCGGTAGCAATACCTTCAAGTTGTTGTAGTTCCATATACGTAGCGCGGATGTCCACGTCCGCATCTGTCTTTAAACGTGTGTTAAAACCGGACGTGGACATCCGGATTAAGATAAAATTTGTTCGGCGTGCTTTCGGGTATCGACTTTGCCGATAATGTCGGTAATAACACCGGCTTCGTCGATCAGGAAGGTGGTGCGTACGGTACCCATGTATTTTCGGCCGTACATCGATTTCTCCTGCCAAACCCCATAGGCATCAACAACCTGCCTGTCCGTATCCGAGACGAGCGAAAACGGCAGGTCGTATTTACTGATGAATTTCTGATGCGAGGTCTGGTTATCGATACTGACTCCCAGTACTTCGTAGCCGGCTGCCCGCAGGTCTGCATAATTGTCGCGCAGGCTACAGGCCTGAGCCGTACAGCCCGACGTATCATCTTTAGGATAAAAATACAGCACTACTTTTTTACCCCGGTAGTCGGAGAGCCGGATCGGATTGCCGGCCTGATCGGTACTGGAAAAATCGGGGGCGGGGTCGCCGACGGATAGAGGCATAATCAGGTTAGTTTTCGGGTTACCGTATTCAGTGGGCTGGGAAAACCCCACGCTAGCGTTTTTTTCTCTTTTTTGCCGGTGCCTTCCGAACAGGCCGCGGCTCGTTGATGGTGGTGCTGTCAGAACCTATATTGCCACATCGGTCTTTTACCTGTACCAGCACTTCGGCCCCCACCTCAAACAGTTCGTCGGGGTCCAGTTTGTCGGACCATAACAAAGCCCGTTTGTAATCATACTGCATCAGCACCCACTCGCCATCGACCAGCGCCCGGAATTCGGCAATGCCGGACAGATCATCGCGAATACGGGCCGAAATACCTTTGGGCGTTGCGCCCAGTATCTCGACGGTTGGCGGCAACGCGTCGGTCATCAGCCGAAACTGGCCCAGTGACCGGGTTTTGAACTCAATCCGGCCGTTGCGCCAGACACCGCCCAGAAAACTGGCCCGCCCCCCGCTGGTCCAGTAGGCTCGGGTGCGCGCCGTATCGATGGCTATCGGATACGTAGGCGTGTGCTGTACCAGCAGGAAGTCGTTTAATGGAATGGTCGGCTGGTTAATTTCGATACCCCCACCCGGTAGCGTGCGCATGGCCAGATGCAGGGTGTCGAACAGAGTTTTGGGACTGAACTCAAGCCGGGTTGTTCCATCAACTAACACTTCTGAACGGCCGGGGAAAATGCGTTTTTTCAGATTGGTTCGCACAACCCCCCGACCAAACTGAACGGAGTCTGGCATGTGCTGTCGCAAATCTAGGAGATAAACGGCTTGATTGCTACGGACGTAGCTGGCGGGTTGTTCCGTAAATGAGCGTCCGGTGAAGAGTTTAGCGACAGGCGGGGCCGTGGCTGATACATTTCGGACGGTTAGCTTGAGCACATTTTCGTCGGTCGTAATCGTGGCCGTTGGCTGACCCAGCGGGGCGTCTTCGCTGATGTTGGCGCCTGCGGCCGGTATCTCCGTCGAGTCGTTGCCTGCGCCGGCCGCGGGGGTCTCTGGCAGGAGGGTAAACGTCAGTCGGGTGGCGTGGTCGTAAGCGTCGTAGAGGGTTAGCATGACCTCGTGGGGCTTACCGTCGAGGAGGGGGAGCCGGCCCCGGTAGCTGGCGTTGCTCTGGAGCTTGTACAGGTTTAGTATATTACCATCGGCAATGTAGCCCCGGTGATACCGCTGCCCGGTCATCTGCTCTACTTCGTAGTTTTCGTGAACGTTCATGAACCGCGTCTGTTCGTTCGGAAAGCTATTCATGTTGTAGGCAAAAACCTCCCGGCCGTCGAGCCGGATTTCCAGACAGCTGATCCCATTCCGGTAGGGCGAACCGCTGGTTTTGTCATAGGCCAGTACCTCGAGGCCCACCAGACCCGAAGCTGTAATGGGCTGGGTAATGGTGTAGGAGCCGTCGGCCCGTCGGGTAGGGGCGTAGCTGACGCGCTGGTATTCGCCGTTGATGCGCGAAGTCGGCGTCATGGTCTTGAGTGCAACGCGCTCGAAATAGGGCGGCACTTCATCGCGAAGCTCCTGAAAGCCGTAAAGTAGTGGATTGATCAGGTTGTCGTTGGCGTCGCGCACTTCAAAATGCAGATGCGGCCCGCCCGAGCCGCCGGTATTGCCCGATGCGGCAATGACATCGCCTTTGCGCACCGGAAACTGGTTCGGCGCCGGGCGGAGGTCTATTTCAAACGTACGACGGGCATACTGCTGCTGGCGCAGGTACGTGCCGAGGGTGTCGTTCAGGTTGCGCAGGTGGCCGTATACGGTAGTAAGGCCGTTCGGATGCCGGATGAAGATAACGTTGCCGTACCCGCCCGTAAATACCGCTATGCGCGAGATGTAGCCATCGGCCGCTGCGTGAACGTCCAGCCCTTCGCGACCACCGGTGCGGATGTCCAGCCCCGCATGGAAATGATTGGCTCGTAAATCGCCCAAACCGCCCGACAGCGAGTTCTGCATGCCTGGCTGTATCGGGAAAAGAAAATAATTGGGTTCAATGGCCAGGTTGGGAGCTGGCGGTGGTGTTTGGGCCAGCGCCAGACTGCCAATGGCCCAAAGCCCTGCAATCAATAGATGTTGAATCTTCACTATACGCTTGTATTCCGTGAGGGTACGTTCCTGATCAGCGAAGGCCAGCCGGCTTGCTGCTCCCTGTAAACAGCCTGCTTATTTTACGTCGATCTCCAGCATTTTCCGGTCTTCGAGGTAGGCCGTAAGCCGATCGCCCACCTGTACCGGGCTAACCCCTTTCGGGGTGCCGGTGAAAATTACGTCACCCTGCTGCAGCATGAAATACCGCGATACGAAGGCAATCAGGTAATCTATTTTGAAGAGCATCAGGCTGGTGTTACCCTGCTGCCGGGTCTCGCCGTTTACGTCCAGTCTGAAGTTCAGCTGCTGCAGGTCGGCAAACTCCGTTTTCGGTACAAAGCCTGACATGGGGGCTGAACCGTTAAAGCCTTTAGCCAGCTCCCACGGCAACCCTTTTGCTTTCAGCTTGCTCTGTACGTCGCGCGCAGTGAAGTCAATGCCTACTCCGATTTCGTCGTAATATTTATGGGCGAACTTCTCGTCGATGTTTTTGCCGACCCGGTTGATTTTGACCAGAATCTCGACCTCATGGTGGACATCGGACGAGAAGTCAGGGTAAAAAAAAGGTTCGTTTTTGAGCGGAATGGCCGTTTCGGGCTTCAGGAAAATGACGGGGTCATCGGGTTGTTCGTTGTTGAGCTCCTGAATATGTTCGGCGTAATTACGGCCAACGCAGATAATTTTCATAGTAGTCAGGTAAGGCGCATAAACAGCTGCTGTGGCAAAGCTCCGGTCGAGCGTTTTCCGGTCAGCTGGCACTCAGCAGCCGCTGTAATGACAGTAAACGAATCTGAATGGCACAAATCTAAGGAGTAAAGAGGGGCTGACCGAACTCACCCTGAAAAATTTGAACAAATCCAGTACGTTGTCGGTCATAGTACGTTAGAGTTGTCACTCAATACCCCATTATTCTATGAAAAACGCAATAATTGTTATGCTGGCCGTGGGTCTCGCCATTGGCTGCCAGAAGGTTCCCATTACAGGACGAAACCAGCTGAAGATAATCTCGAATGATCAGCTGCTGCCTCTGAGTGCCCAGAACTACCGGGAGGTACTGGATACAAGCCGGGTGGTTCGGAGCGGTTCGCAGGCCGATATGATCAGACGGGTGGGTAGCCGACTCCGGACGGCTATGGAAAGCTACATGAACGCGAATAACTACGGCGATCGGATCAAAGGTTTCCAGTGGGAGTTCAACCTGATCGAAAGCCCGCAGGTCAACGCCTGGTGTATGCCGGGTGGAAAAGTCGCGTTCTACACCGGTATTTTGCCGTATACGCAGAATGAGGCCGGTGTTGCCGTTGTCATGGGCCACGAAATCTCGCACGCGCTGGCCGATCATAGTGCCGAGCGCATGAGCGAAGGACTGCTGGCGAACGGGCTGATTCAGGGCGGGCAGATTGTAGCGGGTACCGCTGCCCGGAACAGCAACGGCCAGGTGAACGCTATCCTGCTGCAGTCGGTAGGTGCTGCTTTGCCCATAGGCTACCAAATCGGCCGGGCGTTGCCCCACAGCCGTAAGCAGGAGTCGGAAGCCGATCGGCTGGGGCTCATTTTTATGGCTATGGCCGGTTATAATCCGCAGGAAGCCGTTGGTTTCTGGGGTCGCATGGCAAAGGCCGGTGGTGGCAACAAACCTCCCGAGTTTCTGTCGACCCACCCGTCCGATCAGCGTCGTATCCGGGATCTGCAGTCACTGATGCCCGAGGCCATGAAATTCTACCGCCGGGGCTAATACGCTCGTGTTTCCAGACAAAAAAAGCCGAAGCGCAAGCTCCGGCTTTTTTTGTCTGTAGCAGGCCACCTACGGAGGCCATATCCTGTTATAACGCTTCTACTACTGCTTTCACTTTGGCCGCAGCCTCTTTGAGCAGCACCGCCGACTGCACTTTCAGCCCCGACTCGTCGATGATCCGGGCGCCTTCTTCGGCGTTCGTACCCTGTAGACGAACGATAATAGGAACCGGAATGTCGCCAATGGCTTTGTATGCTTCTACTACCCCCGTGGCTACCCGGTCGCAGCGAACAATACCGCCGAAGATATTGATCAGAATGGCTTTCACGTTCGGGTCTTTCAGGATGATGCGGAAACCGGCTTCTACCGTCTTGGCGTTGGCTCCACCGCCCACGTCGAGGAAGTTGGCCGGTTCGCCACCCGATAGTTTGATGATATCCATAGTTGCCATAGCCAGTCCTGCCCCGTTCACCATACAGCCAACGTTGCCGTCGAGTTTGACGTAGTTGAGGTCATTGGCCGATGCTTCTACTTCGAGTGGATCTTCTTCGGTGATATCGCGCAGATTGGCCAGGTCGGGGTGGCGATACAGCGCGTTGTCATCGAGGTTTACCTTGGCGTCGACGGCCAGAATTTTATTGTCTGACGTTTTCAGCACCGGGTTGATCTCAAACATCGAAGCGTCCGTATCCACGTACGCCTTATAGAGCGAGGTGACAAACTTAACCATGTCTTTGAACGCGTCGCCTTCCAGACCCAGTCCGAAAGCGATTTTGCGCGCCTGGAAAGGCTGTAACCCAACCGACGGATCGATCCATTCTTTCACGATCTTCTCGGGGGTTTTTTCGGCTACCTCTTCAATGTCCATACCGCCTTCGGTGCTGGCCATGATGACGTTACAGGCTTTGGTACGATCGAGCAGGATACTCAGATACATTTCTTTCGGTTCCGATACGCCCGGGTAGAAAACGTCCTGCGCAACCAACACCTTGTTTACCTTTTTACCTTCGGGGCCCGTCTGGTGCGTCACGAGTACGTTGCCAATCAGGTTTTTGGTAATGTCACGCACGTCGTCGACCGATTTGGCCAGGGCCACGCCCCGCTGTTCGCTGCCAACAACTTTGCCTTTGCCCCGTCCGCCTGCGTGAATCTGAGATTTCACGACAACGAACTTTGAACCATACTGCGCCATGATAAGCTTGGCGGCCTCAACGGCTTTTTCGGGCGATTCGGCTACGATGCCTTCCTGAATGCGGACGCCGTATTTTTTGAGAATTTCTTTCCCCTGATACTCGTGGATGTTCATAGCAACTGCAACAAGAGCGTTGAAAATCGTAATTTTGGCGGCAAATTAAGACTAAATGCCGAATGATGAACGCAGAATGATGAATGATGTCAATTGACGCATCGCTATTGTCGTTTATGGTTCGGTATTCATCTGTCATCCTTCTCGCTAATGCCCCTGCTTCAAGCTTCTGATCTGCGCCGGAATTATGGCGAACTGCCCGTACTGAAAGGAATCAACCTGAGTATCGAATCTGGCGAAGTTGTTTCTATCGTAGGAGCGTCGGGCGCTGGTAAAACCACCCTGCTGCAAATTCTGGGCACCCTCGACCGGCCCGACACCGGTGAGCTGCATCTGGCAGACCAGAACGTCTTTTCGCTAAACGACCGGCAGCTGGCGCGTTTTCGGAACGAGAAAATCGGTTTCGTTTTTCAGTTTAACAATCTGCTGCCTGAGTTTAGCGCCCTCGAAAACGTTTGTCTGCCTGGTTTCATTGCCGGCAAAGACGAGCGCAGCGTTCGTGAACGAGCTTCGTCATTACTGGCTACCCTGGGGCTTAAGGATCGACAGCATCATTTTCCGTCGCAGTTGTCAGGGGGCGAGCAGCAGCGGGTGGCGGTGGCGCGGGCGCTCATTAATGAGCCAGCTATAGTTTTTGCTGATGAACCCAGCGGTAACCTGGATTCCCGAAATGCCGAAGATCTGCATCAGCTTTTCTTCCGCCTGCGCAATGAATTTGGCCAGACCTTTATTATCGTCACCCACAACGAGGCCCTTGCTGCTCTGGCTGACCGAACCATTACGATCCGGGACGGCGTGGTTGAATAAGTAAATATACTTACGAATTTATTAGCTATTTTCTGCACCAAAACGGACTTAATGATTGATTATTAGATGTTTATAAAAAAGTCAAAAAATTATTTTGGGAAAAAGAATCAATCTTGTTTATTTTTGTTCTATAATTGTGTCGAAAAGAAAAGTTTTTCATAACGTTGAGTAAATCAGAAAGCCAAGAGAGTGTCTCGCTTGGCTTTTTTGTTTTTACTACCCCACTACCAGACCGTCACTGATTTCACTAGTGACCCGCCGGCAGTCTTTGTTGCTGCTCGTATTCTTCCCTTAATAATCCGTACAGTTTTAGGTCATAATAGGCCTCATCTACGTGTGTACCCTGGCGCAGGGTTCCTTCGTGACAAAAACCCATCGACTGATACAGGGCCTCAGCGCGGATATTGAACGCCCGTACGTCTAGCCACAGGCGGTTGGCCTTATATCCATCAAATACCAGCTCCATAAGCCGGGCAAGTGTAGCCCGTCCATATCCCTGCCCTTTAGCCTGTATAACAAGCCGTTTTAGAAGTATGGCTTTATCTGGACTCTTTAAACCCGATAGAATGCAGTGACCTATCGGGGTTCCTTCGGTCAAGACTATAAAACACCCATAGTCTGGATCAGCTACTGCGTTATCGTATTGAGCATGTGCCCATTGACCCACGAATCGCCGGTTTTCAGGATGGTTTTCCAGGGCAATAGCGAACGGGATGGAGTCCCTGGAGAATGGTTGTAGAGAGATCATGGCTGTAAACCTTGTTGTTGTTTGTATGGTTGTTTTCCGGGCTTTACTGTCTTTCTGGCTCGGTACATTTTGCCGCTGATAAGCTGCATAAAAGCACATCAGTTGAATAGGTTACGAATATCTGTTTGGCGGTGTTGCTGGCTGTGTATAAACTACTTATAAAAAATGTTAATCACTAAAAGTCACCTTTCGGAACTACCGAATAATCAATTTGACTATTTGCGTACTATTAGGCAAGGTTTTTGTTTAATATTTGGCGACGATACACCTAAAAAAGTTAAACAAGAAATTTTATGAGAGGTCAGTCTGCCAAAAGACCATTGCCTATACCAGATATTGCTGAAATGGACTCCGTATTAGTGAGTTGGCTTGAAGAAGTTACTCTGTTCTATGTCCATTACAACATGATTTCAACTCTTCTTGCATCAAAAAGTGTGAAACAAGACTTAAACAAAGAAGAGGAGAAGCAAACCAGCCAGCATATCAGTCAACTGACCTCACTAGCCATTACTATGCAGAGCGAATTGGAGAAACTAGTACAGGAAATGGATCAGGCTGACGCGCTCCAGCAATCAAATGCCGCTATGAACCCCGGCAAACTGGTGCTGCATACAGAACACCTTCGGCAGATGAACCAACAGGCTAAAATGCGGATCGGGCATGTCAGTGTATAGGTACGACAGCGACTGATAGCTCATAAAAAAACCTCCCGTCTAAAGACAGGAGGTTTTTTTACGAATGGGACTGATGATTACATCATGCCGCCCATGCCGCCACCGTGCATACCGGCTCCACCGCCAGCAGCTGGTGCTTCATCAGGCTCATCGGCAATAACGCATTCGGTCGTCAGCAGCAGACCTGCAATCGAGGCCGCGTTCTCCAGTGCCAGACGGGTCACTTTCTTCGGGTCGATGATGCCGGCAGCAAACAGATCTTCGAAGGTGTCGTTTTTAGCGTTGTAGCCGAAACCGCCATCCCCTTCTTTCACCTTGTTCACTACCACCGAACCTTCACCACCAGCGTTGGCAACGATGGTACGCAGCGGAGATTCGAGGGCTACACGGATGATGTTCACCCCGGTTTTCTCGTCTTCGTTGATGGTGTTTACACCGTCCAGAGCCGAAATAGCGCGGATCAAGGCAATACCACCACCGGTTACGATACCTTCTTCTACTGCAGCGCGGGTGGCATGCAGCGCATCGTCAACGCGGTCTTTCTTTTCTTTCATCTCTACTTCGGTAGCCGCACCGATGTAAAGGATAGCTACGCCACCCGACAGCTTGGCCAGACGCTCCTGAAGCTTTTCACGATCGTAATCCGAAGTCGTGTTTTCAATCTGCGCTTTGATCTGGTTGACGCGGCCAGTGATATCTTCTTTCTGACCAACACCGTTTACGATGGTGGTGTTGTCTTTGTCGATCAGGACTTTTTCGCACTGACCCAGGTAGTCGATCGAAGCGTTCTCCAGTTTGAAACCGCGCTCTTCCGAAATAACCTGGCCACCGGTCAGGATAGCGATGTCTTCGAGCATAGCTTTCCGACGGTCGCCGAAGCCCGGCGCTTTAACGGCAGCCACTTTCAGGGCACCGCGGATTTTATTGACAACGAGGGTAGCCAGTGCTTCACCATCTACATCTTCGGCGATGATCAGCAGCGGACGACCTGTCTGAGCCACCTGCTCCAGAACGGGCAGCAGCTCTTTCATCGACGATACTTTTTTCTCCGAGATCAGGATGAACGGACGATCCAGTTCTGCTTCCATTTTCTCGGTGTTGGTAACGAAGTAGGGCGACAGGTAACCGCGGTCGAACTGCATACCTTCTACGGTTTTTACTTCCGTTTCGGTACCGCGCGCTTCTTCAACCGTGATAACGCCTTCTTTACCTACTTTCTTCATCGCTTCAGCGATCATCGTACCGATCTCTTCGTCGTGGTTGGCCGAGATGGTAGCCACCTGCTGAATTTTGCCGAAATCGTCGCCGACGGTCTGGGCCTGCTGAGCCAGGTTAGCCGTTACGGCCATAACCGCCTTGTCGATACCGCGCTTAAGGTCCATTGGGTTCGCACCAGCCGCTACGTTCTTGGCACCGATCGAGTAGATCGCCTGCGCCAGTACCGTGGCCGTGGTAGTCCCGTCACCAGCCGAATCGGCCGTTTTCGATGCTACTTCTTTAACCAGCTGAGCGCCCATGTTTTCCATGGCGTCTTTCAGCTCAATTTCTTTGGCTACCGTCACACCATCTTTGGTGATGGCAGGAGAGCCGAATTTCTTGTCAAGGATTACGTTCCGGCCTTTAGGTCCGAGGGTAACTTTTACGGCATCTGCCAGCGTATCGACGCCTTTTTTGATACGCTCGCGGGCTTCGGTATCGAAGAAAATTTTCTTAGCCATTGTTGTAAAATGATAAATTATGAATGATCAATGATGAACAACGGTATGAACAGCAAAGGGTGCCCAGGGCAAGCCACTCCGCGCTCATGCCTTATCACGCATCATTCTGTTTTTAAAGGATTGCGAAAATGTCCGATTCGCGCATGATGAGGTATTCTTTACCGTCAACGGTGATTTCCGTACCGGCATATTTGCCGTACAGAACCGTATCGCCAACTTGTACCGTCAGCGGCTCATCTTTTTTGCCTGCGCCAACGGCAACGACCGTACCACGCTGGGGTTTTTCCTTGGCCGTGTCAGGGATGATGATCCCGAACGAGGTTTTTTCTTCAGCCGGTGCGGCTTCTACCAGCACCCGGTCAGCCAGCGGTTTCACGTTCACTTTAACGCTTTCCTGTTCAGCTACCATAGTAATGAGTTGATTAAGGTTATTAACTGTTTGTGTAATGCATCACACAACCGCTCAGGCGGCTCTGCTTCCGGCCCGCCAATTACTGTGCCAAGACGCTAGTCTGTCAAAATTTCAGGGTTTTGTCTGACAGTCTGCCATTCGCCGATCTACCTCTATTCTCTTTGGCAGGAGAATCTCATTGGGCAAACAGAATTTGGCAGTTTGTGTCCAACTCATTATCTTAACTTTCTCATGCGCTGACAAAGCGATTTGTTTACGTCTATGAAAAAATTACAACCGGATTGGTTCACGCACAATTGGCTTGACGCAGAGTATCAGAAGTATGTCTTGTTGGCATATCTGCAGGCGGTCCAGCAGAATTTTATGGCCGATAAGCTCTGTCCTGACTTACCCGACTTACGTAACCATTACGAAGCCGGTGTTCGGTTTTCGAGGGGCAAAGGTACGCTTAATGCCGCCTTTCCCAAACGAGCAACGGGTATTACCGGCCCGCCCCCCCGAATTGAATACAAATCTGAGGTAACGGACGACGAATTCATGGCCGAGATCGATGCCACCCTGAATTTCGCCCTGCCGCGCCTACAATCTACCCTCACCGAGGGGCAACAACGATGGGCCGACATCGTGGCTACGCTAACCCTGGCGCCTATAGGACTGATGCCGCTACGGCCCGAAGAAGGATACCTGCTGCTCCACGCCACTAACCAGCCCGAAACGCATGTTTACTACTTTTCGGTGACGCTGTATTCGCAGCAGGAGCCGGGGGGGCGACTGGTGCAGTTCCGGTTCGTTGAAGCGATTCGGAAGAGCCTGGCTACCACCTTCGAAAGCATCAAGCTAGACCTGATCCGGCGGCATCGGCACCTGCCGAACCCGGCCACTTTCATGCTGGAAAGTAAGCGGACTTACCCCATTCAGGAAACGCTGTTGCCCATTGCGCGTCAGCTACTGGCTTCCCAGGTGGGACGGGCCTGAGCCGTCATACACACTTGCAATCAATTTGCTCAATCAAAAAAAGCCCTGACACGACGTCAGGGCTTTTTTTGGGGCCGATACCGGCTCTGTTATTTCTGGGGCGTCAGGGCCGAGGTCGACGCGCCGGGCGTTGCAGCGCCCGGAACTGCCTGGCTGGGGGCCGCGCCCTGGGTAGCGGGCGCTGGAGCCGCGGCTCCCGGCAGCGTTTGGGTTTGCGCCCGGTCAACGTTAACGCTGTTGACACCAGCTACTGCGTTGCGGTCAACAACAATGTAGGAAGCCAGCGAGAGAACCATGACGCCAATACCAAGGCCCCAGGTAATCTGTTCGAGGAGGTCCGTCGTTTTCTTGACGCCCATCAACTGGTTAGACCCTAAGCCACCGATTTCGCTGGTCAGTCCGCCCCCTTTCGAGTTCTGGATCAGTACCACCAGGATCAGCAGTACGGTGAGAATGCAAATGAAGACAATAAGTGCCGTTATCATGTAAAGAGTTTCTTAATTGGTTTAATGCGGTTTTCGGTGAACGACGACCCACTTAGTTGCCTGTTGCGTTCTGCGCGCTCTCTAATTCACCGATTTTTGCCGCAAAGTACGCTTTTTTCTCCGGATTTTTTGCCATCAGCTTCTCGTAGATTTCGCGGGCCTTGGCATATTTCCCCTGTTTCTCCAGAATTTTCGCAAAACTTTCTGTCACCAGGCCGCCTGCGCCACCAACCGGTTTGTTGCGTTTGGTCAAATCTTCCTGCTCCATCTGCTCACCGGGCCGGGTGCGGATCGGCGAGATACGCGGCTCGTTGCGGATGAAACTCTCGATCAGGTCGAGTTGACGCTGGCGCTCGATGTCTGCGGCCGACAGGGTCGGCTCGGCCGGTGCGGCTTCTGCAATCTGGGCCAGCTCGTTCTGCAGGTTGGTTTCGGCCAGCGTAGGGTCTTCGGGCGTCGGTACAGTGGCGGCTGGTTCCTCAACCGGTTGACCCGGCAAACGCAGCAGAGGCAGTTTAAGAAAGCTGTCGCTCAGGCCCGCCTTGGATTTAAACAGGGCGTAGCTTTCCTGCTGGTAATCGTCGGGAATCGGAACGTGTCTGGCCGAGAGCTCATTGAGCTTGGTCAGCAGATTTTCGGACCACTGAAATTCGTTGTCGATCAGTTTGCGCAGGGCATTCCGGCTGAGCGCATGGGCAGCTGCCTGCCGGATGAGCGGTACGGTCTGAGGCTTCAGGTGTACCGAAGCTGCCTTGGCGGTCAGGGTATGAAGCGACTGGCAGTAGGGATACTGTTGCAGGGTTTCCTGTAATTGTACGTAGTCGGTGGGGCTCAGGTCGTCGGGATGGGTGACCCAGTAGGAGAATGTTTCTTTGTCAAGAGGCTGCATACGGATGGGGGGCGTCGGGCTAGGCGAAAGTAAGGATGAATGATGAATAACGAATGATTTTATTGGTCAATTCATCATTCATCCTTACCAGTCGGCTGCCGTTTTATTGAATATATCGAGTACAATCTGGTCGAGGATTTTGGGTACCAGCCGGCTTTCGTTCTGACTAAGCGTCTGGTTCTGCGGAAAATCCTGGTAAAACGAGAACGACTGCTCAAAGTTTTTACTCTCGTCTTTGTTGTTGTAGAATCGGGCCAGCACCGTAATCTGCAGTCGGTTAACGCCGGCCTGGTCAGAAGCCGTCGGTGCTACGGCCAGCAGGTCGTATCCGGTAATGTTGCCTTCCAGCACCAGGTCACCGTTGCTGGGCAGCACTTTCAGGTTCGTGTAGCGCTGATAATACTCTTTGAGCTTTTCGTTGAACGTCAGGGGCAGGTTGGCCGGTCCGCCCGCCGTAGCCAGGGTGAAATTGTTGACCGTGACGGTCTTGATATCCGGCGATAGGGTTGTTCCCGTAAAAGAATAGATACTGCAGGATTGCATGACGACCGACGAAAGAAGCAGGCTGAACGACAACAGGACCCGCTTGAGCCACCTGGCCAGATCGATCGACGAATCGATTGTCGATTCGCTGGCACTGGCGGACTCCGTCATCATGGACTTACTCTTCATCAATTTCATACTGTTTGATTTTACGGTATAGGGTCCGCTCGGAGATACCCAGGGCCTGGGCCGCGTATTTGCGTTTGTTGTTATTTCGCCGGAGCGCTTTCAGGATCATTTCTTTCTCCTGCCGTTCGAGAGAAAGCGACTCGTCGTCTTCGGTTTCGTGGGTGACGTCTTCTATGGTTATATCGTTGACGTCGCCGTCTACATTGTCGAAAATCTGAACGGGCGGATGGCTGCCATAGGTTTCGGCGGGCGGGGGCGTTGGCCGGAATGACGAATCGACGGCCGGTCGGTTGCGGGGCGCGTCTGGCAGACCCAGGCCCGACTGAGCGGCTCCATTCAGGGCCGGCAGGTAGCGCGGGGCGTTACCATCGGCAGTTGGGTCGGCATCGGACGGAATGGAGTCGAACAGGTCGCGGTGGTTATGCAGAATCTGACGGCCGTCCTGTTCGTTACCCAGTACGTCGCGCACGAGCCGTTTCAGGTCGTTCATATCCCGACGCATATCGAACAATACTTTGTACAGCAGTTCGCGTTCCGAGAAGTTATCGCCCGCGGGGCCGCCGTTGCTCTGCGGAAACAGGGCCAGCGTGCGGCTGGGTTGCTGCGACTGGGGCAGGTATTTGCCCAGGACATCGGCCTCGATGGGCTTGTTCTGCTCCGACTCCAGAATCGATACCTGCTCGGCAATATTTTTCAGCTGGCGGATATTACCCGGAAACGGAAAGCTCATCAGCAACTGCTTGGCGCCTTCGGTCAGCTGCAGGGGCTTGATGCGGTAGCGTTCGGCAAAGTCGGTCGTGAACTTCCGGAACAGCAGTTCTATATCGCTGCCCCGTTCGCGCAGGGGGGGGACGTAGATCGGAACCGTGTTGAGCCGGTAATAGAGGTCTTCGCGAAACTTACCTTTGTCGACGGCGTCCATCAGGTTGACGTTGGTAGCCGCCACAACCCGTACGTCGGTCTTCTGCGTCTTTGACGAACCAACGCGGATAAACTCGCCATTTTCCAGCACACGCAGCAGGCGAGCCTGGGTGCCCAGCGGCATCTCACCGATTTCGTCGAGGAAGATGGTACCGCCGTTCGTTGTTTCGAAGTAGCCTTTGCGCGAATCGACGGCGCCGGTGAACGATCCTTTTTCGTGACCAAACAGCTCGGAGTCGATCGTTCCTTCGGGTATGGCTCCGCAGTTGATCGCTATGAACTGGCCGTGTTTCCGGGCGCTCAGGCTATGAATGATCTTGGAGAACGATTCTTTACCGCTACCGCTTTCGCCCGTTATCAATACGGTCAGGTCAGTGGCCGCTACCTGCATCGCCACGTTGATGGCGTAGTTGAGCGCCGGTGCATTGCCAATGATGCCGAAGCGTTGCTTGACCGACTGGATTTCCTGTTGATTCATAACTGTATCGAAAAATGACTACTGTAGCATGAAGACTGGATGCTGAAATGGATACCGCGCTCACTGTCCAGTCTTCATCATCCATTAGTCACTACTTACTTCGCCCCGCAGCGTAGCCGATGTACATTCGGTAATCAGCACGTTGATATACTGCCCTTTCTGGTACTGACCGCGCGGAAAAACGACCATTTTGTTCTGATCATTTCGACCGCAGAGCTCGGCGTCTGACCGTTTCGAGGGGCCTTCGATCAGCACCCGCTGTACCTGGCCGATGTGGCGCTGGTTCCGTTGGGCCGAGTGTTCCAGCTGCCGGGCAATGATTTCGTTCAGCCGCCGTTTTTTCACGTCTTCGGCAATGTCGTCGGCGTATTTTTTGGCGGCCAGCGTGCCGGGGCGCTCGGAGTAGGCAAACATGTAGGCGTAATCGTACCGGACATAGTCCATCAGCGACAGCGACTCCTGATGTTCTTCTTCGGTTTCGGTGCAGAAGCCCGAGATCATGTCGGTAGAGATGCCGCAGTCCGGCCCCAGAATTTCGCGGATCCGGTCAATCTTGCCGATGTACCAGGGGCGGTCGTACGTCCGGTTCATCAGCTTCAGCACCCGGCTGTTGCCGCTCTGGGCGGGCAGGTGAATGTACTTGCAGATGTTATCGTACCGGGCCATGGTGTACAGAACCTCATCGGTAATGTCTTTGGGGTGCGAGGTGCTGAACCGAATCCGGAGGTCGGGGTGGATCTGCGCTACCCGTTCGAGCAGGTTCGCAAACGTTACGGCCGACGCGGGCTGGGGAGCCGACTCCTCCGCTGGTTCGGTCCACTTGTAGCTATCGACGTTCTGGCCCAGGAGGGTAACTTCGCGGTAGCCCTGATCGAACAGATCCTGGCATTCGCGGACGATGCTATGCGGATCGCGACTCCGCTCACGACCACGGGTAAAGGGAACCACGCAGAAGCTGCACATATTGTCGCAGCCGCGCATGATGGATACGAAAGCTGTAACCCCGTTGGAGTTGAGCCGGATCGGAGCAATGTCGGCGTAGGTTTCTTCGCGCGACAGGAAAACGTTTACGGCTTTCTGACCCGACTCGGCTTCTTCGACCAGCTTCGGAATATCGCGATAGGCATCGGGACCGGCCACGATGTCAACGACTTTTTCTTCTTCGAGCAGTTTGGTTTTCAGCCGCTCGGCCATGCAGCCCAGCATACCGACCAGCAGTTCGGGTTTCTGGCGTTTCAGCCCGGTCAGGTGCTTGAGCCGGTTGCGTACCTTCTGCTCGGCATTGTCGCGAATGGCGCAGGTGTTAAGAAAGATGAGGTCGGCATCTTCGGCGGTTGAGGTCGTGGCAAAACCGGCGTTTCGCATGACGGCCGCTACAATCTCGCTATCGGCGAAATTCATCTGGCACCCGTAGCTTTCGATATACAGCCGTTTTTTACCAACGGCGAGTTCGTCTTCTGAGGTGCGCGGCTGGTCAATGCCTTCCTTATCAGCCGGTTGTAATATGGTCAGTTCGGGGATGAGCGTCATGTGAAGTCAATCGGTTAATTAACTGGCAGCCTGCGTGCCGCACCCGGTCTTTAGGCGGGGCCTGCTGTGTTTTTGGCCAGCTGAAGCCGCAAATTTACGAAGAAAACACCCGGCTTGCTGTCATTTTGGCAGAAAAAGCTGTTAAAAACTCCTAATAACCAAGACAGCCTGCTGGTTAAAAGGGGTACCCAATGCCGAAGTTGATGACCAGCGGGTTGGGCCCTTTGGAGAGTTTGCGGAGTGAGAATCTGGGCAGGATAAATCGATCGTCAACCGGCTGACCGTCGGTGTCGATATACTGTCGGGCCGGGTCCCACACTTTGATACCGCCATCGAGCCGGATGATGAAGAACGAAAAATCCAGCCGTAGCCCAACGCCCGTACCGACGGCAATTTGCGGAATGAACGAGTTGAGCCGAAACTCACCCCGTTCGGTGCCGCTGGTTATGCCCGGCAGTCGCCAGACGTTACCGGCGTCTATGAAGATGGCTCCGTCAATATCGGCCAACAGTTTGAACAACCGACCACGGAGCTCAGCGGATCCTTCGAGCAGAAAATCGCCGGGTTTTTCGAATGTGTATAAAAACTGG
Organism: Spirosoma sp. 209; assembly: GCF_002006735.1. Classification (NCBI taxonomy): domain Bacteria; kingdom Pseudomonadati; phylum Bacteroidota; class Cytophagia; order Cytophagales; family Cytophagaceae; genus Spirosoma; species Spirosoma sp. 209. Next base: position 31,942 of record NZ_MVEC01000003.1, on the reverse strand, counting down.
CCTTCCCGGCTGGGGTCAGGGTTTAGGGAGTTAGCCGCCGAGAAAAGTGGATACTCGCTGCCCGGCCCTAACCGGCGGGGTAACCAGGCTCTCACGCTGTTGCTACCTCCTGCAAAAAATAGCTTCTCATAGGGAGCCGTACGGCCCGGTCCGTAGCCTAATACAAGCCCGGTATTGATTCGGAACGCCAGGGTGGTTCGGGGGCGAAGTGGTATATAATACCGGTAATCGACGTTGAAACGCAGGTATTTGTAGTACTGCAAACCAGTGGAATCGGTTGGGCTAAAAAACCGTTCCAGCTGCTCGGGCTTAAACAGGTTCAGGGTTGTGCCCCCTGACTCGACAACCGTACGCAGGAAGTTTGCCCGTCGGTTCTGGCCGACAACGTTCGTATTGTAGGTGTAGGCAAAGCTGATTCCTGAGGCAAACGAGCGCCGGAAGCTCAGATAGAGCGTGCCCCCCTGAAAGGCGTTTGTATCAAGTTGTGCCTGAAACTGGCGGCTTATGTCGGCTTCGGTGCCGATGCCGGCGTTGATCAGGTTCACATCAGCGATCAGGAAGCTAAACTGTTTGGCAGGGCTGGTTTGCCAGTTGTAGGCCATGGTAGCCCGCAGCAGTGATCGCCTGAAATCGGGCCGTATGGTGTTGGTAAAGCCCAGACTAACCTGCGTTCGCGGATTATAGGCGCTGAATCCAAACCGAAGGCGACCCGGAAACAGGATTTGCGGAAAGGTGAGCGAGGTAGTTACGCCCAGCTCCTGTGCCCGGTAAACATCGCGCGTTGAACCGGTGGCTGCATTGGAGAATCCGGTTTGTGCCTCGAGGCCGTAGCGGAAGCTGGTTTCGAAGGTTTCGAGACCGCCGAAGAGGTTGCGCACCCGAAAGGTCAGGTTGGCAAACGGGCCCGGGGTGGTGGTCTGGGTCTGGTACAGCACAAACAAACCGCCCTCGAAGGTGTATTCGTACTTATCGAGGGGGGAGGCCGTAATCAGGGTTCGCAGCCGTCGGTTAGTGGTATCGGTGAAGTTGAGATTGACGAATTTGAACTGGTTCAGCAGGAAGAGCTGCCGCTGGGTTTCGCGGTAGTTAGTCTGGCTGTAGAGCGCCCCGGGCCGCATCCTGATTTTACTGTCGAGCAGGCGGGTCGAGATGCCCCGGCCGTTGAGCAGATACAGAACGCCATTGCGCCGAACCGTGTCGAGCGCCACACTACCCGGGGTCGATGCGCCGGGTGAGTCGGCGTTCGGGCTGATCTGAACGTCAACGTCGCCGATGCGGTAGACCGGATGGGCCGACTGCCCCGGCGGGTTCAGCACCTGAATATAGAGGTCGATGGCCCGTTGTACTGAATCTTCCTGCGGCACCCGAACAAACCGGCGGGTGGTATCGACATCGGTCGCGCGCACAAACTGCCGCGAAAAGGCATAGTAGCCCTGATCGCGCAGCTGCGACTCGATCCGGACCCGCTCGGCAGAGAGATTATCGAAGTCGAAGCGGGTGCCGGTTTGCAGGGGAGAGGCCGACAGGGATTGCCGCACCAGCGAGTCGACGCGCGGGTCGGCAATTTCGTAGGTGATGGTACGCAGGTAAAACGGTTCGTTCTCCGTAACGCTATAGCGAACCCGGATCTGTCGCCGGCGCAGGGTGTCGAGCCGATAAGCCGCCGTTGCGTTGAAAAACCCTTTGTTTTTCAGGTATTCCTGCATCTTCGCGGTGTTGGTCTGGGCGTCGGCTTCGGCAAAATAGCTGGGTGGCTCGCCCAGGTTGCGCATCAGCCAGTTGCCTTCTTCGGCTCGTACGCGAAGGCGCTTGAGCTGCCGGTCATACCGGCGGTTGAGTCGGCGTAGTTCGGCCGACGATTCGGTTCCGGCGCTGTTGATCTGCTGGCTTTGCTGCTCAAATTCGTTAGTTTTGGCCTGAAACGCCTGTACGGCGGCTTCGCGGTTGTACCGGCGCTGGCCAAGCTGATAAAACCAGAGGGGCGGGGTAACCGGAAGTCCCAGTATGCGCCGGTTGGGTTTTTGCGGAATCAGACTTTCCAGCTCATCGGCCGGAATGGTGCGGCTGCCGCGAACCGTCTGAGCCGTCAGCAGGTACTCGCCGGTTCGCAGCTGTTTGGAACTCAGGCAACCGGATAAACCAATGCTTATCGAATAGTAGAGGAGGTAGACCGAATAACGACGCCAGAGCGCAGTACCCTGTGCCAACTTTTGTCGATCGATATGATGAATACGCTGCTCACTATCCACTCGCTGCTTCATGCTGTCAAAAAGTCAATCGTCATTCATTCGGTCGCTGCACCAGAAAAAATACCGGCAGCAACATAGCGCATTCCTGGTCGAAGGGGCCAAGAGCGTGCAGGAAGTGCTGCTGTCCGATTTCCATACGGAACTGGTGGTGGCTACCGAAGGCTTCTACAAAGAAAACGTCCAGCTGACAGACCGCCAACGAACACCCGTCGAAATCGCGTCGGTGGCCGAACTCGAGCGGGTCGGTACGCTCGAAAGCAACAACGCGGCCCTGGCTGTGGTCAGAACGAAAGAAAACCGCCCCTTAGTAGCCCAGGCCGGCGAAATAGCGTTAATTCTCGATGATATTCGGGATCCTGGTAACCTGGGCACGATTCTGCGCATTGCCGACTGGTACGGCGTTCGTAAAATTCTTTGCTCCGACACGACGGCCGACGTCTATAACCCGAAGGTTATCTCGGCCAGCAAGGGATCGTTTACGCGGGTATCGTGGTGGTACGGCGATCTGACATCGTTTCTGGAAACAACCGTCCTGCCGGCACAGGTATCCGTCTACGGCGCTTTTCTGGACGGCGCCGATGTGCATACGCTGCCGTTCGGGTCGGGAGGCTACCTGGTCATGGGCAATGAATCGAACGGCATACGGGCGGAGGTAGGGCGGTTTGTGACGAACCGGGTTACGATTCCGCGCTATGGCGATGCCGAATCGCTGAACGTCGGCATCGCTACGGCGGTGTTGCTCGATAACTGGCGACGAAGCCAGCCCCTACATAAATGAACTCATGGCCGACTCGTTGGCCAGCTCTTCGGCATGTTCTTTACCGAGGTACCGATCGATGACGTAGTGGGCGATGTACAGAACCGGGGTCAGCAGGACGGCGGTGGTCGCTTTGTAGAGGTAGTTGATGATGCCTACCGCAATGACCTGCGCCAGTGACCAGTTGCCGAACACATAAAACGCGATTCCCAGTACTACGAACGAGTCGACGAGCTGCGACACCAGTGTAGAGCCGGTAGCCCGCAGCCAGATTTTGCGGCTCCCGGTGATCTTCCGCAGATACTGAAACACCGACGCATCGAGAATCTGCCCGATCAGAAAAGCCGTCAGCGACCCGATGATGATGCCCAGGCCCTGCCGGAAAATCATCTGAAAGGCGTTGTTGATGTTGATGGGGTTTCCGGCCCCGTCTTTGGCGTTGACATCGAGCCAGAACTGAGCCGGGGGCAGCGTTGTCACGGCATAGATAATCAGGAAGCTATACGCCACAAAGCCTGCCGTCAGGAACGAAATCCGCCGAACGCCCGCCTTGCCGAAGTATTCGTTGATGATGTCAGAGGTGACGAAAACGAACGGCCAGATCACGGCGCCCGCGGTGAGGTTGAAATCCAGAATGAAGTCGCCGAAGAGGTGAATCTGAGCGGGTTGGGTGCCCAGGAGGGTTTCGCCCGAGAATATTTTGACGCCGATGATCTCGGCAATGAGCGCGTTTGTCAGGAAAACGGCACTCAGAAAAATATACAGATTGGTGCGCTTGTTGGTAAACGAGTAGGAAGGCATGGGTAGCTGGGGTTGCGGTTGGGGCCGGTTGTTAGCTAACGGCCATCGTCAGCCAGCAGCCGAATACTACAAACCTATTTTATTTTCGCTTATATACGCCAGCCGTTGCCGTTTTTTCGTACCGTTCGGCCAGGGCGGGGGCGCGCTGGAACAGCTTCTCTACCACGTTTTCGCGGTCAATGATGTAATCGGGCGGGTCTTTCCGAAAATGGTCGAAGACGTTGATCACGGCTTCGTAATTATCCAGGTTGCGCAGGTCGTACTTGGCCAGGTCCCAGTTGAGGTAGGGGGTGGCGGGTCGGTTATACTGGTAGGCGCTCAGGTCTTCGCCGATGATCAGCAGCCGCTGGTTACGGATCGTAGCCGTCAGGGGCGATGTCCGGACCTGTAACTTGCTGAGCCGCCCAAAATCGGACCCCGGCACAAGGCCCAGCGCGCCCTGGTAAAACAACAGCAGAATAAGCCCAAAAGCGGAGATGAACCCCACTTCGGCCAGCCATTGTTTCCGGACGTTTTCGAAGTAGAAAACGGCGAAATAAGCCATCGGAGGCACAAAGCTCAGAAAGGCCATCGGCGCCAGAAAAGGCATCAGCGCAATGGTCAGTACGGCTACGCCAAACCAGAGCACCATGATCTGCTGAATCCGCTGCTGTACGTTGACATACCGACTGCTGGTGTTGAACAGGCTCAGAAAACCCAGCACACCCAGCCCGAGCGGAATCAGCAGCGACGCCACCAGCGACTGGTAGTCAGACAGCGAATACTGGCGCACCCGAAAGACTGACGACAGCAGGTTGCGGTTGAAATCGTCGAAACTATCGCTCAGGTAATAAAACAGAATCGTAACCGCCAGCGGAAACAGAAACCCAAACAGCGACAGCGAGTGTTGCCGGAAGGTAGCCCCCGTATACAGCAGCATCGACATGGCCGCCCAGATGATGAACAGGGCCGACGGCAGGTAAAAGAGCGCGGCTATGCCGATGTAAAAACCGACCTCGAACACTTCATCGGTAGCCCCGCGCCGATCCATCTGCTTGACGAGCGTACCCAGTGCCAGCAGCAGAAAACTGGTCGACATCAGCACCGGCGACAGGGTCAGGCAGTCGAACGACAGGTGCAGAAACAGCATGTATACCAGACCAGGCCAGAACGAGCGGTCGGAGTAGAAGTCGCGCACGTTGGTCAGGTAATTGACGTATACAATCTGAAATACCGACACGAGCGTGGCCGCTACGTGCAAAGAGGTAGCCGATCGGCCAAAGAGGGCGTTCAACCCCCAGTAAACAGCTGCCGATAAGGGGCTCACACTGTCCCAGATATCGCGGTAGAGCAGGTGCCCCTGGTTCATCTGCTCACCAACGAGGAGCCAGTTTAACTCCGGAATGAGCAGCGGAAAGGGATGAAGCAGAAGCGGCAGCCGGATCAGCACCAATAGGCCCAGCAGACTGACGTATTGATAGGGGTAATATGAACGAAAAAAACGAAGCAAAGCCAGTATTGGGTAACGGTGGTCAGGGCGAAATTACGGTCAATTTCGGCAGAACGGAAAAAGCGTCGGATATTTGCGCGAATGGCCACCCCAATGCCGATCTTACGGTCCAGGCGACCGGTAACCGGAACGGGGCGAGGCCTGCATTAACAAAGTCAGTCCGCCGGGGTTAAACCGACTGGATAGTGACTCAACCACAGATGATATGGAATCGAAACGACAGCAGAAAGTTGCCCGCCAGTTGCAGAAAGATTTGAGCGAAATTTTCCAGCGCGAGGTACCGCACCTGTTCAACGGACCATCCAGTCCAGGGGGCTTTATAACCGTGACCAACGTGCGGGTGTCGCCCGATCTGAGCGTAGCCCGTATCTACCTGAGCTTTCTGGCCACCAAAAACAGGAATGAATTGCTGGACCTGATCCAGGAAAAAGGCAAAGTAATTCGGCAACACCTCGGCGACCGGGTGCGGCACCAGCTCCGCATTGTGCCCGAACTACATTTCTTTCTGGACGACACCGCCGAATACGCCGACAAAATGGATAAACTCTTCGCCGGCCTGGAGATACCCCCCGCCCCGGCCGAGGATGACGACGATACTAATTGAGTAAATGAGTACATGGTGATTGAGCGATTCAACCGATCGCCATGCAATCTCACCGCGCACTTGTTTACTCATTCACTACGTAAGCATGAACCTCCCTGCCTGGATCGCCCGCCGGTACTTTTTTTCGCGTAAGAAACGCAGCTTCATCAGCTGGCTGTCGATATTGTCGATGCTGGGGGTGGGCGTGGGTACCATGGCGCTCATCATCGTTTTGTCGGTGTTTAACGGGATGGAAGAACTGAACCGGCAGCTCTTCCGCAACTTCGAAGCCGACATGACCATACTGCCCGCTGAAGGAAAGCGGTTCGTTGCCTCGTCGGCGCTCCTGTCGCAGCTCCGCCAAACGCCTGGTGTCAGCTTCATCAGCGCGGTGGCGCAGGATAATGCGCTGGCCCGCTACCGCGCCAGTGGGTCAACAGACGGGCAGGCGGTGGTACAGCTGAAGGGGGTAGACGATAATTATACCCAGCGCAGCCAGCTCGACTCAACCCTGATTCAGGGGCAGCTGGTGCTGCGTCGGGACGATGTCAACTATGCCGTTGTGGCCGAAGGAATACGCAACGACCTGAGCATTTCGCCGGTCGATATTCTTACCCCGCTCGAGATCCTGTATCCGCAGAGTGGCCAGACGCTGAGCGCCATCAACCCGAACGCGTTTAACCGGGAAGCGCTGACGGTAGGGGGGGTGTTCTATATCGAAGTACCCAATTACAATAATGTGGTGCTGGCGCCAATCAGCGTGGCGCGGGCCCTGTTCGGCTACGAGCCCAATGAGGTAACGAGTCTGGAAATTCAGCTGCGGCCGGGCACCGATGAGGAGGCTGCCAAACAGGCCCTGGAAGCCGTTGTCAGCAAAGCCGCTCCAGCCGTTCAACTGACCGTTCAGAGCCGCGACGACCTCAATCGGGATCTGTACCGGGCCATCCGGGTCGAGAAACTCTTTGTGGCGCTGACCTTATCGTTCATTATTCTGGTGGCGTCGATCAACATCTTTTTCTCCCTGTCGATGCTGGTCATCGAAAAAAAGCAGGACATTGGAATTATGTTCGCCATGGGAGCTACGTCGGGTATGATACGGCGGATCTTCCTGACCGAAGGCGCCATCATTGCGCTGACCGGAGCCATTACGGGGCTGGTGCTGGGCATCGTAATCTGTCTGCTGCAGCAGCAATACGGGTTTGTCAGTATGGGAACGCCCAGTTCTATCGTGGATGCGTACCCGGTCCGGCTCGATCTGATCGATGTTGTCCTGACGGGGGGGCTGGTTGTTCTGATGACTATTCTGACCTCCTGGTTCCCGGCGCAGCGCGCAGCCCGGTATATGGCCTAAGAATTTCTTTATTTGTTAATGGACTCACCAACAGCATGTATCGATTCTTTGCGTTGCTTTACCGCTCTTTCCCTAACTGACGTAACCGATTTGACCGATGCAACCAATTGAATTAGTGGTTTTTGACATGGCCGGCACAACCGTTACCGACCACCACGAAGTAGAGCGGTGCTTTGCGCTGGCAGCCGCTGAAACGGGTTTGTTCGTTACCGACGAACGGATTCTGGCCATGCAGGGGCTGGCCAAACGGTACGTCTTCGAAACGCTCTGGAAAGAACAGCTGGGCGATGTGCACCCCGACGTGAACCACCAGGTCGATGTGTCGTACGCGGCTTTCCGGGGTATTCTGGAGAACCACTACGCCACCAACGGTGCCACGCCTACCGAAGGCTGTCTCGATACCTTCGCCTATCTGCACGAGCGCGGCATCGCCATAGCGCTGACAACAGGCTTTTATCGCACCGTAACCGACATCATCCTGGACAAGCTGGGCTGGCTCGACGGCCTCGATCAGGATCGCGTCGGTAGCCGGGATAGCCTGATCCAGCTGTCCATCGCCAGCGACGAGGTAGAGCGGGGGCGTCCCTACCCGTACATGATCGAGCGGGCTATGGCCACGCTGGGCGTAACGAACCCGAAGGCCGTCATCAACATTGGCGATACCCCGTCCGATCTGCTGTCTGGCCGGGCCGCCGGGGTAGGCCTCAACCTCGGTATCACCAACGGAACCCACACGCAGGAGCAGCTGGAGACCTATCCGCACGACCTTCTGCTGGCTTCGCTGGTCGATCTGCCCCAGCTGGTAGACAGCCGCTACTTTGTTGTCAGCTAACCCGTCGGTCCGAACCTTATCGGCCGGGCCGCTTCTCTGAACCGTTTATCCATGTACGATCTTATCATTGTCGGTGCCGGTGCACTGGGGACGTTTCATGCCTATCATGCCGCCAAAGCCGGGCTGCGGGTGCTGTTACTCGAGAAAGACCGCTACCCGATGGGCGCCACCGTTCGGAACTTCGGCCAGGCGGTACCGTCGGGACTGGCGGGTCGCTGGTTCGATTATGGCCGTCGGAGCCTGGAGATCTACCGCGACATTCAGGCGCAAACCGAGCTGACGGTGCGGGCCAATGGCTCCGTCTACCTGGCTTCGGACGCCGATGAATGGACGCTGGTGAACGAGCTGCACGACCGGTATCAGCAACTTGGCTATACCAGCGAGCTGCTCAGTCAGGCGCAGTGTCTGGATAGGCACCCGGTCCTGCAGGCAGACTACGTACGGGGTGGGCTCTACTTCCCGCAGGAGTTGAGTCTCGAACCGGAACAGATGATTCACCGGCTCATCGCCTTTATCCAGCAGAAGTACGGCGTAACGTACCAGTCGGGGGCGGCCGTGATCGACTGCCAGTCCAACTACAACGGAGCTATCATTACCCTCAGCAACCGGGAGCGGTACCAGGCCAGCCGGGTGCTGATCTGCTCCGGACACGAGGTGCGGCTGCTGTTTCCGGAGGTGCTGGCCGAGGCTGGTCTGGTGGTCAGCAAGCTGCAGATGCTGCTGGCCGAGCCGGTGGCGGGTCTGTCGCTGCCGGGTAATATCCTGACGGGGCTGACCATTCGGCGGTACGAGTCGTTCCAGCAGTGTCCATCCTACGCGTCGATCGCTACGCCCCCCCAGCTGGCCGCGCTGAAAGAATGGGGTATCCATATCCTGTTCAAGCAGGCCGTCGACGGGTCGATCATCATCGGCGACTCGCACGAATACGCCGACGCGACCCGGGCCGAAGACCTGGGCTATCATACGCAGGACTTTATCAACGAACTCATGCTGGCCGAAGCCCGGCGTATTGTCCGCTTTCCGATAACGGTTCGAAAAACCTGGGCCGGTTTCTACAGCCAGACCCCCGATGAGATCTTCGACTACCCGGTCGACGAGAATATCCGGATCATTACGGGCATTGGCGGCAAAGGAATGAGCTCGGGCGCTGGCTTCGCCGAAGAAACCGTTCGGCAGTGGCTGAACGTCAGCGTGTAGCCGGGCTCTGGGGCAAGCAGGCTAAGCCTATGGAGCTGTTATTTTATTGTGATCATCCGGCTTTTCTGTTCATAAAGGATTGATAATCAGGAAATATTAGCGTAACAGTGCTGACATACATTTGCGGCTGGTACTTACTCGAGACTAACCTGCACATGTATGAAATCAACCTGTTTACCTTCTTTAACGCCCCCGTTGCCCGGTTTGCGCCGACTCTGGGTGGCGTTCTTTTTTTGTCTGCTGTCGGGGCTGGAGGCTACCGCACAATCCATTACCGGGCGGGTCAGCTCGGCCGATGACAACCAGCCACTGCCGGGGGTATCGATTGTCATAAAAGGCACCACGACGGGCACCACCACCGGAGCCGACGGGCGGTACACCCTCACGGTGCCGGGTCCTAACCGTACCCTGACGTTTTCGTTCATCGGCTACGAGTCGCAGGAGGTGGCGGTCGGTAACCGGTCAACGGTCGATGTGTTGCTGAAGGGCGATGCCCAGACGCTTGGCGAAGTGGTAGTAACGGCCCTCGGTATCCAGCGCGAAAAGAAAGCCCTGGGTTATGCCACTCAGGAGATTCAGGGCAGTGCGCTGACTATAGCTCGCGAAACCAACGTGACCAACCAGCTGGCTGGTAAAGTGGCGGGGGTTACGGTAGTGGGTAGCCCATCGGGCATTGGCGGCTCGGCGCGGGTCACGATCCGGGGCGAGCGCTCGGTCGATCTCAACAAAAACCAGCCGCTGTACGTCATTGATGGGGTGCCGATCTCGAACGGGCTCACCAGCGGGTCGGGCCGTAACAACCTCGAAGTAGACTTCGGCAACGGCGCCAGCTTCGTCAACCCCGACGACATCGAGTCGATCAACGTGCTGAAGGGAGCGGCTGCGTCGGCGCTCTACGGCGCGCGGGCGGCCAACGGGGTAATCGTGATCAAGACCAAATCAGGCCGCGGCAGTAAAGGCATCGGGGTCGAGATCAATACGAACCAGACCTTCGAAACGCCCCTCGTGCTACCTGAATACCAGAACGTATACGGACAGGGAAACGCCAATGGGGGCGACTTCGCCTTTGTCAACGGGGGCGGAGCCGGCCTGACCGACGGAACCGACGAAGCCTGGGGACCTGCCTTCTCGCTCAACAAAAGCTATCCTCAGTACAACTCACCTCGCACGCTCAACGGCCAGCCCATTCCGTTCCGGGGGGGCGACCTGAACGCACCGGCGGGTAGCGTCATTACGCCCACGGCCTGGGTACCCGAAACCGATAACCTGAAGAAGTTTCTGCAGACGGGCCATACCAACACGACCAACGTGGCCGTAACGGGTAGCAACGAATCCGGCAATTTCCGGCTGGCGCATACGCTCCTGAACCAGACCGGTATCGTGCCGAATACCGATCTGAAACGCTACACGACCTCGCTGAGCGGGGGGTATAACTTCACCCCCAAATTTTCGGCCAACGCGTTCGTTAGCTACATCAAGGGCGAAAGCGGCAACCGCCCATCGATCAGCTACGGTACCGAAAGTATCATGTATCTCTTCAACTGCTGGCTGCCGCCCTCGGTGCAGCTCGAGCCGATGAAGGACCTCTGGATGCGGGGTCTCGAAGGAACCCGGCAGTTCAGCTGGAATTACAACTACCACGACAACCCCTACCTGACGGTTTACGAAAATACGAATGGACAACTGTATGACCGCGTGATCGGCAATGCCTCGCTGAAGTACGATCTGACCCCCTGGCTGAGCGTTCAGGGCCGTACGGCCATCGACTACAGCAGCGAAAAACGCGAATACCGGCGGGCGTTCAGCACCCAGCGGTTCCCGTTTGGGCAGTACCGCGATTCGCGCATCATTACCGAAGAACGCAACACCGACTTTCTGTTTACGGCCAACAAAGAGTTCAATGAAAACTGGACCCTGTCGGGTACCTTCGGCGGCAACCAGCTGCGGCAGAAATCGGATTTCCTGGAGAGCAATGCCGGTCAGCTGAACATTCCCGGTATCTACAACCTGACCAACTCGCGGGTGCCACTGCAGGTGGCGCAGAGCCTGGTTGGCAAGCGGGTAAACTCGCTCTACGGGTCGGCGCAGCTGGCGTTTCGGAATTACCTGTTCCTCGAGCTGACGGCCCGCAACGACTGGTCGAGCGCGCTGACGCTGCCCGAGTATGCCCGGGCGCTGGGTACCCAGGACAACTCTTACTTTTACCCCTCCGCTGCGCTCAGCGCCGTGTTGAGCGAGATGATTGCCCTGCCGCAGTCGATCTCCTTCCTGAAGGCCCGCGTCAACTACGCATCGGTAGGTAATGACACGGACCCATTCACCTTTACCCAGGCGTACAACCCCAGCGACCCGTTCGGCAACAGCCAGGTATACGGCGAAACCGACCGCCTGGCCAATTTCAACCTCAAACCCGAAATCAGCAACTCGTTCGAAGGTGGTGTGGAACTGAAACTATTCAAACGCCGGGTGGGGCTGGATGTGTCGTATTACCTGACCAACACCCGCAACCAGATTCTGAACATTCCGCTATCGATCACCAGTGGCTATAACAGCCGGGCTATCAACGCCGGTCTGATCCGCAACAGTGGGGTAGAGGTGGCGCTGAACCTGGTGCCGGTCGAGCTGCCTAACAGCCTGCGCTGGGGTGTCGATTTCAACTTCTCGGCCAACCGCAGCAAGGTTATCTCGCTCTCTGACAATATTCAGAACTTCGTGATGGCCAGCCGCCGGGTCAGCATCGAAGCCCGCGTGGGTGAGCGCATGGGCGATATGTACGGAATCGGGTTTGCCCGGGTGCAGAACAGCGACCCAACGAAGCCGTACTACGACGCATCGGGCCAGTACGTGGGGCAGATGGTCTACCGCGACGGGCGGCCGGTGGCTACCACCGAACGCATCAAGCTGGGTAACTACAACCCTGATTTTCTGCTGGGCATCAACAATAGCCTGAGCTACCGGAACCTGCGGCTGAGCTTCCTGTTCGACATCCGCCAGGGTGGTAAACTGTATTCCGAGACCCAGACCGTCGGTCGTGAGGGCGGTATCATCATCGAGACCCTGGAAGGCCGCGCCAATGGCTATGACCTGAGCCTGCCCGGCAACGGCGTCATTGGGCAGGGCGCCAAAATCGTTACCAATGCCGATGGGTCAACCACCTTTGCTCCGAACGACGTGAAGCTGAACTCGCGGCAGTGGCACACGGCCTGGACCGGCGGGCGCAACATTGCCGAAGGGGTCATGTACGACGCTTCGTTCGCCAAGCTCCGCGAAGTACAGCTGGGCTTCAGCATTCCCGATCGAATCTGGGGTCGGGTGCCGCTGCGGGGGGTAACGTTTACGCTGGTTGGTCGTAACCTGGCCGTGTGGTCCAAAGTGCCGCATGTCGATCCGGAAACCCTGTCCTATTCGGGCGGCACGGCCCTGCCCGGTATCGAATACATGGCCATTCCGTCGAGCCGCAGTTTCGGGTTCAACCTGGGGCTGAAACTCTAACCGTCTCTGTCCATTCTATCATCATAGTCGTTGCCGGTTTGCTGATCGTCAATCACTACCATCGATATTCAAAAGCTATGAAAGTGCTTAAATCAATTGTTTTTGGCCTGGGCCTGTTGGTCGCTACTGCCTGCGACAACGAGTTTGAAGAGGTCAATACCAACCCGAACGTCCCGACGCAGGTATCGCCGGATCTGCTGCTGGCGGGTGTGCTGCGAAATACGATCAACGACCAGGTCGGTGAGGCCTGGGGCATTGGCAACATCGTTGTGCAGCATACGGCCAAGATTCAGTTCGTAAACGAAGATCGCTACCTCTGGGGTGAGCGCAACGGCGTCTGGAACAGTGTCTACGGTAATATGCGCAACGTTCAGAACATCATCGACCTGGCTACCGCGGCCGGGCAGAACAACTACCTCGGGGTGGCGCTGATCTGGAAGTCGTGGCTCTTCTCGCTGGCAACCGATGCCTACGGCGATATCCCGTATACCGAAGCGACCCAGGCCAAGTCGGGCGGTGTTTACGCGCCGAAGTACGATACGCAGGAAGCCGTATACACCGGTATTCTGGCCGATCTGGCCAAAGCGAACGACCTGCTCGGTACTAGTAACGAAGTGCTGGCCGGCGACATCCTGTTTGGCGGTGGGGCCGGGTCTATTGCCCGCTGGAAAAAACTGGCCAACTCGCTCCGGCTGCGGGCGCTGATGCGGATTTCCGGCAAGCGGAACGTCGCGGCCGACCTGCAGGCTATCGTTGCCGACCGGGCCAAATTCCCGATCATGGAATCGAACGCCGACAACGCAGCCCTGACCTATCAGCCTACGGCTCCGAATCAGTGGCCGCTCTACGGCTCGCGGGTAGGCTCGTTCGATGAGTTCCGGGCCAGCAAGTCGCTGGTCGACCGGCTGCTGGCTATCAACGATCCGCGGCTGCCGGTCTTTGCCCGGCCGGTCGAGCGGCCCTCGTCGGCGGGTAAGGTCGAATACGTAGGCGTACCCAACGGGCTGGGCGATACGCCGGCGCTGAACTACAACGGTGGTCCGCAGGGTGTTTCGCGGGTGGGTCTGCCGTTTGCCTGCCTCGTCTGCAGCTCGCCCGCGCCGGTGCCTAACGTGGCGCGTGGACTGGTGATGACGTATGCCGAGGTGCAGTTCCTGCTGGCCGAAGCCCGGGAGAAAAATCTGATCTCGACGGGTAGTGCCGAAACGTATTACCTGAATGGTATCCGCGCCAATATGGACTACTACAAGGCGATCGTACCGGCCGAGTACGGCATCAACGTAACCCCCGCGGCCGACTATTTCACCCAGGCGGGGGTGGCCTATACGGGGACTACCCAGCAGAAGCTGGAAAAAATCGGGACCCAGAAGTGGGTGGCGCTGCTGTTCAACGGACTTGAGGGCTGGTTCGACTGGCGCCGGACGGGCATTCCTACCGTTACGCCGGGGCCCGATAACCTCAACGGAAACCGGGTGCCAGTGCGCTACCCGTACCCGCAGTCGGAGCAGGCGCTGAACGGTAAGAACCGGGCCGAAGCGGTAACCCGTCAGGGAACCGACGATCTGAACACGGCCGTCTGGTGGGACAAGTAGGCCGACGCCCCTTACTTTACGGGAAGTACAGCTTCGGACTGTTGCAATCGCCCGCGAAACTGGCTAAACTGCATCGGTATTGGGTTCATACTCAGTGCCGATGCAGTCATTTGTTCGATCCCTTTTTTTATGAATCGTCGTTCACTCCTCAAAACCGCCGGCCTGCTGCCACTCGTTGCGCCGGATTTGCCCCTTGTTGCCAGCGCTGTTCGTAAACGATCCGTTCGGTTCGCGTACCTGGGCGATACGCACATCACCGCCGACAGTAAACCGATGGAGTCCGTTGCCCGCTGTCTGCACCACGCGCAGGACCAGGCCGATAAACCCGCTTTTATTCTCCACGGGGGCGATACGATCATGGATGCACTGGGGCAGGACCGCAGCCAGGTGCAAAAGCAGTGGGACGCCTGGCATACCGTCGTCAAGGGCAACAGCTCGCTGCCGATTGAATACTGCATCGGCAATCACGACGTCTGGGGGTACGAAGGCGCCAAAGCGGACCCGCTCTACGGGAAAAAATGGGCCGTTGAGCAGATGGGCATCAGCAACCGCTACCGCTCGTTCGACAAAAACGGCTGGCACTTTATCATCCTCGACAGCGTACAGACCACCCCCGAGGGCAAGTGGTATACGGCCCATATCGACGCCGAACAGATGGACTGGCTCAAAAACGATCTGGCTCGCACCGATCCGAAAACCCCGGTGCTGCTGTTGTCGCACATCCCGATTGTGTCGGCAACAGTCTTTTACGACAAAGCCAACGTCAAAAATGGCAACTGGCAGATACCCGGTAGCTGGGATCATACCGACGCCGTTGATCTGATTGCGCTGTTCTACCAGCACCCTAACGTAAAGGCTTGCCTGAGCGGCCATATGCACCTGCTCGACCGGGTCGAGTACAACAACGTAACCTACTTCTGCAACGGGGCCGTCAGCGGCAACTGGTGGACCAGCGACACCTACCACCAGACCAAAGCCGGCTACGCCTTATTTGACCTCTACGACGACGGCACCATAGAACGAACGTATCTGACGTACAATACTAAATAGTGATGAGTGATGAATGATGAGCGATGAGCCAACGCCGTGGTCTGTGAGGACACGGACCACTTATCCGGATGGTATTGCTGACGCACGAGTGGTCCGTGTCCTCACGGACCACGGTACGGAGGGCCACGGTGACGTCCAGGTTCACTCCCTACGCATCATTCATCACTCATCACTCATCACTCATCTTTCACCATTCACCTATGACTACAATACTCGATTTGTTTGCCCAGGGGGGGCAGGATGCGTATTACGGGGAGCCGGTTACGCAGCTGGAACATGCGTTGCAGACGGCGCTGCTGGCCGAACAGGCCGGGGCCGATCGGGAAACGGTGCAGGCGGCTTTTCTGCACGATATTGGCCATTTGCTGCCTGCCGACGCGGCCGAAGGCTACATGGATGGCTACGGCACGGTTGACCACGAGCGGCTGGGGGCCGATTTTCTGCGGCAGCGCGGCTACTCGGAGAAAGTAGCCGCGCTGATCGAGCATCACGTCAACGCCAAGCGCTACCTGGTTGCGAAGAACCCTGAGTACTTCGCTCAGCTGTCGGACGCGAGTTTGCGGACGCTTGAGTTTCAGGGAGGACCGATGACCGCCGACGAAGCCGCCCGCTTTGAACAGCATCCGTATTTTGCCGAAATCCTGCAACTGCGCCGGTGGGACGAGCAGGCGAAAATTCCGGGCTTGCCCACACCCGATGTTGCCTATTACCTGGCTTTGTCTGCCTGATAGCCGGTCTGTAATCCGTTTTTCGTCCGTCTAACCGCCTTACTTTATGAAGTTATATCTACTGACTGGCCTGGCGCTGCTCGCCGGGTCGGCCTTTGGCCAGAAAACCTATACGACGTTACAGGTACCAGGCCGGGTTGACTACTGCCGGATCGATACCGGCCGCAACCGGCTGGCGGGCCGGGCTGTGTTGCCGAGTGGCCGGTACGTAACCCCGGCGGGGCAGACGATCCGGATAACGAATGATCCATTCGGGCTGACGCTCTCGCCCGACGGGACCAAAGCCCTGACGCTGCACGACGGCGTGCTGACGGTCATCAACACGGCAACTCTGGCCACCGTCCGGGTGCCCGACTATGCCGGTACGATTCCGTCGCCGGTACAGGGAGCTACCTTCCTCGGCGTAGCGTTGGCACTGGATCATAAAACGGCTTACCTGAGTAACGGAGACAAAGGCCGCGTCATCATCTTCGACACCGAAACCCTCCGGACGACGGATAGCATCGACCTCAACGGCAATGGCTATACCGATAGTTTTACGTCGGACCTGCTGCTCAACGGTCGTGAGCTGCTGGCACTCGACCGGGCCAACTTCCGGCTGGTGCGCATCGATCTGGCCACGAAGCGAATTACAGCCTCGATCCCGACGGGGCGGCAACCGTTCGGGCTGGCGCTGACCCCCGACCGGAAGCAGGCATTTGTGGCCAACGTGGGTCTGTATGCGTACCCGCTGGTGCCGGGCGTAACCCCCACTAATAAAGACACCATGATGCTCCAGTTTCCGGCCTATGGGGCGCATACCAAAGAATCAAGGGAAGGGGTTGAGCGGGATGGCCGGCGTATACCGGGCCTGGGTAGTCCGCTGGCCGACGAGGCCATGAGCGTCTGGCTGATCGATCTGGCCACCAACCGCGTAACGGCCAAACTCAAAACCGGTCTGCAGATTGGGGAGCGAACCGGCGCCCGGATGATCGAAGAAGCGGAGGTAGTTGGTGGGTCGTCGCCCAACTCGGTGGTGGTGGGCAGCCGCTACGCTTATGTGTCCAACGCTACCAACGACAATATCTCGATCATCGACCACCGATCGCGTAAGCTGGCCGGTACGATTGCGCTCCGGGTCGACCCGAAACTGGATCGGTATCGGGGCCTGATGCCCTTTGGCCTGACGCTGACCAAGGATGAAAAAACACTGTACGTGGCCCTGCTGGCGTTCAATGCCGTGGCCGTTGTCGATCTGCCGACCCGCACGGTCCGGGGGCTGATTCCGACCGGCTGGGGACCTACCCGAGTGGCGCTGTCGCCCGACGAAAAAACGCTGTATGTTACGTCGGCGCGCGGCTACGGAGCCGGGCCCAATGGGGGCGCAGGCTTCGTGAAACCACCGCAGGGTACGTATATCGGCGATATCCAGCTGGGCACGTTCCAGGCTATAGACCTGCGGGCCGACCTGCCCGCCCTGACCCGGCAGGTACTGGCCAACACCTACCAGACCGTGGCCGTAGCTGATCCGGGGCGTAATCCGCTGCCCGTGCTGCCCAGAACGCGGCCCTCACCGATCAAACACATCGTCTACATCACCAAAGAAAACCGAACGTACGATGAGGTGCTGGGCCAGCTCCGGGCCGGGAAAGGCGACTCGACCCTGGCTCGTTTCGGTACGGGCGTAACCGTACGGTCACGTATAACCACCACGCGGGGTAACAGCGGTCGTACCACCGATCAGCCGGGTGATTCGGTACGGATCACGAGTGCCGACATTATGCCGAACCACGCCCGGCTGGCGAGTCAGTTTGGGTTCTCCGACAACTTCTACTGCGATTCTGACGCCAGCATTCACGGGCACCACTGGATGATGGGCACCATTCCGAACGAGTGGGTAGAGGCCAATGCAGCCTCGGCCGGCCGGTTCGACCCGTTCTCGAAAGCGCCCGGTCGGCGGTTCCCGAAGTCGTCGGGGGCCATCGATCCTGAAGATTACAACGAGATTGGCGGGCTGTGGGAAGCGCTGGAACGCAGTAAGGTCTCGTTTTATAACTTTGGTCAGGTCAACGAATACGCCGGTAACTACGAAGAGCAGTTTGATACTCTCTTCGGCGCGGCTCATCCGGTCGTGTTTCCGATGCCGGCGGCCGCTTTTCGACATACCTCCCGAAATTTTGCGGGCTATAACACCAACATCCCCGATCAGTTTCGGATGGATCAGTTCGAACGGGAGTTCACGGCGAAGTGGCTCGGTAAAAAACGGGCGCCCCTGCCGCAACTGCTCACGGTCATGCTGCCCAATGACCACGGGTCCGGTCCCCGTCCGGACGAAGGCTATCCGTATCTGCACTCGTACATGGCCGATAACGACCTGGCGCTGGGGCGTATGCTGCACTTCCTCTCGCGGACGCCCTACTGGAAAAATATGCTGGTGATCGTGACCGAAGATGATCCGCAGGGAGGTGTTGATCATATCGATGCCCACCGCTCGCTGCTGATGCTGGCCGGTCCGTACGTGAAACGGGGTTATGTATCGCACACGCACGCCAACTTCGGGTCGATCCTCAAGATGATCTACAACCTGCTCAGCGTGCCCTACGTCAATCAGTACGACGCTACGGCCTCGCTGCTCCAGGACTTCTTTACCGACAAACCCGACCTGCGCCCCTATACGGCCGTCCTGCCCGACGCCCGCATCTTCGACCCGCAGGAGGCCATGAAGCCCTACAAAAAAAACTTCGACTGGCGTAAAATCCAGCGCGGCCCCGAGATGGACGACCGCGCCGACCAACGCGCCGATCATTACCGGCAGCAAACGGAAGGCCGTTAACCAGAGTGACTATTGGTAACAACCGCGTCATTGACGAACGAGAACAGTCTAAAAATCAACGTTAACTAAGAAGTAGGCACATTTTTCGTTGGCTGGCTCCTGTAGTCAGTATCTTATGTGCTGATCAACCTGAAACATCATGCACAAACTGTACACCCTGCTTGGCAGTCTCCTGCTGCTTCAGCAAACCTTTGGCCAGACCCTGAGCGGGATGGTACGTGATGCCCGAACCAGTTTGCCGCTTCAGGGAATGACCGTGCAACTCATCCCGACTACCCGGGGCACAACCACTGATAGCCGGGGATACTTCAATTTCTACAACCTGTCCAAAGGCCAGTATACCATACGGGTAAGCTCGGTTGGCTACCGGCTAACCGACTCGACGGTGACGATAGACAGCCGGGCCGACTGGAAGATACTGGTCTACGCAACCCCGAGCGTTATTCAGCTGAATCAGCAGCTCGTCTCTACCCCACAACGCAGCGAATCCGTTGATTTTGACCGCCCTGAAGTAACCACGCTGATTACCCCCCGCGACCTGCGGCAGCGCTCGCCCCGGACCGTACCCGAAGCCCTGGTTGGCGCAACCGGCGTATTTCTGCAGAAGACCAATCACGGGGGCGGCTCGCCCTTTGTTCGTGGGCTGACTGGCCAGCAGACGCTGCTGCTGATTGACGGCATCCGACTCAACAACGCTACCTTCCGCTCCGGGCCTAACCAGTACCTGAATACCATCGACCCTCAGAGCGTGGGGCAGATCGAAATTCTGAGGAGCAGCGGGTCGGTTGCCTATGGCTCCGATGCCATCGGCGGGGTCGTAAACGTGCTGACCAAAACCCCGCAGTTTGCCGACCGCCCGGCCGTAACGGGCAGTTTCTTCGGAAAGGCCATGACGCAGGATATGGAATACAGCGGCCGGGCCGAACTGGGGGTTTCGACCCCGTCGGTAGCCATCAGGGGCGGCTTCGCGTACCGGAAGTTTGGCGATCTGGTAGCGGGCCGTGGCCTCGGGCGGGAGTCACCCACGGGCTATAACCAGCTGTCGGGCGATATAAAAGGGCGGTTCAAGCTGTCGAACCGGCTCATTGCCACGGCGGCCTACCAGAACCTGCAACAGGATAGCGTACCGGTCTACCATCGGGTCCAGCTCGAAAATTACCGGTATTACCAGTTCAACCCCCAGCGCCGACAGCTGGCTTACGCCCGGCTCGAAGGCTATTACGACTATCCGTTTCTGCAATCGGTGCAGCTGACAGGATCGTGGCAACGGCAGATCGAAGGGCGTCAGAGCCAGCGCAACAACAACCCCACAGCGGTCTACGAACGGGACCAGACCACCACCACCGGATTGAGCCTGCTGGCCAACGCCCAGCCGCTGCGCTACTGGCGGATGCAGAACGGCATCGAGTGGTATTACGACCGGGTTGGCAGCACCCGGCAGGATGTGAATACCCAAACCGGTGCGGCCACGCTGAAACGGGGCCTGTATCCGGATCGGGCAACGATGAGCAGCCTGGCCATCTTTTCGAACCACACGATAACCGTCGACCGGCTGACCCTGACGGCGGGCGCCCGGTATAACGCCTTCCAGATCACTACCCCGGAGGCTACCCTGGGCGAAGCGACCATCCGACCGTCGGCGCTGGTTGGTTCGGCCGGAGCCTCCTATGCTATCGTGCCAGCGGTTCGGCTGGTGGCTTCGGTGGGGTCGGCTTTCCGGGCGCCCAACGTCGATGATCTGGGTACGCTCGGCATCGTCGATTTCCGGTACGAAGTGCCCAATGCCAGCCTTCGCCCCGAGCGGTCACTGACAACCGAGGCCGGCGTAAAAGTACGGACCGGCCGGCTGGCGGCTACCCTGCTGGTGTATAACAACCGGCTGACCGACTTCATCAGCCGCGTCCGGTCGGGTCGGGATTCCATCCAGGGCTATCCGGTATATCTGAAGCAGAACAGCTCGGAGTCAGTCATCCGCGGGCTCGAAGCGGAGGTTGAATACGAGTTCGGGGCGGGCCTGCTGGCGTACGGCGGACTCACCTACACCTACGGCGAAAACAGGACGGCCAACGAGCCGTTTCGTCGGATTCCGCCCCTCAACGGCCGCGCCGGGCTGACGTACCAGCGGGCTGGCTGGTGGGCGCGGGCCGAGTACCTGTATGCACAGGCACAAACCCGGCTGGCCCAGGGCGACAAAGATGATAACCGCATCGGCAAGAACGGCACTCCCGGCTGGCAGGTACTGAACCTCAACGGCGGCTACCGCTGGAAAATGCTGACTGTCAGCGCCGAACTGCAAAACCTGACCAACGAAGCCTACCGGACCCACGGGTCAGGGGTCGACGGTGTTGGCCGCAGCGCGTGGCTGTCGGTGTTGGTTAGTTGGTAGAAATGTCATTTATTGTCAGTCAACAGACGATTCATGACTCCCAGATTCCTTCGCCACCCGACCGCGTTCATGCTCTTCGGAGCCACGGCTGCTTTCTGCACCTACGCCTGCATGTATGCCTTTCGCAAAGGTATCACGGCGGTAACCTTCGAAGGAATGGCCTTTGCGGGGATCAACTATAAGATCTGGCTCGTTACGGCGCAGGTACTGGGCTATGCCGCTTCCAAAGGGCTGGGTATCAAGTTTGTATCGGAGATGTCGCCGGGGCGCCGGGCTGGCAATATGCTGCTGCTGGTTGGCATGGCCCTGCTGGCGCTGCTGGGCTTTGCCCTCGTTCCGGCCCCCTGGAATATCGTATTTCTGTTCCTGAACGGCCTGCCGCTGGGTATGGTCTACGGAATCACCCTCGGCTTTCTGGAAGGCCGCCGACAAACCGATGCGCTGGTTGCCGGACTCACTGCTTCGTTCATCTTCGCGTCGGGCTTCGTAAAAACCGTGGCGCTGTCGATCCGGGCCAGCTGGGGCGTAACGGAGTTCTGGCTGCCTTTCGTAACGGGGAGTCTGTTCGTACTGCCGATGCTCGTATCGGTCTACGCGCTAACACTGCTGCCTCCGCCTACGCCCGAAGATCGGGCGCTGCGTACCGAGCGAAAGCCGATGAACCAGCCCGAACGGCAGGCTTTCGTGCGCGAGTTCGGGCCGGGCCTGGCCCTGCTCATCGCCAGTTATGTCCTGCTGACCGCCTTCCGCGACTTTCGCGACAACTTCGGGCCCGAAATTATGAAAGATGCGGGTGTGGAGAACCCGGCGGTTTTTGCCCGTACGGAAACGCTGGTTGCGTTGGGAATTCTGGTTGTCATGGCCCTGCTGCAGCGCGTGACGGACAATTTTCGGGCGTTTGCCCTGCTGAACGGCATCATGCTGACGGGCGGGGTGCTGGTGGGCGTCAGCACCTGGCTCTACACCGCGGGTACCCTCGACCCCGGCACCTGGTTTCTGCTGACGGGGCTGGGTCTGTACATGGGCTATGTACCCTGCAACGGCCTGTATTTCGAGCGGCTGGTGGCGGCTTTTCGGTACGTCAGCACGGTTGGTTTCATCGTCACCCTGGCCGACTGGTACGGGTATCTGGGCAGCGTTGGGGTGCTGCTGTATAAAAACTTCGGGCAGGGCGGCATCAGCTACCGGGAGTTCTTCGTGTCCGGCGCGTACATCCTGGCAGTCGTTTACGGTATACTGGTCGTCGCGTCGTTTGCGTACTTTAGCCGCAAGTTTCGGGACCGTCCCGAGCCGATGGTTGCCTGACCGACCGCTGCGCCGGGAGAGCTGCCACCGATAAACCGATACCTATGAATCCCTGGAGCGACGTTCCTGCCGATGATTATGAACGCCATATGAGCCACGACACCGTTGGTCAGCTGGCCTGTCTGAGTGAGATTACCCAGGAGAAAATAGAGCAGCGTTATCCGCAGACGATAGCTGTTTATGGCGCCTGCACCGGAAACGGCTTCGTTCACTTCACCGACGCCCGGCGGGTCTATGCCGTTGACCTGAACCCGACTTACCTGGCCATCTGCCACGAGCGCTACGACCCCATCCTGAACGAGCTGGTGCTGATACAGGCCGACATCAACCAGGACCCCGTTCCGATTCCGCCGGATTCGGCCGAGCTGATCATCTGCCACCTGTTTCTCGAATACGTCGATCTGGAGCGGGCCTTTGCCAGTATCCGGCAAACCCTCCGGCGGGGTGGGTTGTTGAATGTGGTACTCCAGCGCAGCAACAACAGCGGCTGGGTCAGCAACACGGGGGTAACAACGCTGCAGCCGGTAGCCGCTATCGCTACCGAGGTGGCCGAGGAAAGCCTGCTAGCTCATACCGCTCCGGCCCTGCGTTTCGAGGGGCGCCAGACCTACCGGATGCCCAACGGCAAAAGCCTGATTTCCTACGATTTTATAAAACAGTAAGAACGAAACGATGCCTGGCTTGACCGATGCGCCCGCAGCATTGGGCAGGCAGGCGAAGTCGTCGAAACGTCAATCATGAAACAGGTGCTGATCCTGACCGGCCTAAGCGGCAGCGGCAAGTCTACCTACGCCCGCCAGTTCTGCGCCGACCACCCCAACTGGCTGCGGGTCAACCGCGACGATCTCCGGCGTAGTCTGCTGCCGGTTTCGTTGCCCGACTACTGGCAAAACTACCCCGATTCGGAAAAAAACCGGATCGAAACGGTTGTCAGCGCCATGCAGGAGACGGCTATTCTGGAGGGGCTGGGCCGGGGGTGGCATGTGCTGGTCGATAATACCAACCTAAAGGGTAGTTATTTCAATGAATTCAGGAAGCTGCTGGCTGAGCATCTAGACGAGGTCACGATCCAGTACCGGCTCATCGATACGCCCCTCGACGAGTGTATCCGGCGCGACCGCAACCGGGACGATTCGGTAGGGGAGGCCGTGATCCGGAAGCAGGCCGAGCAGCTGGCAACCCTGAAAAAGACATTCCGATTTACCCCCGAAACCCTGATCCGCCGGCCCGCCTTTCAACGCGAGCAGGAGAGTCATCTGCCCGGCTGCATACTGGTCGACATCGACGGCACCATAGCCGACAAAGGCGATCGCTCACCGTATGACTGGCAGCGGGTGGGCCTCGATACGCCCAAATGGCCCATCATCAGTCTGGTCAGGGCCATGCAGGCTTCGGGCTATGCCATCGTATTTTTCTCCGGTCGCGACGCCGTTTGCCGGGCCGAAACGGTGGACTGGCTCAACCGGCATTTTGGCTGGACCACGGTCGACTATCAGCTGTTCATGCGTCCCCAGCGCGACAATCGGAAAGATGCCGTCGTCAAGCAGGAGCTGTTCGATCGGCATATCCGGGGGCGGTACCGGGTAGAGTTTGTGGTCGATGACCGCCAGCAGGTTGTCGACATGTGGCGCCGAACGGTGGGGCTTACCTGTCTGCAGGTCGATTATGGCGATTTCTGACCTAAACCCATTTGCCGTCCTTTTTTGTTATTCTTACAGCATCTTTGTCGTGAGAGCGCCCCGCTGCGTTGGGCCAGCCGGATCGATAAGCACTCCCTGTATCCATGAAACTTCTGAAAGTAGCCGCCGGTGTACTGAACCAGACCCCCTTAGCGTGGGAACACAACAAGCAAAACATCATCAACGCCATTGAGGAAGCGCAGCGGCAGCACGTCAGCCTGCTGTGCCTGCCCGAACTGGCCATTACCGGCTACGGCTGCGAGGACGCCTTTTTTGCGCAAAATACCATCGACCAGGCCATTGCCTCACTGCTCGATATCGTTGAGCATACCAATGACATTGCCGTAGCGCTCGGCATGCCGCTGCGGCATAACAACCGGATTTACGATGTGGTATGTCTGGTGGCCAACAAGCGGATTCTGGGGTTTGCGGCCAAGCAGTACATGGCCAACAATGGGCTCCATTACGAAGCCCGCTGGTTCCAGCCCTGGCAGATGGGCCTGCGCGACGAAACCCGGATCGGCGATTTTACCTATCCGTTCGGAGACCTGGTCTTCGACCTGTCGGGCGTCCGTATCGCGTTCGAGATCTGCGAAGATGCCTGGATTGCCAACCGGCCCGGCCGTACGCTGTACGAACGGGGTGTCGATATTCTGATGAACCCGTCGGCCAGCCACTTTGGCTTCTTCAAATCGCAAACCCGCGAGCGCTTCGTGATCGATGCCAGCCGGGCGTTTGGGGTCAGCTACATTTATACCAACATGCTCGGGAACGAAGCCGGGCGGGTCATCTACGACGGCGACGCCATGGTAGCCTCCAACGGCGAACTGCTGGTGTCGGGCGCGCGGCTGAGCTACCACGACTTCGTCATTGTGCCGGCTGTGATCGACATCGACGCGACGCGGCTCAACCAGGTGCAGAGCCGCGGTAACCTGGCCCTGGCCATGACGAACCTGCGCGTCGCTGACCGGTTCGACTGGCCCGAGGTGGCGCCCGTCAGGCAGAAAGCCGAGCTGGAAGCCTGGGAGCGGGGCGGGTACCTCAAAGAAGAAGAGTTTGCCCGGGCCGTGGCGCTGGGCCTGTTCGACTACCTGCGCAAGAGCCGGTCGCAGGGATACGTGCTGTCGCTGAGTGGCGGGGCCGACTCGTCGGCCATTGCGGCTACCGTTTTTCTGATGATCCGGATGGCCGTGCAGAACATCGGCATCGAGGGTGTCAAGAAAAAACTCGACTACATCCGCGCGCTGCAGGACTGCGAAACGCCCGAGGCCATGGTCGGGAAGCTGCTGACGGTCATGTATCAGGGCACCGAAAACTCATCCGACGATACGTTCAACTCGGCCAAAGAACTGGCCGACGACATTGGGGCTACCTTCCTCTCTATCAACATCAACGGGTTGGTAGAAACCTACCGGGGGCTGATCGAAGCGCAACTGGGCCGCACGCTGTCGTGGGATACCGATGATCTGGCGCTGCAGAACATTCAGGCCCGGGTGCGGGCGCCGGGTATCTGGATGATTGCCAACATCAACAATGCGCTGCTGCTCAGTACGTCGAACCGCTCCGAAGCGGCTGTCGGCTACGCTACTATGGATGGCGATACGGCGGGCAGTATTTCGCCCATTACCGGCATCGACAAGCATTTTCTGCGGAGCTGGCTGGTATGGCTCGAAACCGTTGGGCTGAATATCAAAAATGCGACGGAACCCACCGACCGAACCAGCCTGGCTATTGGCCCCGTTGCGGCCGATGAGCTGATCAAGGTAAAAGGACTGCGCGCTGTCAACAACCTGCAGCCCACCGCCGAACTGCGACCACTCGACAAGAAACAGACCGACGAGGATGACCTGATGCCGTATGATGTGCTGAACGCCATCGAGCAGGCCGCCATCCGCGACAAGCAGCCCCCTGTCGATGTGCTGAAGCTCGTAGAAGTACAGTTTGCCGGTACCCACGAGCGCGAAAAACTGCTGATCTGGGTAGAGCGGTTCTTCAAACTCTGGAGCCGCAACCAGTGGAAACGCGAACGCTACGCCCCCAGCTTCCACCTCGACGACCACAACCTCGACCCGCGCTCGTGGATGCGTTTCCCGATTCTGTCGGGCGGATACGAAAAAGAACTCGCCGAGATGCGCGACTGGGCTGCCGAGCAAAAGCCCAACGGTCGTCGGGGTAAGATTGGATTTTAACCCGACGATTCTGCCGTGACAGACAGACAAACGAACCACGCAGCCCTGCGACGAGTGGCTAAACCCGGGGGGAGCCGATGAAACAGCTGCTCCCCGGTGTTCTTTTCGCGGCTCTCTGGGCGTCGGCATCGGCGGCAACCAAATTTGGCGTGCTGTCGGTGCATCCACTCATTCTGGCCAATGTGCGCTTTTTTATTGCCGGTACCGGCATGTTGTTGTTCGCGTACGGCATACAGCGTACCGACGCCTGGCCCAACCGGGCTGAGTTTGGCCGGCTGACGATTTTTGCGCTGCTGAACACGACGATCTATCTGGGGGCGTTTGTGCTGGCACTGAAGCAGGTATCGGCCGGAATCGGTAGTCTTTCTACGGCTACCAATCCGCTGTTCATTGCGCTGCTGTCGGCGCTGTGGCTGCGCCGTATGCCGCGTCCGAACGAGCTGGCCGGCCTTATGCTGGGGCTGGTTGGGGTTGGGGTGGCAACGTATCCGCTCCTGCAGGATGCGCACGCTACCGTAGAGGGCCTGGTGATCCTGCTGGTCGGTATGGTCTCGGTATCGGCCGCAACGGTCTATTACGCGCGTTTTGAATGGCGTCTGCCCAACCTGGTCATCAACGGCTGGCAGGTGTTGCTGGGGGGCTTTCTGCTGATACCCTTCACGCTCCTGAGCGCGGCTTTCGACCCGTCGGTGTTCGGCGCTTCAAACTACGATGCCCGGTTCTGGGCGTCGGTCTTCTGGCTGATCATACCGGTGTCGGTGGCGGCTCTGCAACTGTGGTTCTACCTCGTTCGGCAAGACCCCGTCCGGGCGTCGCTCTGGCTCTTTCTCTGCCCGATCTTCGGCTTTCTCTATTCGTACGTACTGCTGGGCGAACCCATCACCCTGTACACCGTAGCTGGCACCGCCCTGGTCGTATCCGGCCTGTGGCTGGGCCGCCGGTAAGGGCGGGGTAGTCCGTTTCTACGTTCTTACATATGGTCCGTGCGGTCGGCGCTCCGGTCCTCACGGACCACCCAGCCATATGGTTTGTTGCTGACGCGGGTGAGACGCGAGGGCCGGTGCGCCGGTGCGATCGCGTCTCTACTGTTTGACTACGATCATCTCGACGCGCCGGTTCTGCTGGCGGGAAAACTCGTGGTTGTTGCTGGCAATGGGGCGGGTTGGGCCGTAGCCGCGGGTGCTGATTCGATTAGCAGCTATGCCATTCTTTACCAGAAACTCTTTGACCACATCGACCCGCTGCTTCGAGAGCTTCAGGTTTTCGTCGAAATCGCCCTGGTTGTCGGTATGACCGGCCAGCTCAATTTCGGCGGTGGTGTTGGCCTGCATGAAGGTCAGCAGCTGATCGAGTGCGGGCTGGGCGTCGGGCAACAGCTCGGCTTTGCTTTGTACAAACTGAATAGCCCGCAGCTGCGTAGTTTTTCCGACCGGAGCCACAACGAGCGGAGGAGTGTAAACCACTTTAGCGTCGAGAGTTTTGGGCGGGGTGACGCGGGGGCTGCTGGCGGGAGGAGGAGTCGGTCGGGCCGGAGGGGCCGTAGCCACGGGAGCCGCTGCCGCTGGTACCGTCGCTGCATTAGCCGTGTTTGTACCTGAGGCTAGTATGTCTGTGGATTGGGTGGTTGAAGAGGGCATAGTCTGGCGCGTATCGGCCAGCGTCACATTTTTTTCCTGAACAGGGGGTTGTGTCCCGGTACGATACAGCCGGATCACTTTGGTGAGCTTGTTCACGTAGATAGACGTATACGTGAGTTGTTCGTTGAGGGGATGATAGCCATCAGCGCTAATGGTTACTACATAAGACTGACGGGGGCCAAGGGTGATTTTGAACGAACCGTCGGCTCCGGTTCGTTGCGAACTCCCTTTCACGCCGGCCTGATTCGTGGCTGAAATAAGAGCTCCGCTGAGCGGCTTCCGGTTGGAAGCATCGACAACGGAACCCTCGAAGGTGACGGCCTGAAGCGTTGAGGGCGACATGGGCGGGGTTTGTCCCCAGCCAGTCTGTGGAAACAACGGACTAGCTAGTAAGCAACAGTAAATAACGAGAGGCTGTATTCGTTTCATGTTTTCTTTCAACGTAAAAACGCAAAGCAAAAGTGCCTTCGCTCGCGCAAAAATACAATACGGCCTACCCACTCTATATGTCTTTGGATGTGTGTTTTTTAAGGCTTAAAAATATAATGTAACTCATTGATTTTCAAAGAGCTTATATGCGTGAAATTGGGGTCGGAAAAGGAACGCCTGGAATGCCTTTTTTGTTGATAAAGTATGACACAGATAACCAACGTGACGATGCATTCCCAGAACGCTCAGGCACCGCTTGCACCAGCTCCGGCGAGCCATTTGCCGCTCGACGAGAACTGGCGGAAGTCTATTCCGGCACAGGTGTTTCTGAACCATTTTTTCGCCATGGATTATCACATCCAGCACCAGAACGACCTGTTCGATGTGGCTAAGTTTCCCCTCTTCGGACAGTTCCATGGACGGGTGAATGAGGCCAGCTACAAGGCACTGGAAAAGTTGCTGCTCAACAGCTGGAGTGCCGAATATGCGCTGCGGATCACGCCCGTTGTGAACGACGAACAGTATCTGCAAAGCTCACTGCACTGGACGTTTCCGCAGGCCTATTACAGTGCGCTGTTCAGCGCCCGGGCTTTTCTGGCGGTGCAGGGCATCCAGGTGAGTAACGAAGAGCTGATCCGGAAGCGGATCGGAAACATGGTCGTACGTGGCTATTACCCGTCGTCCATCGGCTACTACGCGCTTGGCCCGATCAATAACTACCGCATTCAGCGGTTGCCGATGGCCCGGCGATTCAGCGTTACGGCGAAAACTGACCTGCTGCTGCCGTCGCGGGCGGGGTCGGCCCAGGCCGAACTGGCGCAGTTTCTCAAAACCACCCGCGACCAGCGGGTGAAGTCGCTGCGTAATGCCATCCAGAACAATCCCAAAACGGCGCTGCGAAGCCCGAAGACGGGTGAGATTCTGCAGAAGTTCAGCGTTGAGCAATACAAGCAGCTGGCCAGGCAGATCGGGTATACCACCTATTTCGACATGCTGAGCCGCCTGCGTATCTCGTCGACCAACCGGGAAATCGAGCGGTTTGTCGACTCCGAGATCGATGTGAAGCTGTTTCACCAGAGCCTGGTCAATATCGTTGCCCATGTCAACGCTGTTCATGAAGCGTACATTGCCAAAGCGCTGGGCGTGGACGCGTACCGGCAACTGGTCAGTAAGCTGCCCGCTTATCTGCAGGAGAGCTTCGTGCGGGAGCGGATGAACACGACCATAGCACCTATGCTGGAGTCAGGTCAGGCAACGGACGGCCTCATGGCAGCCTGATGTATACAACTTGCTGGTGATACTACGAAAAAGCCGTTTCAGATGACCTGAAACGGCTTTAAAGTAATCAGCTTTTATCCGAACTCATTTTAAGAGTGTCTTACTGGTTTTCGAGGTTTTCGGCCGAAATCCACTTGATGCCGATCTGCTGGTTGTTGGCAGGTTCTTCATTGGGGTTGGCGTAGTTGATCGAAAACTCATTGATAATACCGTTCCACTGCGGGTGGTTACCGACCGGAATTGCAATGGTCCGGTACTGGTTGTCGCCCGTAATGGGGAAGGAGATCGACTGACCAGCCCATTCGGATTCGATGGGCGACTGACCAATTTTCCGCCACTTCAGCACAAACTGGGTTTCGTTGGTGCGCGCCCGTATTCTGATGTAGATGCGGTTGATGTCAGATGCTTTGTAGCCTTTGCGGGGTGAGGTGAAGCTGAACCGCCGGTTTTTCGGGGTAATGCTCAGTTCGTCGCCCACAGGATAGCCCTGATCATAGCCTTTCTGGTACGAGAATCCATGCCGTTTGCTCTGCCCTGCAAACACGTAGTGTGGCTTGGTTTCGCTTTGCGGCAGCGAGTTGATCGTGTTCCGGATTTCGTTCAGGCTACCCACAACCATGTTGAAGTCGAATTCGTAAACGCCGTTCCGGTCCAGGGTCAGTTTCAGGCCATTGGCGATATAGCCGGCGTTGAGCGCTTCTGGCGGACCCCAGCCTACGCTGTTGAACAGACCTACCTTGAACTCGTTCGAGAACGGCGTATGCAGCGCAATACCCCGGTTATCCTGCGGACGTACGGCGGCAATCCAGGGCTCAGAGGCATCGACGTTGAGCGGGGCAATCTGGCCCATCGAATCGTCGTACTGGTTCAGGGTTTTGCCACTACCATCGAGGTTGGGAATATCGTTTACCTTAACCAGCGGAGCGTTGGTGTAAGGCGTTCCCTGAACCACGTAGTACTGGTAGAACGAGCCGCTGGTATAGGTACAGGGCAATTCCTGCTGGCGGGCATGGTCATAGAACTGGCTGCCGGTTTCGGGCCGGTTGCCCGTAATCCGAACGTGCCGGCGAACGATGTTACCCTGAAGCTGAATCCACTGCTCAATGATATAATCGCCCGGGATGTTGTTCAGGCCCCACTGCAGCGGCCGGGTTTTGCAGTACAGCATGTTGTTGGTCTTACCAAAGGCCAGGATAGGCGAGCGGTTCAGCAGCACGTCACCACCCTGTACCGGGTTGTAGCCAATGTTGTCATGGAGCTGACTGCCGCCCGTTGTCCAGCCCTGATTAGCATCGGGAAGTCCGTAGATCGCAATCTGGTCGTCGCGCCCCGTATCCCGCTTCCCGTCCTTCACGAGGCAGTTGATCATGTTCTCGCCAACCTGAAGATCCGTTACTTCCCGAACTACGCCCCCTACGGCCAGATCGATGGCTACCCGTACCCGCTCGTTCTGGATGAACGGCCGTAAGTCGCTCGGCTGCGGACTGTCCAGGATCGGATAATCAGTGGACGGCGGTGGGGTCACGATCGGTGGTGTGGTAACCGGCGGGGTCGTGGTGGTCGTGCTCGGTGGGGGTGACGTTACCGGCGGAGTGCCCGATCCTGAACATACATCCGTCGTGAGCGGGCTGTTCGTGATGTTGCGGTCCGTGCCGGTGGGTCGAACCGATACGATCAGCTGCGCGCCCGACTTGTAACTGGCCGGAATGGTCCACAGGAAGCCAAACTTGTTGTAGCTGTAGCCGAAGGCGCTGGCCACATCGCTGCGGGGCTGATCGGCGGTAATGGTGGCCGCTTTGGTACCGTTGATGTAAATGTCGAGGCTCACCGACTGGTTGGGGTTGTTGGCATCCAGAATCCAGCCGCCAACGGTTTCGCAGCGGGCGTGGTCCAGCGACGAGCGGTAGCTGGCGTTGGGCGCGGGCGGAGTCACCACCGTTGTCGTTGGTGGTGTGGTCACCGTGGTGGTCGGTGGCGTCGTTACGGTCGTCGTGGGCGGGGTGGTTACCGTCGTGGTGGGTGGCTCGGTAGTGACGGGGGGTGTACCGCTCCCGGCGCAGACGTCGGTGGTGCGTGGGCTGCTGTTGAGCTCGATGCTGGTGCCGG
>NZ_MVEC01000029.1:0-26635 GCF_002006735.1 Spirosoma sp. 209 | reverse complement strand
CTGATTATGAGATAATTGTTGATGTTTTATGCCAACTCGATAAAAGTGTGCAATGGTAAATAGTACCGATGATCGCTATCAAAAAATACTGTAATTGGCCACAGGTAGTTGTGAAAATAAGAATAGCTATTTTAGTTAAAATCTATTGTAAGTCTATTGGTACCGGCTGGGGCTGAAAAAGCCAAAAAGTCCAAAAAACAGCACTAAAACATCTACTAATTAATCAATAATTGCGATTGTGTAGTCTATTATTTGATTATGAACAGAGCTCAGAAACCATCTACACCTGATGGGTAGCGCAATAGCGTCCAGAACCCGGCTAACGGCCTATTCTTTAAAGCAACGATCAGATATAATGAGCCGGATGTGTCGCAATTTGGATCTGTAGCAGCCCGCCGAAGATGATCTATTCTAGATGATTATGGCCCCTGCAGCGCCGTTTAGAATTGAGATGGCAGGCCTGCAGATGTAAGTGTATTGGTACGGATGGATATGTTCAGAAGGTAAATTAAACGCATTGGGGTCATAAAGGACATTTTGTCCTATATGACCCCAATGCTGGTTATGTAAGCAAATCGGTACCGACTTACCGCAGGTATTTCTCAACGGGTACGATTTCGTAGTCGGGATCGTTTTCGAACAGTTTGGTCAGGACGGCAGCATGGCGCTGTCCCATGACAACCAGAATCCGTTGCTTTTTTTCGGCCAGTTGCCGGTTGACGATATTCGAATAGATGCGCAATTCTCGACTGTAGAAATAGGTGATGAAATCGGCCCCTACGTAATCAGATGAAATACGGGTGCTATCGAGCAAGGGGTCTTTCGTGTTCAGTTTTCCCTGCCTGACTTTAGCCGGCGTGATGTACATGACGCGGTACGTTTCCTGCAGTACCTGGGGCGAGTTAAGCTTGATCAGGAAATCGGGTAAACGCATCGTTCCTGCCCGAAAGGCACCAATAACGCTGTTGCCCAAATCGCTGAAGGCTTTGAGTTCGTTCAAATAATAATCAATGTGCTGCCCCTGATTGAGAATCCGATTCGATGTGCCGATGTAATAATCAACGCCGAAGACCGACCGTAGATTTAGTTGTTTGGCGAGCGCATACGCGATCTGGTATTGTTCAGCACGGCCGTGGGATAGGTCCCGGAACGACAATCGGTTCGACTTATAAAGGCCATACAGACTATCAACCTGGGCCTGTTCGCCCGGCTCACGCTCAATCAGAATCAGGTCGGGTTTGAACCGCGCTAGTTTGGCGTTCACCTGGTCGACTTCCCGCTGGCGGTTCTCCTGAAAGAGGTCGGCCATGGGTGCATCTTTGTAAAAACTCTCCTGCCCAAAGTGGGCACTGCCAAGCAGTATAATCTGTGTTTTAGAGGATTTTTGCTGGGCCAGACCTGCCGTAAGTGTGAAGGTGAGCAGGCTGGCAAATAGACAGAAACGAACGTTCATGACGTGTTTTGGATCGATTGGTTAAACGTGTATAGACAACTGCTGTGCCACAAACGGTGACTGTTGAGTGTCAGCAGGCTAAACGAAAGCAAAGTCGGTCTCTTCGTCCATAACTGGACAATCTTGTCCAGTTATGGACGATGGGAGGAATACCTGTTGGTGAGGGAAACTAGAAGTCATGTACTAGACAAGCAGCTTAATTGGGGTAAGCAGCTGGGTGAAAATGAGGTACAGGGGTTGTTGCCAGGCTGGCTAAACTTTCATTCAGCTGATTAGCCGTTGTAAAGTTAACTCACTACTTAAAAAGTTTCATAAATTAGTGGTTTAGATACATATAAATCAAAAAATATACTTAAATGAATTCTGGATATAATCAATTGAGGAATAGGTTGCTACGGCATGATTCTTGTCTATTGATCAACTATCTCCCACATCATGTAGAAGTAACGTTTGACCAGTCATGCCTGCCAGCCTAGTTTTACGGGAGAAATGATCAAATCAATACCGAAAGACTACAGGTACTACCTCCGCTATTACCGGGTAGAGACGTTTTCCTGGTGGGTAAGTCTGCTACTACTGGTGCTAGCGTCGGTAGGGCAGTGCCTGGCCCAACAGTTTATTAGTCCCGGCCGTACGCTGACCGACTTTGACACCAGCGTTCGGGCCGATTCTATACCCATACGGGTTGATCACTTACCCGCGCGCATCGACGCTGAATACGGGCTGATGAAAGTCTGTTTCAATATTCAGCACAGTCGTACGTCTGATCTAAAAATAGAACTGGTTGCGCCCAATGGGCAAAGCATATGGCTGAGTAACCGGAATGGGGGAGACCAGGGGGCCGACTTTGCCAATACCTGTTTTCGGTCGAATGGATTTTCGGGGTACATCCACCAGGCTAGTGCCCCGTTTGCCGGGGAGTACAGTCCGGATGGCCGGTTTCGCTTTTTGAACGATGGGCAGAACCCGAACGGGACCTGGTATCTGTTGATTACCGATCTGCGAAAAGGGGAGGGGGGCGTGCTGACTTACGTGACGCTGGAATTTGGTGCGAACCCGATGCCCAATGATGAGAAAACCCCCTGTTCGTTCCAGAATCCGGCCGCTTGCCGGTGCTCAACCGATCGGAGCGACTGCCAGCTGCTTCCCGATCTGGTAATCATCGGCTCGTTTACCCGGGCGCAGATCAAAGAATATGCCTGGAATGATCCGACCTACCCCGGGCAGTTACGCTTTGCGGCCTCCATTGCGAATATTGGCGATGGGCCCATGGAAACGGTTGGCAATCGGGAATGGTACTGCCAGCAGCAGCGCGTGGATTCGGGCAGCCGCTGTGCAGACGGTACCCTGGCCCGACAACGCCTGTATCAGCGGGTATATAGCCGGCAGGCCGACAGCCTCAGCTGGCACGACTACCCCGCCGGGACCAATTATTTCGACGAAAAACCGGGACATAACCATTACCATGCCGACGACTGGGTCGAGTTTCGGCTTGTTCAGCGGTATAAAACCCGAAACGGGCGAGAAGCGGAGAAAGTCGTGGCCACCGGCCGAAAGGTCAGCTACTGCCTGTTCGATTCGGGTATTTGTCGCTCGTCCGATACGTTGTGCCAGGACCGGGGCGTAACCTACGGTCCCGAAAACCTGGCCAACTACGGGCTGGGATCGTACGCCAGTTGCCAGGCCTCGCGGCAGGGCATCAGCGTTGGCGGATACGACACGTATGGCATGATGTACGAAGGTCAGTATATACAACTGCCCAAAGGCCTGAAATCAGGTACGTACTGGCTCGAGATAGTCATTGACCCGGAGGGGCAGTACCGGGAAAAGTCCCGCGCCAACAACCGGTTTACCATGCCTGTCCGCATCAGCAGACAACAATAGCGGGTCGTACCGATCGGCTTGTGATACTATTAATTACTTGACGCATGAAAACAAGATTTTACCTGCTTATTCTGTGCATAACCCTGCTGGGCAAACAACTCGCCGTTGCTCAGTGTACAACCTGCACCCGATCCTACACTGGTGTGGGAAGCGGGACTGACTTTAGCAGTTTGAATTCGGGCGAGACCCTCTGCATCCTGGCCAACGTAGGTAATATCTCGATTGATCAGAACAAAACAGGTATCCGAATCTGCGTAGCGCCGGGCGTTACCTGGACCCAAACCAACGCATTGGCTGCCAACAGTATATCCATCACGGTAAACGGTACGTTTGTGCTCAACGGCGGGCTGAATCTGAACGGAAATTCGACCATTGCGGTGAGTGCCGGGGCCTCACTGTCGACGAACCTGACCAATATCAACGCCGGCCTGCTCATCAACAACGCCGGGCAGGTTACGTTCACGGCAAACTCGGCCGTGACAACGACCGGAGGTTCGTTCACGTTTGCGAATGGAGCCGGGGCAACCCTAACCGCCACGGCACCGCCCAACTTCGTAGCGGGTAACTCGACCACGTATACAAACGCAGGTACGATGGTATTCTCCAGTCTCGAAGACTCAGAAGCCAATTCATTTATCAACCAGAGCACGGGGGTGATAACGGTTTATCGCACCTTCTACAACCATGGCGGATTTACGAACAACGGACTCCTGCAAACGACCTGTGTGCCGGCGCAGAACGGAACGCTCGGGTGTGAGTTCAGAACGGGCGATAAGGGAGCCAAACAGTTTATCAGCAACAACTGCATTACGGTGAAAGGCACGGTGAACATCGACGGGCCGATTGTACTGAACGGACTGCTGGATATTGCTACGGGATACGACCTGTCCATTACCAAGATCGTGACGGGAACCAACGGGCGGATCGTGGTCAACGGGGGGGCAAGCCGGGCCGCCAATGACGGCCGCTATATCGGTACGAATATGCGGTTCTGCGATCGGAACACAACGGGCAACCGCTTCGATACCTACAGTGCCAACTACCCGAACGATCAGGCCGCCATCGTTGTCGACTGCTCACCATCGGCCTGCTCGACCTGTCCAACGCTGGCCGTTACCGCAATGCCGGGCGCCTGTGTACCCGCAACGAATCAGTACACGCTCACCGGGAGCGTTAGTTTCACCAACGCGGCTTCCGGTTCGCTGACGGTTACCGATGGGGTTCGCTCTACTACCGTTTCAACCAGTGGCAGCAGCCCGCAGAGTTATACCCTGACCGGTCTCACGGCCAATGCGGCCAGCCATACGGTTACGGTAACCTCCAGTAGTACGGCTTGTACACCGGCTTCGGTTACCTATGCGGCCCCGGCTTCGTGTTCATGCAGCCTCAGCATTCAGACATTCAGCCAGAGCGGGTGTCAGGCAAACGGGACCGATGCCACGAGCGCTGATGATTATTTTCTGGTGACGGTACAGGCAACAGCTGTAAACGGAAGCGGTCGGTACGAGCTGGTGCTAAACGCCAACAGCGACGGATCGGGCGGAACTGTGCTCAACGCGGGTGGTACGGCCTATGGACAGGCCGTAACCGTTGGAGCAGGCCGGCAGCTCAGCGCCAACAACTCAACAACCTATCCGATCACCATTCGCGATGCGACCAATACGGCCTGCCGACAGGTGCGCACTACCGTGGCCGTCGCGTCCTGTTCGCCCTGCGAGTCGGTGCTTTGCCCCAAAGTTTCCCTTACCCGCCAGTAGCGTTCCAGACTTATCGAATCTCGAACTGATAGCTGCCTGCCAGGAGCGTATACTGCCGACCCGACACACCTGCGTTTGTAGTTGGACTCAGCAGTCGCCCGTCTGCGTACGCCTGCCCGTCCGTCAGGAAGAGTGTAGCCGTTGAATTGGGGGGTACGGTGACCAGGTAGGTAATCCCCGAACCCGATCGGCGCCAGGCAGACCGGATCATTCCGTGCGGACCCTGGTGGGTGGCCTCAAAATGATCCAGGGTTTTTACAAAGTTGGGTTTCAGAAGAATGTGCTTAAAACCGGGTGCGCTGGGGTCCGGTTTGATACCACCCAAAGCCTTGTACATCCAGGCTCCAACTTCGCCAAACATGATATGATTCAGGGAGATATCGCTTTTGGCATCGATAGGCCAGTTCTCGTACAGGGTAGTGGCTCCATTGGCTATCCACCAGCCCCAGGACGGAAAGGTTTCCTGCGAAGCGACCCGGTAGGCCAGATCGGCATGGCCGTTGTCGCTGAGTGCATTCAAAATGGTTTTGGTGCCAAGCAGGCCAACATCGATATGGGCCTGGTCGGCTTCGACCCGCTGAGCCAGTTGAGACGCTACGGCCGCCGTCAGCTCATCGGGTACCAGGCCCCAGTGGAGCGGTGCGCTGAGTTCAGTTTGGAGCCCCGACCCGTAGCGGGCCGCTGTCTGGTTCAGGTATTTGGTGTTAATTGCCTGTCGGATGCGGGCCGCCAGGGATGAATAATGGGTATAATCGTCGGTTCGGTTGAGGAGTCTGGCTATGTTGGCCAGTATGCGGGTATCCGTGTAGTAATAGATCGACGAGGTCAGCTCAACGGGGGCTTTAGATTTTACGGGCACCCAGTCGCCCAGGCCCCAGCTGGTCAGGTTATTAGGGCTACTGGCTTCGAGGTGATCAACGTACCGTTTGATGGCGTCGTAATTGTCGATCAGGATTTTTTTGTCGCCGTAAAACAGGTATACGTTCCAGGGAATCAGCGCAATGGTGCTGGTCCAGTCGGGGCCGTTCCCCCAGTCGTACCCCCAACCGCCGGTGGGGATGATCGAAGGCAATACGCCGTTCGGCTGCTGTTCATCGCGGTGATCGGCCAGCCATTTTTCATAGATGGTGATGCCATCGAAGTTGTATAAACCGGTCTCAACGGCAATGTGGGCATCGCCGGTCCAGCCGTTTTTCTCCCGTTGTGGGCAGTCGGTCGGGTAGCCGAACAGGTTTGACAGGTACGAGTTGTTGGTTGCCTGCCAGATTTTGTTCAAGGTTGGATTGGCCGAGTTCACCTGACCCGTAGCGGGCACGTCGCTATGCATAAAATACCCCGTCAGACTCTGTTGAGTGAGAGTTACGGGTTGCGTACTGGTGACCTCTACGTACTGAAACCCTTTGTAATTGAAATGGGGCATGAATGTTTCCTCACCCCGACCGCTGAGCGTGACTACATCGGTCTGGAACGGGTCGCTCTGATCGGTAGGTCGGTAATGCATGTCGATATTCGACTGATCGGCCCGTCCGTCTTTCGTTAGTCGTTCGGCATGTTTCAGCCGGAGGGTTGTGCCCGCCGGACCCTGCACGCGAATCTGGCTGACGCCGGCTATGTTGCGGCCCAGGTCAAAGACGTAGGTCGTATCATTTAATTTGGTCAGGCTGCGGGCCGGTATCGCTTCTACGTTTCGGATCGGATGCATAACCTGCGCTACGATGTTGGCGGATGGGGCCGACCTGATTTTAGCGGCAGTCCATTTTGTATCGTCAAAATTGACCTGATTCCAGCCGGGCTGCTCCAGGCGCGCGTCGTACTGTTCGGCGGTGTAGATGCTGTTGAAGCGGATTGGACTGAGGCTGGTTTTCCAGTCGGTGCCGGAGGATATGGTCTCAACGCTGCCATCGTCGTAGGCGATTCGCAGATCGAGGCAGAAGGTGGGCCGGTTACGCCAGGGGGCTTTGTGAAAATACCATACCGCCGTTGACTGATGATTGTACCAGCCATTACCCAGCAAAACGCCCAGCGCATTGGCACCGGTCCTGAGCTGCTTCGTTACGTCGTACGTCACATACAGAACCCGGCGGTCGAAGCGGGTGTACATGGGGTCGAGCCGGTGGTTGCCTATCTTTTGTCCGTTCAGATAAAGTTCATACAGCCCGCCTGTCGCTATGTAAGCCCGGGCGCTCCGGATCGTCTTACCCGTCTGAAAGACCTTTCGGAAGTAGGGGGCCGGTTTGACCGTTTCATCGGCCCCGTCGCTGATCCAGGCACCCTGCCAGTTTTTCGGATGCATAAGTCCGGTTTCAAATCGGGCCGTTGCTGACGTATGTGGCTTACCATCCTGATCCCAGGCCGTGACTCGCCAGAAGTAGGTGGTAAACGGACGAAGGGGTTTACCAGAATAGGTGACCAGCGTTTGGTCGGATGCCTGTCGGGTGGGTTGCCAGCTGTTTCCGGCTCCCCGGCCAGGCTCCAGCGAGTCGGTGCTTACCTGTATCTGCCAGGCGGTTTGTCGGGCTCCCCGTCTCGGATCCTGTAACCGCCACGAGAATCGGGGTGTTGTGGCGTCGATACCAAGCGGATTGACCAGATGTTCTGTCTTCAGATCAACGGGTGTACCCGGGGTTTGTGCGCTTACTGACCTCATGAAGAATAGACTGCCCAGGCCGCCAATCAGAGTACGAACTAGTAACGAGGCCAGGCTTTTGGCGGCACGCCCGGTTGCGGTACCGGAGGAAACTGAAAACGAAGAGGGTAGGGCAGACAGGCAGTCGGTCATGGCAGATGCGGGTGGTGATTGAGTGAAAAGCCCGTTGTAGGGGTCTTATAACCGACCTACAACGGGCTAACCGATACGCTCCGGTAAACACCGGTACTTGTTAGATGCGGGGTTCCCAGCCTTTTTCATACTCGCGGCTCCACAGCTTCATAGCCTCCCGATCGCGAACGTGTCCGTTGGTGGTGTCTACCTCCAGCGACTTATTGGTCCGGTACGCGATGTTGGCCAGGTGACACAAGAGCGTGCTTTTGGCCCCTTCGTCGATGGGTGATGCCTGTTTCGCTTTACCCCGGATCGCTTCGAAGAAGTTGACTACGTGGCGGGTCGTCATATCGCCACCCCCGCCCAGCGCGGTGCCGGCTTCCGAACCGCCCGACTTACTGGTTTTTACCGTTTTTCCTTCCCGGTTAAACAGGGTGTAGCCGTCGCGATCGACGTAGACGCTGCCGTTGCTGCCGTAGATAATCGTGCCGCGGTCGCTGCCGTAGGTTTTATGGCCGTTGCGACTTTTGCCATCCCACTTGATGATTTTGTTGCCGGGAAAGCGGAAAGTGGCATCCATGGTATCGTACATGACCCACCCGTCGGTCGGGAAAGCCCGTTTGGCAGCCTCGACCGCAACGTGTTCCGGGTATTCGACCTGGAGAGCCCAGCGCGCTACGTCCAGTTCGTGGGTAGCGTTATTGCCACTTTCGGCTGTGCCGTATTGCCAGCCGTACCAGTGCCAGTTATAATCCCAGGTGTCGTGGGTGTAGGGGGTCCGGGGAGCAGGGCCCTGAAACAGTTCCCAGTCGAGTCCATCAGGAACGGGCGCCTTCTTTGCCACCGGCACCTCACCCCGGGTGGCCGCGTAAAAAGCCACGGCTTTAAATGGGGTTCCAATGACGCCATTGTGTATCTGGTTGATAATATCGATCGATTCGAGCGCCGACCGTTGCTGGTTACCCATCTGGATGATCTTGCCGTATTTTTTCTGGCATTCGATCAGGATTTCGCCCTCGCGGGGGTTATGGCTACAGGGCTTTTCTACGTACACGTGTTT
Organism: Spirosoma sp. 209; assembly: GCF_002006735.1. NCBI lineage: Bacteria > Pseudomonadati > Bacteroidota > Cytophagia > Cytophagales > Cytophagaceae > Spirosoma > Spirosoma sp. 209. The sequence goes on along the minus strand of NZ_MVEC01000029.1, from coordinate 17,720 downwards.
ACCGCCCTGAACGGCCATCCAGGTGCCGGGCGCATGCCAGTGGTCGGGCGTGGCGTTGAACAGGGCGTCGACCTGCTTGTCGGCAATGACCTTGCGGATGTCGTTTTCCAGCTTGGGTGCATACGAGATATGCTTCGAAAACTTTTGGGCACCCGACTCGCGCTGCTTCTTCATAACATCGCAGAGATAGACAAGCTCAACGTTGCTGCTTTTCAGCGAGATCGGCTCGTAGTAGGCACTTAACCGCCGACCGAGCCCGATGATAGCCACGTTGATCCGCTCGTTGGCACCGATGATTTTTGCATAACTCTTCGCCGACATACCCGGGGCCAGTCCTCCCACCGACAGGCCAACGGTTCCCAGCGCTGTTTTTTTGATAAACTCTCGTCTTGATGTATCCACTCGATTAGCAATTAAGGTTCATGTTAGGGGGCCAGCCTGGTATGGTTACACACAGACCGACATTACTATACCCGAAAACATTACTATAAGCCGTAATTGCTGATTTCTAATTGCTTTTGTCGGCGGAAACACGCTATTGTCCTAATAATTGCCTGATCAGGCAGGGAGATAAACGATGAAGGTTGCCCCTTCGTCTGGCTTACTTTTGGCCGTGAGGGCACCCCCATGATTTTCTACCACTCGCTGGCATATCGCTAAGCCAACGCCGGTTCCTTCAAATTCGCGGTTTCCATGCAGCCGCTGAAATACCTGAAAGATGCGGTCGAGGTACCTTTCTTCAAAACCGATACCCTGATCAATCAGGCTGATCTGATGGTAGTAGCCAGTCTGTTTAGCCGGCATCAATACTGCCGGTAATTCATCAGCCTGACAAAGCCGATAGCGAATCTGAAGCTGGGGTTGCTGGCTAGGCGGGGTAAACTTAATCGCGTTTGAGATCAGATTTTGAAACAACTGAGACAATTGGGATACATCTCCCTTTACCTGCGGCAATTCGTCCAAGCTCAGTTGCACCTGTCTTTCGTCAATTTGCCACGATAGGGTCTCCAGCACGCCGGCTACAATGTCAGCCAGGGAGACCAGCCCGAACGATTGCTGCCGGGTGGCTATGCGCGAATACGCCAGCAGGTCTTTGATCAAGGTAGACATACGCTCGCTGGCTGAACTCATACGCTGAAGATAATCCTGTCCTTCCCGGTCCAGTGTACTGGCATATCGCTGTTTGAGCAGACTACCGAATTGCCTGATCTTGCGGAGGGGTTCCTGCAGGTCGTGGCTGGCTACATAGGCAAACTGCTGCAAATTATCGTTCGAACGTTGTAAATCCTGATTGACCAGTAACAGCTCCTGGGTGCGGGCCATCACTCTGTTTTCCAGCTCTACTGACAAATGGCGGTACTTTTCTTCCCGCCGTCGTAACGCGGTTTCGCTCCGCGAGCGTTCAACGGCTTCCCAGGTCCGCTCGGCGGTTTCTTCGATCAGTTGAACTTCGGCCGGGGTCCAGCTTCTGGGTAAAGAGGCATGAACGGATAAAATTCCGATCAATTGGCCTGCTTTTCGCAAAGGCACACCAACCTGAGCCTTGATACCAACCTGTTCGTTCATCGCCCGTTCGGCGGCAGATAGCGCAGGATCGGCGGTAAGGTCGTTCATGACAATAGTCTGGCCAGCCTGTAAGCGCGCAACAACCGCCGGGCCAAAGTCAGCCATGACAAACTCTCCGGTCAGCTCAATAACCCCCTTAACGTAGTTCGATGTCACCACTACCAAACGCCCATCCTGACTTATTTCTCCATAATGTACCCGATTTGCCCCCAGGGTTTCGCCCAGCAGCTGAGCCGCCGTAGCCTGAATAACCTGCGGATCGATGAGCGGGCGCAGCAGGTCACTCAACCGGAGCAGATAGGCATGGCGAAATTCGAGTGTCTGGGTGGCTTCTAAACAAGTGACCAGTACGCCGTTAATCGTCCCCTCATCGGCCAGGGGGCTAAAGCAAAATGTCGCATAGGTAGCCCCGAGGGGGTTATTGCCCGGAATCGGAAGCTTCTGACCGTCAATCCATTCAGCCCGGCCACCGGCCATACAGGTTTGGATTACGGGCCCTGCGTAGGGCCAGATGTCGGCCCAGCTTACGGCGCCTGGCTGTCCCAACGCGGCTGGATGGTTATTCAGGTTGCTAAACCCAGCCCGGAATCCGTCATTGTAGATCGTTATCAGCTCCGGTCCCCACAAGATGAGCATGGGCGATCTGGTGGCAAGCACCATCTGGACAAGCGTACGCAGGCTTTGTGACCAACTATTGGGAGCACCTAACGGCGTTGTCTCCCATGGAAAGTCTCTGATTCGTTGACCCATCTCACCGCCACCGGACAAAAAGGGGTAATCAGCGGAAATAAACGTATTGTCCAAAATAATAGGCTGTACGGGTAGCAGAGAACAAGGGCAAAGGGTCACCTACCTCTGAAAAAGGGGAGTGCAGATAGGTTGGAAGCGGGTAGTGGGGCAAGACTCCTTGTCTACAAAGTTACAGCGTTTTAGATAGAGTCTATATGCTATGTGTAAAGACCACAACCGTGTGATCATGTTTCCCTGAAATTTAATGGATAATCGCTGCCCCTTCTTTCGCCGTTTGTTTCCGGCTGTATTACTTACTCATTCCAAGAAAAAGTTTAAAAAAAGTAATGCGTTAATTTGACGTATTAATAAATCTTCACTTCATTTGTCTTGTCATTTTGACGCAATAGGAATTGGCCATGTTTGAGAAACCGGCGTTAAGGAATATAATAGGGGAATGCGAATATTAAGGGAGGTCAGCCAATACCGGCCCCGATTCGGCATCCGCCGTGTATCATGGAAGAAAACGGGTGTATCTAACGAGAAGCCCCTCAGGGCTTGTTTAGGGAAAGGGAGTTAAGACCCGAAAGCCGTGTAGAGACTGGATTGTACACCCCCCAGCCCCGCGACGGCGGCCCGGCCTAAAGGGGGAGAAAAAACGGCGGGGTCAACTCCCCCTTTAGGGGGCTGGGGGGCGTAAAAGTCCGCCCTTCGAGTCGATTAAAGTCAGTAAGTACCTTCCAAAAAAGCCCTCTGGGCCAGTAGCCGCCTTCAGTTCATACCTCAGGAATAATCTACAATCAACAGCTGGTCAGACCAGTTTAATCCAAGCAGACAATGACGATATCCCGCAAAGAGTTTCTCAGAACCAGTGCCCTGGCCCTGACGCTGCCTTATCTAAGTCAGGTAGACGTTTTCGCTAAACCGATCAAAAAAATTGGCCTTCAGTTGTATACCCTGCGCAATGAGTTAGGCAAGGATGTGGAGGGGACGCTGAAAAAAGTTGCCGACATTGGTTACCGGGAAGTGGAAACGTTCGGGTATGCGGGTGGGAAATTTTTCGGCAAAACGCCCGCTGAATTCAAGACGCTGCTTACCAGCCTTAATCTTACGTCGCCCAGCGGCCATTACATGCCCAATAACCTGAAAAAAGACTGGAATGTAGCCGTGGAGCATGCCGCCGGGATCGGGCAGAAATACATGATGTGCGCGTTTCTGTTCCCGCAGGACCGCAAGACGATCGACGATTACAAGAAACTGTGCGACACCCTGAACACCGCCGGCGAGGTTTGTCAGAAGGCCGGTATCCAGTTCGGTTATCACAACCATGACTTCGAGTTTGAGACGCTGGATGGGCAGGTGCCTTATCAGGTGATGCTGTCCGGTACCGATCCGAAACTGGTAAAAATGGAGCTGGATCTGTACTGGGCTATCCGGGCCGGTCAGGATCCGGTTGAGCTGTTCAGAAAGAACCCCGGCCGGTTCCCGCTCGTGCACCTGAAAGACATTGCCAAAACCGAGAAACGCGAATTTGCCGAAGTGGGTACCGGCTCGGTCGATTTTCAGCGCATTCTGGATGCGCACAAGACGGCCGGTATTCAGCATTACTTCGTAGAGCAGGATGCCGTTGTGAAGGGCTCCCCGCTGGAAGCGATCGCCATCAGTTACCAGAACGTGCAAAAACTGCGCGTCTGACGCCGAGCGATGCCTGCCGCAGCCGCCTGCGGCAGGCTACAAAATCCTGTTCATGACCTGAGGCCCAAATTTTTCCGGATGAAGACGACTGACGAAGTGATTGATTTTGTCCTCCACGGTGGGCAGCGGCATTTGCCTCATCTGACGATCGACTGCGCCATTCTGGGGTATCACGATCAGCAGCTGAAAATTTTGCTGGTTAAGCTACACGGCTCAGATGGGTGGGGCTTACCGGGCGGCTTTATCAGGAAGGACGAACGGTTCGGCGATGCGGCCAACCGGATACTGGCCGAACGAACCGGTATAACAGACCTGTTCCTTCAGCAATTTTATACGTTTGGCGATAGCCCTTACCGACATCGGGAGCAACGGGCCGAAGATCTGCAGCAGCTGGTAGGCGACTGGATCACCATCCGGGAAGACAACTGGCTCCTCGGCCGACAGATTTCTATCGGCTATTACGCGCTGGTCGACTACGAGCGGGTTATCGTGCAGACGGACCTGATCGTAGAGGACTACAGCTGGTGGGATATTGCCGCTCTGCCCGAGCTGCTGTACGACCATAACGATATGGTTGACAAGGCGCTGGAGACGATACGGCTTCAGCTCTACCACCAGCCGATCGGGGCCAGTTTACTCCCTGATCAGTTTACGCTGCCCGAAATACATGTGCTTTATGAAACCCTGCTCGGCAAAACCCTCGATCGGCGCAACTTTCCGCGGAAGTTGTTTGCGCTCGGCTTGCTGAACAAACTCGATGAACAGCGGTCCATCGGTCCGCACCGGTCGCCTAACCTGTACGAATTTAACCGGACCAATTATCAGAAGGCGCTGGAAGAAGGAATTGTACTGGTAATGTAATCGCGCCCAAGGGTCTGTAGCCAGCGGCTGATAAAGCCTCTTTTTTTACCCTTTTCTCTTTTCTAGTTTACGTTTAAACGCTGTTGATCATGAAAAAAGTGAGTCTGTTGTTTCTATTTTTATGCCTGGGTCTTGCCTACGATGGATTTTCGCAGGCGGCTGCACCTGCCGATTTTTTTGCGGGAAAGTGGGAGGTAACCATAGCCGGAACACCCAACGGTGACGTCAGGTTTATGACTGATCTGGTTCGGAAAGATGGTAAATTGACGGGGTCGCTGAAAGATCAGTCGGGTACCAGACCCGAGCCTATACCCATTACCAAGGTGGACGAAGCCGCCGACAAAATTACCATCTACTTCAATACCGAACAGGCTGGCGAAATTGGCGTTGAACTGGCCAAAGTAGATAACGACCATCTCAAAGGCCAGCTGATGAATATGTTTGAGTCAACCGGCGTTCGGGTCAAAAACTAAATAGTACCTCTCCTGACGTTTCTTTTTTTACCTTACAGAGCCAGTCACCTGCCTGCCAGACCGAGCGCTGGTACCGGAGGGTGGCTGGCTTCCGGCTTTCAGGGTAATCCGCCTGGCGATGTCCCGGGCAGTCAGTCCAGCAAAATAACCAATTCGAATCACCTGACTCAACTTATGAACTATCGTACCTGTGTACTCCCGTCAGTACTCTCCCTGCTTTTGGTAAGCTCGCTGAACGCTCAGGTTCTGACCGACTCCGTGTTGGTTGAAGGGCATTATCGGCCATTCCATTACAGTACGCCACCCCTTGCATTACGCAAACCCAGCCTGGTCTTTGTGCTGCATGGCTCGAACGGGAGCGGACTGGATATGATGAAAGCGGCTGCCCGGATGGAGCAGCAGGCCCGGACTGAGAACACCCTTATTGTTTATCCCAACGGCTACAAACGCTACTGGAACGAGTGTCGAAAAGCGTCTCCGGCTGCGGCTAATAAAGAGAACCTGAACGAGCAGGCTTTTTTTGAGGCCATGATTGGGTATTTCAACAAGCGATTTGGCGCCAACACCAACCAGGTTTTTGCGGTGGGTACCTCCGGCGGTGGCCATATGGCCTATAAACTGGCGCTTACCATGCCCGACCGGTTCCGGGCTATTACGGCGATCATTGCCAACCTACCCGATACTACCAATATGGATTGTGTTCCGACCGGGAAACCGGTGCCTGTCATGATTATCAACGGAACCGACGATGACGTAAACCCGTACAACGGAGGCCTTGTCAACCTGGGCCCAACTATGAACATGGGAGAGGTTCGCTCTACCGCGCGCACCCTGGCGTATTGGGCTGATCTGGCCCGCTATCGTGGGCAACCACGCCGGGAAAACCTGCCGGATGTTGACCCGAATGATGGCAGGACTATTGAGCGATATACCTACCGCGAGTTGGGTAAACCCGAGGTTGTTTTGCTTAAGGTTATCGGCGGAAAACACGACTACCCCAACGATCTGGATGTGCACGTAGAAGCGCTGCGGTTCTTCATCCGCCAGATTCGATAGATACCGGCGACAAACGCAGTCGGTGAGAAAGTAGGTTAGTAACTATTAGAATCAAAAGCGTGTTATATTGCAATCAATTGATTCTGTTTAGAGAGTAGTTGACTGATTTCCCGAATAAAAACACCAGCTAGTATGGCTACCCAGGCAACCCTACCGCCATCTACACGACCCGACGTCAACGTAGTTCCGCTAACGGCACTTCAGCTCATAGACCGCTCCCGGCAGGGACTGGCTGGTTCAGAAGCGGGGCGCGTTGCGGGTCTGCTGGGGGTTGCCGATAAGGAAATGGCCCGGCTGCTGAACCAGTCGGTCGCTACTTTCCATCGGCAGGCCAAAGCGGGTCGGCTCGATGCGGCCACCTCCGAGCGACTGCTGTTACTCAGTCGGCTGGCTGGTCACGGCACCGCTGTCTTTCAGGACCAGGGCAAATTTACCCGCTGGCTCCGTCGGCCGCTGCGGGCGCTGGCTGACCGGTCACCACTCGATCTGATGGATAGTCCGACCGGCGTTCAGCTGGTAGAGGATCTACTGGGGCGTATTGAATACGGGGTGTTCAGCTAATGGCTATCACCCTGTACCGCATCCAGACCGACAGCCACCGCGATACGATTCTCGATGGGATTGGTGCCCAGCTGCACGGAGGCCGCTGGAATGCCAAAGGACGCCCCATGGTCTACACGGCTACGACACCGGAGCTTTGCTTTCTGGAGTATATGGTACACCTCGACGGGACACCCCTGGCCGATCTGCCCCCGCTGATCCTGTGCGAGATTTCGGTACCGGATGCGTCAATTGTGTACCTGTCGGCCAGTGAATTGCCGGTCGGTTGGGATGACCCGTTTGTGACTCCGCCCGGGCTGGCCAGCTATGCGGACGCGCAGTTTCGCCACCATGGGTCGTTATGCCTGGCACTTCCATCGGCAGTGGTGCCGCTGTCGCCTTCCCGCAACGTCCTGATCGATCCGCTGCATTCGTTACGACCGGCCTGTTCGGTACTGACTATTCAACCCTATCCCGTCGACCCCCGCCTGCCGACCGCGTCAGTCGATTAGTCGATAAACAAACAGGCGGCTCCCGGGAGCCGCCTGTGCAGAAGAGTTTAGGGTTTATCCCACCAGAGCGGGGTCGACAGCGGCACCTCGGCCGGCACGTTCGAGCCGTTTTTCGATGTTTCCCCGTTGGGGTAGGCTACCCGGCGGATAAAGGTGGGCAGAGCGGCATTGAGCGGCAACGTAAATCCTTTGTACTGGTAATCATACCGGCGCGCATCGTTCCAGGCTTCGGGATTAAGGTAGGTGACAACGTACTTTTCCTTGAAAATGAGATCAAGAGTTAGCTTATCGGCGCCTACGCCAACGGCCGGGTGGGCCAGATAGGTGTCAAGAGCCGCCGTGGCCACGCCCAGTTTATCCATATTGGCCCGGATACCAGCCAGATAGGCAGTATAGGCGCGCGCCCGGTCCCCGGCCCGGAAAGCGGCTTCGGCTTCGACAAACTTCATTTCAGCGTAGGTAACGATGAGCAGGGGAGAGGCATCACCTGTCAGGGGCGAATTCAGCGAGATATACACTTCATCCTTCACTGTATTGTTGCCGCCAACATTTCCCTGTCCGTTGCGCGTGCCGACGTAGGTGTTGTTCACGGTTCGGTCGGTAATCTTTTCGATGCGCGGGTCGACCAGGCCATAATTTGTCCCGTTCAGCTGATTGACCAGCTGGGTAGACAGCCAGCCGTCCAGTACCAGCAAGGCATTGCTACGGGCCACCTGCGCCCAAGGATTCCGGAGCAGAAACGCACTCATCTGCGCATCATCGGCATTGGACGCGTAGGATTTTGACACCGCATCGAGAACGGCAGCCGGGCTGTACGAACTCTTCTTCGAGATTTTGTTGAGCATACGCGCCTTCAGGGCATTAGCAGTCTTGATCCAGGCAGCCGTACTGCCTTTGTGAATCAGGTCATTAGCCTCTTGTAGCTTCAGCCGCGAGTCTGTTTTGGCCAGCTCGGTGAGGCTCTCGTTCAGCAGCGACAGAGCCGTCGTGTACAGGGTCTCTTCTGAGTCGTAGGTTGGGGTGAGGGTTGTCCCGTCGAATGCGTTGGCGAAGGGGGCAGCCCCGAAGGTGTCGGCAATCAGGTTGAGATGGTAGGCCAGCATCACATCGGCAACCCCAACGTATTCCGATGCCGCCTGCTCCTGCGCCCGTCGTTTCAGGTCGTACAGGTCGGCCATCGCGAAGTAGACATAATCCCAGGTGCCGGTATAGTCGGTTATCTGATACGTATCCGTCGACCCACCTGCGCCCGGACCAGCCAGGTACTGAACAAAATAGGAAGTGGTGTTGGCCACCCGCTGCGAGCTGTAAGCCGTTTTCTGCGTGGTTGTCGACAGCAGCGAACTCAGGGGCGGATTGGCAATCAGGTTCGGGTTCGTGTTCTGCTCAAAATAGTCCTGACAGCTGGTTGCTCCACCCAGGAAGAGCGTGGTCAGGGCCAGTAAGGTATATCGATTAGCTACTTTCATGATGCGCTTGAGAAAAAGTCGGTTAAAAACCTGCGTTGAGCGTGAAGAGAAAACTCCGAACGGCGGGATAGGTGAAGCCGGTGAACCCGTCGATGTTGCTGCCGCTGTTGGTCGAACTGGTTTCGGGATCGTAGCCGGTGAACTTGGTCCAGAGAGCGAGGTTATTGCCCGTTACGCTGACCGATACATTCTTGATCACCGAATGGCTAAACAGCGACGAAGGCAGGGCGTAGGTCAGCCCGGCCGAGCGGAGCCGAACCCAGGACGCGTCTTCGATGAAGTTCTCCGAAACGCCCCGGTGCACGTTCCGGTAAAAACCGTTCCCGTAATCGACTCCGTCTGGTCCGACGCCCTGGCCGAGAAAGACGGCTTTGGTGTTGGGAGTACCGTTGGCCAGCACCCCGTCAAAGACTTTGGTGGTGTTGCGGTCTTCGGTGTATTCGGCAATACCGAACGCGGAGAAGAAGTTACCCAACTGGTTGTACCGGTCCTGCCCTACGCGGGCGTCGACCAGGGCCGTCAGGGTGAAGTTGCCGTAGCGCAGGGTGTTATTCAGGCCACCGATCCATTTGGGTTGTGAGTTACCCAGTATTTTCTGGGTCGTATTGATGACCGGAAAGCCATTGGCGCCGATAACGATGGGGCGGCTGCGGTCCAGTTCGGGTGAGGCATTGGCTTCGCCGGCGTTGGGGTAGTACCGCTGGTAGCTCCGGCCGTAGAGGTTGCCGTAGGCATAACCCGGCACGAGCCGCATCGTTACGGTCGAACTGGAGTAGCCGAACTGGTTGGCGTAGTTGATCTCCGTCAGACCATCGCGCAGACTCAGGATTTTGTTCCGGTTGGCCGAGAAATTCAGATTTACATCCCAGGTCAGCTTATTGGTCCGGACGGGGGTAGCCCGCAGGATCAGCTCAATGCCCCGGTTCCGCATAGACCCCGAGTTGATAGCCGCCCGGACGTAGCCCGTTGCCGACGACACATCGACCGATATAATCTGATCGCGGCTGAGAGAGTTATAGTAGGTCAGGTCAAGCCCCAGCCGGTTGTCGAGAAAGCCCATTTCCAGACCGGCCTCGAAGGTGTCGGTAAACTCGGGGCGCAGGTTCGGATCGCCCAGCAACGAACCCCGGGTAAAGCCGGTCGAGCCCGATGGGAGTTGGACGTAGGAGGCATAACCCGTAATGGTAGAGTAGGGGGCTGCGTCTTTCCCGATCTGCGCGTACGAGGCTCGCAGCTTACCCATACTGATGACTTCGGGTAGTTTAAACTGCTGGGAGAAGATATACGCCAGACTGGCCGACGGATAAAAAAACGAGTTGTTGGGCGCTTGCAGCGAAGAGGTGATGTCGTTACGACCCGTCAGGGTCAGAAACAGGAAATCCTTGTAATCGAGGGTGAGCTCCCCGAAAATGCCCATCAGCCGGTAATCTTCTCCGCTTTGTACCGCCGTGATCGTCTTGGCGTTACGCAGGTCGAAGTAATCATACACCGTCAGCCCATTGCCCTCTGCCCCGAAACTCCGGATACGCCGGTCGTAGAGGTCGTGGCCGAGCCGGAAGGTAGTATTCAGGTTTTGCCCGATTTTGGTGTTCGTACTGGCCGTAAACGTCGACGTTATGGCCCGAAAGCTGGTATTGTACTGGTAAACAAATCCCTGCACGTTGTCCTCGAATACCCGCTCGCCCGCCAGGCCGGTTGGTCCCGGCGCCGTACGGACCCGGCCGTCCGAATAGGTATCGAGCCCGGCCCGGTAGTTGAGCGACAGCCACTTCAGCGGGTTATAAACGAAGTTTAACCCACCTACCAGCCGGTTTACGTTATCGCGAAGTTTATTGGAGTAAGCCCCGTAGATCGGATTGCCGTTGCCATAGGTGTTCTGGGTGCCGTCCGGTTTCCGGAAATCCCGCACATCGTAGCGGGGCGACCAGTAGCTCAGGCTCTCGTTGAAACGGTCGGCATTGTAGCGGTCGCCCCCCGAGTTGATGAAGTTCAGGGTCGAGTTGACACTGAATTTGTCGCTCAGTTTCACGTTAGTGTTCAGCCGAACCGACAGCTTGTTGAAGTTGGTAAAGGGAATCACCCCTTCGTGGCGCAGATGATTGATCGACGACAGAAACGTAATTTTTTCCGTACCGCCCGTAAACGACAGGTTGTTCTGATACTGCCTGCCCGTCTGGTAGGCATCTTTGAACGGATTGTACAGGCGCTGCGGGTGGGTCGGGTCAATTTTTATGGCGTCTTCTACCGTTGGACCCCAGGACGGGAAAAAGTCCTGCGGGTTATAGATCCCCGAATACCCAATGGTATATCTGTCCTGGACTTCGGGGTATTTGTTTACGTTTTCGACACCAAACGTGCTGGTAAAGTTGGTCCGCAGGGTGCCGGCTTTTCCTGACTTGGTGGTAATGACAACGACCCCGTTTGCGCCACGCAGCCCGTAGAGGGCGGTGGCAGCACCACCTTTCAGAATATTGATCGTTTCAATATCGTCGGGGTTGATGTCCGCAGCCCGGTTTGAGAGGCCGCGAAGTTCGGCTCCGGACCCAATGGTCGATGTGCTGTTGTCGAGCAGAATACCATCCACTACGAACAGAGGCTGGTTGTCGCGGCTAACGTCGAGCGAGTTGATACCGCGAATCAGGATGCGGGCTCCCTGACCCGGCGCACCACCTGTGCTGGAAATCGTTACGCCGGCTACTTTTCCCTGCAGGGCGTTCACAACGTTCGTTTGGCGGTTCTGAACGATCTCGGTAGCATCCACGCCCTGGGTGGCATAGCCAAGATCCTTTTTCGCACGGCTGATACCCAGGGCTGTCACAACGACCTCGTTCAGCTGCCGGTCGTCCTGCTTCAGGCTAACGTTGATACTGGTGCGGTTCCCAACAGAAATTTCCTGATTGATGTAGCCGATATAGCTGAAAACCAGCGTGGCCGCAGGGGCGTTGACGCGTAGTCGGAATTGCCCGTCGGCATCGGTCTGGGTACCGGTGGTTGTTCCTTTTACCGACACGTTTACCCCGGGCAGGGGCGAGTTGTCGGCATCGGCGGTAACACGGCCGCTCACGTCTACCGACTGCGCCTGGACCGCCAACGAGGTGAGAAACAGGACCAGGCCTAGCCAGCATCGTAATAATTCTTTCATGTTGAGAATCAGTTAATTATACAAAAAATGAAAAGGAAGTTAGTCTAGCAAATTTAAGGATTAATAAAAGTTTTGCAAATATTGCAGAACGGCAAAGATTCTTCTGCTTTCTTCGCATAGCGCCATATAGTAGCCCGAAATGGCTGAAAAGCCATCTATACGTCTATCAGTTAACCGCTTACGAATCGTCTGTTTTCCTATTAATTTTTGAACAACCTGAATCACATGAAAAAAAAATTATTGGCCCTCTGGTTACTAGGGTTCCTGCTGGTCACCTCCTCAACGGCCCTGGCTCAGGCACCAGCGACGCGCCCGAATGGGCAGCCGGTCGTTGTCCAGCGAATGGAGCGGGAACTGGAACGTATTGCCAGACTCGGTGGGGGACAGGTCGGCGTTCAGGCAATCCATCTGGAGTCGGGGCAACAGATCAGCTACAACCCACAGCTTAAATTCCCGATGGCCAGTACGGTTAAAGTCGCGATTGCGGTTCAACTGCTGCAGCGAATCGAGCGGGGCGAGCTGTCGCTGACGACGATGGTCGATCTCAAACCGTCTGATTTGCATCCGGGCAGTGGCACCCTGACGGCGCTCTTCAACAAACCCGGTGTACAGCTATCGGTGCAGAACCTGCTGGAGTTGATGATGGTCATCAGCGACAATTCAGCGACGGATATCCTGCTCCGCCTGGCGGGTGGGCCGGAAGCGGTACGAAACTGCCTGAAATCGCTGAATGTACAGGGTATGTCGGTCGACCGATCGATCATCGAACTACTGGCCGATTTGCAGGGGGTCACCCTGCCTCCTGCCGACCAGTGGACGACCGGATTCTACGAAAACCTGGAAAAAGCAAGGGCGCCGGAAGCGCGCAAGAAAGCCGTCGAAGCGTTCGGTACCGATCCGCGGGATACCTCAACGCCCGCTGCTATGGTCGACCTGCTGGCAAAAATCTACCAGGGTAAAGCCCTTAAACCCGAAAGCCGTGATGTATTACTGGGCGTTATGGAGCGCTGCCGGAGTGGCGAGGCCCGGCTCCGGGGCTTTTTACCGCCTAATACCGTGCTGGCACACAAGACCGGCTCGCTCGGCGCCACCGCCACCGACGATGTAGGCTACATAACCCTGCCCGACGACGCGGGCCACATTGCCATCGCCGTGTTCATCGGGCCATCGACCCAACCCACCGCCGAGCGGGAGCAGACCATTGCCCATATGGCCCGGGCCGTCTACGATTACTTCCTGTTCCAGCCACTACCCGTCGGCGAGGGCGCCCGCTGACCCGGACCTTTAGATCAAACCGGCTAGCCATGGGCTGAAATTCCTAAAGTTTATACCAGAATCTACTAAACGATGCGCCCCCACTCGGCAGTAAATGCAGCGAAGTGGGGGCGCTTTCAATGTGCACTCTAGAAACTGGAGAGGCTACTGGTAACGTGCATTATCTAGGGTTAACGTCAATACCCTCCCGGTAGCTGGAGCCTGCTATTTGGCAGTACGGGTGTAGTTGAATAGTTTACTGGCCCAGGGTATAACATGTTGAAAATTAGGCGCATCGGTATGGCCCCCGTTGTGCTGACGCCAGGCCAGTTCGCCATCCATGAGTCCGGTCAGTACCGGCGGCATTTGTTCGGTAGTATAGTCGTTACTAACGCCCAGGTCCCGGGCTCCGAGCAGTCGGTAGACGGAACCAGCCGCTACGGTGGCTTTGTAACTCCCCATCTGATCGAGCCATTGGGCGTCGCCTTTTTCGGGTATCCCGTAGCTGACAAACGTAGGTCGAGGTGCACACAAGGCCAGTAGCTGGTGCGAATCGACGGGTAGGTCACAGCCTGTTTTGCGGCCAAAAGTAGATTCGTCAGCAGCGTACTTCAGGTAGTTTCCGGCCATCCAATGATAGCCGCCACTGTTTGTCAGGCTTTCAACCGCTTCGCCAAACACCCGGCGGTGCAGCGTAGCCCCGCCCTTGCCCGAAGACCCGATAAGGCCCATACCAAACCGCTGGTCAAAAGCCATAGCCACCAGGGCCGCTTTCCCGTAGCGCGAAACGCCCTCAATGCCGACCTGTTTCGCGTTGACCAGGGGTTCTGTTTCCAGGTAGTCGAGGGCGCGGGAGGCTCCCCAGGCCCAGGCTCGTAAAGCGCCCCAGTCGTCGGGTTTGCGGGGCTGCCCTTTGTTAACGAGACCAATAATGCCCCGGGTCAGGCCCGACCCGTTGTCGGCCTGTATACTGTTGGGCTCAATTGTACAATAGCCCCAACCAGCGGCCAGCAACTGCTCGGTCGGGGGCGAATCGCCGTTTGGTGGCGGGGCAAAAAAGTTGGGTCCGGGCAGTCGGGTAATGGGATTGTAGGCCGGATACCGGTCAAAGATGGCTTTCAGCTCCGGATTGCTTCTGATCATCATCTCCTTGAAAGCGGTATTGAGCTTTTCGAGGTCGGCCGGCGAGGGTTGAGCGGGGGCGGGCAAAGTCGGGAACCCCAGCATCATCATCACCGGAACCGGCCCCTTTACATTAGCCGGCAGCACCAGTACCATGTTGATGTTCACGTTGATCAGCGGATAATCACGGTTATCGACCCGCCCGATCAGCTGTTTGGCGACAACCGGCGTACGGCCAACGAATTCGTTGTCGGTGATTTTAGTGACCCAGGTTACTTTGGGCAGGTTGGCAGGCACTCGACCGTACACTTCCCGTTCGAAATCGTCAATGAGTTCGGGTCGGCGGGTTTTCCACCACTGGTCAGGGGTGGTTACTTTCCTGCCATTTTTGGTGGTGAGCAGATCAGGGAGCTGCGGACAGGGATCGGCTTTGGCTTCGTCGTAGTTCGCGTGATTGGGGTCGGCTTCGTTGGCGCTGGGTCCGGGTCTCAACTTTTTTATGCCCAGCTGCTGTAGCATGTTGGCCTGATCCTGCTGGGCCGTCCAGGTTTTTGGGGGCGGGTATTTACTACTGTCAATGACAGCTTGCTGAGCCGCAGCCCCGTAAGAGAGGCTGGCGAGCAGGCCAAGGGTCAGGTAGGTTTGCATGTAGTTAATGGATATAGGATTATTATTTATCCGTCCTGAATGGCGACGCCGGTAACCCCTCCTTATTATACAGGTTGGGCTGAACTGGGTTGTCGGCCCAGGCGTAGCGCACGTAAAGGGGCGCTGTCACCTCATCATTCCACACAACGACCTTGTCGCCCTCAATTTTTGCCCTGGCCCAAACGAATTTCCGGTCGCTGCCCGCCACCGCAAACTCGCCCAGCTCTTCCCCGTCGTTGGTTATCAGGCCGCTGCCCGTGCTGGTGAAACGGATGGTAATCCTATTCCCGTCAACCGACGCGGATTGAAACAAGGGTCCTGAGGCAACAACGTTCTCTTTATAGGCCGTTTTTAGAGCCGCCAGGGCCAATCGCTCACCCACGTCTTTCTTGTTGTCGGGGTGAATGTCGTTCCATTCGCCCAGGTCAATAGCCACGGCCATGGCGGTGTTAGGGACCGAAAGGGCGTTGAGCTGAGCTTCCCGCAGGGTGGCCCAGCCACTTTCGGCTGGCAGGTAATTGTACTCCATATAGCCTGGCAGCTGAACGTACAGGAACGGTAATTGACCCTGTTTCCACTGGTTTCGCCAGTCACTGATCAAAGCTGGCAGCAGTTTTTGATACTCCTGAGGCCGGCCGGCATTGCTTTCGCCCTGGTACCAGCAGAAGCCTTTTATGGCGTATTGAATGTCGGGCGCTACCATGGCATTAAAGAGGGCCGTCGGCTGATTTTGGGCGTTAATGCCCCCTCCAAATCCCCCTCCCGCAAACGGGCGATAGGCGGTGCCTACTTTATAGTGCCAGGTACCTTTCAGATCAACGGTATCTGCTCCGGCAAAGAGGCAATAGGGCTTGTCGGGCACAAATCCGCCCTTCCCACCCGTGTTGGTGACCCGAACCACGAAGGCGTTTTTGCCTGCTTTCAGTACATCAGCGGGTACGGTATACCGGCGTTGCGGGTATTGATAGGTGGTTCGTCCGACCTGTTTGCCATTTATGTAAAGTTCATCGGCATCGACGATTCGGCCCAGAAACACAGTGGCGGGTTTGCCTGCCATAGAAGCGGGAACATCGACCTCCCGGCGGTACCAGACCACGCCGTTCAGATCCTTGATACCCTGATCTTCCCAATAACCCGGCACGTTGATGGGTCGCCAGCCTTTGGGCGTGTAGGTCAGCTCGTACCACTTTGCCGGACCTGTCAATCCCAGATCAACCGGAGGGGCCGGTCGGGTCGCGCTGGCGGGTTGTCGACGCGTCAGGCTGTTCAGGTAGGTCGTGTCTTTATTCTTCTGAATAATGGTTTGTAGCGCACTGAAATCGGCAAGTCCGCTTTCGCTGATCCAGGCTTCGATGGGGGTACCGCCCACACTGGCGTTGATGATGCCAACCGGGATTTTGTACCTGTCGAACAGCTTTCTGGCGAAGAAGTAAGCCACTGCCGAAAAAGGCCGCACATCCGCACCAACAGCGGCTTTCCACTGCCCTTCCGGGAGGTCGGACTGGGGAGCCTGCAAACTGGTCAGGGTAGGCACCCAGAACTGACGAATCTGCGGATAGTCGGCTTCCCGGATATCCCTGGCATAAGTGACGTCATGGATGTTCATCTGGTGAACCATATTGCTTTGCCCGCTGCAAAACCATACGTCCCCGATCAGAATGTCTGTCAGGGAAATTTTTGTACTGCCTTCTATTGCCATCACGAACGGTCCGCCCGCGGGCGTTGGCGGCAGATTGACCTGCCATTTCCCGGCAGCGTCGGTTACGGTTCTAACGGTTTTGTTCCTGAAACGGACCGAGATCCGCTCCCCCGCCTTTGCCCAGCCCCATATTCTCAGCGGTACATCGCGTTGCAAAACCATTCCGTTACTGATCAGCTTAGGTAGTCGCACCTGAGCGCGGGCCGTTGGATGAAAAGCCAGTAACAGGCATAAAAGAGCAATCAGGTTGCCAACAGTAGGTAAAGCACCACGGCGGCAGATGTAAAAATTCATGAACGAATAAGTTTCGACCAACATCAGATGAACACGACCGTCAGGTCCACTAACGCACTACCGTCCTGGAGGGGTTTGTTAGGAAGGAGATAACAGACGGATTGACATGTACGACCCCGGTTGGCAAGAATGATAAACAAATTCTTCTGTTTTGCAATCGGTTACAGCTAAAAGGCAAGGTGCTATGCAGTTCTAACCGCTTTTTGTATGCTGTGTCCAGAAATAAAAGCTGTTTGTACATAGAACCTGATGCAGTTCTCTTTCATGAATTTGCAACCTGGACGAGATTCGACCAGCCCACTTTATCAACAGATTATTCAAACGCTATGAGTCTTCATAGTCAGAGAAAGACAACTTAATACTTGAAAATTTATGCAATCGATTGTTAAAGTTTTTCCCTACAGTGTGACAGGAGACAGTCGTCTTTGGGGTGGTATAAACCAACAATCACCGTATCTGAGGAGGAAACTCTCAGTGCCAGGTGCGCTTTCCTAGAGGTTTGTTAGGGATAGGCATTTTCATGCTTAAAGTGACTCGAATGACTTTCTTTTCTACCCCCCGCCCCGCGACGGCGGCCCGGCCCAAGAGGTTGTTTGGGGAAGGAATTTATGTGAACTCCTCTAGCCCGAATGGGCTGCCTTTTCACCCCCCCGCCCCCTA
>NZ_MVEC01000028.1:0-33995 GCF_002006735.1 Spirosoma sp. 209 | reverse complement strand
CCCCACGGACCATTTTTCCGGATGGTTTATTGCTGACGCCTGTGTGGTCCATGGGGACACGGACCACGGTGAGGAGGAGACGGACTACGCTATAAAGGCCTCACCAGGGTCCGTGTCCCCACGGACCATTTTCCCGGATGGTTAATTGCTGACGCCTGTGTGGTCCGTGGGGACACGGACCACGGTGAAGAGGACGCAGACCACGGTATAAGGGCTTTTCTGGCCCTTTTTTCGTATTTTTGTCGTATGACAGACACCCTCAAAGATGCGTTACGAAAGGCCGCTATGTTCTGTGCTTACCAGGAGCGTACGCAGCAGGAAGTGCGTGATCGGCTGAAGGAATGGGGCGTTTGGGGTGATGATGCGGAGGAAGTGATCGCTGAACTGATTCAACAGAATTACCTCAACGAAGAGCGCTTCGCCAAAAGCTTTGCCGGGGGTAAATTCCGCGTCAAAGGCTGGGGCAAACGAAAGATAAAACAGCACCTCCAGCAGCGCGGCATTACCGGTTACAACCTCAACGAAGCCCTCAAAGAAATCGAACCCGACGATTACCGGCAAACGCTGGTCGATCTGCTCGACAAGAAACGGCGGAGCCTGACCGATGCCAATCCGCTCGTTGTCAAACAAAAACTCATTCGGTTTGCCATGAGCCGTGGCTACGAATCGGATCTGATCTTCTCGGTATTGGGGGCCGACGACTAACGTGGGCTGACTAGCCTGGCTATTAGCCGCTTACCAGGCTGAACGTGCCGTCGGTTTCAAAAACGAAGGTCAGGGCGCTGTATATATTGCCTGTATAATCGACCCTGTCCTTTACCCACATATCCGAATTTCGACCCAGAATGCGGGCAATGCGTGGCTGGCGCGGTGGCCGGATGTATACCCGATTGCCAACAATTTCTTCGTAACAGGCCAGCGTATGTTGCTGCGTGGCCGACGACTCCAGGTCCGGGTTCAGCATGTTGCCTTTCTCATTTCCCCTGTAAACGACAATCAGTCTGAACCGGCCGGACTTCTGGAAAAAGTAACCCGTCGGCACGGCTTGTTTGTAGCGGTCGTCGTAACATACTTCGAGTCGCCAGCAGGCTTTCCCCTGCGCGTTTACAAACTCGGTGAGCAGCAGTATACCCATGGGGCCGTCCGGAGTCATAATCTCGTGAGTATGGGTCTGCTGCAGGTAATCCTGATACGCTTTCAGAACGTCGCCGGCGCCCGCTCTTGCCATCAGGTCACGGTTGGCGCATCGGGGTGGTTCTACGGTTGCTTCGACGATCTGACCGAAGCAGCAGGCCGGGAGTGCCAGGCCAACAACAAGCAGAAGGGGTTTAATGAGAGTCCACATACTGGCTGAAACGTTTGGTGTAGAGAAAGGTCGGACAGCGTGTAAGGTAGCCAGACTTAGCCGAATGTTGTGTGCGTTACTGCGTTCTGAGCCGGCGTTCAGCTGCTTTCGGGCTATGTGATTTGCTTCGCCCCCTGAATTACTGGTTCTTTGCGGTTTGCCGCCGGGTGGTGGTCTCTGTTTTGCCGATGAGCCAGCGTTTCGTTTCCATTATTCTGCTCAATTACAACTCCCACCGCTTCACCATCGACTGCGTTGAATCGATTGTTGCCAAAACGAAAGGGGTTGCCTTCGAAATTATTATCGTCGATAACAATTCGAACCCGGCCGATGTGGCGGCTCTGGAAACGCTGACGGCACAACCGAACGTGCGGCTTGTCAGGAGCCGCATCAACCTGGGATTTTCGGGCGGAAATATGCTGGGCGTCCAGGCCGCCGGCTCTCAGGCGACCTACTATTATTTTCTGAACAACGACTGTGTACTGCGCACCGATGTGTGTACACAACTGGCCGATTTTATGGACGCCACGCCACAGGCTGGCCTGAGTGGGGCGCAGATGTTTGCGGGTGATGGCTCCCGCCAGCAAACATTTGGCTACCTGCCTACGCTGGGCAGCAAGCTGCTGGGACACGGGGCCGTTCGACGGTTCAATCCGGCCCTGTACCCACCTTTGCAGCAGGTTTATACCCAGCCGGTGCAGGTGCCGTTTATCATGGGCAGTACGCTCTTCGTGCGGGCGTCGGCTTTCCAGGCCATTGGGGGTTTCGACGTAGCTCATTTCCTCTACGTAGAAGAAGAAGACCTGGCCAAACGGCTTCAGCGGGCCGGCTATACGGCCTGGCTGGTGCCTGAAGCCGAGTATGTCCACTTCACCGGACAGAGTACAACCCGCAATTACGACATCGAAAAAGAGTACTACATTTCGCTGTTTCATTACTTCCGGAAGTACCATTCGTGGCCCGAGCGCGTCCTGTTCCGGCTGTATTATTTCATCAAAAACGGGCGTAAATTCCGGCGTGACCCGATCTTTGGGCGGCTGGCCTGGTTCATCGGGCGGGGTAGTCCCATGCGCGAGAGTCTGCGCTACCGCCAGACCATTGGACATAAGTAGTTTTCCTCTTTCGCTACATTTGGTTTCTATTTTGCAGATACCCCGGTCGGATACCTCCACCCGTATCCAGCTGACCGTTTATAAACCCATTCACTATGCTTACATTTCGTATCCTTGTTCTCAGTGCGCTCGTCGGCTTATCGGCCTGTTCGCGCAACCCCGTAACGGGCAAGCGCCAGGTTGTCTTTATGTCGAAAGAGCAGGAAATTGCCCTCGGCCAGCAGTCGCACCCGTCGGTCGTTGCCACGATGGGGCTGTATGACGACCAGAAACTGCAGGCCTTTATCAACGAAAAGGGAAAGGCTATGGCGCAGATTTCGCACCGGCCCGACCTGCCTTACCAGTTTTACATTGTCGACTCGCCCGTGGTAAACGCCTTTGCGGTACCGGGCGGCTACGTTTATTTCACCCGCGGCATCATGGCCCACTTCAACAACGAAGCGGAGTTTGCCGGGGTACTGGGTCATGAGATCGGTCATATTACGGCCCAGCATTCGGCCCGCCAGCAAACGAGTCAGCTCTTCGGCACGGCGGGTCTGATTCTGGGGTCGGTGCTGCTCGACAAAACGGGTCAGCTGACCGAAGCCGCATCGCAGGGGTTACAGCTGGCCTTGCTGGGCTACAGCCGGGCCCACGAGTCCGAGTCGGATGAGATCGGGGTCGAATATTCGAGCAAGATCGGCTACGACGCCCGTCAGATGGCCGGCTTCTTCGGTACCATCAAACGTATTCAGGATAACGCCGGTCAGGCTATTCCGCAGTTCATGAGCACCCACCCCGATCCGGGCAACCGCCAGGCACGCGTGAACCAGCTGGCCCAGAGTTACCAGACTAAAAATCCCGCCAGCTACAGAACCGATCGGGAGTCGTACCTGCGCATGATCGACGGAATCATCTTCGGCGAGGACCCCAAACAGGGCTTTGTGGAGAACAACCAGTTTTATCATCCTGAGCTGCGGTTCCAGTTTCCGGTACCCGCCGACTGGAATCACCAGAACTCGCCGGAGCAGTTTCAGATGGGGCCCAAAGACGGCCAGGCGGCCATGATCCTGATGCTGGCCAAAGGCGGCTCGCTCGATGAAGCGGCCCAGAACCTGGTGAAAGAGCTAAGCCTGAACGTACTCGAAAACAGCCGCACCACCATTAACGGCAACCCGGCTCTGTTCCTGGTTTCGCAGCAGCAGCCGCAACAGCAGCAGGGCCAGCCACAACAGCAGCAGGACCCCAAAACCCGGCTGCAGATCGCTACCTGGCTCATCCAGTACAACAACGCCGTTTATGCGCTGCACGGCCTGTCGCAGGCGGCTGCGTTCGGCAACCGTTTGCCTACCTTCCGGCAGGTGGCGGGGGGCTTCCGGGCACTGACCGACCCCGATAAGCTGAACCGCAAACCCGAGCGCGTCCGGATTCAGGCCGCCCCGCGCGATGGTTCGTTCCGGGAGGTGATGACCGCCCTGAATATGCCCGCCAGCCGGCTCGAAGAGCTGGGCACGCTGAACAGCCTCAAAGCCGAAGACCGCATAACCCGCGGCACCCTGCTGAAAACGGTAAGTCGGTAGAGGCCTAGCGTATCAGCTTCGGCGACCGTACTTCCGGAACGCCTGTACAAACTGATACAGCATGTAAGCAATAATGATGCGCGACAAGGAGTCAACGAACCGGGCCATGTCGGGGTGTTCGATGGGGCCTTCTATGAAGTTTGACTTATGGGTAGGTAGCAGAAACTCCGGGTAGTAACTCATCAGGTGAAAAAAATCGTCCCGATTTTCTGCTACCCACCAGTGCGCGGCTGGCTTGTAGCCGATACTACAGCCGTACAAACTAAACAGGAGCAGGCTGATCGTAATGGTCCACCAGAAGGCGCGGGTCAGGCTGTTTCCGAAGTTGTTGGACAGGTAGTTGAGGGTGAGCGATACAAAATCGGCGCGTTCTTTCCGGTTAAGCCGGTCCTGTCTCGATAGTTTATCGGCCAGGCTGGAAACGCTTCGGCCAATAAAAGCACCTGCCCGTGCGCTCAGGCTGAAGAAAGTTTGCAACCAGCGTGGCAGTCGGCTGGCCAGTTCATCCTGAATCGTTTTCAGATACCGGGCCTGGTACTCCAGCGCCTGAACGGTGTTGCCGTTGTTTTCATACACTTTCTGGAGCTGTCCCAGCGCCAGCTGCTGCTGTTCCAGCACGTGGTATTCCCGATAGGTACCCGTAGGAGAACGGGTAACCGTGCCCGGGAAGATCGTGCCTGCCACGAATATTTCGAGCAGTTTGGAGTTGTAAAATTCGAAGCGTACCGCATCGTCCAGCTTGCAGCCAATGAACTGAGCTTTGCCCAGATCGGAGTTACGGATTTCGATGCTGGACTGCTCCTCAACGGCCCGGTCTACATTGCTGAATTTGAGATTGCCGAGGTTGTTGAAGTCCTCAAAAATCAGCGTCCTGAAGATTACGTTGTTGATCTGTAGGACAGAATCCTTCCGGAAGTTATTCAGGAACCTGAGCGTATCAATCTCAACGGCCCGGATCAGGCCCTCGGGCAGCAGTTGGTTATTGAAGGTAATGGTACCAATCTTCGATTCTTCCACGAGCAGGCTTTGCAGACCGGGGGCGCCCGTCAGCGACAACTCATCGATCCTACTTTCCTTTGCGATGGTGATCGTTTGTACATCCGAGCGGTCGGCAACCAGCAAGCCCCCTACCGCCGACTCGCTGATGCTGAGGGCACCCAGCGTAGCTTCTTTCTTGAGTGTAAACGCACCCACGTTTTCTGACCGGCTGATAGTCAGGTTGCGCAGTACTGAACTCGAAAGGGTTGCGTTGCAGATGTGCTGTTCGCCGGTAATGTCGCTGATGATCAGGTTACTGACTACAGATGAGTCGATGTAGAAGCCCGTATACAGCAGTGAGTCGTCAGCGGGTTTTTCTATGGTGCTGTTGGTGATGACGATTGTTTCGACCGACGAATTTTTGGAAAGCTGTATCCCGGTAATGACTGAATCGGATATGACCAGTCGCTTCACCGTTGAGTTCATCAACTTGATCGGCCCGTTAAAATCGGGACAGTCGGTAATCTCGATGAATTCGAATTCGCACTGGTCGATCAGCCACAGGCCACCCATCGTGGCATTTTGAATAGTAAGCCCAATGGTCTTCCAGGCTTTGATTTCCAGAACGCCCGTTTTAACATCGTTTATGGTTACTTCTTTGGTGAACCTGGGTGGCGTATCGCGCTCGTCTTTTTTCCCATTGATATAATATTGCTTGATAACAACGGGCTCAACGCTATCCAGACTGACCTTCGCTTTATTGGTGAGCAGCCTGTCGAGCTGGGCAATAAAGTCTACTTCGGATAACCGACGTCGCCTGGCCATCAGCGTCCGTTCATGAAGCGTAATACCAGTTGCTGATGCGTTTTATTGTAGGCCAGGTACTCAACCCGATACCCTTTCCGGCGGGCAAACTCATGAGTGGCTTTGTATTCGTGTTCTTTCCACTCGCTCTCGCCCTTGTCCAGCCGTTCGTCGTAGAAGTAATTGTACCCCTCGTCCAGCACCACGACCGTAACACCCGGCACAATTCGGTCGTCCAGTTCGCGATAAACGGTTTTAGCAGAGCGGTAAATGTCGGTGTCGATGTGCAGCAGTTCAACGTGTTGCTCGGCTTCCAGCCGGGTCCTGATGAATACGGGCAGCGTTTTCGAAATTTCACCGATCACCAGCTTCACATTGGCCAGCGGCACGAAGGGAATATACGGTAAACCTGAATTGTCGGGATGGAGAATCATTTTGAACTTTTCTTTCTCGAAGTGGCCCCGCCAGTCTTCCGGCAAGCCTTCGCAGGAATCGAATCCCCATACATCCGTGTAGTAGGCGAGCGCGGCAATGAAGTTGATTGTACGACCGGTACAGAACCCAAACTCCAGGTAAGTTCCTTTCTTTTGTTGCCGGAACTCCCGGGCTTTCCGAACCGCAAACTGAAGGATTTCACTATCGCTTTCCAGCGCTTCGGCGTTGACCAGCTCTGTTTTTACAAACTCGGTGGCACTGGCGTTACGGCCTTCGTAGCCCCGGTTCGCACTGTTGAAATGGAGGATATTGTTACCCCGGTCTTCGACACCGGTACTGGGTGGCGAAATGAGAATCTTTCGGAGGTTAATCGGCGAATTTTCCTGGTTGATAATGAGAAGCTTGTCTGCCGCAGCGTGGTTGCTCATAGGTATGGATGGTGGGTGAGGTTCGAGTACGTAAAGTATCAGTTTTTTAGTTCATAATCAGCACATTACGGAGTTCTGGTCGTTTATTTACCTGACGGCGTAAACATTTGTCTGTAAGTGGGTTACTTATAAAAAAACCTTCCGGGCTAGTCGTAACTACCCGGAAGGTTTTCAGATAAATAAAAACCGATGCCGTTTTACCAGACGTACGTACCTACGGCCCCTTCGGGCAGGCTCGTACTGACGCGTTTGCCGTTGTGCTGAATGCTGAACGACTGGGCAGCCGGGCTACTGTTCAGTACAATCAGGACCCGGCGCCCATCGGGGGTTCTGAAGGCTACGTTGGGCAGGGTTTCGGAGGTGTTGGACTCGATACGAACCGAGCCCGGCCGCACAAATTTTGACGCTACGGCGATGTTGTAATAGGCCGGGTTGCGCGTAACGGTATTGCCGTCCAGCGTGATGGCGCCCAGACACTGCGTACAGCCGCCGGGGGTGTGGGGCTGCTGCTTCGGGTCGGCCGCGAGGTTCCATTCCAGTACGGTACGGCTCCAGTTGCGGGTAGCGCCGATGATCAGCGTTTTCACGTGCCAGGCCAGGTCGCCCTTCAGGTTGCCGGGGGCGCCGATCCACTGCTCGGTAAAATACAGGTTCCTGTCAGGATGGGCCTTGTGCACCTCGGACAGGGCGCTGATCGGACCCGCGTAGAGGTGAAACGCCGAGCCGTCTACGTACTGTTTCGCGTCCGGATCGTTCAGGATCGAGATGGGGTAGTCGGGCCGGTCGGCGTTGTGATCGTACAGGATAATTTTGGTGTCGATACTGGCTTGCCGGAACGCCGGGCCCAGGTTCTGCTTGATGAACTGCGCCTGCTCCTGCGGCAGCATCAGCAGGCTGGGGTTGTTGCCCGGATGGAGCGGCTCGTTCTGAATCGTGATCGCATCGATCCGGATACCTTCGGCCTTCATGCCCTGAATGTATTTGACAAAATACCGCGCATAGGCATCGTAGTATTCGGGCTTCAGACTACCTCCTTTCGAGTTGTTGTTGGTCTTCATCCAGGTGGGTGGCGACCAGGGCGACCCCAGAATTTTGATAGCCGGGTTGATGACCAGAATCTGCTTCAGGATCGGAATCAGGTGGGCCCGATCCGGCGCCAGCGAGAACTTCTCCAGATTAGGGTCAGTCTGTCCGTCAGGCAGGTCGCTGTAGGAGAAAACCCGGTCGTCGAGATCCGACGCGCCGATGCTGACCCGCAGATAGCTGACACCAATACCGTTGTCTTTTGTCGAAAACAGCTCATTAAGCAGGGCCGCGCGGGAGCTGGCATCCATGCGGTCGAGGAGCATGGCGCTGCCCCCCGTCAGCGTATAACCGAACCCGTCGATAGACTGGAATGTCTGGCTTTCGTCGACGGTGATGACCGGTTGCTGGCTGCTGGCATCACTGAACCGGAGTACTGCCGGTTGCCGGACAAAAAGTGCCGACCGATCGGGGTTCGTGAGCCAGAACTCGACGCCGGTTGAGGCCGTCTGACTCGGGACGACACGCTGGCAGCTGCTGCCCAGCCCCATCGTGATCAGCAGCGACAGCACCAGGGCGGGTATGTTGAAGGGGATATGCATAGGGAAAAAGAATGCAGGTTTCGGCGTACAGTAGTCGGCTGGCGGGGCGACCCGTATCAGAAAGCCTGGCGCCGTAAGCCGACTACTGTACATCGAGGTAGGTGGTTAGTATCCTGGGTTCTGCTGAATCAGGGCGTTATTGTTGATCTCGCTCTGCGGAATGGGGAACAGCAGGTAGTTGACATCCTGCGAACCGCGCACCTGCTGAATGATGGTCAGCGCCGTTACGCGGTGGGTGGCGCTGGGGTCGGCCTGGGTATGCCGGGCATACCGCAGCAGATCGAACCACCGCTCGCCCTCGAAAGCCAGCTCCAGCCGACGCTGCCGGTCCACTTCGTCGCGGAAGGCCTGCTTCGTGGCTAGGGTAGCCAGCGTAAGCGCCGGTAAGCCCGCGCGGGTCCGTACAGCATTCAGCCGGGTCAGGGCATCCGGGTTGGGGCCGGACTGCTCGTTGGACGCTTCGGCAAACATCAGCAGGACATCGGCCAGCCGCAGCACGTAGTAGTTGTCCGGGCTGTTGAAGGCGTTGGGGTTGCTGCGCCATTTGTAGACGAACGGCCCGTTGTCGTTGGCGTTGCCCGAGCGGGCCATCACGAAGCTGGCGTGGTTCCGGCCGGCCTGGGTCACCTCGCCCGTAAACTTCCAGCGCAGGTCGTTGAGCGTGTCGGCGTACTGGATCAGCTCCGTTGTCGGAATGTTGAACTTTGGGAACGAATAGGTTGCCGGGGGCGAGGGTAGCAGCAGGTCGGGTAAGACGAACCCGCCATCGGCATTGCCCGAGAACTGGACCTCTACAATCGACTCCGCATTGTTGTCGGGCGGGAACAGAGCGTTGAAACTCGGCGACAGCTGGTACTGTCCGCTGCTGATCACCTTGTTGGCCGCCGTAGCAGCTTCGGCCCACTGGCGCTGGGTCAGGTATACCCGCGCCTGGAGCGCGTTGACAGCCGTTTTTATGATGCGGGTCCGGTTAGCTGCCTGGCTGCCGAAGCTGGTAGCGGTGAGCTGTTCGGCCTGCTGGAGGTCGGTTCCGATCTGGGCGTATACCTGCTCGGGGGTTGACCGGGCCAGGGCTACTGCCCCCGGCTCGCCCGACTCCGAGGGGTCGAGCCGGAGGGGCACTCCGCCGTACATCCGTACCAGGTTGAAATAGTGCAGCGCCCGCAGGAACCGCGCTTCGCCCAGGATCTGATCCCGGCGGGTGGCATCCATCGAGATGGTTGGTACGTACCGCAGCACGGCATTGGCCCGGTTGATACCGATGTAAGAGGCCTGAAAAATGCCGCTCACCTGCCCCGTCTGGGGTGTCCAGATCAGCCGCTCCAGCGCGTTTACGTCGCCGTTGCTGCTGGTTACGTTGTCGGAGGGCATCTCACCCACCACGTTCAGGTCCTGCCCGTAGAGGCTGGTTTGCTGGAGCGCATCGTACCCCGCGGTCAGCGCGGCCTCGGCGTCGTCGGCGGTGGTGAAAAAGTTTTCGGGCGTGATACTCGGCAACGGCTGCTTGTCCAGCACGTCACAGCTCGCCAGGAAAAAGAGGGGGATACAGACTATGATAAGACGTTTCATGAAGCTTCGATTAGAAAGTGACATTGAGACCAGCCGTGTAGGTGCGTGCCTGCGGATAAACGCCGAAGTCGCGCCCAAAGCCAACCGACGAGAACGGGTCAGCGCTCACCTCGGGATCATAGCCACTGTAGTTCGTAAACGTGAGTAAGTTCTGGCCGGTCAAGTACACCCGAACCCCGCCAATCTTGGCGCGTTGCAGGAGTTTGCCGGGCAGGTTGTAGGCCAGCGTCAGGTTTTTAAGCCGGGCGTAGGTGCCGTCTTCCACAAAGCGGGTCGAGAACCGGTTGTTCTGGTTCGGGTCGTAGCGAACCGCACGCGGAATGGTTGTATTGGTGTTGGTCGGGGTCCACCGGTTCAGCACCGCCGTGGTCTGGTTGAGCGGGTCCGACATCCCCTCGATCGTTACCCGGTTCTGGTTGTAGATGTCGTTGCCAAAGCTACCCTGGAAGAAAACGCTCAGCTCGAACCCTTTGTACGACAGGTTGTTGGTAAAGCCAGCAATGAAGTCAGGGTTCGGGTTGCCAATGATGGTGCGGTCGTTGGCATCGATGCGGCCGTCGCCGTTCAGGTCCGCAAACCGGATGTCGCCCGGCTGCGGCTGACCCGGCTGGGTAGCGGCCTCGGCAATCTCCTGCGTCGACTGGAAGATGCCCTGCGTCACGTAGCCGAAGAATGCGCCCAGCGGTGCGCCTTTCTGGGTAATGGTGTAGTCGCCGATGATGGTGCGGTCTACTTCCTGTCCCTGTTCGTTGCGCAGCGTACCGATGTCGATGACTTTGTTGCGGTTCAGCGAGAAGTTGAGGTTGCTCGACCAGGTAAAGCCATCGCCCTCGCTCTGGATGTTGGTGCTGTTGATACCGATCTCGAAGCCCCGGTTCTCAACGGTGCCGATGTTCTGCACTGTTTGCGGGTTGAGGGCGCCGGCGTTGAACGGCAGCGGCACGCTGGTCAGCAGGTTGCGGGTTTGTTTCAGATACGCGTCGAGCGTAACCGTCAGCCGGTCTTTGAAGAAACCGGCGTCGACCCCGGCGTTGTACTGGTAGGTTGTTTCCCAGCTCAGGAGGTTGTTCCCGATCCGGTCGGGGGCGATACCGCCCGAGATGCCCGAAGCGCCGGCATAGTTATAGCCCGAGCCGTAGGTGCTGAACCGGTCGTAAGCGCCGATTTCCTGGTTGCCGTTGGCCCCGAAGCTGGCGCGGACTTTCAGGTCGTTGAGGGCACTGTTCTGCGGGAAGAACGGCTCCCGCGACACGCGCCAGCCCAGCGAGAGGGCCGGGAAGTAGCCGAAGCGGTTACCCGGTGCGAACCGGCTCGATCCGTCGGCGCGCAGGCTCAGTGTGGCGAGGTAGCGCTCATCGTAGTTGTAAATGGCCCGCGCAAACAGGCTGAACAGGCCCCACTGGTCCTGGTAGCTCGATGGCCGGGTAAACTGCGTACCGGCCGAGAGGTACGGCACGGCATTGGACGGGAAACCCGTTACCGACGCGCCCGAGGTGAACCGGTCCGACGCCTGAACCGACTGGCCACCCAGCAGGGTCAGGTTGTGTTTATCGCCCAGGTTGGGGTCGTAGGTCAGCGTGTTTTCCCACAGCCAGATCACCTGCTGGTTGGTGCCGGTGCGGGCACTGCCGCGGGTAGCGGGGCTGGCGTTCTGCGTACCCGGGTAGTTGCGCGACACGAACTCGTTCTCGATCTGCGACCGGAAGTCGATACCCAGCGAGCTTTTGAAGGTCAGGTTTTTCAGCACGTCGAACTCGCCATAGGCGTTGCCGATGACCTGGTAGATCAGCGCGTTGTTGCGGGTTTCGAGCAGGTTTCCTACCGGGTTGTCGAACTGCTGGAACGGGTTGATGCTGTAGGTGCCATCGGCGTTGCGGATCGGTATGGTCGGAATCTGCGCCAGCGCGCCCAGTACCGTACCCGAGTTACCGGCTCCCAGCTCGCTCCGTACGCTGCCGTTGGTGTTGGTGCGGCTCAGGTTAAGACTGGTACCCAGCCGGAAGCGGGTGCTCATCTGCTGATCGAGATTCAGCTTGAAGTTGTAGCGATCGAACCCCGAGTTAAGTGCGATACCATCCTGCTTGAAATAGCCGCCCGATACGTAATACTTCGTTTTGTCGGTGCCGCCACTCAGGCTGATCTGGTAGTTGCGGATGGCGGCCTGCCGGTACACGGCATCCTGCCAGTCGGTATTGGTCGTGAGCGAGTCGGGGTTGCCAAAAGAAGGCGCCTGACCGGCCGCCACCTGCGCGTCGTTGTAGTAGTCGGCAAACTGACGGCCGTTCAGCAGGGGCAGCTTTTTGCGCAGCTGCTGAATGCCGTAATAGGCGCTGAAGTTTACCTGTGCCTTGCCGGTTTTACCGCGCTTGGTCGTGATAACAACCACCCCGTTCGAGGCCCGCAGGCCATAAATAGCCGCAGCAGCTCCATCTTTCAGTACGTCGATCGATTCGATGTCGCTGGGATTGAGCGTGTTGAGGGGGTTGGGGCGCTGGTTGCCAACGCCCAGTTCGCGATCGTAGGTAGGTAGTACCGGTACGCCGTCGATGACGTATAGTGGGGAGTTGGTCAGGCTGACGGAGTTGTTGCCCCGAATCCGGACGTTGATGCCGGCTCCCGGCGCGCCCGTTGGCGACGTAACCTGAATACCGGGAGCCTGTCCCTGCAAAGCCTGATCGAAACCCGCCACGGGCTGGCGCTCGATCGATTTGCTGTTTACCGAGGTTACGGCCGTGGTCAGCTCCTGCCGACGCTGGGTGCCGTAGCCAACCACCACCACTTCTGACAGCGACTGCACATCGGTGGCGAGCGTAACGGTGAAGTTGGTCTGGCCGTTAACGGGCACCTCTTTGCTCTGAAAACCCACAAAGCTGAATACCAGCACGGCACTGTTGTCGGGTACGTTGAGGCTGAAATTGCCGTTTACGTCGGTGACGGTGCCGGTTGAGGTGCCTTTGATTACTACACTTACCCCGGGCAGCTCTTCGCCTGCATCACTGGTTACTTTGCCGGTCACGGGCAGGGCGGCCCGGTCGGCGTTTGGGCGTGCCGACGGGGTAGGGGCGGCCGCGCGTTTCAGAATGATTTGCTGACTCGATACCTCATAGGTGAGCTGAAGCGGGGTCAGCAGCCGGTCGAGTACAATGGCCAGGGGCTGGTCGCGCAGCGACAGGCTTACCCGGCGGTCGGCCCGGATTAGTTCTGAGCTATAGAGGAACCGGACTTTAGCCGATTTTTCCAGTTGTTCCAGTACGTTATCAACGGTTTGATTGGTGCATACCAGGTTGATCCGTCGGTCGAGCAGCTCCTGGCCCCGGCTGTCGTGGGCGAGCGAAACACCCGCAAACGCAACGATCAGAACGAGCTGTAGCAGACTGATTTGCATGATTGTAAAGACCTGCTCACGCAATTGTCGTTTGTTTTTCATAATTTTTGACACTGATTGTTAATTCTTCGGGAATTGGCAAAAAAGATCCGGTAGCCTCTGCTGAGGCCGATGTTTGGCGACATCGTACGGACTGGTTCCGGCCGTCGGTGTTGGCGCACCGGCGGCCTTTTTGTGGGTAATGCGTTGAGGGCGTTTAGTGCATATCGGCTGGCGTTTTTAGTTATTGGTTCACATTTCGGTTTGACCGGCGGCTGTATACGGCCGGTCAGGCACTAGTTGCAGCCCTGGCTGGTGATGATGATCTGCCCGTCAACTACTTCGTAGCTGGACTCGGTACCGGCGCAGATCCAGTCCAGCTTTTTGTACAGCGATTCATCATCGAGCCGGGCGGTCAGGGTACAGGTGGCCATCAGGGCTTCGTCGAATACGATATCGACACCGTAAGCCCGCTCCAGCGCAGCGAATACCTCGGCAATGGGTGTTTGTCGGAAGGTAAACGCCGTCGTTACGGGCTGATTGTCGACGCGTACCGGTTCGGCCACCAGCGAGCGCAGCAATCGGCTATCGTCTCGGATCAGGGTGGCCTGCTGGTTCGGTGTCAGGATCATACCACCGAGTTCGCGGCTGGCCTTCTGGGTAGCTGCCTGGCCATCGGACTGCGTAAAGACCGATACTTTACCCGTCCGTACCGTTACCAGTACGTTCTTGTCCTGCTCGTAGGCCTTCACGAAAAAGCTGGTGCCGAGTACTTTGGTGACCATCTCGTTGGCATAGACCAGGAAAGGGCGCCTGGGGTCTTTCTGAACGTCGAAGAAAGCCTCGCCGGTGAGGTACACCTCGCGTTTGGCGGTCGTAAACTGACGCGGGTAGCTGATTCGGGTATTCTGATACAGCACAACCTGACTGCCGTCGGGCAGGGTTAGCCGCCTGGGCCGGGGGGTAGTGTTGCTCGTTTCCTGCAGGGGTCGGGTGGCGCTCCTGACCAGCTGCGTATAGGTCGACGCCGTAGCAGTAGGGAGGTCGTTCAGGCGGGTCTGGTACAGCCAGAACAGACCGACCAGCAAAGCAACCGATGCCGCCAGGTAGTACCAGCCCGAGTAGCGCCACTGACTGGTGGGCATCGGCCGGACCCGATTGCTGTCCTGCGCCTGTGCCTGCTGAACGAGCTGGGCTACTTTCTGATCGATATGATCGTCGGTCAGTTGCTGAAACTCACCTTTGATGGCGAGGAGCTGCTGCCGCGCCTGCTGAACAACGGCCTGCTTGTCGGGATGCCCGGCTAGCCAGGATTGCCAGAAGCCTTCGTCCTGCGGTAATGGGTGAAATACCCACCGGCGAAAGGCAACATCTTCCAGGAAATCGTCGAACTCGAAGAATTGATAATCTTTCATTGAAAAAGGCAGTTATATGCCTCTGTACAATGGATTATCCCCGTTTGGGACCGGTATACTCAATTTTCCACGAATTTTTTTTGGTGATTTCCGCGGAGCGGTGCAGTCCCGTAGCTTACACGAACAGCGTGTACAGCAACAGCAGGCCGTAGGTCCAGTGATCGCGCAGGCGCTTGATGGAGTTCTGAAGGAGGTTGGCGACCGACTGGGCGTGGATACCCATGGTCTGTCCGATCTGTTCGTAGGTCAGATTCTCGTAATACCGTAGGTACAGCGCTTCCTGCTGCCGTTTGGACAGGTCGGCTACCCGGTATTTCAGCTGTTTCTGGTCGAACGCGCGATTTTCTTCGCTGATGATCTGATTTTCGGCGTTGGCCTCTTCGCCAATGTCGAGCCAGTCGTGCAGGGTTTCGCTGGGGTAGCCCTGCTTGCGGTGTAGTTTGATGAGGTGGTGGCGGAGGGTCTTGAGCAGGTAGAACTTAACGAAGAACGTATCACTCAGCTGATTCCGGTGCTCCCAGAGTTTCAGAAATATATCCTGAATGGCATCCTCGATAAGCGTCTGATCCTTGGTAAACCGCGTGGCGTAGCTGGCTAGCGTCCGATAGTATTTTTTGGCCAGCAGGCCGAGCGCTACGGTATCTCCCTCCCGAAATCGTTGCCACAAGATATGGTCTTCGTCCGGAAAGGAACTGGAGAGAACAGACATGAAACAGTAATCAAATAAATCAACCAGGCATTTTATCTATAGAACAACTTAATCTAAAAAAAGTGTATACGCCCGAAAAAAAACCACCTGGGCGGGGGCATGAGGACTTCACCCTCACCGTGGTCCATGCGGACACGGATCCCTGTCCGGATGGTTTTTGCTGTCGCACGGGTGGTCCGTGAGGACACGGACCACGGTGGGGGATACGGACCTGGATGCGTAGAGACGCAACCCTTTGCGTCTCCTGTCCGGATGGTTTTCGCTGCCTCACCATGGTCCGTATCCACACCGGGACGCGTAGTCCGAGACGCGTAGTCCGAGACGCGTAGTCCGGGACGCGTAGTCGAACCCCTATCCGGACGGGTTGTTGCTGGCGCATAAGTGGTCCGTGCGGACACGGACCACGGTGAAGGCGTCACTACGCCACCGCTAGCTCTTCTTCCCGGGTTATTTTGACGTCGACTCGGGGCGGCAGCAGTTTGTAGAGAACCGGGGTAACGATTCGGGACAGGAGCGTGCTGGAAATCAGGCCGCCGATCAGTACCCAGGCCAGTGGGCTGTAGAGCGGGTTGCCTTCCAGTGCCAGGGGCATCAACCCGCCGATGGCCGTCAGTGAGGTAAGCACGATGGGCACAAACCGAACTTCGCCCGCGTGTTCGATGGCCTCTACCAGCGGCATACCTTCTTCGCGCAGGTGATTCGTGAAATCGACCAGCAAAATCGAGTTTTTGACCTCGATACCGATTAGCGCAATCAGACCGATGATGGCTACGAACGAGAACGGATTGCCCGTCAGCAGCAGAGCCGCAATGGCCCCGATGATGCCCAGCGGAATGACCGACAGAACAATAAGCGTGCTTTTCAGGGTGCCGAACTCCAGAATCAACACGGCCAGGAAGCCGAAAACCGTAACCAGGATGATGGTGCCTAGTCCGCCAAACGACTGCTCGCGGCTCTCCAGCTCGCCCGCAGCTACGTACCGGAACCCGGCCGGAAACTTCATCGCATCCAGCTTCTGCAACACATCGGTATACACATTGTCGACCAGATACCCTGTCTTGACAAAACCCGTCACCGTTACGAAGCGGTCTTTGTCGTAGTGCCGAATCTGGCTGGTGCCCGTCTCGAACTGAAGGTCGGCTACCTGCCGCAGTGGTACAGCCGCGCCCGTCAGCGTGTTCACGTACAGATTGTTGAGTACCGTAGGGTCGGTGATGCGGCCTTTGGGGAGGGTAACGGTAATCGTATATTCATCGTCGGAGTTGGGTGCTTTAAACGTACCTGCGTTCAGCCCCGCCACGGCCAGCCGGATGGTGCGGTTAATGTCGGCAATAGACAGACCCAGCAACCCGGCTTTCTCCTTGTTGACGTTGATGCGCATATCCGTTTTGCGGTTAGCCAGCGGGTTGTTCACGTAAATGGTACCGGGCGTCTGCTTGAGTACGGTCTCGACCCGGGCCGCTACCGACCGGAGGGTGTCAAGATTCTCGCCGAAGATGCGGATCGCTACCGGAGCCTCCTGGGCCGGGCCCTGCTCGAAGTCTTTGACTTCAATACGGGCGTTGGGGTAGTGGGCAAACCGCTCGCGGTATTTGTCGATGATGGCGCGTTTTTCGGCCGGTTCGACGTCGGTCAGCTGCACAAAGAACTGCGAGAAGTTAGCCGACTCGTTCCGCTGAATGATGTTGTAATAGATGCGCGGATTCCCCTTGCCCACGTTGGTGGTGAAGTGGCGGATGGCGGGTTCGTTTTTCAGCTGGTTTTCAACATATCGGGCCACGCGGTTGGTCTCGCTCAGGCTGCTGCCTTCGGGGGTTTCGATATTGATCAGAAACTGCGGTTTTTCAGAAGCTGGAAACAGGGCAAATCCTGCCCGGCCTGCCTGCGACAGCGCCAGTCCGAAAATAGCCAGCGCTACCAGCAGCGTAACTACCGGTCTGCGCAGGGCCACGTGCAGCAGTCGGCTGTAGGAGCCGCTGATGAGCCGTTTGAGGGCCCGCAGAAAAATGTTGCCGTTCGGGTTGTGCGATTCTTTCAGAATGCGGCTGCTCAGGAACGGCACAATGGTCAGCGACACAAGCAGGGAGGCCAGCACGGTCATGACAACGGCCATCGGCAGCGACCGGATAAAATCGCCCGAGCCTTCGGGCAGGAACAGCAGCGGTAAAAAGGCCAGGATCAGCGTTGTGGTACAGCCAATGACGGCCAGGGTGATCTGGCTCGTGGCCCGGATGGCGGCCTCTTTCCGCGAGTAGCCTTCGCGCAGGTACCGCTCGATGTTCTCGACCACAACGATGCTATCGTCGACCAGAATGCCCAGGGCCACGATCAGGCCTACGATGCTCAGCTGATTGATGCTAAACCCCAGTGCGTTGAGCAGCGTCAGCCCAATGGCCAGCGACAGCGGTATCGAGATCATGACCACCACGGCAGCCCGAAACCCCAACGGCAGCAGCGTCAGCGACACCAGCAAAATAGCGATGACAAAATCCTGTACGAAGTGGCCAAGCCGTTTGTTCACGCTGGCGGCCTGGTCGAAGTTCTTGGTGAGTTTGATATGGGGTGGTAGCGACCGGGCGAAGTTGTCGATGATCGGGTTGATCTGTTCCCCTACTTTCTGGATGTTCTCCCCGATTTTCTGGCTAGCCGTTACCAGTACGGCGCGGTGCCCGTCGAGCCGGGTGATGTGGGTTTCGTCGTCGAGGTTTTCCGACACGTCGGCGATGTCGCGCAGGTAGACGATTTTCTGCCCGTTGGTCGATACGATGGTGTTGCGGATCTGGTCGAGCGACTCGTATTTGCCGGCCGTTTTCACGTTGAACTTACGGGTTCCGACCT
This sequence comes from Spirosoma sp. 209, assembly GCF_002006735.1. Lineage (NCBI taxonomy): Bacteria > Pseudomonadati > Bacteroidota > Cytophagia > Cytophagales > Cytophagaceae > Spirosoma > Spirosoma sp. 209. The sequence continues at coordinate 15,814 of NZ_MVEC01000028.1, read as the reverse complement.
GTACGCTGCCGCCGGGCACATTGGCGTTTTCGGCCTGGAGGGCGCCCACGACCCGGTTGGTCGGTATTCCTTCCTGAGCCATCTTCTCGATATTGAGCGATACCCGCACCACGCCTTTAGGATAGCCCCAGTCGCTCACGTTTTTGAGGCTCTTGACCTTTTCGAGCTGTTCGCGCAGGTTCTCGGCGTACTGGCCCAGCTCTTTGTCGGAGGCTACTTCTGACTGAAGAGCTACCTGCACTATGTTAACATCGGACGGCGAAAACTTCAGAATTTTGATGCTGAATATGTCGGCGGGGAGTTCGCTGCGCAGGGCATTCACCTCCCGTACGATCTCCTGGTATTTTTCGTCCGGGTCCTGTTCGTATTCGTACTCGATCCGGAAAGCCGCCACCCCATCGTCGACGTTGGTAACGACGTGTTTGATATTGTCGAGTTCGTTGAAACGCTTCTCGGCCGGATCGACCACCAGTTCCTCCATGTCGAGTGCATCGGTACCGGGATAGACAACGACCACCGAAAACTGGGGGGCTACAAATTCAGGGTCTTCGCCCCGGGGCATGTTGAGCAGTGAGTTCACCCCAAGCGCAGCCACGCCCAGGAAAAGCACCAGCATAAACTGCCAGTTTTTTACAGAAAATTGCGCGAGATTCATACGGGTAAGCGCTTTTTGGTGTTACAGAACAAAGGCGTATCTTTCAAAAAAAGAACTGATAGTCATGGAAACATTAGTTGTCACCGTTCGCGACGAAGCCAAACGGAGCCAGGTCGAGCAGCTTCTACAGGATATGGATGGCGTAGAACGCGTCGAGCGGGTCCGGCTGCCCGACGAGGTAACGCTGCTGGCTCAACCGTCGCTGGCAGAGGAATGGGACAGTCCGGAAGACCAACGCTGGGACTCGCTCTTATGACTCCTCCCAGGCCTGCCTACCAACAGGGCGACATTGTAGTCGTTGACTTTCCGTTTACGGATGTTTCGCAGACCAAACGGCGCCCGGCGCTGATTCTATCGAACACGACCATCAATCAAACCGGCGACTATTTATTGGTTATGATCACCAGTCAGGTCAAATACGATGGACTGTCGATTCCGATTACGGCCGCTGATTACGTTGACGCCCCGCTGCCGCTGATCAGCTTTGTGCGTTTCTACAAGGTATTTCTGCTCAATGAATCGCTCATTCTACACAAGTTTTCTGCCGTTTCGCCGTCATTCAGACAGCTGATTTCGGCCGAGTTGAGCAAACTCTTACAGTAGCTTATCGCACCACCACGCTCGATTCTTCGGTCAGGAAGGCCGAACCGGCCGTAACGACCTGGCTCGTAGCCGACAAGCCATGGGTGAGCAGTACGTTGGCGCCGTCGAGGTAGCCGATCTGTACCGGCACCTTCCGCACTTTGCTGGCGCGGTTAGCCGGGCTGGTTGAGGCCAGCGTATAGACAAAACCGTCTTTACCATTCCCTTCTACGATAGCCTCCACCGGAACCACGACATAAGATCGGCTCTGCGGCGGTACCAGCGTTACCTTGCCAAACAAACCCGGCGCCAGCTTCACCCCACTCGCCGGACTGATCCGCACCTCTACCTCATAGAGCTTGCTGGTTGGGTCGGCAGCCTGAGCCAGTTCGGTGACGGTGCCGTTGAAACGCTGGTCCGGGTAAGCGTCGAGGCTAACTGTAGCGCGATTGCCAAGCCGGAGCCGGGCCCAGTCTTTGTCCGACACGCCCACGCGCACTACCCAGTTGCCCGGCCGGTTGCCCGAAATCAGGTAGACCGACGCGCCGGCTGCCACGTATTCCCCGGCATTGGTTACCTTACGCGTTACCGTCCCATCGACCGATGACCGAATCTGGGCAAAGCTGCGGTTGAACTGAGCAATGGTCAGGTTCTGCCGGGCAACGTGCTGGCCAGTCGTGGCGTTCTGAAGCTGCTCCAGGGTAGCGGCTGTATCGGCGTAGAGACTCCGGACCCGGTTGAGGTCGCGGTCCGCTTTTTCGCTGGCGAGCTGGGCCTGGCTGACCTGCGCGTTGATCTCGGTCAGGTCGAGGGTAGCCAGCAACTGCCCTTTCCGGACCGACTGGCCTTCTTCGACCAGCATCTGATTGATAATACCGCCGACCTTAAACGAAAGTCGGGCTTCTTCGGACGAAGACACCAGTCCTGACGCAACTACCGGCTCAGACCGCTCTACGGTCCGGACGGGGGTGAGTTTAACCGCAATCACGGCATCGTCGGTCCGCGTGGCGTCGTCGGTTTTAGCCTGGGTCGTATCATTGGCCTGACTGCCGCACGACCAGGCGGCTACGGCCAGCAGGAGGGAACTAAGAAGCTGTAGAGATTTCATGGCTTACCTGATTTATAGCAAAGTCTTGTGAAGGGGAGCACCAGAGGGCGTCAGGCGCTGTTGGAATGCGTTCGTTTGCAGGACCGCGCGTACCGCGCCGGGCCTAGTCTACGGCGACGGCCCGGTCGAGGGCGGCTCGTTTGACAAGTACATCCATACGGGCCAGCGAGTGCTGCAGCTGAGCCGTAAGCCGGTCGTTCTGATAGCGAAGAAACTCGATCAGCAGCGACTGGCCGTTGCGGTATTTACTGTCGATGACGCGGAAGGTAGCATCGGCGTTGGCGATGCCGCTCTGCGTAGCCGCCAGACTCTCGTTGGCCGCATCGAGGTCATAATAGGCCTGCACGACCTGAAGCTGTACCTGGCGCTGTACTTCCTGAAGCCGCGTCTGCAGCGCATCGGTCTGGATTCTGGCCTGCTGAATCTTCGACCGTTTCTCGTAGCCCCGGAACAGATCCCACTGCAAACCGAACTGGGCCAGCGCGTAGGCCTGGTTGCGGAAGGTGTAGCCGAACCCCTGAAAACCCGCATTACCGCCTACGAATACGTTTGGAATGGTGGCATTGGCTTCGTTCAGCCGTACCGCCGTCTGGGCCGCCCGCAGCGAGCCATTCAGCTGCGACAGTTCCTGCCGATCCCGCAACGCCGTTTGCTGCAGGTCGGCCAGGGCTTCTTTCTGCTCGGGCAGGATGCGCGTCAGTGAAGAGTCGATGTCGATGGGAGCGGCCAGGTCGCGGTTGAGCAGAAAGTTGAAATAAGCCCGCGCCGACTCCCGGTTTTTCTCGGCTACGGCCATCTGCTGATCGACCTTGCTGATTTCGTAGCGGGCCGATGTGACGACCTCCTTAGTCGCTACGTTGTTGCTGACCAGCTTTTCGTTGAGCCGGGCCAGCTCGGTAAGTACCCGGCGCGAGCTGTCGTAAATCCGGATCGCATCGAGGGTTTGCAGGTACTGGTAATAGGCCGTGCGGATGGTATAGCGGAGTTCGTTCTCGACTACGCGTCGGCGGGCTTCCTGAGCGGTTAGTAGCTGTTTTTGAATCAGGTAGTTGTATTGAATGTCGGTATTGAAAATGGCGTACTGAACGCTGATTTTGGTGTCGTGGAAGTTGTTCGGCGCCAGCTGTTCGTCTACGTTGGCCAGATTGGTCGGGAACCGGTCAGAACCCGTTACCTGATTGAGCGTCCTGTAGATGGGGTTGATCAGGTCGCCCACCGGAAACTGCAGCCGTCGACCACCGGCCGCCAGCGAATAAGTCGGATTGAACGCCACCCGGGGGTAAAACAGCGACCTGGCCTGGTTGATGGATTCGGACACCCGTTTGACCTCGAGCGACTCCTGCCGCAGGGCCAGGTTGTTGGCCAGCCCCTCGCGAACGTAGCCGTCCAGAATAGGAGAGGGCTGCGCGGAGGCTGGCAGCAGAGAACTGATAAGAAACACTACTGCCATCAGCGAACCTGGCCAGGGCGGCAGGCAGCGGATTGGGTTGATCGTGAGACTCATGACCGTATGTTAGTTTATAAACAGTGTTTAGTAAATGGGTAAAAAAATATCAAAGTCCTTTTCGGATGGTCTGCACGAACAGGTCGTACGCTTCGTCCATCAGGGTTTTTTTGCGTTCCTCACCGAAGATCATCATCCGTTTCCGCAGAAAAAGCGCGGCCAGCCCATGTACCATACTCCAGATCAGGAGACCGGCCCGTTCAGCATCGGGATGCTTGATTGCACCGCTGTCGATGCATTCCTGCACTACGTTCTGCAACACGTGAAAAGCCTGGTGCCCATCATCCCAGATGTCTTCCCGGCATTCGATGGCCTCCATGGGCGCATTCATGATAAACATCAGGTCAAACAGTTCGGGGTTTTCGAACGCAAACCGGATGTACAGACGCCCCATTTCTTCGAGTTTGTCCATTGGTTTTTGCAGGTGCGCAATAGGAGCAAACTCGTTGATCAGCTTTCTGAACGCCTGCTGATGCAGGGCAAAAAACAGCTCGTTCTTGTCTTTGAAGTAGAGATAGATGGTAGCCGGGCTGTACTCGATCTCATCGGCTATGTTTCGGATACTAACTTTTTCGTAGCCGTTGGCCAGAAATAGCTTCTGGGCGGCTTCCAGAATCAGCCTCCTCATCTCTTCCCGTTCCCGCTCTTTCCGTTCCAGAATTCCCATAATTACTTCGTTGACGACACAAACATAATGAACACTGTTCAGTAAACAAGAGGTGTTAATAATTAAGGGTGTAAATTGAGTAAGCGGTAGCAACCAGGGGCTCGGTAGTAGCCGTAGAGAAACAGCCTGGTAAGTCTGTCTGATGAGCCGATTAATAAATAGTGTTTACTTGCGCATGGGTTTTATGCCTTTATTGCTCTGTTATCTATCCACCCATGTCAGCTCAACAAACCCTCGTCAGCGCCCTCCGGCTGATTCGACTGCTTAAGCAGCGCCCTGGAAAAACGCTCGATCAACTAGCTCAGCTACTTGGCTGCACACCCCGCCACGTTCGGCGGTACATGGAAGCCCTGGAAATAGCGGGGTACTGCATCGACAAAGAAGGAAAACGGCCCCCTCGCTTCTTTAGTTTTGATGATGAACGTCGGCATCAGGCCGCTTTTACGGAAGAAGAAGCGCAACTGATTCAGCAGGCGTTATCGGCTATTCCGGATACGAATCCGTTGCTGGGGCCACTACGCCAGAAAGTTCTTCAACACGCAACCCTGTTTCCGCTGGCCGATCGGCTGGTCGATCAGCACCAGAGCCAGGTGGTAGCGCGGCTGGTCGAAGCCATCCGCGACCGCCGTCAGGTGCGGTTGCTCCGTTACCATTCCATCCACAGCAACACCATCAGCGACCGGCTGGTGGAGCCCTACAGCTTTTCGGCTGACTACTCTACACTAACGGCCTGCGAGCCGGGCGCGTCGGCACCCAAAACCTTCAGAACGCAGCGCATCGAAGACGTGGAACCGCTCGACTCCCCGCAAACCCAGCCCCCGACCGAAGTCCTGACCGATGCATTCGACTGGCCCGGTGATCTAAAATCTGTCTCATTACGACTTACCTATCTGGCGTATCACCTATTAACGGAAGATTACCCCCTAACCCGGCCCAACACGAGCCGCCACCCCGACGATGTTGATTTTCCGTATCGGTACACGGGTCAGGTACGGAGCTGGGTTGGTCTCGGCCGGTTCGTGCTGGGTATTCCCGGCCAGGTACGCATCGACAGCCCCGACGAGTTCCGGGATTATTTGAGGGGAAGGATGGGGGAGTTTGATGGGCTACTCGGTGGCTAATCCTGTTTACGGAGATTATCCAAAATGCTAGGTGTAAGGCCGCGTTGGGTGGCTTTAAAGCTGATGTAATCCATTACAACGCGCTCAGCTAGGCAGTCTGTAACGAGTTGAGCCAGCAATGTTTGTTGCTGTGCCGACAGTGTTTGGAAACGCTGAGCTGCAGCGTCAGGTACAGGAAATCGAAGATCATTGGTCATGCCGGATTTGATCTTCCATATCGTCCCATTCAGCGTCGGTAAAGCCAAGATCAGGGATGGGGACAGGCTTTTTAGGTGAAACCAGTTGAAAGAACAAATCGGTACCAATGGCCTTGATCAGTGCCGGATCATACACACTCATCTGGCCCCGCTTCATTTTGGGCACGGTGATTCCGTTCACGACGAAGGCGTCGGGGGTTTCGGTGACGGTGGGTGTGTTGTTAATAATCATAACTGTACTGGGTTCTAACGAATGTACAATAGAAAAGGTAAAGGTTTTGTGACAGCCCGCGTCACTTTTCAAGAATTACTTTGCTGACAAGAAAATAAGAAGAGGTATGCAGAAACTGACCTTTAGCCAAACTCATAACGTCTTTCTCGACAACGGGATCGTGGCTGTGTATCGTTACCTCCTGAAGGCAGAACACCCCGATCTTTTGTCGAAGGAATTGAAAGCGCTTAAAGCGTACCCATTAATTAAGGGCACCCACTTTGACTTAGAGCCTGATAAACTCTGGATTGATCATCCTTATCTGTTCGGCCTGCTTGAAGCGCTTTATTACAGTATGGGGCACGAAGTATATGACACATATACAGAAAAGCAATTAACTGAAGGGGGCAACCTCTTTTTCACGATAGGCAAGCAAGGAGAACTGGCGGCAGAGCCATTCCCTAAGATGAACACGTATGGGTTGACTGAACTGCTAACTAATAACGCTCAGGGTTCTACGAAGCAGGAAGGGAATACACGAAAAATTGATGCTATACGTAAAGAAAACCCTGTTTTAGCCAAGCAGATTGAGGACGAGTTCGAGAAGCGCAAACTGAAACTATTAAGCAAGGTCTACTTCAATGAACCCTACACAAAACTTACCCGGCTTGAAACGCCCATAAATGCCTTTTTTGAATCCGGTCCCAACCCTTGCTATCTCACAGGTGAATCCGTCAAGCGACTGGTAGATGCACAGAATATTTCGCCATTCATTTCAGGTATAAGTGCGTTCAGTTCTCATCGTAGTGCCAGTGATAAGCGTATAAGTTGGAAGGCGTTGTATCTCAGTCGATTTGCAGCAGCTACTTGCTTCTACCAATACCCAAGTAAGCTTCGCGACTCGCTGAACGTCTACCTGATTTACTCTGACAACCTGACAAATTTACACGAACTGCTGAGCGACAAATTTGACAAGATTACGCGTCCAGCCGAGGTACTGCGACAGCAAGAATACATCGCCAATTTCCCCATGTCGGACGAGGGTAATCTGCTTGGTAGGGCGGGTGATTTCATCGGTCGTAACGAGAATCTGTTTTACCTGCTTTTCACACTGTATAATAACGTGATGGATAAGCGGCAGTCTACCGAATACCGAGATATGCTTCAACTGCTTGGCTTGGCCGATAAGAGTATTGGGATTGTGTCGCTGAGGGCTGAGTCGTTTGCTGCCACCATGCGGCCTAATCAGTTCGAGAACCTACATCACGTCAAATTTATTTTCGCGCTTATTCATAGGCTAGGGCAGGAGAGTATTTCTATCCCGCATGTTTGGCAGAGCCTGAAAATTATTAAGCCCTCATTGCAAAGCAACCGTGACCGTTACCGAATGGAACGGCAGTTTCGGGAAAAATTCGTTGGAAAAGTTCTGAATGCTCAAAGCGTTTTAGCTGACATAGAAAGCTTCTTCAATGATTGCTACGGCTATTTGCTCGACGTGCTAAATGAGCCGGGCAAAAGCATTGGTTTCAAACGCTACAATGACATCCTAAATTTTACCACTAAATATGAATCTATTGTTAACCAAGAAGTTATGCAGAACGAAGAACTACAGAAACGAGCTCTTGGCTTAGGGACGCAGGTGGGGCAGGGTATTCTGAATTACAATCAGAACGACCGAAAAACCAACGCAAGGCAAGGTCGGAAATACATCATTGCGTTGCGAAAAGCCAATCAGTTTGCTGGTTTTATGGATCAGCTCTCGCGGGTACAATCGAGGTTCACGCTCAATATCAGCCGTGATCTGCTCGAAGGCATTAACGAGGACAACTACGCTTGGATTAAACAATTCGTCATCATCTCTGCCCTTAATCAAATCAATCCTGAACTAAGCCCCAAATCACAAACTAATGAAGCCAAATAGCCTCACCATCACGTACCTCTCCAAAGTTTCGTTTGCCAGCCTGAACGGGGGCGACAAAGAAGTAGACAACATTGTGACAATCAAAAAGGTCACGCTCGACAACGGCGATCAGCTACCTTATCTGTCGTCGCAGGCGGTACGCCGAGCACTGCGCGATAAACTCGAAGAACTGGGCTGGACGGTATCGCCGGTAGCCAAAGCCAGTGAGGATAAAGGAGCTGCCAAAACAAGTCTAGACCCCGTTCAATACATTGATGATGACCTGTTTGGCTTCATGGATGCTGCCAAAGGGAAAGATGCTGAGAAAGGTAAAGCAACCGTGCGTACTTCGCCGGTTCGGGTAGAATCGCTGCTGGCTCTGACTAAATTTCAGGAAGACCTGGACTTTGGGACCAACTACATGGCCAAGAAGGTTGATGGCGGACAACCCAATATTTTCGAGACTGAGATTCACTCAGGCATTTACCGGGGTACTATACTAATCGAGCTTGATCGTGTAGGGGCTGGTGATGGTTTTGAGAAAGCGGGAAAACTTTCTGCCGAAGAACGTACCCGGCGCGTGGTAGGCTTACTCGATGCTTTTCAAACGATGTGGAGTTCAGGGAGACAGTCCCGATTCCTAGCCGATATATCACCAAAATTCATGGCAGCGGCTTACATGAACTCCAAGAACCCTATTTTTCTGGAAGCTGTGAAAACTGACCGAACAGGCCAAGTTGATGTAGCCGCATTACAGACTGTGTTGTCTGACTATGAGCAGTTCATTAGTTCGTCTATATTGGCAACGCAGGAAAGCGTGTTCTCTAAAGCTGATGGCGTGGTGAGCTTGAAAGAAGGCTTTGCCTCTATGAAAGAGTGGGTACGTGACTATTATGCAGCTAACTAAACCCCACACATTATGCTATGCTGTACGATTGAAATAAAGTCTATAACAGCCTCGTTTCGTAACCCGGAATTTCAAAATTTCCAGAAGTCGTTCCCTCTGCCCCCGCCAACGGCCCTGATTGGGCTGGCGGGGGCAGCCCTCGGCTTTTCGCCACGGCAAGCGCAGGACTTTTTCGATACGAATGGCTTTCAGGCGGGGGTGTCGGGAAAGGGTGAAGGTATGGCCCGCGACCTCTGGAAATACGACCGACTGTCGGGAACAGGGAGTAGTGTTATCATTCGAGAACTATACGTCACTACCCATTATCAGCTGGTTTTCGGAAGTGAGAATCACGCTGCTGTAGAGCAGTTGAAGCAGGCGTTTGACCGACCTTTTTATGCACTTACGTTGGGGCAAAGCGATTCGTTGGCGAAAGTGGTACATACCGAATTGACCGATGCGACAGTGGAAGGAGAAACGCTCGCTAACACATTGGTTGAAGGTGACATAGTGCCTGTCATTCTTGAGCAGGTGTTGTATGGCGGTACGTTCGCATTGAGCTTAAGTACATCTGATCCGATAGCCTACCAACTGCCAACCCGATTTAATTACAAATCGGATTATGGCATGAGGACGGTAGCCCAGCGTAAACTTTTTTCGTTCGTTGGGCCGAAGGTTACGTTCCGAAGCCGCACGTTTCCCGGTGTACAGGTTGGCGATGTTTTCGTACCACTCTTCACGCTCTGAACGCCATGATAGAGCATTTGTTAGCCAAGACGAAAGACCGCGAATCACTGGGGCAACACACCAGTCTTGTTCTGGATGCGTGGCAGTCACTTTATGACCGCTATGCTGACGTACTTGGCGAAAACGAAGATTTTTGGTTCGACAGTTTTGTAGCTGCCCTTTTTCACGATTTCGGCAAGGCCTCGCTGAATTTTCAAAATATGTTGCTCAAAGCCTTGGGCGAGCCGGTTATGGAGAAGGGCTTTGAGCCAATGCGCCACGAATTTTTATCGGGTATGTTGTTGGCTACACATACTGCACTGCCGACACGCAGTCGAAAAGACTTACAAGTGAATTCAGCACAGCTTTTCGCGGTTTTTACGCATCATAAGGACTTCACACACGATCTTTTTAGTAAAGATTCAGACGCGTTATGGAAGGTAAGGCTTAGTGATGCTGAAGCGTTTTTTGCCTTTGCACGTCAGCGTGTACAGAACCGTTTTCCTGGACAAATAGCCTTTTTAAATGAGATAGAAGCCGCCTGGGCTTTTGTATCCGATAAACCAGCCAGCTTTCTGTACGCCTTAAAAAACCGTCTTGTCGTTGAGCCAATTTTAAGAGAGTTACATGACAAACGTGATTACGATTACCGTCGAACGTACCTGCTTCAAAAATCACTGCTGGTCATTGCTGACTGGACGGCATCCGGCCATCGGGAGTTGGAACAATCGCTACAATACGATATCAATCTGATTCGCCAGAAAGTAGCCGACCGTGTTGCTAAAGCCGGAGGTACGTTCGATGGTTTTCGAGAGTTTCAAACGAAAAGTGGTCAGACAAGAGGTAACATCTTAGCCATTGCGCCAACCGGCAGCGGTAAAACAGAAGCAGCTTTGTTATGGGCTAGTCAGCGACAAGGTTTTGAGAAAATTGTTTATCTGCTGCCAACTCGGGTAACAGCCAATGCGCTTTATCTGCGGTTAAATGACTGTTTTGGTAAAGCCAGTAGCAATCAGGAGGAGTATACGGCAGTCGTGCATTCGTCTGCAAAACTGTTTCGTCTTGATTTAGACGAGCATTACGATAATTTCAATTACCTCCGCGAAGCTGCCTTTTTCAAAGCCGTTACGGTCGCTACTGTCGATCAATTACTGACACAGGGTTTCAATCTTGGGTGGTGGGAGATGAAGACGTTTCATCTTTTCCGGGCACGGGTTATTCTTGACGAAATCCATGCCTACGCACCCTACACGTTGGGGCTAATTGTTGCCTCGATTCGTTATCTCCGGCAGAATTTCCAGACTCAGTTTTACGTCATGACGGCCACCATGCCAGAGAAATTACAACGACTGTTAGCAAGCGAATTAGGCGACGTGACAGTACTACGTGACAAAGAATTACTAGAGAGAAAACGTAATGTGTTTCAGGTTACAGACAAGTCAATTGACCAGTTGCGGCCTGATATTGAGCGCGATCTGAAAGAAGGAAAGAAGGTTCTGATTGTCGTTAATACAGTTGACGAAGCTATCCGTTTATATGACCAGTATAATGGCTTCAAGCGGATGTGTTATCACTCCCGTTTCATCGTAAAGCACAGAGCGGAGAAAGAAAAGGCAATTTTAAACAATGAGAAAGAGAAGCCTGATGAGGGCTTTCTACTCATTGCTACACAGGTTGTTGAAGTTTCTTTAGATATTGATTACCAGTCGATTTATACAGAAAATGCACCAATTGATGCAATTATTCAACGTGCCGGTCGCGTCAATCGAAAACGCGGGGAGGTGATGGGCAAAGTGGTTGTTTTTCCTCATTCGGAAAAAGCAGAAAAGCATATTTACGATTCGCCTGTTGGTATTCTCGGTAGCACCTTCAACGTACTAACTGAGCATCAGGGTGAAGCCCTTTCTGAGCAAGACCTGCTTCAAATGGTCGAAGACGTTTACAAAGATTGGAATGTGGAAGATGATGAGCAGTACCAAAGGGCACTGACTAAATACGAATCATTGATACGTACCCATTGCAACTACCTCTACGATTTCAGCAATGACTTGGAACAAGCCTTTACTCGTGAAGGTCTGGACACTGTCAATGTAATCCCCGATTGTTATCAGTCTGATCTAAGCGGGGCTAGTATTCTGGAAAAAAGCAAGCACGAAGTAGCTGTACGTATCCACAGGGTCAAGGCTAATAAGCCCAAACTGGATTCAAAACACAGTTGGTTTCAATATTTTGACTGCGACTATGATTTTGAGCACGGTCTACGATTCAAAAAAAAAGATAGTGCTGGCTTTACCAACTTCTTCTAACCCATGCCAACTACGACTCTTTCCCAGACTCTTGTCCCCCTCACCACCATTACCTTTCCTGAGATTGCGCTCCGCACGCGGGATGCGCATAAGTTGCGGGGCTATTTCGGTGAGCTGTTCAGGCAACATTCACCACTGCTGCACAACCACCTGGAGCAGGCAGACGGCACCGGCGATGTGAAGTTTCGCTACGGCTATCCGCTGGTGCAGTACAAAGTGCTGGGCAACGTACCTACGCTGGTGGGTCTGGGCGAAGGGGCAACCCTGCTTACTCAGCTGTTTCTACAGATGCGGGAAGTGCAGATCGAAAGCGAGACGTTTCCGGTACTGAGTAAGCACATCCGGCATGAGCAGGTGCCTATCGGCATCTCGGATGATCTCATCGAGTATCGCTTCGAGACGCTTTGGATGGCGCTCAACCAGGCCAACCACCGCGACTACCGAAACTATACAGAAGCCGAACAGCAGGCCCAGCTGAAACGCGTACTGACGGGGCAGCTGCTGGCCCTGTTTCGCGAGTTCAACCTCTGGCTTGCACCCCACGAACGCATTATGGTACGCCTATCGGTAGACGAGCGAACCACCCAGTTCAAAAATCAGACAATGGTCGCGTTTGCGGGGCGCTTCCTGACCAACGTCATCCTGCCCGACGGGATCGGTCTGGGCAAAGCCGTATCGAGAGGATTTGGGACGGTCTTTAATGTACAATGAACAGTGAACAATGAGTACTGATCTGATGTACCAGCCGCTTTCGTCAAGCTTCCTTCGATTCTTGCACATTAACAATGCAACTCCACATCACTACCTACGGCACGTACCTGCACGTGAAAGACCAGATGTTCGACGTCAGGCGGAAAGGCGACGACGGGCGGGTCATCAGCGCGACTTATTCGGCCGAGAAAGTGACGCATGTGCTGCTGGCTACGGGTACGTCGCTGAGTACCGATGCCGTGAAGCTGGCCATGCGTTTCAACGTCGACATTGTCTTTCTGGAACGCGACGGCGACCCCATCGGGCGGGTGTGGCACGCCAAACTGGGGAGTACGACCCGGATTCGAAAGCGGCAGCTGGAGGCTAGTCTGGGACCAGAAGGACTTCGCTGGATTCGGGCCTGGCTGCTGACCAAACTCGATAACCAGACCGGGTTTATCCGAAGCCTGAAAAAACACCGGCCCCAACAGGCTAGCTACCTGGACGACAAGCTGATTCGTATGGAAGCCATTGCCTTGTCGATCAGTACGCTGGCGACGGCCGAAGCCGGTGGACAGGAACCCCGGGCGCGCTGCGTAGCCGATGTGGCCGATACGCTGCGGGGGCTGGAAGGAACGGCCGGGCGCTTGTATTTCGAAACGCTGAGTTACGTGCTGCCGGCCGATTATCAGTTTAACGGACGCAGCAGCCGCCCGGCGCAGGATGCGTTCAACGCTTTTTTGAACTACGCCTACGGGATGCTGTATGGAAAAGTGGAAAAAACGCTGATGCTGGCCGGTATTGACCCGTACGTAGGATTCCTGCACCGCGACGATTATAATCAGCTTAGTATGGTCTACGATTTTATTGAGCCCTATCGGAGCTTCGCCGATGAGGTCGTATTCAGGCTGTTTTCGGGCAAAAAAGTGAATAAAGCGCACGTGAGCGAGGTGGCCAGTACGCGGGGCCGTGGTTCATCGGGCGGGTATTCGCTCAACGCAGACGGGAAAGCGCTACTGGTACAGGCGTTCAACGATTATTTCGACAATGATCCCATTCGGTATCGGGGGCGGAACCTGATCCGTAGCCACTGCATTCAGCTGGATGCCCATCAGTTCGCCAATGAGCTGATTGGTAAAACCGGCGCTATGCCTGACCTGACAACCGTATGATTATCTGGGTACTGTACGATATAGAGAACGATAAGGCGCGCACTAAAGTGGCTAAATGCTGCCAGCAGGCGGGCCTGTACCGGGTTCAGTTTTCGTGTTTTCTGGGTACGCTGACCCCTAACCAGAAAGATACGCTGCAGCTTCGGCTGGACGAGTTGATCAATGAGGAAACCGACCGCGTGTATATTTTTCCGATGAGCCGGAGTGAGTTGCAGCAAACGGCCCTGCTCGGCCAGGCCTTTGACCGCAAACTGGTTACCGATGAGATCCGGGCGCTCTTTTTTTAACGAACGCATTGGCTGAACGGTTATCGGCCGCTTGCCCTTAGCTCTGTTTCTATGACACTGACGCCTTCTCACATCATCGAGTACCTGTTCTGTCCCCGGTTTACGTATTTTGAGTATGTACTCTGTATTCCGCAGCACGAAGATGCCAATTACAAGGTAATGCGTGGCCGTACCCTGCACGATGAGCGATTGGACCGTAACAAGGATTACTTACGAAAACGGTTGGGCCGGCCGGGCGCGCCCGTGACAGACAAGCATCTGGACCAGTACCTGACCAATGAGCTGATGCGGGGGGTTGTGGATGAGGTGCTGGAGTTCGGCGACGGGTCGATGGCTCCGCTGGATTACAAGTTTGCGGAGTTTAAAGACCGGGTGTACAGTACGTACGAGACGCAGCTGTACTGTTACGCCTGGTTGATCGAAACAAACTTTAACCGGCCTGTTGACCGGGGCTTTCTGGTCTACACGCGTAGTAACAACCGGGTTGTTGAACTACCGATTACGGATGCGAACAAAGGCGACGTGAAGCGGGCTGCTGAGGCTATTTTCTCTATCATCGATCGTAATTTCTTTCCAAAGGCTACAAAGGCAAAATCCCGTTGTGTAACTTGCACATACAGGAACGTTTGCATCAAGTAATGCCAGCTTCCGGAGGGTAACGTATTTTCGGTTTGAGAAAATAAGGATGTAGTGAGTTGAAAGTCAGGTAATTATTGTTTCGGAAAAGTAGCTGCAAAGCGTGATTAGCGATGTTCTTTGACGTAGTAAATCAAAAAAATAGCACGAAGCAGAACACGTCTAAGTACCTGTCGGTGAATGGTTTACCCAGCCCGACGACTTCAAATGGCTGATCCAGAGAAAGATGGATTGAAACGCCAGTACACCGTCGCCATCCCCTCGCGGATTATTCCGCAACCTTCAAATGGCTGATCCAGAGAAAGATGGATTGAAACTACATTCCACAGGAGATACTACTACACGACGGGCTTCTTCAAATGGCTGATCCAGAGAAAGATGGATTGAAACATCCCCAGCAGTTCGGCTTCGGCGATTACTACAGCCCCTTCAAATGGCTGATCCAGAGAAAGATGGATTGAAACTGGACGAGTCGATGACCGCCATTGACTGCATGAACGCTTCAAATGGCTGATCCAGAGAAAGATGGATTGAAACCCCACATATATAAGGAATATAAAAACTATAAAAAGAACTTCAAATGGCTGATCCAGAGAAAGATGGATTGAAACAGGTTACGACCCCGCAGACCGCCGGGGTTTTTATCCACTTCAAATGGCTGATCCAGAGAAAGATGGATTGAAACCTAGCAACCCATAAACCCCGCGCACGGAGATGGATTACTTCAAATGGCTGATCCAGAGAAAGATGGATTGAAACACGCTACGGGCCAACGTGGTTTTCCGACGCTCCAGCCTTCAAATGGCTGATCCAGAGAAAGATGGATTGAAACTTACCTGCACCGGTGGTGCTGCCCGGTTCACGGTCAGCTTCAAATGGCTGATCCAGAGAAAGATGGATTGAAACAACTTCCGGGTCGATCCTGACTCACCAGCGAGATAATACTTCAAATGGCTGATCCAGAGAAAGATGGATTGAAACATTTTTTCGTGCAGGATATAGCCACCAATCGTGTTTTCACTTCAAATGGCTGATCCAGAGAAAGATGGATTGAAACAACCTGATGGCTGGCCAGTGTAAAGGTGAAGTGCTTCTTCAAATGGCTGATCCAGAGAAAGATGGATTGAAACTTGTAAACCGTATCGGTTTTCTGGCTGGATCGCCCG
>NZ_MVEC01000027.1:0-51253 GCF_002006735.1 Spirosoma sp. 209 | reverse complement strand
GCAACCCGCTCCGTCGGCGCCCGCACCAGCCGCCAAGGCAACTGCGCCCAGCCCGCAACCCGCAGCCGCCCCAGGCAGCCGCAACCAGCGTCGCGAAAAAATGACCTCGCTGCGCCGGACTATTGCGCGTCGGTTAGTGGCCGTCAAGAACGAAACGGCCATGCTGACTACCTTCAACGAGGTAGACATGAAGCCGATCATGGACCTGCGGAACAAGTACAAAGACAAATTCAAGGAGAAACACGGCGTGGGCCTCGGCTTCATGTCGTTCTTCACCAAAGCGGTTTGTGCGGCCCTGAAAGACTTCCCGGCGGTAAACGCCCAGATCGATGGCGACCAGATTGTCTACAACGACTTCTGCGATGTATCGATTGCGGTATCGACCGATCGGGGGCTGGTCGTGCCGGTTATCCGGAACGCCGAGCAGCTGAGCTTTGCCCAGATCGAGAAAGAGATTGGCCGACTGGCTGGCCTGGCCCGCGATAACAAGCTGACCATCGAGCAGATGACAGGGGGTACCTTCACGATCACCAACGGCGGTACGTTTGGGTCGATGCTCTCGACGCCCATCATCAACGCACCGCAGTCGGCTATTCTGGGAATGCATAATATTGTAGAGCGTGCGGTTGTAGTGAATGGTGAGATTGTAATCCGCCCGATCATGTACGTAGCGCTGAGCTACGACCACCGCATCATTGACGGCAAAGAGTCGGTAAGCTTCCTGGTTCGTGTGAAACAGATTCTGGAAGACCCCTCCCGGCTCCTGCTGGATATGTAAGCCCTTCGGTTCCTAGAGCCAACAAGCCCCGCCAGATCGCTGGCGGGGCTTGTTGGCTCTAGGAACAAGTTGACCTTCTACTGCCCAATCAGACTGACGCCGGTCATTTCGCGGGGTTGCTGGATGCCCATCAGGTGCAGAATGGTAGGCGCAATGTCGGCCAGTTTGCCGCTGTTCAGCGTTGGGTGATAATCTTTGTCGACCAGGATACACGGTACGAGGTTGGTCGTATGCGCCGTGTTGGGCGACCCGTCGTCGTTGACCATATATTCGGCGTTACCGTGGTCGGCAATGATGATGGCCGTATAACCATGCTCCAGGGCAGCTTCAACTACCGCTTTGGTGCAGGTATCGGCGGTTTCGGCCGCTTTCTTAACGGCTTCGAATACGCCCGTATGACCCACCATATCGGTATTGGCGAAGTTGAGGCAGATGAAATCCGTTTCTTCGTTCTGCAACTCCGGAATAATAGCGTCGCGGATGTCGTAGGCCGCCATTTCGGGCTTCTGATCGTAGGTCTTGACCGGAATGGTGGTAGCCACACCCTGCGCATCGTAAACGACCATTTCTTTGGGCGAAGGGCACAGAATGCGCTTCTCGCCGGCAAAAGGCTCCTCGCGCCCGCCCGAGAAAAAGAACGTAACGTGCGGATACTTTTCGGTTTCGGCAATCCGAATCTGCTTTCGGCCCGCGCCGGCAATGACTTCGCCCAGCGTATTCTGCAGGTTGTCTTTCTCGAAGATGATTTTTACGCCGGTGAAATCGTCGTCGTATTTGGTCAGGGTGATGTAGTTGAGCGCCAGCTTCGTCATGCCCTGCTCGGGGTAGTCTTTCTGCGTCAGCGCCTGGGTGATCTCGCGGCCCCGGTCGGTACGGAAATTGAAACACAGCACCACATCCCCTTCTTCGATGACAGCCGCTGGCGACCCATCGGCTTTCGTAACAATGATCGGCTTCACGAATTCATCGGTTACGTCGGCGTCGTACGAATCCTGAAGAACGCGGGTTACGGCCTCAGGCGCGCAGGTAACGGCGCCCAGTCCATGGACCATCGCGTCGTAGGCTACCCGAACGCGTTCCCAGCGGTTGTCGCGGTCCATGGCGTAATACCGGCCGGTTACGCTGGCGATCTGACCGGTCGTAGCGGCCATGTGCTGCTGCAGGTCCGTCAGGAAACCAATGCCACTTTTGGGGTCGGTGTCGCGGCCGTCGGTGAACGCATGAACGAACACATCGGTCAGGGCATGCGTGTGGGCGATGGACAGCAACCCTTTCAGATGGTCGATATGGGCATGAACGCCCCCGTCAGACACCAGCCCGATGAAGTGTACTTTTTTGCCGGTACGTTTGGCATAGGCCAGCGCGTCGACCAGAACGGGTTCGGTGTCGAGGGTATGTTCGTCGACTGCTTTGTTGATTTTCACCAGGTCCTGATAAACGACCCGACCGGCGCCGAGGTTCATGTGACCTACTTCGGAGTTACCCATCTGGCCGGCTGGCAGACCAACGGCCAGCCCCGATGCCTCGAGGGTACTGTTCGGGTATCGGGGGTAAAGCGACCGCACAAACGGAACGCTGGCTGCTTCGATCGCTGACACCTCCGGCTTGAGTGGAATACCCCAGCCGTCGAGAATGATGAGAATGACTTTCTTGTTCATGACAGGTTTAATGAGTGATTTTGGGCCTGAGTGACTGAGTGTCTGGCTGGTCTTTTATTCGTTCTGTTCGGTCGGACCAGCCTGCCATTCACTCATTCGCTCGTTGACCAGATAGGTTAGTAGCTGCCGGCAGCAGCGGAGGGTTATCTGATAGACCTCTTCAAATACATCGGGGCCTTCGTAATACGGGTCGGGTACGTTGGGCTGATCGCTGACCTCAGGGTCAAATTCGCGCAGCAGAAAAATGGTATCCTGCGTGTAGAGCCCGGTGGCGCGGTAATTCAGTTTCTCGATGGCTTCGAGGTTCTGCTCATCCATGGCCACGAAGTAGTCGAACTGGGCCAGGTCTTCGCCCGTCAGGCGCCGGGCGCGGTGGGTGAGCGTCAGGCCGTGTTCGAGGGCATTCTCGCGGGTTCGGCGGTCGGGTAGCTGCCCGAGGTGATACGACGAGGTACCGGCCGAATCGCAGCGGATCTGTTCGCTCAGGCCGGCCGCGGCCACCAGGTCCCGAAATACTCCCTCTGCTACCGGCGACCGGCAGATGTTGCCATAACAGACGAAGAGAACAGCAATCATAGAATGAGGTGATGAGTTATGAGCGATGAGTTATGAGGGTTGGCATCGCTCACAAGTCATCGCTCATACCTATTTTTCAAGCGGTTCATTGTTCTCGTCTACGATGACGAAGATGTCTTCGGTGGGCTTCTTCATCAGGTACTTCTCGCGGGCGTACTTTTCCCGAAGCCGGTCGTTACCCAGCACCTCGCGCCGTTCCCGACGGATGTCTTTGATGCGCCCTTCGTAAAATGCAGCGTCGCCCTCCAGCTCGCGAAGCTTCCACCAGTTCCGTATTTGCGACGGCAAATCGTTGGCGTCGAAAAACGTCATCCAGGTCAGCAGCACCAGCGCCGTAGCGACGTAAAAATTGCGGAGACGACGAAGGAGGGTCTGCATAACGAAACAATGTATTAGAATTCGGTATTCAGGGTTTGATTCACACCGTGGTCCATGTCCTCACGAACCACTTATCCGGATGGTTTTGCTGACGCCTGTGTGGTCCGACTGCGCGTCCCGGTGAGGACACGGACCACGGTATGAACCATAGTCTGAATACCGTTATTAGAACTTCAGGCCGGGGAAGTAGGCGGTTTCGCCCAGTTCTTCCTCGATACGCAGCAGTTGATTGTACTTGGCCATACGGTCTGAGCGCGAAGCCGAACCGGTTTTGATCTGGCCCGTGTTGAGCGCTACGGCCAGGTCGGCAATGGTTGCATCTTCGGTTTCGCCCGACCGGTGCGACATCACACTCTTGTACGAGTTGCGGTGAGCCAGGTTTACGGCGTCGATGGTTTCGGTCAGCGAACCGATCTGGTTTACTTTAACCAGAATGGCGTTGGCGATACCACCGTCGATACCCTGCTGAAGCCGCGTTACGTTGGTCACGAACAGGTCGTCGCCCACGAGTTGGGTTTTCGTACCTTTCAGCAGTTCGGTATGCTGTTTCCAGCCGTCCCAATCGTCTTCGGCCATGCCGTCTTCGATGCTCAGGATGGGGTATTTGCTAACCCACTCTTTCCAGTAGCCGGCCATCTCGGACGACGTCAGTTTGTCGCCGGTCGATTTTTTAAAGTAATACTGTTTGGCATCGGCATCGTAGAACTCCGACGAAGCGGCATCCATCGCGATCCAGACGTCTTCGCCCGGGCGGTAGCCTGCTTTTTCGATGGCCTGCAGAATGGTCTGGATAGCCTCTTCGTTCGATTTGATGTTAGGCGCAAAACCGCCCTCGTCACCAACGTTGGTCGCCAGGCCCTGGCTCTTCAGTACTTTCTTGAGCGTATGGAAAATTTCGGTACCCATGCGCAGCGCTTCCGAGAAGCTGGGCGCGTTGGCCGGCATAACCATGAACTCCTGGAAGTCGATTGAATTGTCGGCATGCGAACCGCCGTTGAGGATGTTCATCATCGGTACCGGCAGGGTGTTGGCATTGACGCCCCCAATGTACCGGTACAGCGGCAGACCCGCTTCCTGCGCAGCGGCTTTAGCCACGGCCAGCGATACCCCCAGAATAGCATTGGCGCCCAGGCGGCCTTTGTTGGTCGTGCCATCGAGCTCGAGCATGATTTTGTCGATCATGCTTTGTTCGTATACC
The DNA here is from genome assembly GCF_002006735.1 of Spirosoma sp. 209. Classification (NCBI taxonomy): domain Bacteria; kingdom Pseudomonadati; phylum Bacteroidota; class Cytophagia; order Cytophagales; family Cytophagaceae; genus Spirosoma; species Spirosoma sp. 209. The sequence continues at coordinate 46,665 of NZ_MVEC01000027.1, read as the reverse complement.
GAAATGCCAACCAGTTCCGGGAAGATCAGTTCGTTAACGTTCGATACCGCTTTCAGCACGCCTTTGCCAACGTACACTTTCGCATCGTCATCGCGCAGTTCAACAGCTTCGTGGGTGCCTGTAGACGCGCCCGATGGTACGGCCGCCCGACCCAGGTAGCCATTTTCGGTGCGGACGTCAACTTCTACAGTTGGATTGCCGCGCGAATCCAGTATTTGCCGGGCATGAATGCTTTGGATGGTACTCATTGTGTAAGAAAAAAGGGTTAACAACGAAAAAGTCTATTTTTTCAGGTATGATTACCAAGCCATTAGGTTGGTAGGTATACCGGGCGCAAAGTAACGCAAAGTGGCGCAAAACTTCAGGCGGCAGGCCCGTAAAAGACAGGCTAGGGTTTGGAACACCGGCGAATTATTGGCGCTCACGATCAGGACGGACTGAAAGTTACCGGAAAATTTTGTCTATTTGTGCGGTCATACATTGCTACTAAACCAACAAGTCGATGCGAGGCATTCTGTACTTCCTATTGTTTCTATTAGTCGTTTTCGGCATTCTGTACGTGCTTACCGGCTGGAGTTACAGCGACGGCGAGCGGGCCGGAACGGTTTCCAAATTCAGCCGCCGTGGCTTTGTCTTTAAAACCTACGAAGGCGTGCTGAACGTGGGCGGCTTCTCGGGCGAAACCGGCTCGCTGACACCCCAGTATTTTGATTTTTCGGTCAAAGATGAAGCCGTTGCCGCCCAGATTACGCAGGCGGTAAAAACCGGCCAGCGCGTTACGCTGCATTACGAAGAAAAAATCCTGAAACTGCCCTGGAACGGCGACACCAAGTACTACATCACCAATGTGGAAGTGATTGGGCCACCGCAGCAGCCCTACGGCGCCAACCCGAACTACCCGGGTGGCCAGCCCCAGGGGTACCCGCAACCGCAAACCCAGCCCCAAACCCAGCAGCCCGCGGCTCCTGATCAGCAAACCGTACCGGCCGACTCAACGCTGTAAGCAAACCCAAACGCCTGATCCGGTAAGAGACCAGGCGTTTGGTGCGTTTTGAAGGGCTATGTAGCTGACACAGACCCGTCTGGAAAACAGCCTTTGCGGGCTCCGTTTCGGGTCTTCCGAAAGCGTATTTAAGTTGGGTCAGAAGCCCTAATTATTTCCGAAACAGGCCTTGGAAATCTGGGCGTTTTTGGGTAATTTTATCTGTTTAAACAACCATCCAACATGGCAAAATCAGATACGGCGCAAGCCACAGCATCTGCTAATGACAGTAAACTAAAAGCGCTTCAGACCACCATTGAAAAGCTAGACAAAGCGTTCGGTAAAGGCACCGTAATGCGGCTGAGCGAAAGCAAAGTCGTTGACGTTCCGGTGATCTCGACGGGCTCGCTGGGACTGGATCTGGCGTTGGGTATTGGCGGTATGCCGCGCGGTCGCGTCGTTGAAATCTACGGCCCTGAATCGTCGGGTAAAACCACGCTCACGATGCACTGCATCGCCGAAGCGCAGAAAGCGGGCGGTCTGGCGGCCTTCATCGACGCCGAACACGCTTTTGACCGCGTATACGCCGAAAAACTCGGTATCGACACCAAAAACCTGCTGATCTCGCAGCCCGATAATGGCGAACAGGCTCTCGAAATTGCCGAGCACCTGATTAGCTCCGGTGCTATCGACATCATCGTTATTGACTCCGTAGCCGCCCTCGTGCCAAAAGCCGAGATCGAAGGCGAAATGGGCGAAAGTAAAATGGGTCTGCAGGCTCGTCTGATGAGCCAGGCGCTGCGGAAACTGACGGGTACGATCAACAAAACCGGCTGCTGCTGCATATTCATCAACCAGCTGCGCGAGAAAATCGGCGTGATGTTCGGTAACCCCGAAACAACCACCGGTGGTAACGCTCTCAAATTCTACGCGTCGGTTCGGATCGATATCCGCCGTATTGGTCAGATCAAAGAAGGTGCCGACAATGTAGTGGGTAACCGGACCAAGGTGAAAGTCGTGAAAAACAAACTGGCCGCTCCGTTTAAAGTGGTTGAGTTTGACATCATGTACGGACAGGGTATCTCGAAAGTCGGCGAAGTTCTTGACCTGGCTGTCGAAATGGAGATCGTGAAGAAGTCGGGCTCGTGGTTCTCGTACGGTACCAGCCGCCTGGCACAGGGTCGCGATGCCGTGAAAGAATTGCTGCTCGATAATCCGGAACTGATGGCTGAGCTCGAAGGCAAGATCCGGGCTAAGATCGCCGAAGACGATGACGCGCTGACCGATCCTGTTCTGGCGGCTACCGAAGGGGACGACGAAGGCGAAATCGACGATTAAGCGCAAACAACGCATACAGGCACTGACCTGAACTGCATGACGGCTGGACGTAATCCAGCCGTTTTTTTATGCCCCCGCAATCTAAGTATATCCGGCGGTCGTAGGTTAAATCAGCTTATCCGGCAGTCGGGTGAGCCATTAACTACCAAACGTTATGAAAACGATCGTGATCGCACTCAGCCTGTCTATGGCTGCTCTTATGGCTACTGCCGAAACACCCCGCCCCGCTGGCGCCCCCCAGGCGGCCAAGGTCATAATCTTCCGGGATGGCTGCCTGTATGGCTCCATGGCCAAATACAAAGTAATTGCCGACGGCCAGGAGCTGACCCGGCTGAAAAATAAATCGATGTACACAACGAGTCTGGCACCCGGCATGCATACCATTTCGGCCAGAGAGGGCTCGAAACGCATGGTACAGCTGGACGTACAAGACGGTCAGACGTACGTTGTGCAGTACAAAACCCGCTTTGGTCTGTTCGGAGCCCGCCCTAAACTGGTCGTGAAGAGTGTTGACGACGCCAAACGTGACTCGAACTACTTTGAGAAGAACGCCGATAGGAGCGTGACTATGTAAATAAACTGCTCTTACAACGACAGAAGCCCCGACTATTGGTTAGTCGGGGCTTCTGTCGTTGTAAGGATATACCTGCGTTACCGGTTTTCCAGCGGCACGAATTCGCGGAGGGTAGCGCCGGTGTAGATCTGGCGTGGTCGGCCGATCGGCTCTTTCTGCTCACGCATTTCTTTCCACTGGGCAATCCAGCCCGGCAGACGGCCAATCGCAAACATCACCGTAAACATATTGGTCGGGATACCCAGCGCGCGGTAGATGATACCCGAGTAGAAATCAACGTTCGGATACAGTTTCCGCTGTACGAAATACGGATCGTTCAGGGCTGCTTCTTCGAGACCTTTGGCAATCTCGAGCACCGGATCGTTGACGCCCAGTTTGTTCAGCACATCGTCGGCGGCTTTCTTGATGATTTTAGCGCGGGGATCGAAGTTTTTGTAAACGCGGTGGCCGAAGCCGAACAGCCGGAAGCCCGTCGTTTTCGCGTTCTTAGCCATGTCGATATACTTACCTACATCGCCCCCGTCGGCTTTGATGTCTTCGAGCATCTCGATCACCTCCTGGTTGGCACCGCCGTGGAGCGGTCCCCAGAGCGCCTGGATACCGGCCGAGATAGACGAATAAATATTGGCCTGCGAAGAGCCTACGAGCCGTACGGTGCTGGTCGAGCAGTTTTGCTCGTGATCGGCGTGCAGGATCAGCAGCACGTTCAGCGCTTCGGCAACTACCGGATCGACCTTGTACTCTTCGACCGGCAGGGCGAACATCATATTCAGGAAGTTCGGAATGTAGTCGAGGTTGTTTTTCGGGTAGTTGGTTGGGTGACCCAGCGACCGTTTGTACGACCAGGTGGCAATGGTTGGCAGTTTGGCCAGCAGCCGGATAATGTGCTGATCGGTATTGCCATTGCCTTCGTGCGAGTCGGGATAGAACGCGCTCATGGCACTCACCAGCGATGCCAGCACGCACATGGGGTGGGCATTGACCGGGAAGCCGTCGAAGATTTTGCGCATGTCTTCGTTGACGAGCGTATGTCGGCGAATCGAGTTGACGAACGTTTCATACTGCTCGGCAGTAGGCAGCTCGCCGTAGATCAGCAGGTACGATACTTCGAGGAACGTTGATTTTGACGCCAGGTCTTCAATGGAATAACCCCGGTAACGCAGAATGCCTTCTTCGCCGTCGAGAAACGTAATGCCGCTTTGGGTAGCACCAGTGTTTTTATAACCCCGGTCTAACGTAACATAGCCGGTTTGATCACGGAGGGACGAGATATCGAAGGCTTTTTCGTGTTCGCTCCCTTCCAGAGTCGGGAACGAGAACGATTTGCCATCGACGGTTAGTTCAGCAGAGTTCGCCATATAAAGTTTTAGGGTAGTGTACTCAAATAGAAAGGATTATAAATCCCAATTGGCATTGACCGGCGAAGTTAGGCCAAAAACACAAATGACGGGAGAAAGGGGCCTAAAAATCCCGATAACCGCCGGTTCTGGTTGAGTAACCCGACAATTGCCCAATAAGTTTTGGTTTATTGGCGATACCATTGGCCGCCTTTCATGACAGCTCGTACCTGCCTGAGTGCCAGTATGGCGCGCGTAGGGTCGCCTTCTACCGCGACGAGGTCGGCCAGCAGACCCGCCCGAACGCGGCCCCGGTCGGCCAGATGAAACACATCGGCATTGATGGCGGTAGCGGAGCGAAGTACGTCCAGCGGTTTCATGCCGTAGTCGACCATCATCTCCAGCTCGCGGGCGTTGTCGCCATGACTAAAGACACCTACGTCGCCCCCGGCACAGATGGTTACGCCCGCGTCGAGGGCTTGTTTGAAGGTATTACGTTTTTCGCGGATGCGGGCGGGCTCGGGCTCCTGGCCTTTTTTCCAGCCCCGGTACTGGCTGACGGCATCGCCCGCGGCCAGCGTCGGACAGAGCGCCGTGCCGTTCTTTTTCATAAGGGCAAAGATCTCGGGGGTGCCGGCGTCGCCATGTTCTACGGTTTCGCAGCCGGCCAGAATGGCCCGGCGCATGCCTTCGGCGGTGCTGGCGTGGGCTACAACGCCCCGGCCGCTGCTACGAGCCGTTTCGACGATCAGCTTCAGTTCCTCGAGCGTGAAGGTCGGGCGGGCTTCGGCCATGAGGCCCCAGCGGTAATCGGCGTAAATCTTGATGGCGTCGGCTCCTTTACCGATCTGCGTCCGAACGGCGCGGATCAGCGCATCGTGGCCGTCGGCTTCTTCGGCCCCCTGCGGCACGCTGATATCGGGGCTGAATCCTTTGGGTCCGTAGCTGCCACTGGCAATGAGCGCCCGCGTCACGACCATCATGCGGGGCCCCAGAATGATACCCTGATCGATGGCCTGTTTCAGGCCCACATCGTCATAGTCAGCACCTTCGGTGCCGAGGTCCCGAACGGTGGTAAAGCCGGCCAGCAGAGTTTTTTTGGCGTGAACCGTAGCGCGGGCCACCCGCAGCGACCGGGCTTCTTTCAGCACCTGATCGTCCCAGCTGGTTTCGTTGTAGGGGTGCAGCAGCAGATGCGAATGCCCTTCAATCAGGCCGGGCAGGAGCGTCTGCCCTTTGAGGTCAACGGGGGTGGTGCCCTCGGCAGAGACGCTGGCGGCCGGGCCAACGGCATCGATCCGGGCTCCTTTTACGCGAACGACCCAGCCTTCATGAACGGTTTCGCCGTCGAAAACGCGGTCGGGGCGGAGCAGATAAGCCGTCTGAGCCGTAAGGGAAAAGGGGAGCAGCAGTAGTAGCAGGGAGACGAGTTTCATAGGGGGGGGAGCATACGCCCAAACATACGCAAAAAAGGAGCCGTGTGGGTCCTTTTTGTAGGGTACCGGGTGGGTCAGTAGGCCCGAACGGCCAGCACCGGCAAATGATCCGACGCCAGCCGTTCGGGTATGATGTGATGCTTAACCCCCGGAAGGCCGCTTGTGGCGCAACTGACGTGGCTATTACCGGATCATTACGGGACCATTAGCGCATAAAAAATGCCCTTTATCAGGGCATTACGGTCATATAATACTGTATTTGCTTATCGATCAGCGCTTTCGACTGGAAACAGCGTCCCAGAGTGCTTTCCCGAACACCAGCACGAGCAAACCCGGCAGCAGGATAGCCCCGGCCCTAAACCCGGCTCCGGTCAGTTTATAGATGCCCTGATTGTACTGGGTGAAGCTCTGAAACAGATAAAAAGCCGAGGCTGCGAGCAAACCTGTCAGCACGATGACCGCCAGCGACCGACCGAACTTTTGCACGGCCCAGCTCAGCAGGAGCGCTACGGCCACCACGGCGGCAACGGTACCCAGCGCTTCGGGGAAGGTTTCGAGGTACGTGTAATCGAAGAAAAACACGCCAGCCCGGCCAATCAGGTTAGGGTGGGCCAGGAGCCAGCCGTCCAATACGACCAGCACCAGCAGAAGAACATAAAAAAAGGGGTTACGCATACAGGGATTTATTAGTAGTACAGGCTGGGCGAAGATAGCCGTATTTACATTGACCTGCCAGCGATCTTATCCTGGCGGCTGCAAGCGGGGGCGGGTTCGGCCAACCGAGATGATCCCAAACAGCAAAAAGGAACAGGGTACTTCAGCGTTGCGAAAAGGCTGGCGTGCGAATAGTACATAAAATAGATCGGAAAACTATCTGGCGTAGCATGGTTTTTGAGAGCGCCTAAAATGTAACTAATTAGAAGAATAATTATATTTTAAATTAATTTACTTAGTCTGGACAGGCGTTTACCAGGCAATGAATTTATAAATGTTTGTTTATTCATTAATGATAAATTTTGTGCTTACTGATTGGTTATGAATTGGTTATGTTTTCAAATTTATATTTAGTGTACTTTTTGTTTGCAGAAAAATAAAAATTGGTATAAAAAGTCTTGTCAAGTTTAGGTTTGTGTGGTATAGCTATTGTAAGTAAAATTTTAGCAATCACTTCTGCAAAAAAGGATATTAAACATTTGCCAGATTGGCGAATCCTGATGCCGGTACCAGAAGTCGAGGCCGACCGAAGTAATCGTCAACGTTACACCTATCTATAATCTCTATGAACAAAAAATGTTAGCTATTCCTTCTGCTCCTTTGCTGCCTGCGCTCCGCTAGGCAACCGTTAACCTCAAGATAGTGAGTGGTTTATGCAGGCTGTCAGGGCCTGATCAGGATCACTATGTCTTGTTGGTTCAGAAGCTTTGGGCTTCTGCTGTACCTCTACCTGATCAAAGCAGGCTTTCCAATTCAATCCACAAGTACTCTTCATGAATCGCATTTTACTACACGTAGCCGGTGCGCTGGCTACCCTAGTCTGTACTGTGTTTACCAGTATGGCGCAAACCACCCCCCAGACCCGGGAAAACAATCAGGTTTGTATGGACCCCATTGTTGGGGCTGCCCGAGGGCCTTTTATCAATACCGCCCGTACGTCGGGGCTTTGCGTAGGCTGTGGAGGCAGCAGCGCTTCGGCCATTGTAGACGGAAATCTGAACAACGTAGCCACCATCGATCTGGGCGTGTCGGCCGCGGGCGGATTTCGTATTTCGGTCAAAGACTCGCTGCAGTATTATCCCGGTGGAAATGAGGTAGGGTTTGTGGTGCGCAACCGTACCAACGGGCTCCTGGGTCTGCTCGACGCCAGTCTGCTGAATCAGTTCGTCATTCGCACCTACCGTACGGGTAACCCCAATCCGGTTGAGACAGCCAGCTTCAGCAGCGGTACCGGTGTGCTGAAAGCTGCCGTGCTGGGCGGCAGCGGAGACGGTCGGCAGGTGCTGAGCTTTGTTACCTCGCAGGACTTCGACGAGGTTGAACTGGCCTATACCGGAGCCGTTACGGCGGGCCGGCTGGTCGATGTATTCTACGCTTTCGAAGGGCCCGCCAACTGCCCCAAAGATTGTGCAAACGCTATTCTGAGCGCCGGAGAGTCGGCCACGGTAACCACCGGTTCGATCAGTCCGCTGCCGCTGGGAGCCAGCTGCGTGCTGGGCAGCCTGTCGGGCGAAGCCAACCTGATCGATGCCGACTCGACCACCAACTTTGCTACCATCACCTCAACCGTTGGGCTGGCCTGTACGCGCTACATCGAGGTACGGTCAAATACGACCTATCCGGCGGGGTACGAAGCAGGCTTCCTGGTCGACAATGGCGATGGCATCATCGGTCTCAACTTACTGGGTGGGGTTACGATTACAACCTATCGCAACGGTACGGTTAGTGAATCATTCAGCGGTACCGGGCTGGTTGGTGCCTCGGTGCTGGGCGCTACGTCGCGGGTTCAGCTGGGTTTCAAGGCTGCGCAACCCTTCAACAGCATCCGTATTTCGCTGACAGGGATCAGCGTTGCCGTCAATCTGCGCGTTTTCCATGCCTACGTCAAAGCCGACACAGACAGCGATGGCATTGCCGACTGTATGGACAAGTGCGCAACCGGTAGCGACCTCCTCGACGCCGATGGCGACGGTACTCCTGATGGCTGCGATCAGAACGTGGCGGATATTTCCGTATCGAAAACCGTGAGCAGCGCAACGGCTACCGTAGGCAGCAGCGTTACGTTTACCGTTTCGGCTACGCGTACGGCCCAGTTCAACGCCACGGGCCTCGTGATACGGGATACCCTCGCGCGCGGCTTCACCTACGTATCGCATACGGCATCGCCCGGTACCGTTTACAACCCCGTAACCGGACGCTGGACTATTGGTAGTGCGCTGGCTGGCCCGGCAACATCGGTAAACCTGACCATTGCCGTCACGGTCGATTCGGTGGGGGTTACGTCAAACGTGGCCGAAGTGATCCGCAGTTTCGAGTCGGACCCGGACTCATCGCCGGGTAACGGAAATTTTGCCGAAGACGACATCGCCAGTTCATGCGTTAGTGTGCCGGTCCGGATTTGCGAAGGGGCCAGTCTTCAGCTGTCGGCGCCGGCCAGCTACACGACGGGTGTCGAATGGTTCCGCACGATCGATAACGTGACGACGTCGGTAGCGACAACGCCTACGTTCTCGGCTTCGCTATCGGGTAGTTACAGCTTTACCGCAACGGGTATGTCGGGCTGCGTATCGGGCAACTGCTGTCCGGTCATCATTATCGTTGATCCCGCACCAGTGCCGGTTATCATAGCCAGCTCGTCGACCATCTGCGCCGGTACCAGCGCTACCCTGACCGTATCCAACGCGGCCCCGGGCATTACTTACGTCTGGAGCAACGGAACAACCGGCCCAACGCTCGAGGTGACGCCCCGCACCACTACGGTGTACAGCGTTTCGGCAACAACCACGGCGGGTGGCTGTTCGGGGGTGAGCACCTTTACCATCGTGGTGAACCAGCCGCCGGTTCAGGCTCCGATCGTGGCCCTGTGCGGACCGACCGGCAATACGGGCTATAGCTTCTCCATCAACCCGACAACGACGGGATCTACCACGACCTACTTCGTAAAAGTCGGCGATGCGCCCGAAGCCGGTCCGTACGAATACGGCGTTGCCCGAACGTTCGACAACAATACGGGTAATCTGTCGGTCGTGATCCGTGATGCGCAAACGAACTGTTCGATTCTGCTGCCGGTCGTGGCGCCGGCCAACTGCCAAACCTGTCCGCCCAAAGTCTGCGTACCGATCCGTATAGCCCGGACGCAGTAATCGGCTCGTATCAGGTAAAACGACTCGGTCCGGATGCGCTCAACGACTTGAGTGCATCCGGACCGAGTCGTTTCTGGCCGGCAAAACATGAGTAGCTTAGCCGGCTAACTCCAGTTTGAGGAACTTACCGGTATGACTGCCGGCAACCTGTGCTACCTTTTCGGGGGTACCCTCCGCAATGATAAAGCCACCTTTGTTGCCGCCTTCCGGGCCGAGGTCGATCAGGTGGTCGGAGACTTTGATGACGTCGAGGTTGTGCTCGATAATCAGGACCGAGTTGCCTTTGTCGGCCAGTTTGTTGAGCACGTCGAGCAGGTGCGCAATATCCTGGAAGTGTAGGCCCGTTGTCGGTTCGTCGAGTATATACAGCGTTTTACCGGTGTCTTTCTTCGATAGCTCTTCGGCGAGTTTAACCCGCTGGGCCTCGCCCCCGCTGAGCGTAGTGGCGTGCTGACCCAGGGTGATATAACCCAGCCCTACGTCGTTCAGGGTCGTTACCTTGCGCAGGATTTTAGGCTGGCTGGCAAAGAAGTCGAGGGCCTGTTCTACGGTCATGTCCAGCACGTCGGCAATGGATTTGCCTTTGAAGCGGACTTCCAGGGTTTCGCGGTTGAAACGTTTGCCCTTACAGGTCTCGCAGAGCACGTGTACGTCGGGCAGAAACTCCATCTCTACCTTTTTCATGCCCGCTCCTTCGCAGTCTTCGCAGCGCCCGCCTTTCACGTTGAACGAGAACCGCCCCGGTTTGTAGCCGCGAATCTTGGCCTCGGGCAGCTCGGCAAACAGCAGCCGGATGTCCGAGAACATGCCGGTATACGTAGCTGGATTAGACCGGGGCGTGCGGCCAATGGGCGACTGGTCAACTTCGATAACTTTGTCGAGATGCTCCAGCCCCTCCACGGATTTGAACGCCAGCGGCTCGCGCTTCGACTTATAAAAATGCCGGTTCAGAATCGGGAACAGCGTTTCGTGAATCAACGACGACTTGCCGCTGCCCGACACCCCCGTAATCGTGACCATCTTGCCCAGTGGCAATTTCAGGTTTACGTTTTTCAGGTTGTGGCCCGTGGCATTTTTAATGATCAGGAACTTGCCGTTGCCTTTCCGGCGCTCGGCAGGTACGGCAATGGCCCGGCGGCCGCTGAGGTAATCGGCGGTGGTGCTGCCATTTTTCAAAAACTCGTCGGGCGTTCCCTGCCCCACGACCTGACCACCGTGCCGACCGGCGCCGGGGCCGATGTCGAGGATGAAGTCCGACTCCAGCATCATGTCTTTGTCGTGTTCAACGACCAGAACCGTGTTGCCGAGGTCGCGCAGGTTCTTGAGCGAGTCGATCAGTTTTACGTTGTCGCGCTGGTGCAGGCCGATGCTGGGCTCGTCCATGATGTAGAGCACCCCAACCAGCTGGGTACCGATCTGCGTGGCCAGCCGAATCCGTTGCGCTTCGCCACCCGAGAGGGTCTTGAGCGACCGGTCGAGGGTGAGGTAATCCAGCCCGATGTCGACCAGAAAACCGATTCGCTTCCGGATTTCTTTGAGGATCTCTTTGGCAATGATATTCTGCCGATCGGTCAGGCGGCTTTCGACGTCGTTGAACCAGCCCGCCAGCTCCGAAATGTCCATGCGGGCCAGTTCGGAAATGTTTTTCTGCGCAATCCGGAAATACAGCGACTCTTTTTTCAGGCGTGCCCCGTCGCATTCGGGACAGGTTTTCACGACCATAAAGTCCTTGATCCAGTCCAGGATCTTGTCGGAGCCGTTTTCCTGCTGCCGTTTCAGGAAGTTGACGATCCCTTCAAACTTAAACGAATACGTACCTTCCGCCGGCGATGGCTTCCCTGCCGGGGTGGCCGTGCCGGCTTCTTCGTCGGTGCCGTACATGAGCGCATGCAGCAGCTCGTCGGGAAACTTGCTGACAGGAGTACTCAGGTTAAGCTTGTATTTTTTCAGAATCGCTTCAATTTCCTTGAAGATCCACAATTCCCGGAACTCGCCCAGGGGGGCAATGGCTCCGCGGCTGATACTAAGCGATTTGTCAGGTATCACCGACTCTTCGGTAATTTCTTCGACTACGCCCAGACCGTTACAAACCGGACAGGCTCCGTAGGGTGAGTTGAACGAAAACGAGTTGGGCGATGGTTCGTCGTAACTGATGCCCGACTCGGGGTCCATCAGGTTCTGCGAGAAGTAAACCAAGGTACCGTCGCCGTCGAGCATCTGCATGGCACCTTTGCCCTGTTTCAGCGCCGTCTGCACCGACTGGCTGAGCCGATACCGGTCGTCGGGTTTGGGAATCAGCCTGTCGATTACGATTTCGACGTCGTGGATCTTGTACCGGTCCAGCTGCATTTTCGGTACGATATCCTGTACCACGCCATCGACGCGTACTTTGGTATAGCCCGTTTTGGCGATCTGCACGAACAGCTCACGGTAGTGTCCTTTCCGGCTGCGGATAACGGGGGCCAGCAGGGTTATCTTCTGCCCGCCGTACTGGTTCAGGATGGTATCGATGATCTGATCCTGCGACTGGCGTTCCATTTTTCGGCCCGTCAGGTATGAATATGCTTCGCCGGAACGGGCGTAGAGCAGCCGCAAAAAGTCGTAGATCTCGGTGGTGGTACCCACCGTAGAACGGGGGTTCTTGGAGGTAGTTTTCTGCTCGATCGAGATGACCGGGCTGAGGCCGTTGATCTTGTCGACATCGGGCCGTTCCATATCGCCGATAAAGGAGCGGGCGTAGGCCGAAAAGCTTTCCATATACCGGCGCTGGCCTTCGGCGTAGATGGTATCGAACGCCAGCGACGACTTGCCACTGCCGCTGATGCCCGTCACGACCACCAGCTTGTTACGCGGAATGGAGACGTCAATATTCTTGAGATTATGTTCACGGGCGCCGAGCACATCAATCTGCTCATAGCCTGTCAGGTCAATATCGGTAAGGCCGGCTTGCTGGCCAGTAGGGGTGTCTTCTGTCGTCACGTTGCGTTGATTGCAGTCGGTTTGCCGAAGCGATGGCTTATTCTTACTAGCAACGTAAAACAGACCGGCCGGGGTTCCGATTTACTACAGACAAATTACGGATCAGCCCGGCCCTTTGGTACCGCATCCGGCGCTTACCGGGTGGCCTAATTTGACATATCTCAGCTTACGACCCGATTCCTCTCCACGCTGATCACTGCGATCCGTCCGAGCGACTACTGCTTTGGTCGAAGCAATGCCCATTGTATCTGCTGATGAAAAGTTCAGCCGCTACCAGGATGTGGTAAAGATCATCTGGTAAACGATCCATACTTTTTGTCACCCCAATGCAGGAAAGATGATCAAAGGCTCTCTTTAGATGGTAAAGAGTTGCTTATAACTCACGTTAAGTAATGGCTACATCCCTCAACTGGACTCGCAATGAACTCATCGTTGCTTTCAACCTATATCTGAAATTGCCTTTCGGTAAATTACATACCGGAACACAAGCAATTCGAGACTTAGCTGATTTGATCGGCAGAAGTCATAATTCTGTAGCCATACGACTAAATAACTTCGCTCATGTTGATCCATACCACCAACAACGTGGTATCAAAGGAATGAGCGGAGGGTACGCTCAGGTAAAACCGATCTGGGACGAGTTTGTCAATAACCAGGAGGAGCTGATCTATGAAAGTGAACGTATTCTGGCCGAATACCAGCACAAAACCATTGAGGAACTGCATCCGGAAGTAGCTTTTGACTTTACTGGGTTGACGGGCGAGGTAAAAGAACGGATTGTAAAGACGAGGGTAAACCAGGGGGTCTTTCGGCAGATGATCCTGAAAACTTACGAAAATCACTGTGCTGTTTCGGGTATTGATCTGCCCGACCTGCTAGTAGCCGGCCATATAGTGCCGTGGGCCGACGATGAACATAATCGATTAAATCCTGAAAATGGAATCTGTCTGTCGGCTCTTTATGATCGAGCCTATGAGAAAGGGCTGATTTGTATCGACACCGATTATAAGCTACTTATCTCGAAACGATTGAAAGCCGATTCATCCAAAGATTTTTACGAGCGGTTCTTTGGTCAGTTCGAGTATAAGCCCATTCGATTGCCAAAAACATACAGGCCTAAGCGCGAGTTTCTGGAGTATCGGTTGGAGAGGTTTACTGACAAATAAGGCTTCAATGTCAACTGGTATTCCTGCACCAAGTACCGCCGGAAAACTGTCCGCATCCAGCAAGAGCTGTTTCAACTCTTATATACTGAACTATTCCAAGAATCTATCTAACTGCCTTTGTCTCAACAGGCTGATAGTGTTTGTGTTACCGATATGTCTTATTTGACTGGAGCGACAACCCAATTGAAAATGGCTTGCAGAAGTGGCCGTACCGCTTAATTTTGTCAGAAGAAGCTTGCCCGTTTTTAGTCGATATAGCCAGCCTTGTAACCTGGCTTTCACCACATAAATTAACAACCCCAACATGGTACAACACGATGTGATCGAGCCGATCTTAGAAGAAGACAAAAACCGCTTTGTGCTGTTCCCCATCAAGCACTGGGACATTTGGGAGTATTACAAAACCCACGAAGCGTCGTTCTGGACTGCCGAAGAGATTGACCTCGGTCAGGATATGAAAGACTGGAATAGTCTGAACGATGGTGAGCGGCACTTCATCTCGCACGTGCTGGCGTTCTTTGCCGCTTCGGACGGTATCGTGAACGAAAACCTGGCTGTCAACTTCCTGTCTGAAGTGCAGTATGCCGAAGCCAAATGCTTCTACGGGTTTCAGGTCATGATGGAGAACATTCACTCCGAGACCTATTCGCTGCTGATCGATACCTACATCAAAGATTCGGCCGAGAAAGACCGGCTGCTCAACGCGATCGATACCATTCCCTGCGTGCAGAAAAAAGCCGAGTGGGCGCTGCGCTGGATCGAGAACGGAAGCTTTGCCGAGCGGCTTATTGCGTTTGCCGCCGTAGAAGGTATTTTCTTCTCGGGTTCGTTCTGCTCCATCTACTGGCTGAAAAAACGCGGTCTGATGCCGGGCCTTACCTTCTCGAACGAGCTCATCTCGCGCGACGAAGGCCTGCACCGCGATTTTGCCTGCATGCTCTATACGGACCACATCAAAAACAAACTGCCCGAGTCGCAGCTGTACGATATTATCCGGAATGCGGTTGAGATCGAACAGGAGTTTGTGACGGATGCGCTGCCCGTGTCGCTGATCGGGATGAACGCCGATCTGATGAAGCAGTACATCGCTTTCGTAGCGGATCACCTGCTGGTGACGCTCGGCCTGCGTAAGATCTACAACGTAACGAACCCCTTCGATTTCATGGATATGATCTCGCTGCAGGGTAAAACCAACTTCTTCGAAAAGCGCGTGGGCGAATACCAGCGGGGCGAAGTAATGGCCAAGTTCAAAGCCATGAAGGCGGCTTCCCAGAACCCGGACGGCAGCGAGGCCGAAACCGCCAAGGTAACCGAAGAACCCAAAGGATTTGTGCTCGACGCTGATTTCTAGTCAGTAATTGTCCAGACAAGAGGCTCAACGTATCCGTGTGAAACGGCATAGGTTGAGCCTCTTGTCTGCTAATTGTCTGTTTGCCAGATGCTGATAATGAACTGACTATCGATGACTGACATCCTATACGAAGTGTCGAACCACGCCAGAGAACAAATGGAAAAACGTGGTATCGATGATCAAACTGTTCAATCTATACTAATTCGTCCAGACCAGATTATCGATGACGAATCGGGTGGGTATGGACAGAAGGTTTATCAGTCAAAAATTGATTTTAAGGAAAAAGGTACGTACTTAGTACGAGTATTCGTCAATACGGAAAAGCAACCTTGCGTTGTAAAAACTGTTTATAAGACGTCGAAACTACCGAAGTACTATGAAGGTGAAATATGACCGGGAGGTGGATATACTTTACATTCAGCTAACGGATGCACAGATAGAAGAGAGCGATGCAGACCGGCCGGGTATGATCATTGATTATGATGCTAGTGGTATGATGGTAGGGATTGAGATTCTAAACGCGTCTAAACGAATGGACCGCCCGACAATGGTTGAACTCGAAGTGGCTTAGGCCTGTTTTCATCCCGTATCAAAACGTACTTGCTGGCTATGGCAGCCGTATTGAGCTAGTGAAGAATCACCGAAGTACCCATTAACTCTACATACTGTGCCTGCATCGGCGCGGGTACAATAGCTCTCCGAAGATGTATAGCTTCGGAGTTTTTTTTGCCAATCAGGATGGGTAGGTGTCGCCCCAATACTAAATCACTCGACGTGAACGTAGACTCAAGCCGTCGGGAATGGGCGAATAGCCATACACAGGTAGCCATTTTTCTGCTGCGGTACAACTGGTTTTGACGGGGTGACAATCCCGACTTTACTTGCTGTGGATTTACTCGATCGGCAGAGCTAACCAGCAGCTGGTGAGGACATTACCGAACCAGTACCCGCTGGATTCGTCGTTGCTCACCCAGGGTGGTTTCGAGCCAATAGAGACCGGCGGTCAGTGGCTGAGCCGGAATCAGGTCAGCCTCGCCAGCGCTGCGGTGCAGACTGCCGGCAACGGGCTGGCCAGACATGGTCAGTAGCCGAACGGTAGCTCCATCGGCGTTCCAGAGCCGTACATGAATCCGGGTCGACTCGGCTGGGTTAGGATAAACAGCCACTACCGATTCTCCGGTTTTGAGCTGAACCGCTACGGGGGTATACAGGTTGGTCGTGCCGTTATAATCGACCTGGCGCAGGCGGTAGTAGCTCGTGCCGGGGCGGGGGTTGAGGTCGGTAAGGCCGTACTGCTGCTGCTGGTCGGTGGTGCCTCTGGCGGGTACACTGCCTACCGTTTCAAACTCCTTCAGATCGGCACTGCGTTCAATATCGAAGCGGCTGGCGTCGCGTTCCCAGGCGGTTGACCAGGCAATCTGCACACGGTCACCTTCGGGTTTGGCGGTGAACGAAAGCAGCGAAACGGGCAGGGGCGCGGCCGTAACGGTGCCGTTGATGGTCAGGTCATCGAGCCGGAGGGTGCCTCCGGTGCCATTACAGCCGTAGAGCCGGAAGGTAATTGTACCAGTCTGACTGGTAAACCCCGCTCCTGACAGGCTGGCCGATGCCTGCTGGAAAGAGGTACCTACGGCAAACACCATCAGATCCGACGCGTAATTATCGACACTGGAGCGAAGCCGCAACTCCTGAGGCCCACTACCTGACCGGTTGGCAAATACAGTCAGCTGGGTAAGGGTCATGCTCTGGCCGTTCTGTGCGCTGACGCTGATCTGAACGTACTCAGAAAAGTTGCAGGCTGCCGACTGCGACCAGTTGGCTACGTTGACGGCCTGTCCGTTCTGACCGGGAACGTAACCGGCTACGTTGTTGGGAGCTACGCCGACAAAACTGGCTCCGCCCGTACTTACGTTGGGATGGGTGGCGCTGCCCGTCGTAGCGCCGTTGAAGGGCCAGGTGGCCGAAAAGTTAACCTGCGCCTGCACTATAGCCGACAGGGTCAACAGACAAATGGTGTAGAAGTAACGCATGGCGAGTAACGAAATCGCCACGAATGTAGATAAAAATAAGCTAACCCAAATGTTAGTAGGTAAATGTGCCGACCTCGCTGCGGATCGTCACCTGTTTACCCGCAAACGACTCGACCCGGCCGACAATCTGCGCCGGAATACCGAACGACTCCGATACCTCGATCACCCGCTGGGCATGTTCTTCGGCCAGGTAGACTTCGAGCCGGTGGCCCATGTTGAATACTTTGTACATTTCCTGCCAGGCCGTTCCGCTCTCCTGCTGAATAAGCCGGAACAGGGGTGGAATAGGGAAGAGGTTATCCTTGATAATATGCAGGTTATCGACAAAGTGAAGCACTTTGGTCTGCGCGCCACCCGAGCAATGAACCATGCCGTGGATCTGGGGCCGCAGTTCGTCCAGCAGGACGCGGGCAACGGGCGCGTAGGTGCGCGTGGGCGACAGAATCAGCTGCCCAACGGTTAGCCCGGTTCCTTCAACAGGGTCGGTAAGGCGTTTGGAACCGCTGTAAACCAGACTTCGGTCAACGGCCGGGTCGAAGCTCTCCGGATAAGCGTCGGCCAATGGGTGGGCCAGCACATCGTGGCGGGCCGAGGTAAGGCCGTTGCTGCCCATACCGCCGTTGTACTGGTCTTCGTAGGTGGCCTGCCCGAACGAGGCCAGCCCAACCACCACGTCGCCGGGTTGAATGCGGTCGTTGCTGATAACCTGATCGCGTCGCATCCGGGCAATAACGGTGCTATCGACGATAATGGTCCTGACCAGGTCACCGACGTCGGCTGTTTCGCCCCCGGTGCTGTACACATCGATGCCGTGTTCGCGCAGCATGGCCAGCACGTCTTCGGTTCCGTTGATGATATCGGCAATGACCTCGCCCGGAATCAGGTTTTTGTTGCGGCCGATGGTACTCGACAGCAGCATCGGACCAGTAGCGCCTACGCAGATCAGATCGTCGGTATTCATGACCACGGCATCCTGAGCAATGCCACGCCATACGCTCCGATCGCCGGTTTCGCGCCAGTAGAGGTAGGCCAGCGACGATTTGGTACCGGCGCCGTCGGCATGCATGATGGTGCAGAAATCCGGGTCGCCGGCCAGGGTGTCGGGCACGATCTTGCAGAACGCTTTCGGAAATAAGCCTTTGTCGAGTTGGGCAATAGCCGCGTGTACGTCTTCTTTGCTGGCGGAAACTCCCCGCTGGGCGTAACGATCAGTCATAATCAGTCATCAGTGAACAGCTACCTCCGGAGGTAGCTGTCGATACAAAACGACCCAAAGGTACAACGAGCCCGTAGGTATTGCCAACCAAAACGTGGCTGACCTGGTCCGTTTAGTTCTCAGCGAGGTATTTATGGACGAAGCTGACGGCCATTGCGCCTTCCCCTACGGCCGAGGCTACGCGGTTCATGGCCCCCGCCCGAACGTCGCCCGCGGCAAAGATGCCGGGGCTGCAGGTTTCGAGCGAGAACGGTTCGCGGGCCTGTCGCCATACTTTTTTGAAGTCGGCGTATTTGGCCAGATCCCGGCCGGTGGCGATGAAGCCTTTGGGGTCTTTGATGATGTCCATCTCGATCCAGTCGGTGTAGGGCTTGGTGCCGATGAAGATAAAGAGGCCCGCGGCCGGAACGGTCCGGCGCTCGTGGGTATCCATGTTCTCGAGCACAACGCATTCCATCTGGTCTTTGCCCAGCGCTTCGATTACTTCCGTACAGCCCAGCACGGTAATGTTCGGCGTTCGGTCGATCTGCTCAATCAGGTACTGCGACATGGTTTCGGTCAGGTCGGGGCGCCGGATGCAGATGAATACCTCCGAGGCCGTTCGGGACAGATACATAGCGCCCTGCCCGGCCGAATTACCGCCCCCTACCACATACACCGACTTGCCTTTGAAGGCATAGGCTTCGGTGGTGGCGGCTCCGTAATAGACGCCGGCCCCCGTAAACCGGTCGAGGCTGGGGTTCTCCAGTTTATGGTACGACACCCCCGTGCTGAGCAGGATTGCCCGCGCTACGACCTTGCTGCCATCGGCCATGTTGATGTCTTTATACTGCCCCCGCGAATTAATGGAGACGACCTCCTGGGGGGCCAGAAACTCCACGCCGAAGCGCTGCGCCTGGGTAATGGCCCGCCGGGTCAGGTCGCTGCCACTCAGGCCGTTGGGGAAGCCGAGGTAGTTTTCGATGCGCGAGCTGGTACCCGCCTGCCCGCCCGGTCCGCGCTTGTCGATCAGGATGGTCCGCAGCCCTTCGGAACCGCCGTAGACAGCCGCTGCCAGCCCGGCCGGTCCGGCGCCGATGATGGCCAGGTCGTACAGCTCCTGCGATGCTTTGGGAACCAGGCCGAGCTTTTCGCCGACGTCGCTGAGGCTGGGCTGCGTCAGTACCGTTCCGTCTTCGAACACAACGGCGGGCAGGTCGGAGGGCGTCAGGCCGTGCAGCGTAAGCAGTTCCTGCGCTTTGGGGTTATTCTCGATGTCGAGCCACTGGTAGGGGAACAGGTTGCCCGCCAGAAAATCCTTGAGGTCGTGTGAGTGGGGAGAGAACTGATAGCCGATCAGCGCCAGCCCCTCGAAGCCGGACCGGTGGTTCGACTGCCAGTCGCTCAGGAGGTCGTCCAGCACGGGGTAGAGCCGCTCTTCGGGCGGATCCCACGGTTTGGCAATGTAATAGTCCAGCTGCACCTCGTTGATGGCCCGTACAGCCGCATCGATGTCCGAATAGGCCGTCAGCAGCGCGCGTTTGGCAGTCGGGAATACCTGCCTCGCCTGCGTCAGAAACGCTACGCCGGTCATGTCGGGCATGCGCTGGTCAGACAGGAACAGGGCAACTTCTTCCCCTTTTTTCTTAAGTTCAGTCAGCGAGTCGAGGGCTTCCTGCGCCGATTCGGTGCAGAGAATGCGATATTGCCGGCGGTACTTTTGCCGCAGATCACGCTGGATGGCCTGAAGTACCTGTGGGTCGTCGTCAATCGAGAGAATAATGGGCAGACGCATACGAATAAGGTTAATTGAGTAGATGAGTGAGCGAGTAAGTAAGCGGATGCTACAGCACCGCTCATCACTCAATTACTCATTGAATGGGCAGGCAGATCGAAAAAACGGTTTCGCCGGGTTGGGAGCGGACGTGGATCGACCCATTGTGGTGTCGGATAATGCCCTGCACGATGTCGAGGCCCAGGCCGGTACCTTTGCCAATATCTTTGGTCGTAAAAAACGGGTCGAATATTTTATCCTGAATATCGGCCGGAATCCCCGAACCGTTGTCGATGACTTTGGTGAGAACAAACTCGTTGCGATCTACGGCGCTGCGGATGGTCAGCTGACCGCCCTCCGGCAGCGCATCGACGGCATTGTCGATGAGGTTGGTCCAGATCTGGTTCAGCTCGCCCGGCCAGCCGCAGACGAGCGGGAGGTCGGGCGGGAAGTCGAGCGTTACGCTGATCTTCTTGCTTTTAAGTTTATGGTCGAGCAGAACGAGGGTAGAGCGAACGCCTTCGGGCAGGTCGACCTCGGTTTTACCCGAACCCCGGTCCATGTGGGTGTAATTCTTGATCGAGCCGACCAGCGTAGAGATGCGTTTGGAGGCTTCGCTGATGTCCCGGACCAGCTTTTCGGTCACGAGGTTGTCGACCAGCCAGCCCACGACACCCGCCAGATTGTTAGCCCCGATGCGTTCCAGGATCCAGTCCAGATCGTCGGCGGTGAAGCCAAAGTCGACCAGCGGCCCCGCCAGGTCGAGCGTCGAGCTGTCGGTAACGCCGTCAATCCCCTGATCGTCGAGCCAATCGGTCAGTTCATCTTCCAGGCGGCTGCGCTGCATCATGGTCAGCACGGGTGGTTTCTGGTCAATTTTCCGGAAGATGAGTTCGTTGACCGAGTCGACCTGATCGTCGGTCAGGCTCAGGTGCATGATGGCTTTGAAAGCTTCGGGGGTGGCCCGCATGTGTTCTTTCAGCGTATCGGCCGATCGGACAACGGCGGCTACGGGGTTGTTCAGCTCATGGGCCAGACCCGCCGATAGCCGGCCGAGGGAAGCCATTTTTTCGTTCTGCTGCGCCTGCCGGGTAAAGTCCCGGACGCGGGTAGTCATCTGATGAACCAGCGCTTCGGTCAGTTCGTAGCAGGCGTGGGCCAGTTCGCGGAAGTGACTGCGGTGCAGCAGAAGGGCGTGAGTCGGCCTGTCGGCCACCACCTGCCCCATGGCTTTGACGAGTCTGGAGAACGGCAGCACCCCCAGAATCGACTGGGGTTCGTACATCGCAATTTCATCGCCGTTGCTGTTGGGCCACTCGATCCGGACCCGGCCGTCCAGGACCAGCATCAGGTGGTCGATCGGGTCGCCGGTTTTGTTGATGGGCTCATTGGCCGCGAAGGTGGCTTCTTCGGCCCGGTCAACAACCCACTGAAGCTGCTCGGAAGGCACGTGTTCAAAAACCGGAAACGAACGAAGCGTATCGAATAAATGCATGGGAAGACGAAGGCGTTGACGGGCACAGACGTAACCAATCGTCTCCTAAATTAGTTACGGGCGGGCCTTGTTCGCAAGGGGTTGTCAACTTATTATCGGGCAGATTAGTTAGAGGGACAGGTCATCTGGCCCCATCACGACACGCTGCCATGCTACTTCGCCTGCGCTTTTCGCTTTTTCTACTCTGCCTGCTGGGGGTTGCCTTCCGGCCCGACAAACCAGCTTATCAGCTCTACGACGCCCGGCTGAAATCGACAACGTACGCCAAACTGCTGCGGCAGGCGGCCGACGCCGATGTGGTCCTGTTTGGCGAACTGCATAACAACCCGATCTGCCACTGGCTGGAGCTACAGCTGACCAAAGACCTGGTGGCGCAGAAAAAAGGGGCGCTGGTGCTGGGGGCCGAGATGTTCGAAGCCGATAACCAGACCGCCCTCAGCGAGTATGTACAGGGTAAAACCACCGCTAAGGAACTGGCCGGACAGGCGCGGCTCTGGCCCAACTTCGACACGGATTACAAACCCATTGTCGATATAGCCCGCGAGCAGAAGATTCCGTTCGTAGCCACGAATGTACCCCGCCGGTACGCCAGTCTGGTATCGCGGCAGGGCCTGGCTGCCCTCGACACCCTGCCCGCCGACGCTAAAC
The DNA here is from genome assembly GCF_002006735.1 of Spirosoma sp. 209. Classification (NCBI taxonomy): domain Bacteria; kingdom Pseudomonadati; phylum Bacteroidota; class Cytophagia; order Cytophagales; family Cytophagaceae; genus Spirosoma; species Spirosoma sp. 209. Next base: position 24,503 of record NZ_MVEC01000027.1, on the reverse strand, counting down.
GACAGATGGCCCCGCTGCCGCTGACGGTTGATCTGACCCTACCCGGCTACCGCGCCATGCTCGACATGATGGGAACCAACGCAGCCCACGGCACTACCGGCGACCGGGCTGCCAATTTTGCGCGGGCGCAGGCCATCAAAGATGCAACGATGGCCCATTTTATCCGGCAGAACCGCCAGCCGGGCCAGACCCTGCTGCATTTTAACGGCGATTATCACTCCAAAAACTTCGAGGGTATTGTGTGGTACCTTCGGCAGCAGCAACCTAGCCTGCGCATCCTGACGATCTCGTCGGTCGAGATGCCGGACCCCGACAAGCCGGCGTCGGACAACCGGAACCTGGCCGATTTTGTCATCGCCATTCCGGCCGATATGACCAAGACCTACTAGCCGCAGCCGAACGTTGGCTAATTTTTACAGGGCTGCGCGCTCTGGTTTGTGGTTTATGCGGTACCGGCATACGACAAGCCCGGTTTTCGTGAATCAATCAACACCATTCCTACCGGCCCGGGCTTCGGCTCCGGCCCTTTTTTAACGTATGATCAGGGACCTGTTAAATCTATCCGGGAAAAATGCCCTTGTCACGGGCTCCAGTCAGGGAATTGGCCAGGCCATTGCGCTCGCGCTGGCCGAATTTGGGGCTAACGTACTCGTTCATAACCGCAAAGGCGACGATGAAGCGCAGCAGGTTGTCGGGCAAATCCGGCAGCTGGGTGTCAGGAGCGAAGCCATTGGGGTCGATCTGCTCCGGCCCGACGCAGCCGATCAGCTGTACGACCAGGCCCGCCAGGCGCTTGGCCCCATCGATATTCTGGTGCTGAATGCCTCGATCCAGCTACCCGACGAGTGGGAAGATACCGACGCCGACGAATTTGACCGGCAGGTCAACGCCAACTGGAAATCGACGCTGCTGATCACCCAGCGATTCGTGGCCGATATGACTGATCGCGGCTGGGGGCGGATCCTGACCATTGGCAGCGTGCAGGAAGAGAAGCCTCACCCGTCCATGATTGTATACGCGGGCACCAAAGCCGCGGTGGCCAACATGGTCCGAAATCTGGCGCTTCAGCTGGCCAGCCAGTCGATTACGGTCAATAACCTGTCGCCGGGGGTGATCGAAACGCCCCGTACCGACGAACCGACGCCCGAAGTACCTGAGCACATTGCCCAGCGTATGCAGATTCCGCTGGGTGGCATGGGCCAACCCAACGACATTGCGGGCATGGCGCTCCTGCTATGCTCCGAAGCGGGTCGGTACATAACCGGGCAAACGATCTTCGTCGATGGCGGTATGAGTCTCTGACAACCCGTATGGCGCCTGCCCTTATTTGTCGAGCTGTTCCAGAATTTCTTCCAGTCGGGTAATCAGCGAGGGCAGTTCGCTCCGGGCCTGGGCCGCCAGCAGTCTGGGCTTGAGCGCAAATTTCTGGATGGTCTGATAGCGCTCGTTGATCTCGGTCGTGCTTTCCCGAATCCAGCTGATGCTCCGCTGAAACGCCGGTCGGCAGCGCTCGGGCATCGTGCTCGACTCGTAGAAGACCATCTGCCCGAGGTTGTCGTAGAAATGTTTCTGGTTGCGGTAGAAGGTCAGAAACTGCCGGGCGTATTCGTCGGCGTTGTCGGAGTCTACTTTCTCGTTCATGGCTCTCAGCAGCGGCAGGTCTTCTTTGATACCGGTCAGAGCGGTCTCGTTGACGTAGGCATCGACGGGGGCGCAGGGAGTCGACGGAGACGTTGATACACCGGGCCGGGCAACTGGTTTGGCGCTTGCGACTTCGCTCTGCCGAAGATCCAGCCGGTACTGCGGGGTTTGCCGATGGCCGGCCTGTTGCGCAGCTACTTCGGTTTGGCGGGTTATCTCCCGCAGCACCAGCTCCCAGGAGAGCGGCCCCTTTTGATCATCACTCAGCAGCCGTCGGAGGGTGTTCTGTACGGCAATGCTCATCAGCCCGCCTTTGGGGTCGCAGTTGGAAAGCTGGCCCCGCTGGCTGCTGGCCAGTACCAGCCCGCCCCGGTAGTTTCGAAACAGGCGGCTGAACCGCTCGGGGCTGTAGGCCGTGTTTTTCATGTAATCGGGCTGGCGGCTGCTGGTGGGCGGTTGCTGGGGTTCGTCGGAGCGCTCTTTGTTGCAGGCTTCGCCGATGGCAATGGTGAGCCGAGCGTTTTTGGCCCGCAGGCGTTCGTAAACATCGAGCAGATTGCGGGAGCTGCTTTCCAGCGTGGCGCGGTCGGTGTTGGCGTTGCCCAGAATGAGCGATGGAAAGTTGTTCTGGCGGTTGTTCCAGCCATGGCCGGCAAAGTAGAAAAACACCACATCGGCGGGGCCGGGGGTCAGGCTGGCCAGCCGGGCATCGAACTCGGCCGGGCGGCACTGGTCGCCCGTGTAGCTGGTGAAGTTGAGCGTAAGCCCGCTCTGCTTCGCCACGGCCGGGGCCAGGTCGTTGGCCAGGTAGGTGTGGGTTTTGAGGTTGGCGGTGCCGATTTTAGGGTCGTCGGTGTCGGCAAAAACAATGAAGTGCAGGGTTTGGGCCCGGCCCGGTTGTAGGGTCGTGCCAAGGATCAGTAAGCACCAGAACAGAACAGCGGCTTTCATGGGATTACGACTTTTTTTTGGGTTTGGGAGCGGGGCCGGCCTGCCGGATGCTGCCGCCCGGCTTCGACAGCATTGCAATCATGGACCTGAACTTGCTGTCGCCCGTATTCATCTGCGTCATATTGAGCTGAACGTAGGTAGTCGAGATCAGGAAGTTGACATGGGTGTAGCGGTCGCGGGGCCGGGGATGTGACGGAAAAAGGGGCTGAGGAGCGGGGGCGGGCGCCGGAGCTGTTTTGTGCGCGGAGAGTTTCCGGGTTTCGACCGTTCCGCTTGCGGTGCCTTTGTACGATTTCTGAATCCAGTTCAGCGCATTTTTCTGCTGTCCTTTCTGCTGCTCTTCCTTGTCTTCTTCGGCCAGTTTTTTCCAGATGGCGACTGCCTGTCGGGGGTCGTAGCCCGCGTTGATCATGTAGTGGAGCCCGATGCGGTCGGCCTGGGTTTCCTGCTTCTGGCTGAACGTACTGACCGACATTTCGGCCGCTACCCTGGTTACTTCCAGTGGAGTTTTGTCGTCGGTGCCGGCGGCTACGGCCGCGCCAAACGCTTTCACCGCTTCCCAGTTCTGGTGGTTCCGAAACTGCTGAGCGTGGTGTTTCTGGGTTACGTGGGCAATTTCGTGGCCCAGAATAGCGGCCAGCTGAGCTTCGTTTTCGATCTTCGTCAGCAGTCCCGTATGGACCACTACGGCCCCGTTCGGGTATGAGGATGCGTTGAAGCTGCCTTCGTTGACCAGAAAAAATTTGAAGGCCACGTGGTCGGGGTGATCAACGGGCAGGGCTTTGAGGTAATCAGGAATCAGCCGGCGGCCAACGGTGCTGATGTAGGCTTCCAGCTGGTTGTTGGCGATCAGTCGAAACTGCCAGGCGTCGGCAATGCTCAAAAACCCTCGTGTTACCCGCAGCTCGTTATCCGTAGCTCGCCGAAGCAGGTAATCTTCCTTGCTCATTTCAACGGGTCGCATGGTGCCCCGGCTGGCATAGATCACCCCGTCGGGTTTGCGTTCTCCGTAAACCTTTACTTCGGCGCCCAGCTGCATATCGGCAAAGGAGGTAAACTTTTTGCCTTTCCACTCGTCGAGCCCGTCTATGTGTTTGCCTTTGTCGAGCTGTAAGATCACCGCCTGTCCGTCGATGCTGGCCCGGTTGCCGTCGAGTTTTTCGTAGATGCCCACCAGCGAGGTGGGGCCGTAGTAGCTTTCGTCGAGGCTGATCCGCTCGGCTTCGTTGCGCTGGCTGATCTGGTAGTAGTTGACCCACAGGTTTATTTTCATGCCTGGCCGAAAGTCGGAAGCCTGCATCAGATCGGCCGGTTTAATGTTTTTCTTCCGTTTCCCGAAGGCCGCTTTTTTGACAAACAGGGTGGTGTCGACAATGGTAATGGTAGTATGCCGGTTGTCTTCGTCATCCTCGAGGTAGATGATCATCTGCCGGTACGGCTCCGGAAATTCGAGGATAGTGGCCGACTCCAGTTTTTTGTACTGCGCTACTTCGGTCTGCGCCGGACTTAACCACGGCAGTAGGCCGAGCAGGATAACCAGAACAAGTTTCAGCATCTTCATAGGACTAGGTAGGTGAACGGGAGGAGCAAAGAGGGGTAACTTTATAAAATGATTCGTTCAATAGCGCGGTTGGTAAACTCGGGCGATTGTTTCGAGCCGGTCTGGCTGGTTCGGGCTTCTACCTCTCCGCGGGTGTGGGCCAGAATATCGTCGAATCGCTGGCCACGGCGCATGAACTTGAGCAGGGCTTCTGTATAATATCCGTTCTGGTTGGGGCCGTTGCTGGCGGTGGCGCCCCAGGCGGTAGCCGACGCCACGTAGCAGTTATCAATGCGGTTCTCGACCCGTACGGGGCTGAATCCGGGCCTGAGTTCGGCCTGGATGCCTGCCGGTGCGGTGCGGCAGGCATCCATGATGATGATGCAGAAACGCGGCTGCTGATCCTGGAGCCGGTCCAGTACGGTGGCCACCGAAATGGCCCTGATGCCCGCATTGTCTGCCTGTCCGGTCGGCTGTTCGGGCACCACTCCGCGCCCGCCCGCCTGAGCCACTGCAACGGGTTTGCCGCCGAAGCGGATGTCTACCGGCAAGAGGTAGTTGGTCTGCGCGTATTCGATACCATGGCCGGCGTAGAAGAGCAGCGCCACATCGGCTCCCTGGGCCTGCTTATAGAACTGTTCCATAGTCTGCCGCATGGCCTCGTAGCTGACGTCGGTGCTGATCTGTACCGTAAAACCCAGCTCGGTCAGGCGCTGACGCATGGCGCGGGCGTCGTTGACGGGTTGGCCACGCAGGTCGCCCAGTCCACCGGCCGACGCGGGCAGGTAGGCCGAGTTGCCCAGCACCAGCGCCACCCGTCGGCCCGAGAAGGTGGCTACGGGTAAGCTGCTGCCTACGTTGAGCTGCTGTTCGAGTATGGTTTTCCGAACCCGGGCGTCTGCGTAGCTGGCGTTCAGCTCGAGGGCCTGTTGGTAGCAGCCCAGGGCTTTTTCGGGCATGTTTTTCTGTTCGTAGGCTTCGCCCAGGTCGGTATAGAGCCGGTAGGGCTGGGCGTGCTGCAGGCGAAGGCTGGTTTCAAAGTCGGCGATGGCCAGATCGGTCCGACCCGTATGCAGCCGGGCGCGGCCCCGGTTTCGGTACGCGTAGGGCGAGGTTCGGTTGAGGTCGATACCCTGCTGGGCCACCTGCTCGGCTTCGTCCAGTCGGTTGTGTTTGGTCAGGCAATAGCTCAGTCCGCTGTAGTACTCGGCCTGGGGCGACAGACGGATGGCACTGCGGTAGTCAGCAGCGGCCCGGTCGTAGTCATTGAGCTGAACGTGGATGTACGCCCGCTGAGCCAGCGCCCTGACCGCCGTTGGAGTTCGCTCCAGCGCCTGATTCGCATCGCGCAGGGCTTCGGGAAACCGCCCGATTTTGGTAAGAACCACCGCCCGGCCGTAGTAGGCATCAGCTACATCGGGATGGGCGCGGAGCAGGGCTGTATACAACGAGACGGCCTGCGCCGGGTCAGGCTCGCGGTCGGCCCGGTCGAGGAGCTGCTGAACGGTCTGGGCCTGGGCCAGCGATCCGGCCAGCAGGAAAATAAGACAGGGGAGTAGCGGCACCCAAAGGGGCCTGGCCGGCAGGAAAAATACGTTCATGGAGTGGATATCAAGGTAGGCTGACGCTGTGTCAGGCACCTGACTTACAAATATATCAGAATGCCTTGTTTTCCGGCAACAGATTGACTGAAAGGGGTATACTATCTGGTTGTCAAGTAGATATACTCGGCAACCAGTGCCCAGCTGTGGGCGTCGCACTGCCAGCGCATCTGGGTGATAGGCCGGTCGGCCCACCGGCGTAACCAGGGCTGTTCGTAAGCCGTCAGCATACCGGCAATGAAAAAATGGAAGCCGCTGATATCGTTGTCCAGGCTGGTCAGATCGACGGGGGGCGCCGGACTGCCAAGCCGCAGCAGGGAGGTACAGAGCAGCAACCGATCGAGCCGATTATGGGTTCGGGTCAGGAGCTGGCGGGCGTCGGCAACGAGCTGGTGCCGGACGGGTTCCAGTTCGGGCGGAGAGAAAGCGGCCACGAACCGGGCCAGGTGGTAGATGATGAGCGAAGTACGGGCGTAATGCGGAGCGCAGCGAAACGGATCGGCCACGTACCGGCCCGACTCCACAATATGCCGCAGGTAGGTCAGCGAGTCGGCGTCGTTCTGGTTGCGGGGCAGGTCGTAGTGGTAAATGCAGTAGAGCAGATTACTCAGCGCGCAGGCATCGAAGTCGATGGGCATGGTCTTGCCGAACCAGGTCGAATATACCCGCAAATCACGGTAGTCGGGGTAGGTCGTACGAATCTGTTGTCGGGGCAGGCCAGGCCCCCGCCCGCCCGGGTCGGCCAGATTAGCGTGCTGGCTGAGCTTCTCCTTTAGCCAGCGGGCCTCGGGGGCTGTTCGCGGCTCGGTGAGGTAAACCATGGCCGTATCGTCAATGTCGTCGGGAATGCGGAAATGGTCGAAATGCCGGAACAGGTAGCCGTTGGGGAAGTGCTGCGAAGGGCGCGTAGGCCAGAAATTGAAGGTGTCGAGCCCATCTTTGTTGCGGAACCGGGGGTAAGCTGCCCGGGCCCGCGTCAGCATCCGGTCAATCTGTTGCTGCGATTCGGGCGAACAGGCCGGGTAGAGCGGCTGGAGGGTGAATAACGTAACGGCCGTGAAAAAGACGTTGGTGTCGGGGCGCCGATACCCCAGCGCCGGACTATGCCGGACGGACGGAAACAAACCGGTTGCCTCCTGCTGGTGGGCAATATGCTGAATGATACGGTCCAGGTTCGGTTGTTCGTTGTTCACTCGTGTCAGAAGATGTTACGCAGGCAGGAATGTCTTGCCCTTAGCGAAGATTACTTTTTCTACGGAATGACAAAATTGAATTAAGCCGCCATATTTGCCGCCAGATTACGCAAAGTAATGTCCAATCTAATCTTATTCGACGACGCGGCTATCCGCACTTCGCTGCTGCCGTTTACGTTCACCCGGCCGGTAGCGGGCATCCGGATCGGCATCCGGACGCTGGCCGAAAAATGGGGCGATATACTGGGCCAGACGCCATCGTACCTGACGGAGCCGTATCTGCAGGCCCGGTTTCCGCAACAGGCCGGTTCCGACAATCTGTACGTGAACGGGGCGGTTTGCCCCACAACCGTCCTGGTAGAACGGCTGGATTCGTTACAGATCGGCGAGAGCCTGATCGCGTCCAGTGGGTTACTGCTGGCCCTGCGTACCGAACATACCGCCACTGATGCGTCGCAGCTGCCGGCGCTGCCGCAGCATACCCATACCTTCGTGGCGAATCCGGGTGCTGATCCGCTCACCATTGTGCGGCACCTGTGGGATATCTTCGTCAACAACGGCGATCAGATCCGGGCCGACTATGCCCGCATCACCGCCGGTCGGGCGTCGGCCCCCCTGACCGATCCGTTTACCCGCTGCTACGCCCCCGAGAATATATTCATCGAGCCCGGCGCTACGGTACGGGCTTCCATCCTGAACGCCGAAGGCGGGCCGATCTACATTGGTCGTGACGCCACCATCAGCGAAGGGTCGGTCGTTATCGGGCCGTTTGCGCTCGGGGAGGACTCGACCGTTAACTGGGGCGCCAAGATGCGTTCCAACACCACCATCGGGCCGGGCTGTAAAGTAGGCGGGGAGGTCGGTAACTCCATTTTCTTCGGCTACAGCAACAAAGCACACGATGGATTTCTGGGTAATTCGGTCGTGGGCGAGTGGTGCAACCTGGGAGCTAACGTCAATAACTCGAACCTCAAGAACGACTATAGCAACGTTAAACTTCATTCCTACGCCACGGGCCAGCTCGAAGATACGGGCCGGATTTTCTGTGGTTTGATGATGGGCGATTTTACCAAAGCCGGTATCAGCACCATGTTCAACACCGGTACGGTGGTGGGCGTCAGTGCCAATGTCTATGGCGGAGGCTTCCAGCCGAAACACATCCCGTCGTTTTCGTGGGGCGGGGCCGACACCGGTTTCGCAACCTACCGGATCGAGAAAGCCCTGCAGGTCGCGCGCGAAGCCTTCTCGCGCCGGAACCGGGCCTTTGACGACGTCGACGAAACCATGCTGCGAACCATCTACGCCTTGTCAGACGGTTCGGACCGTTCTTACTGAGCCATGCAATTCTCCGACATCATCGGTCACGACGACACCAAACAGCTGCTGCTGCGGGCGGTACAGACCAACCACCTGGCCCACGCGCTGCTGTTCGATGGGCCCGTGGGGGGCGCCAACCTGGCGCTGGCGCTGGCGCTGGCTCAGTACGTCAACTGCGAAGACAAACAACCTCAGGATGCCTGCGGCCGGTGCGCATCCTGCGTCAAGATCCAGAAGCTGGTGCATCCCGATCTGCACATGGTATTTCCGGTGGCCAACCTGGGGAAAGGAAAAACCTCCGAAACGTACCTCGCCGACTGGCGTAAGTTCCTGCTCGACCGGCCCTACCGAACCCTGCCCGACTGGCTCGCTACCATGGGAGGGGATAATAAACAGGGCAATATTTCGGCCGAAGAAGCGCGTACTATCCTCCAGAAACTGTCGCTCAAGTCCTACGAAGGGGCGTATAAGATCATGCTGATCTGGCTGCCCGAGCTGATGAACGTTGCGTCGGCCAACGCCCTGCTGAAGGTGCTGGAAGAGCCACCCGCCCAGACCCTGTTTCTGCTCGTTACCAACCAGCCCGACAAGCTGCTCATCACGATTTTGTCGCGCACGCAGCGGGTAGCCGTGCGGGCGTTTACGGACGAGGAAGTGGCCACCTACCTGCGCCAGCAACTCAACCTCGACGAAACAACCGCCCGGCGCGTGGCCTACCTGGCCGATGGCAACCTGGCCGAAGGGCTGCGGCTGAGCCAGCAGGAAGCCGGTGGGGTGGCTGTTTCAGAGCAGCACGCCTGGTTTGCCGAGTGGATGCGCGACTGTTACAAACAAGATTTAATGAAACTGGTGAAACAGGCCGACCAGTTCGACGGTTTCAGCAGGGAGAAGCAGAAGGGGCTGTTCGACTACAGCATCCGGCTCTACCGGGATTTATTTCTGTGGCAGCAGGGGGCCGGGGCATTGCTGCGTCTGCCCGACGATGAAATGGCGTTTGTAAAGAACTTTGCCAAAGTACTAACTATCGATCATATCGAACGGATTGTAGCTGATCTCAACGAAGCGGCCTATCACCTCGAACGCAATGCCCGCGCTAAAATGATCATGCTCGATCTCTCACTTACCTTCAGCCGGGTTATACGGGCCTGAGGCTACATCATCCTGTCTCCGCACCTGTCCCTCCGCACATGAAACCGAAACAAGTTATCGGTATGACCGACCTGATCGACTTTCCCGATCTGGGCCTGTTCGAGGTGCAGGCGAAAGTCGATACCGGCGCGTTTACGTCGTCGCTGCATTGCAAGAATGTGCGGCTGGTACGGGCCGGGGAGCGAACCCGGCTGAGTTTCTGGCTGATCGGCAAAACCGGCGAGCCCGCCCGGCGGTTCTACAGTGATCAGTACAGCCAGCGCATGATCCGGAACTCGTTTGGCGTGGCCGAAAAGCGGTACGTCATCAAAACCTGCGTGGTTCTGTTCGGCCGCCGGATTCGGGCCGAGTTTACCCTGGCCGACCGCGAACGGCTCAAAAATCCCGTTCTGCTCGGCCGGAAACTACTCCGTAACCGCTTTCTGGTAGACGTTTCCCAGAAAAACCTATCGTATCAGGCCAAAGCGCCTTTGGTTCAACACACGTCTCACTCCACTACCTATTCACACAACGCCGTCTCTACCGGGACGGCTGACCCGGAATAGGTACTCATTTCACACAGACTAATGCGTATTGCCATTTTATCGGCCAATCCGAATCTATATTCGACGCAGCGCCTGCTGGCGGCCGCTACCGAGCGCGGTCACGAGGCTCTGCTGGTCAATCATCTGAACTGCCAGGTCGTCATTGAGGGCGGGCGCCCGTCGGTACTGTACGAGGGGCAGGAACTCGAACAGCTCGATGCGATCGTGCCGCGTATCGGGGCGTCCGTTACCGACTACGGCTGTGCTATTGTGCGGCAGTTCGAGATGATGAAGGTCTTCACAACGGCCAAGTCGCAGGCCATCACCCGGTCGCGCAACAAGCTCCGCAGCCTTCAGGTACTCTCCAAAGCCGGGGTCGGTCTGCCCAAGACGGTCTTTGCCAACCATCCCCGCAACGGCGACGTAACGCAGCTCATCAAGCTGGTCGGTGGCCCGCCAGTCGTGATCAAACTCCTCGAAGGCACGCAGGGAATCGGCGTGGTGCTGGCCGAGACGACGAAAGCGGCCAAGTCGACCATCGAAGCCTTCTATGGCCTGAAAAAACACGTGCTGGTGCAGGAGTTCGTAGCCGAAGCCAAAGGGTCCGACATCCGGGCGTTTGTGGTGGGCGGGCGCGTGGTCGGCGCCATGAAACGACAGGGAGTAGAAGGTGAATTCAGGTCTAACATTCACCGGGGCGGTAACGCCAGCGCCGTAACGCTCACCCCCGACGAAGAGGAGACAGCCATCAATGCCGCCCGGGCGCTGGGGCTGAAAGTGGCGGGGGTCGATATGCTGCCTTCCGAGCGGGGCCCCCTGGTGCTGGAAGTAAACTCATCGCCCGGCCTCGAAGGGATCGAAACCGCTACCGGCGCCGATATAGCCACCGAAATCATTGCCTACATCGAAGACAAAATTCGCGCCGACGAAGGCGATATCGTGGGCGTGTGAGAGTAGTGATGAGTTAGGAGTGATGAGCGATGAACGATGAGCGATGAATGATAATGGCATCATTCAAGTTAATACGATAACCGTGTTTGGGAATGAGCCGTGGCCCGTCAGGGCCTTCACAGCGTAGCGTCGGTAGCTCCGTTGGGTGTCGGCAAAAGCGATCTACCATTCATCATTCAAGTTAATACGATAACCGTGTTTGGGAATGAGCCGTGGCCCGTCAGGGCCTTCACAGCGTAGCGTCGGTAGGGTCGGTAGCCCCGTTGGATTTCGGCGAAAACGATGTGCCGTCAGGTACATAACCCGCATGGCCAGCCGCTGTATTTTACGGCTCGTTCGGCGAAAACCGCCGTTCCTAAACAACGCCAAAACCCCTGACAAACCACAACCCATGCAATACAATCTGTAATTCACCTTAATTTAGCTCATCGCTCATCACTCCTAACTCATCACTACCTAATGCCTGCGCTTGATCCTGACTTGAAGAAAGCTATTGTTCACATGCCCGGTGTGGAGAAAGATAAGCTGCTGCTGCGGCTGATTGCCAAAGATGCGGTGCTGACCGAAAAGCTTCAGTTCGAACTGGTTGAGCACAGCGCCACGCTGGACGAACGGCGCGACCTGATCCGGCAATTCATCGACCGTACGGCTAACCTCAACGCCGACTCGGCGGGCTGGCTGATGATGGATATGCGTACCGTAAGCGGTTACATTGCCCGGCATCTGAAAGTGACCAAAGACAAGTATGGCGAAGTCGAGCTGATGCTGTACATGCTCAACACCTTCTACGACCACAACGCCCACCTCCTGGCCAAGTATAACTCGCGGACCGACAAAGCCGCCGACTACATTGCCAAACGAACGGACCAGGTGCTGAAAAAAGTAGCCAAACTGGACCCCGACTACCATATCGAGTTTGCCGACGACATTCATAAGCTCCTGAGCTGGGTTCACTACGCGGCCCCCGCCCACTACGCCCGCCAGCTCGGCCTGCCCAAAGAATGGCTGGTATAAGAGTAGTACGCCAGGGAAGTCCGTTTATCGAGCAAACCTGTCCAGAAGCGTACGAACACCTGTCCGATTCTGGACAATCAAGTCCAACCCAACACAACCGAAATGGCCCATTCTGCGCAGAATGGGCCATTTTAGTTTGTGGCAAAGCATTTGTTATACATATACACAACTAATGGACAGGCATGAAAGGAACGTACCTGGGCGAGTTTGAAGAAGTGGTATTGCTGGCCGTGGCCATTCGGTCGGGCGATGCCTACGGAGCCGCCATCGTCAATGAAATCGAGCAGCAGATGGACCGGTCGGTGAGCCTCGGTGCGGTGCATTCGGCCCTGAACCGGCTGCAGGAAAAAGGGCTGGTCGACTCACAAATGGGCGGTATGACTGCCGAACGGGGTGGCCGCCGGAAGCGGCTCTATACCGTGACGGCTTATGGCCGGCGGGCGCTGGAAGAGATTAGGCAGCTGCGCAATCAGATGTGGGACGCCATTCCCCGAACCGCCTGGTCATGAAAGCGCCCCCAACAGCCGAACCCCGCTGGGCTACGCGTCTGCTGCACTGGCTCTGCCCACCCCACCGGGCCGAAGAGCTGGAGGGCGACCTCGAAGAGCTGTTCCGGCAAAGGGTAGGGGAGGTGGGCTTACGAAAAGCCCGCTGGCGGTATGTACGCGATGTGCTGAGCCTGCTGCGGCCTTCCCTGATGAAACGAGACGAGTATTCCAAACCAGCAACAACGACGATGATCCGCAACTATCTCAAAATCGCTTTCCGCAATCTGGCTAAAAACCGGGTGTACTCGTTCATCAATATGTTCGGACTGGCCTCGGGTATGGCCGTCGCGATGCTTATTGGGCTGTGGATGTACGACGAGCTGTCGTTTAACAAACAGTTCAAACACTACGACCGACTGGCTAAACTCTGGCAGTTTGTCAAATTCGACGTAGAGAAAGCGTCTTACGACGTATTGCCGATTCCGCTGGCGCAGGAACTGCGAAGCAAGTACCCGGACTTTGAATCGGTTGGTCTTTCCGTGAGCCGTAATGTCATTCTGGCCGCCGGCGAGCGGAAGCTGCTGAAAATGGGCAATTACATCGAGCCGGACGTCATCGATATGCTGTCGCTGAACGTCGTATCCGGAACGCGCTTTGGCAACACCGATATTAACTCGATTCTGCTTTCTCAGTCGCTGGCCGGCGCCCTGTTCGGCACGGGAGACCCGCTGAATAAACTGATCAGGCTCGACAACAAACAGACGGTGAAAGTAGCGGGCGTCTACCAGGATTTTCCGGCCAACAATACGTTCAGCGACGTAACCTTTCTGGTTCCCTGGGCATTTTTTGCGGCTAATGACGACGGAGCCAAACGCGACAAGGACGAATGGGACTCCAACTCGTACCAGATTTTTGCCCAGCTCAAACCGGGCGCCGATGTTGGGCAGGTGTCGGCCAAAATCAGGGACATTCGGATGAAGCGGGATAATCCGCCGGGCTATAAACCGGAGTTCTTCCTGCATCCAATGAGCAAATGGCATCTGTACGCCGATTTTAAAGACGGCGTCAATATTGGCGGACTCATTACGTTCGTATGGCTGTTCGGGAGTATCGGTGTCATTGTGCTGCTGCTGGCCTGTATCAATTTCATGAACCTGAGTACGGCGCGCAGTGAAAAACGCGCCAAGGAAGTGGGAATCCGCAAGTCGATCGGATCGCTGCGGAGTCAACTGGTGGCGCAGTTTTTCAGCGAATCGCTGTTGATGGCGGTGCTGGCCTTTGTACTATCCATTCTGTTCGTGCAGCTCACACTGCCGTTTTTCAATCAGGTATCGGAGAAGCAGATGAGCATTCCGTGGGGAAATCCACTGTTCTGGCTCGCCGGGCTAGGGTTCAGCCTGCTAACGGGCCTGATTGCCGGCAGCTATCCGGCCCTGTACTTATCCTCTTTTCAGCCGATCAAAGTGCTGAAGGGGATGATGCGCACCAATCGATCGGCTACGATTCCCCGGCGGGTGCTGGTTGGCTTTCAGTTTACGGTTTCTGTCACACTCATCATCGGCACCATCATCGTCTTTCGGCAGATCGAACACGCCAAAGACCGTCCGGTGGGCTACAGCCGCAGTGGCCTGATCGAAATTGGCATGAACGCGCCCGAACTGTACAGGCATTATACCGCTCTGCGTCATGATCTGCTGAACACAGGGGCCGTAGCGGGCATGTCCGAATCATCGAATTCAATAACCGAACAGGCTGGTGGCACAACGGATATTAGCTGGAAAGGGAAGAAAACCGACACCAAGCCACTGGTGATGAGCAATTACGTGACCCACGATTTCGGCCAAACGGTAGGCTGGCAACTCAAGGAAGGCCGCGACTTTTCGCGCGATTTCACAACGGATAGCTCCGCAATGATTCTGAACGAAGCGCTGGTCAAATTAATGGGCATCCGGCACCCGGTTGGCGAGATCGTTCGGCAGGGCGGCCGCGACTACAAAGTGATCGGTGTTATCAAAGACATGGTGAAAGAAGATCCGTTCAAGCCGGTTAACCCGTCGTTTTTCGCGGTCAACTACCGCAATGTCAACACCATCAATATTCGTCTGTCTCCAAAAGCCTCTTCTCACGAAGCCCTGGCCAACGTAGAACAGGTATTCAAACGCTACAGCCCCGACGCGCCCTTCGACTATAAGTTTGTGGATGATACGTATGCCCGGAAATTCGGTACCGAGGAGCGCATCGGCCGGTTAGCCGGTGGGTTCGCCATCCTGGCCATCCTGATCAGTTGCCTGGGCTTGTTTGGTCTGGCGTCGTACATGGCTGAGCAGCGGACCAAAGAGATCGGCATTCGGAAAATACTGGGCGCATCGGTGTTCAACGTCTGGGGCCTGCTCTCCAGAGAGTTTGTCATACTGGTAGCGATTGCCTTCTGTCTGGCCGCTCCGCTGGCGTATTACGTGCTTTCAGACTGGCTTCAGAATTATCAATACCGCACCGAACTCTCGTGGTGGATTTTTGTCCTGGCTGGCTTGGGCGCGATGGGCGTGACCTTATTGACCATCAGCTTCCAGGCCATCAAAGCGGCTCTGATGGACCCGGTAAAGAGCCTGCGCAGCGAATAACCATGAACCACCCACCCCGACCCGTTGGTGATGCGGCCGGTTTGCCGGAGCGACCCCGACCACCCCGCTGGGCTACGCGCCTGCTGCACTGGCTCTGCCCGCCCCACCGGGCCGAAGAGCTGGAGGGTGACCTGAGCGAACTATTCCAGCAGCGGGTGCAGGCGGTGGGGCTGAGCCAGGCCCGCTGGCGGTATGTACGCGATGTGCTGAGCCTGCTGCGGCCTTCCCTGCTGAAACGAGACAAGTATCCCCGACCAACCACAACGACAATGATCCGCAACTATTTCAAAATCGCCTGGCGGAACCTGGCCAAAAACAAAGCCTTCTCTGTCATTAACATCGGCGGCCTATCGGTTGGTATGACCGTGGCCATGCTCATTGGGCTATGGATGTACGACGAATTGACGTTTAATACCTACTACCAGCACTACGGCCGTATCGCCAAGGTGATGCAAAGCGCAACCGTTAATGGAGATTTTGGAGCCGGTGAGTACATGCCCCTGCCCTTAGCGAAAACATTGCAGACCGACTTCGCGGACGATTTCGAACGGGTCGTGCTGTCGTCCTGGACCCGCGAACATATCCTGGCGTATGGCGATAAGAAGTTCACCAAAACAGGAAATTACGTAAGCCCCGAAGCGCCCGACCTGCTTAGTCTGACTATGACAAAGGGAACTCGGGCAGGCCTGACCGATCCGGCCTCTGTTCTACTGGCCGCATCCGTAGCGACGGCCCTGTTTGGCGATGCGGATCCGCTGGGCAAAGTGGTGAAGATCGACAACAAACTAAACGTGAAGGTAACGGGTGTCTACGAGGACTTTCCGCACAATACCGAGTTTCGGGAAATGAGGTTTATGGCGCCCTGGGATTTATACGTTTCGTCGGAACCCTGGATTCGGGAAAATGCCGGCTGGGATAACAACTCCTGGCAAATACTGGCTCAGATCGCTCCCCAAGCCGATTTTACGAGCGTTTCCGCCAAAATAAAAGACCTCAGGCTGAAGAATGTGCCGGAAACAGCGCACGTAAAACCGGCCGTTTTCCTGCACCCCATGAGCCGCTGGCATTTGTATGACCAGTGGGATAAGTCGGGGGTGGCGGGCGGTCGGATTCAGTACGTCTGGCTATTCGGGCTCATTGGCGTATTTGTGCTGCTGCTGGCCTGTATCAACTTCATGAACCTGTCGACCGCCCGTTCCGAAAAGCGAGCGAAAGAAGTAGGCATTCGCAAAGCGGTTGGTTCTAATCGCGCCCAATTGATCAGTCAGTTTTTCAGCGAATCATTGCTGGTTGTTGGGGTGGCTTTTACCCTATCTCTGCTGCTGGTGTGGCTAGCGCTGCCTCTCTTTAACGATATCGCCGACAAGAAGTTAGTCATGCCCTGGCAGGAGCCGGTTTTCTGGCTTTCGGGCCTCGGGTTTAGTCTCGTTACGGGGCTGATAGCGGGTAGTTACCCGGCGCTTTACCTGTCCTCGTTTCAGCCCATAACGGTGCTGAAAGGCACGTCGTCAGGATTTCGGGTGGGGCGTTTCGCTACGCTACCCCGTCAGGTTTTAGTCGTTATTCAGTTTACGGTGTCAGTGACGCTCATCACCGGTACGGTCATCGTTTTCCAGCAAATTCAGCACGCTAAAAACCGGCCGGTTGGGTATGACCGAAGTGGACTGATTACCGTGGCCATGAATACGCCGGAACTGTTTGGTCACTACAACGCGCTGCGGAGCGAGCTGATCGGAACGGGTGCCGTTGTAGACATGGCTACCTCATCGTCGCCCACCACCCAGCTGGGTTCGCGACAAATCGGCTTCGACTGGGTAGGTAAAGACCCGGCTATGAAAGAGCAGTTAGGGGTAATGGCCGTAACCCATGACTTTGGCAAAACGGTGGGGTGGCAATTTGTGGCAGGGCGGGATTTTTCCCGGACCTTTTCGACCGATTCGTCCGGCCTGATATTGAACGAAACGGCTGTTAAGTACATGGGGCTGAACGACCCCGTGGGCAAGGTCGTGAAATGGAATGGCAAGCCCTTTCAGGTTGTGGGGGTGATCAGGGATATGGTCATGGACTCGCCGTTTGCGCCGGTTTACCAGACGGCTTTCCTGCTGAATTACAACTGGGCTGGTGTCATCAACATCAAGCTGAATCCGCGGCTCAGTGCCAGCGAATCGCTCGCCAGCGTGGAAGCCGTATTCCGGACGTTTAATCCCGGCAGTCCGTTCGATTATAAATTCCTGGATCAACAGTACGCGCTGAAGTTTGCGGCCGAAGAACGCATCAGCACGCTCGCTTCCATCTTTGCCGTACTGGCTATTTTCATCTCCTGTCTGGGTCTGTTCGGGTTAGCGTCGTTTACGGCCGAGCAGCGAACCAAAGAGATTGGCGTTCGGAAAGTGCTGGGCGCATCGGTGCTGAATCTGTGGAGCCTGCTCTCCAAAGACTTCGTTTTTCTGGTCCTGATTGCCTTTGGTATTGCCACGCCCATTGCCTGGTATTTTCTGAGCGGCTGGCTTCAGAAGTACGAATATCGCACGGAGCTGTCGTGGTGGATTTTTGCCGCGTCGGGCGCGGGTGCTCTGGCGATAACCCTGCTGACGGTCAGCTTTCAGGCCATCAAAGCGGCTCTGATGGACCCGGTAAAAAGTCTAAGAAGCGAATAGCAGCCACCTCCACTGACTCTGTCTGCCTCACCGGGCCGGAACGCTATAGGGTGGTGCCAAACCGGCCATGGCTACCCGGCCCGGCTCATCGGCCGTACTGGCTGGGGCAAAAATATCGGCGGTATTCGTTACCGGCAGCCATGCGTATGATCTGTTTTGGTTGTACTATTGGTCCCTGAAATCCTGGCTTTTATACCCCGTCTGTCATGGCCTCTTCTCAACGTAGTGCAGGGCCAGTCAACCCTATATTTCCCGGCGGTGCTCCAGCGCTACAGCGGTTTGTCGATCAGACCAGGCGCCCCCTGTCCGTTGCTACCAGTGGGACGGTATTTGTCGAGTTTGTGGTTAATGCTGATGGCTCCGTCGGAAACTGTATTGTGCGTAAAGGGATAAACACAGAAGCCGATCTGGAAGCGGTTCGGATCGTGGCCAGTATGCCTGCCTGGACACCAGGCACTGTAGATGGAGAGCCCGCCCGGTATAAATTCATCCTGCCCATTGACTTTACCGCTGGTATATAACGGGTAGTCTGTTTGCTTAATTTTTCATGGGTGCACGTGTCTAACCGAAATGACGGATGGAAATCAATAAAATTATAGTTACAGTGCTGATCGCCATTTTATACCTCAGGGTAGTTGGGTTTTCCAGTGCTTCAGGGATCGGTTTACTGTTTACCTTGATTGTGTTGGCGAGCAAAAGAAAAGTATGGTTCAATTGATTGTACGGTTTTTACTACAAGCTGTACCGTGTATTTTGTTGATAATCTATTTGGCTATGTATTGAAAATTTTTTGATAGCATAATTATGTAAAGAACGAACAGTAGGCCCGGCACTATTGAAAGAAGAAAACGATTCGTAGCATTAGTAGACAAGGTTAGGTCTTTCCTTTTTATAAGAAAATAAGCTGAAAGGTAGCCTGATATTACAGTGAGACAAAGGGGTACCACAAACACCAATTTGATTAAAGTAAACTCGGTATCTCTCAAGGCTGATACTGTAAATATAGCTGACCAGGGCAGAATAGCCACAGTGCATAAAAGTCCTCCTAAATAGCCTGTTCTCATCTTGTAGACTAGCAGGGGAGGTATGACAACAAATAACGAAACACAGCCTGCTATCGCCAAAACCGGTACGTAGCCAGCCATGCCGGCCGACAAACCCCATAAAAAAAGTAGTAAGTATAGGTTCGTTATAGAGGCCCCTATGTTTAGGAAATACAATTTCATGCGCCCGAGCTGTGTACGAATAATTAATTTATGTTTTGCTGTATAACTACAGGTGCGTTATTTGTATTTTTTAGCTCCAGTCTATGTATAATAATCTACACTTGCCCGCTTAAACTGTGTACTGATTATATACTAGAATACTGAGTTCGGTTGATGCTTTCGTTGCTGTTCTATCGTGGAATCAGTTTTCGATCAGCTGACTAATTATGTCGGATAATTGCTTTTGTAATTGTCCAAAATCGACAGTACGTTTCTTCCTGTCGGTAAGAAACAAGATACTCAAACGGGCGTTTCTCTCCTGATTTAATTGCTGATTATTTTTTACCCGGCGCTTTATTTTTTTGGTAATACTCTTCGATGCTTCGAGTATAAAATTGTCATTCTTACCCATAACCACCTTTAGTTCATTTGCTTTGATTGGCTGTTTAAAGTCAATGTAGTACCATTCTACCTCCCCTGGATCGCCCAGTAGATCTATTTGTTCACCTATGTAGAGTTTACAGCCCTGCGTTGTGTCAGCCCACGCATCATAGCGGTGTACCATGGTTATTGCGTTGAGGTAGGCGTGTTGCCTGATCAGACGTGCCATATCCGTAACGAGTGCATTGGCCGAGCGATAACTCACCGAATCGATCAACTCGTTCTTTGCCAAAGCGGCCTGCATCAAGCCTGCCAATCCTAAAACAATAAGTGCTTGTTTCATAAGTGAACATACATTTCTGACTTGACCCTAGGAGTGGTACGTTGGCTGAAAAACTATTTTTTCTATTGGGCAAGATAGCCTGGCAGCGGATTTAACAAACAGACGGTATGGAGCGGCTGGATACTATTGCGGTAAAATCAGCACTAAAATAGCATATACCAGATTGTCAAGGCACTGCCCGTCAGGCAATACACCGGCATTTACATAGTAACAAATCCAGGTTTGCCTGCAATACGGAAACCTGGCCTGCAAGGATACAGCCTCTTGCCCCCATTAATTCACAACAGGCGTTTCCTGGTCTGTACCTGGTAGTGTGTAACGCGCTGTCTGCCCGAATTTACCCGCCCGGCCTGCCGAAAAGAATGGCGGTATGAACCGGGGTGGCCAAACCTCAACTACGCCTATCAGGTTATACAGTACTAACCCACTGGTTTACGAGTATGGCTTCTACAGTTCTCATTACCGGCGGAACGGGCACCATTGGCCGTCGGCTTACGCAATTGCTTCAACAACAGGGCTATCAGGTAGCGTACCTGAGCCGAACCAACAAACCGGTTCCGAACGTAACCGTATACCAGTGGGATGTTCAGCGCGGGCAGATCGACCCCAGGGCTATTCAGACGGCCGATCATATTATCCACCTGGCCGGGGCCGGGGTGGCCGATGAGCGCTGGACCGACGCCCGAAAGAACGAAATCCTGACCAGCCGTACGCAGTCTACCG
Source organism: Spirosoma sp. 209 (assembly GCF_002006735.1). NCBI lineage: Bacteria > Pseudomonadati > Bacteroidota > Cytophagia > Cytophagales > Cytophagaceae > Spirosoma > Spirosoma sp. 209. Next base: position 4,204 of record NZ_MVEC01000027.1, on the reverse strand, counting down.
AGCTGATTGCCAAAGCGCTGTCGGAGAACCCGAACCAGGTCAAATCGTTTGTCGCGTCGTCGGCCATCGGTTTCTACGGGGGCGACACCGGCGATCGGCCGCTGAACGAAACCAGTCCGGGCGGGGCCGACTTTCTGGCGCAGGTGACGCGGGCCTGGGAACGCGCCGAAGACCAGGTGGCTGCCCTTGGCATCCGGACCGTGAAGCTCCGGACCGGGGTGGTGCTGACGATGGACGGGGGGGCGCTGCCGAAGCTGGCCCAGCCGATTCGGCTGGGAGCGGGGGCGCCGATCGGATCAGGTCAGCAGTATATCTCCTGGATTCATATCGACGATCTGTGCCGGCTCTACATCCAGGCGCTCGCGGACGAGTCGTGGCAGGGTGTTTACAACGCCGTAGCGCCGACGCCCGTCACCAACGAAACCCTGACGCGTGCCATTGCCGAGGTGCTGAAGCGCCCCATGCTGCTGCCCAATATTCCCAATTTTGTCATTAAGCTGATGTTTGGCGAAATGGCCATCACGGTCATCGGCGGCAATTACGTCCTGAACAAACGCATTGCGGACGAGACAAACTTCCGCTACCAGTACGCCGATCTGACCAACGCGCTGAACGACCTGCTCAGGTAAAAACAAAGCCCGGCGGTGCCGGGCTTTGGCATAATAATGGTCTTTTGTCGGCAATCGGTGAGGCCTAGCTCCACTCGCGGTCCCAGGAGTCGCGTTCGTTCCAGACGTCGGTGGGGGCGAACCAGGTGGCTCCTTTGCGGAGATACTTCTTGGCTACCTCTTCGTTCAGATCGACACCCAGGCCCGGGCGGTCGGGTACTTTCACGTAGCCTTTTTCTACGATGGGCCGGATGCCGGTCACGAGGTCTTCCCAGCCTGCCACGTCAACGCCGTGGTGCTCGAGCGCTACGAAGTTCTCCGTGGCCGCAGCGCAGTGGATATTGGCCATCATGCTGATCGGCGATCCGGCAAAGTGCATGGCCATCGGAATGCCCGCATCTTCGGCATAGTCGCCAATTTTCTTGGTTTCGAGCAGACCACCCGACGAAGCCAGGTCGGGGTGTATCATGTCGACGGCGCGGGCGTCGATGAGCTTGATGAACTCTTCTTTCAGGTAAATATCTTCGCCCGTCAGGGTGGGCGTTTCGATGGCGTCGGAGATTTGTTTCCACTGGTCGGTATAGAACCAGGGCACCATGTCTTCGAGCCACGCCAGCCGGAAGGGTTCCATCGCCTTGCCGATCAGAATGGCCGTATTGACGTCGAAGTGACCGAAGTGATCGGCCGCCAGCGGGGTGTCATAGCCAACGATTTCGCGGACGCGGCCTACGTGCTCGGCCAGTTTATCGATGCCTTTTTTGGTAACCTGAATGCGGGTGAAGGGGTGTTTGGTCATGGCGTAGTTCCCCATTTTGCCGCCGGTTGTCGGGTCGTAGGCTCGTTTCACGCTCCATTGGCTGGCGCCCACCAGCATGCCCGGCTGGTCGGCCAGCATCCCGATACCAAAATCCATCTTCAGGAAGGAATAGCCCGCATCCCGGCGCTTGGCCATGTTGACGGCAAACTCGTCGTAGTTTTTTCCTTCGGGGGTGTCGGCATAGAGCCGGATAAAATCGCGGTATTTGCCGCCCAGAAGCTGGTAGGCCGGTACACCATAGGCTTTACCCGCCAAATCCCAGAGCGCCATCTCAACCCCGCAAACGCCCCCGGCCGCCCGGCCGTGGTTCCCGAATGGTTTGATGAGTTTGAACAACTGCTCCACGTTACAGGGGTTTTTACCCAGTAGTCGGCTCTTGAGTGCCAGCGCGTAATTGGCACTGGCCCCATCCCGTACTTCGCCCCAGCCAACCAGGCCCTGGTTGGTGTCGATCCGGATGATGGGGCTCGTAAACGGAACCCCCGCCAGGATAGCTACCCGCAGGTCAGTGATCTTCAGCTCAGATGGTTTCGAGTCGCGCGGCACTTTCTGCGTGATAAATTCCAGCTCCTGATCGGGTTTGCCGTCGAAGAGCATACCGAGTGACAGACCACCCAGACCCGCATTGCGAATGAACTCACGGCGGTTGGCAGCATCGCCCGAGGAAGGCGCCGGGGTGAGACGAGATAAAAACTTCTTCATGGTAAAGGGTTGTCTTGATATATGGCTATTAATACCTAAAATAGGTCAATGTCAGTATTTTACTTATAGACCCAGCTTTTTGGTAGAAAATCAGAGAAATCCAGTACGATCCTATACCCCCCAAGAAGATGATAAAAAGACTAGTACTTGCCTCGACCATTGTCGTTTCGATGAGCCTGGTAGCGCAGGCCCAGCGGGTGGGTTCATCGCCCGAGTACATCAAGGCACTGACCGCCAACTGGAAAGGCGACCGCCTGCCCGACGGGCGTCCCAACGTGCCCGACCTGGTGCTCGAACGGCTTCAGAACTGCACGCTCGAACAGATCTGGGGGTATCTGGGTAATAAAGGCTACCGCAATCAGGTCGAAAAAAACTGGATTATTCTCAAGCCGGGCGAAACGATGACCGGCCGGGTGGTAACGGCGCAGTTCATGCCCACCCGCCCCGACCTCGACAGCCTGGTCCGGGCTCAGGGAAAAGCCGAAGGACGGTCGCAGAAAGGCGGGATTAACATCTGGCCGATCGATGTGTTGACTAAGGGCGACATCTACGTGGCCGATGGCTACGGAAAAATAAAAGACGGCACGCTGATCGGGTCGAGTCTGGGAAATGCTATCTACGGCAAAACCGGCAAGGGAGTCATCTTCTACGGATCGGTACGGGATATGCAGGAGCTGAAAGATACCAAGGGGTTCAACGCCTGGGTAAAAGGCCATGACCCATCGTACATCAAAGACATGACGCCCACCTCCATCAATGCCCCCATCCGGATCGGCGATGTAACGGTACTGCCCGGCGATGTGGTATTTGCCAACGAGTATGGCACCGTATTTATCCCGGCTCATCTGGTAGAAGGTCTTGTGTCGGCATCGGAAATGACGGCCCTGCGCGATGAGTTTGAGCGGGTGCTGCTGCAGCAGAGCAAATACCCCTCCGGCGAAATCCACGGCGACTGGTCCGACAAAATCAAAGGCGAGTTCCGGCAGTGGGTGGCCAAGTATCCCAAGAAGTTAGCCATTACCCAGAAAGACATCGACGCGTACCTGGCCAAAGAAGGCCACTAATTGATTCGGACGAATGAAACGTATGATTACCTGCCTGACGCTGGTCGGCCTGATTGGTTACGCCAGTCACTCGTTATCCGCACAAACCATCCCGAAAGATGAACTGGTCTTTCTGACGTCCGAATGGAAAGGCGACCGTTTCCCCGACGGTCGCCCTAAAATTCCGGACGCGCTGCTGGAGCGGGCCAGACACATCGGCATCGACGACGCCTGGACGGTGTTAAAAAACGAAGGCTACACCAATCAGTTCGAGGGCGGCTGGAAACTGATCAAAGACGATGTGCCGGTCATTGGGCGGGCCGTTACGGCCATGTTCATGCCCAGTCGGCCCGATGTGGAAAAGAACATCAAACAGCGGGGCACCACCCAGCAGGGCCGCAAAGGAAATACCAACGCCTGGCCAATCGATGTGCTGACCAAAGGCGATGTATACGTGGCCGATGCGTTCGGGAAAATTGGTGGTGGTACGCTGATGGGTGCCACCCTGGGTAATGCGATCTTCAGCAAAACCGGTAATGGCGTGGTGTTCAACGGAGCCGCCCGCGACCTGCAGGAGTTGCAGCAGATCAAAGGGTTCAACGCTTTCGTGCGCGATTTTCACCCGTCTTTTCTGGAAGAAATGGTGCTTATGGGACTGAACACGCCCATCCGTATGGGAAACGCCATGGTGCTGCCGGGTGATCTGGTGATTGCGCAGCGTGAAGGGGTACTGTTCGTACCGGCCCATATGGCCGAACAGGTTGTCAGCACGGCCGAGTTTGTGGTTCGTAAAGATCAGTTCGGCTTCGAGATGGTAAAGTCGGGCCGGTACACAACCGGTCAGATCGATAGCCAGTGGAACGACGAGATCAAGACTGATTTTCTCAAATGGCTCGGCGGCCATCCGGAACTGGGTACCATGACCAAACCCGAACTCGACAAAATGATGAGCAAACGAACCTGGTAATACGCCCCTGGTGACGGATGGTTTATTGCTGACGCGCAGGTGGTCCGTGGGGACACGGACCACGGTG
>NZ_MVEC01000026.1:0-41332 GCF_002006735.1 Spirosoma sp. 209 | reverse complement strand
AGCTAAACAGTTCGCTTGTTATGCGGGCGTAGCCCCGTTTCCTTATCAATCCGGTAGCAGCATCCGTGGCAAAACACGCGTATCGCCCATGGCCGACAAGCACATGAAAACATTACTTCACTTATCGGCCATGACCGCTATTCGAGCCAAGGGAGAACTACGGGATTACTATCAGCGGAAGGTCGGTGAGGGTAAGAATAAGATGGCCGTTCTCAACGCCGTTCGCAATAAGTTGATAGGGCGGGCCTATGCGGTAGTAAGCAAGAACCAAGAATATGACAAAACCTATGCGTATTCACTTGCTTAAACCATAGAAATCTCTTAGGGGATGTAGGGGTAAGAAGTTTCAATCGACTTCTCAGGTAACAGTTTCATAATGCCCGATCGCTGGTAGTATTCGGGGCTTACGCTACTTTTACCCCTTTCATTTCACCCCTTTCTACTGGTATGGATTCGAGACGGGAGTTTATCCGAAAAGCCGCTTTACTGGCCACCAGCCTGTCGGGTACCTGGCCCGACTCTATTCAGAAAGCGCTGGCCATCGACCCGTCGCCGGGGACTACCTACCTGGACGCGGAGCATGTGGTCATTCTGATGCAGGAGAACCGCTCTTTCGATCATATTTACGGCTCGCTGCAGGGCGTACGGGGCTTTAACGATCCGCGGGCCATCACCCTGCCCAACGGCAACAAAGTGTGGCTCCAGACCAACGCGGCCGGCGAAACCTACGCGCCCTTCCGGCTCAATATCCACGATACCAAAGCCACCTGGATGAGTTCGCTGCCCCACTCCTGGACCGACCAGGTAGATGCCCGGCATGACGGCAAGTTCGACAAGTGGCTGGATGCCAAACGATCGGGCCGCAAGGAATACGCCAACATACCCCTGACCCTGGGGTATTACAACCGGCAGGATTTACCCTTCTATTACGCACTGGCCGATGCCTTCACCGTCTGCGATCAGAACTTTTGCTCCTCACTGACCGGCACCACCCCCAACCGGCTTTATTTCTGGAGTGGCACCCTGCGCGACCCCCGCGACCCGAAAGCCCCGGCCCTCGTTCGTAACGAAAACGTAGACTATGACGCCGAAGTCAGCTGGACCACCTTTCCCGAACGGCTGCAGGACCATGGCGTTTCCTGGAAAATATACCAGAACGAGATCAGCCTGCCCACCGGATTACAGGGCGACGAAGACGGCTGGCTCGGCAACTTTACCGACAACCCCATCGAATGGTTTTCGCAGTTCCGGGTTCGGTTTCATCCGGCCTATTACGCCTTTATCCAGCGCGAAGAAAAAGCCATTCCGGATCGGATAGCCAGCCTGGAAACCCGGCTCAGCACCCTGACGCCCGCCGACCCGGCCTACGCCAGCGTACAAAAAACCCTTCAGCATCAGCAGAAAGCCCTGGCCCAGGTTAAAGCCGATCTGGTTACCTACGCCCCTGAGCAGTTCAGCCAGTTGTCGGCGCGCGACCAGGCGCTCTGCCAACGGGCCTTTACGACCAATACCAATGACCCCGACTACCGGAAGCTGAGCACGCTGACGTATCAGGATGGCGCCACCGAACGGCAGGTTACGGTACCCAAAGGCGACGTGCTGCACCAGTTTCGGGCCGATGTGAAGAACCGGACGCTGCCCACCGTCTCGTGGGTAGTGGCGCCGGAGAATTTCTCCGATCACCCCTCCGCCCCCTGGTATGGCGCCTGGTACCTGTCCGAGATGCTCGACATACTGACCCAGAACCCCGACGTCTGGAAGAAAACCATTTTCATTCTGGCCTACGACGAAAACGACGGCTACTTCGACCATGTGCCTCCGCTGGTACCGGCGCATCCCGACCGGCCCCAGACCGGCAAGTCCAGCCAGGGCATCGACACCCGGCTGGAGTTCGTGACGGCCGAGCAGGAAAAGAGTCGCGGGCCCAAAGGCCGAACCGGGCCCATCGGGCTAGGCTATCGGGTACCGCTCGTTATTGTGTCGCCCTGGAGCCGGGGCGGGTATGTCTGCTCCGAAGTGTTCGACCATACCTCGACGCTCCGCTTTCTCGAGAATTTCGTGAGCCATAAGACCGGCAAACCGATCCGGGAAACGAACATCAGCCCCTGGCGACGGACGGTCTGTGGCGATCTGTCGTCGGCTTTTCGGCCCTACCGGGGCGAGTCGCTCCGGCTACCGGCTTTCCTGCCCCGCGAGCCATTCATCGAAGGTATTCACAAGGCGCAGTTCAAAGACGTACCGACCAACTACAAGTCGCTCTCGCCCGACGAAGCCCGGCAGGCCAGCCAGCGACCCAGCCTGTCGCCCTGGATGCCGCGTCAGGAGGCAGGCATGCGATCGTCCTGCGCGTTGCCGTATGAACTCTATGCCGATGGGCACAGCCAGGCCGACCGGTTTGTGCTGAAGCTAACCGCCGACAATGCCGTATTCGGCAAACGGGCGGCCGGTACTGCCTTCCAAGTACACCAGCACCTCCGGGACGATGTGCGTTTTCGTTCCTATACCGTAGCTCCCGGCGACACGCTGACCGATGAGTGGCCGCTCAGCGAGCCGCTCCACCTGAGCGTATACGGCCCGAACGGCTTTTTCCGGTCGTTTAGCTACCCGGGCTCGAATCCACCGGTAACGATCGACTGCCGATACGAACAGAACGCCCGGAAGCAGTATACGGGTCATCTTGTCATTCAATTACAAAACCCGGACCCCAGCCGCTCGTACGTCGTGCGGCTCAGGGATAACGCCTACCAGACCGACGAGCAGTCGGTTCAGCTAACCAAAGCGGGCCTGCCGGGCGCCCGGCAGTCGGTTACCCTGAACCTGACCCACAGCCATAACTGGTACGATATCAGCGTACTGATCGACGGTTTTCCGGATGTTGAACAGCGGTATGCCGGTCGGGTCGAAACCGGGCAGGAGGGCGTCACCGACCCCCTGATTGGGCGGACAAACGACCTGACCAGCCGGTAACCGCCATCCGCTACCGAACCGCGATCAGCTGCCGGCGGAACCGCATACCTACCGTGGCAATCAGCACCATTGTGGCCGAACTGAGCGGCATCAGCACCGCAGCCACCACCGGCGACAGATGGCCCGTAGCCGCAAACGACAGCCCGATCAGGTTGTAGAGCAACGACACGGCAAAGCTGAACCGGATCAGCCGCATGGCAAACCGGCTGTAGCGCAGAAACCGGGGCAGCGCCCGCAGCGAGCGCGCTTCCAGAATGGCGTCGCTGGCCGGGGTGAACCGAAGGGTGTCGTCGGTGACGGCAATGCCAATATCGGCCTGTTTCAGCGCCCCGGCGTCGTTGAGTCCATCGCCAATCATCAGCACACGGTGGCCGCTGGCCTGTAGATCGCTAATGAACCGCAGTTTGTCTTCGGGGCTGCACCCGAACCGCATGGCATCATCCGGAAACCAGGTGCGCAGGCTGGACCGGTCGGCGTCGGTATCGCCCGAGAGCAGATACATCGGCTGGTTACGGCCCACAAACGCGGTCAGCATGTCGACCAGCCCATCGCGCAGCTGGGCGGTAAAGCGGAACCGCCCCCGGTATACCCCATCGATGCTGACATGCACAGAAGAGCCGTCGGGTGGTTCGTTTACGACGCGGTCAGCCGCTACAAAGTCGGCCCGGCCTATCTTGATCAGCTCATCGTCGATCAGCGCTACGATACCCTGGCCGGTTAGTTCGGTGAAGTTATTGACGGGCATGGGCAGGCTATCGGCCAGGTACTGGCTCAGCCGACGGCTCAGCGGGTGGGCCGACTGACTCACCACCGACCGGATCATAGCGCGCTCGATACCGGTCAGCGGTGGCTCGAACAGGTCCGTTACGGCTCCGCTGCGGCTTACGCCCTCGGGCAGAACGCTGTCGATATCGGCGGTTGGGGAGCTAACCTCCGTCAGGGTTCCGGTTTTGTCGAACACGAGGGTATCGCAACGGGTGAGCTGCTCGATTACGTCGGCATTTTTGAGGTAGAAGCCCTGCCTGCCCAGCAGCCGCAGCCCATGCCCCAGCGCAACCGGATACGAAAGTGAGAGTACGCACGGGCAGGCCACAATCAGCACTGCCGTGAAGGCATTGACGGCGGTGGTTGGCTGACCAGCCCCTACGTACCAGTACGCTCCGATCAGGGTAGCCAGCGTCAGCACGGTCAGGGTGAAGTATTTTCCGACCGCATCGGCAAAGGTCTGCGCCCGGCTGGGCTGATCTTTCCGAAAAGCGTCGTTGTTCCAGAGCTGGGTCAGGTAACTCTGCGACACCTCCCGCACGATTTCGAGATCGATACTGCCGCCCATCTGCCGACCACCGGCGTAGAGCAGGGCACCGGGTTCTTTCCGCTCCGGTACCGACTCGCCCGTCACGAACGAATAATCGATTAGCCCGTCGCCCCAGTACAAAAGCCCATCGGCCGGAATCAGATCGCCATGCCGCACCCGAATCCGGTCGCCCTTGCGCAGATCAGCCGCCGGCACCGACGACTCGGTTTCCGTAGCCGGCAGCGACGTGTCGGGCTCCAGGCGCGTAACGGCCAGCGGGAAATAGGATTTGTAATCGCGCTCGAACGACAGGAAATCATAGGTACGCTGCTGAAACCACTGGCCACAGAGCAGGAAGAAAATCAGTCCGCTCACGGAGTCGTAATAACCCGCCCCGCCCAGCGCCAGCACCTCGTAGGTGCCACGGCCATAAGCCACCAGAATGCCGAGCAGGATGGGAAAGTCGATATTGATGATGCCCCGGCGGAGGCTCTTCCAGACCGAGACAAAGTAGCCCGAACCCGAATAAAAAACGACGGGCGTCGCCAGCAGCAGGTTCAGCACACCAAACAGATGCCTGAACGACGGATCGTCGAGCCCGAAATAATCGGGAAAACTGAACAGCATGATATTACCCGCGCAGAAACCCGCCACCGCCAGCTTATACAGCAGCGACCGGTACAACGGCTTCTGCTGCTCCTTAACCACATCGTTCAGGCTGATGAGCGGCTCGTAGCCCAGCGACGTGAGCAGCTCGGCCACCTGCCGCAGCGACAGCCGTGCCGGATCGAAAACCAGATGCACCTGTTTTTTGAGGAAGTCGACGCGGGTTTGCTGCACCCCGGGTTCGATGCGGTACAGGTGTTCCAGCAGCCACAGGCACGACGAGCAGTGAATCGCTGGCACGTAGAACGTGACATGGGCGACCTGATCGTTGCGGAAGTCGATCAGCTGATCGACAATAGACGGGTTGTCCAGAAACGCCAGCCGGTCGAGGGCGGCTGCCTGACTGGATAGCCCGGGGCCCGGTATGGTAACACCCGGACTGGTATTGAGGTCGTAGTACTGGCAGAGCTGGTGCTCGCTCAGCACCCGATAAACGGTCTGGCAGCCCGTACAGCAAAACGGTTTAGTATCAAAAACCAGGGGTCCAGCCTCCGCAGGGCAGTCGTTGCCGCAGTGGTAGCAAACCGTTCGGGAGGGAGCAGCTGTCATCATAATGGCCAAATATTTCCCCAAAATTGCCCGGGCGTACCGGGCCGTCAGCTGACATAAATCAGCCCGCAGCCTGATTCTGATAGGGCATAGCGACCGAACCGATCGGCGACTTTTGTGGCACCGCCCTCCTGTTCTGACACACTAACTGAACTGACTCATGAAAACGATTCTGGTCCCTACCGATCTGAGCCCGCTCTCTGCCCTGGCACTACCCGTTGCCATCAGTCTGGCCAACCAATACGGCGCCGAGGTGCGGGTACTGCACTACCTCACGACCGGCCTTATTGCCCCCGAACTCAGCGGAGCCCCTATTGCGATTGGCCACTACCTTGACGAGCAGGCCGCCGAAGCCCGGCAGGCACTCGACCAGCTCTGTAGCCGCTACCAGACCGCGGAGGTACCGGTAACCCCCGTTTTAAGCCGCCACGAAGCCGGCCTGTACGGCGCCGTGGCCAGTGAGAACGCCGATCTGATCGTTGTAGCCTCGCACGGGTCCGAGGGCTGGGCCGAGTGGCTCGTGGGTTCCAATGCCGAGCATATCGTACAGGCCGTCCATAGTCCGGTGCTGGTCGTGAAGCAGGCGCACCCGGAGCTGAGTCTGAAGAAAATCCTGTTTGCCATCGACGCCGACGACCGGCTGAAAACGCAGTTCACCAACCCCCTGCCGGTGGGCAATCCGCACCTGGAATTTTTGTTCGTCACCACCCCCAACGACCCGCGCGCCCCGGAGGGCATCCGCGACTGGATGAGCGAACTGGCCGAAGCCCGGCAGCTGACCGACTATCATCTGTCAATCATGCCGCACCACACCGCCCACGAAGGCATTATCCAGTTTGCCGAGCAGCACCAGTTCGACCTTATCGTGCTGTTTACCAACCAGCGGACGGGTTTCTGGCACTTTTTCAACGGCAGCGTAGCCGAAGATGTCGTTAACCATGCACAGCTGCCGGTGCTGGTCGTTCCGCTTCGCGAAGACGAGTAGGCTGAGCTGATTTTTATCAGCTGGCTGGCTGATGTTGATTAGCCCGATGCCCATCGGCACCACCGAATTTTGCGTAGCCGCACTTGCTCTCAACACCGGCGCGGCTACCCCGATGACCGATTCGCTGATTGCCAGGTATAACGTAGCCGGGCCACGCTACACCAGCTACCCAACGGTTCCGTTCTGGAACACGGCCGCCTTCACTACCCACGACTGGCAGCAACGGCTGACTACGGCTTTTGCCAACAGCAACTATACCGACGGCATCAGCCTGTATATCCACCTCCCCTACTGCGAAAGCCTGTGTACGTTCTGCGGCTGTAACAAACGGATTACCCGCAACCACGGCGTAGAAGAACCGTATATCGATGCGCTGCTGGCCGAGTGGGAGCTGTACTGCGACTGGTTACCCGAGCGGCCGCGTATTGCCGAGCTGCATCTGGGCGGGGGTACGCCCAGCTTCTTTTCGCCCCATCAGCTCCGGCGGTTGCTGACGGGTATTTTCCGCTGGGCCGACCCCGTCGGCGATCCGGATTACGGCTGGGAGGGCCACCCTAACAACACCAGCTTCGAGCACCTGCAAACCCTGTATTCGTTTGGCTTCCGGCGGGTCAGTTTCGGCGTGCAGGACTACGACCCGGCGGTGCAGCGGGCCATTCATCGTCACCAGCCTTTTGCGAACGTAGAGCGGGTAACCGACCAGGCGCGCGCGATCGGGTACACCTCCATCAGTCATGATCTGGTGTTTGGCCTGCCGTTTCAGCAGCTGTCGTCTATCCAGAATACCGTGGCGCAGACCCTACGGCTCCGGCCCGACCGCATCGCGTTTTACTCCTACGCCCACGTTCCCTGGATCAGAGGAACCGGCCAGCGGGGCTTTCAGGACGCCGACCTGCCCGATGCCGATCAGAAACGGGCGCTCTACGAAACCGGCCGCGCCCTACTCGAAGCAGGCGGCTACAGCGAAATAGGCATGGATCATTTTGCCCTACCCCACGACGCGCTCTACCAGGCCATGCAGACCGGCACCCTCCATCGTAACTTCATGGGGTATACCACCGCCCGCACTAATGTATTGATTGGGCTGGGCGCATCGGCCATCAGCGATGTGGGTACGGCCTTCATGCAGAACGAAAAAGAGATTGGCGCCTACCAGGATCGCATCCAGCGCGATGAACTACCCGTGCTGCGAGGCCACCTCCTGACCCCGCGGGATCAGTTCATCCGGGAACAGATCCTGAATATCATGTGCCGGTTCGAGACGAGCTGGTCGGCCAACGACTGGACCGAGACGGAATGGAACGGCATTGACGGGCTGCTGGATGCGATGATGGCCGACGGTCTGCTGGATTATGACCATACCCGCCTGCGGGTCAGGCCCGCCGGTCACCCCTTTCTGCGGAACATCTGCATGGTGTTTGACCAGTACCTGGCCGCCAGTTCCGTTTCGCAGCAGCCGCTGTTTTCACAGACGGTGTAAGCCCACCTGGTCAGCCCGGCTCCTGGTCGGTCAGGTACGTCTGCCGCATGTGGGTGGTTACGTTGATAACGGCCCGCTCAAAATTGTCGATGAGGGTTTTCAGCTCCGGCGAGGCCGGGTCTGTTACGGCCAGCTGCTCGATCTGCCGGATAGGCGCCCGCTGCGATTCGATGCCCAGATTATCGATCGATGGCTTGGTGCGGTGGGCCAGGTATTTGATCGTTTCAAAATCGCCCGACTCGTAGGCAGCTTTGATCTGAGCCGCAGCGGCCGGGGTTTCCGTGCAAAAGAGACTGATCATCTTCCGAACAAACTCGTCATTTCCCCGGCTGATTGCCTGTAGGCTCGATAAGTCATACTTATCTTCGTTCATGGTTTCCTGCTGGTTTTGAGGGAGGTTACTATCGGCTTTGAGCCAGTTCGCCAATTTACCTATCAGGTTTTTCTCGTCAAATGGTTTTGCCAGAAAGTCGTTCATTCCGGCCTGGTAACAGGCTTCTTTCTCTTTCCGGATCGCACTGGCCGTCAGCGCAATGATGGGGAGCGATGTGCTGATGTCGCGCCGAATGATCCGGGTGGCTTCGAGGCCATCCAGCACAGGCATCTGTACATCCATCAACACCAGATCGACCGACTCGGTGCGTAGTAGCTCAATGGCTTCCAGCCCGTTGGTAGCTTCGATAATGACCATGTTGTAGGGGTCGAGAATAGTAGTCACTACCAGCCGGTTCATTTCATTATCTTCTACCAGCAGAATGCGCCGGGAACTCAGCGCGCCGGTCTGGCCGATCTCCTGGCTCTGGGCTGGTTTATCGGTTTCGGTACCGATCGGCAGGGTTAGCTGCACGGTTACGGTCGTGCCTTCGTTCTTGACGCTCCGGACGCGGATCGTACCGCCCATCAGATCGACCAGTTGCTTGGTAATACTCATCCCCAGCCCCGTTCCGCCATACCGTCGGCCAATGCTGCCGTCTTCCTGGGTAAACTTGGTAAACAGATTCCGCTGAAACTGGGGGTCCATACCAATGCCCGTATCGGCCACGGTGATCGAGATGGTCTGCATCTGGTGGTGCTGCTGGTATGTACAGTGCACGTCGACCCGCCCCCTATCGGTGAACTTAATCGCGTTGCCGATCAGGTTCAGCAGAATCTGGTTCAGCCGGTACGGGTCACCCAGCAGCACGGGAGCAATACCGCCATCGAGCTGCAGACTCAGCCCCAGGCCTTTTTTATCGGCATTGTGCGTCATCACGTGCACCGCGCTCCGCAGCAACTCCGCCATATCGAACCCGATTTTTTCCAGCGACAGCTGCCCGGCCTCGATTTTCGAGAAGTCGAGTATATCGTTGATGATCACCAGCAGATTACTGCCTGCCGTATTGATCATGCGGAGAAAAAACTGTTGCTGTTCGTTGAGGGGCGTTTTGGTCAGCTGTTGCCCCAGGCTCAGGATAGCGTTCATGGGCGTCCGGATCTCGTGGCTCATGTTGGCCAGGAAGAGTTCTTTGGCCCGCGCCGAATTTTCGGCCTCCTGTTTGGCGATGCGCAGTTCCGATTCGAGCTGTTTCTGTTTGGTGATGTCGAGGTGAATACCGGTTGAGCCGATTACCTGCCCGGTTTCCGAGTACAGCGGAGCGCCACTGATCAGCCACCACATAGCTTCTCCGCCTTTGCTGGTAACGGCTACCTCATACGCATCCATCTTTCCGCTCAGGCGACTTTCGCTCTTCTCCTTCATAAACGACACATTCTGCCCCCGCAGCAGTACGTCCGTCGCAATTTCGCCAATGAGTTCGTCGGCGCGGTAGCCGCTCATGGCGCAGAAACTCTGGTTGGTATAGACGATCCGGTCGTCGAGGTCGACCTCGATAAGGCCCAGGTTTATGTTTTCGATAATGCGCTGGTATTTTTCTTTCTGCCGAAGGGCCGCATCGTCGGCGCGTTTGCGTTTGGTAATGTCGGAGTATTTCCAGAGGTGACCGGTATAGACATTGTCCAGAAAAACCGGAACGTAGTCGCGCTCCAGCACGCGGCCGTCGGCCAGAAGCAATTCTTCCCCAATAACCAGCTTCTGATCCCTGAGCAGCTGATTAACCCGCTCGACAAACGGCTCGGGTTCCGCGAAATAATGCTTGCTCTGCTCGGCCATACCCGAACAGTCCAGCCCGATCAACTGATCCGGAGCGAGCGGCACGGAGAACATGTCGCAGAAGTGCTGATTGACGAGGACAATCGATCGGTTTTCATCTTCCAGCAAGATGCCATCCTGAAAGTTGGCGATCAGATTGGCCAGGCGGTTAAGGTTTCTGCGCAAATCCTCTTCAAGCCTTTTCTGCTCGGTCACGTCGGTGCTGATCCCCACCATCATCAGCGGTTTACCATCGGCCGAATAGCTGACAACCTGCCCCCGATCTACAATATGCCGGTACGACCCATCTTTAGCCAGCAGCCGGTAGGTCGTCTCGTGGCTTTGCCGCAGTCCCTCCTCATAAGGTCTGAGGCCGGGATCAGCCATAGCCGCCCGGTCCTGCGGATGAAGCAGGTCCATCCAGATCTGTACAGTATCCGGAAACTCGTCGAGGGTGTAGCCCAGCATTTGCCGATAGCGGGCCGAACGGGTGATCGTCTGGGTCTGCAGGTTGAGTTCCCAAACGCCATCGGCCATACCATCCAGCATAAACGTCCAGCGTTGTTCGTTCTGGACGATTGTATCGTGCTGCTGCTGAACAAGCGCTTCCAGCCGCTGTAGTTCGCGCCGAAGCCGCTCGTTTTCCAGCATCAGCTGAGCATCGGAAGACGACGCTACAGGCCGGTCAGGAATCCGTTCACTCTCCATGTCAGGTTCATTTTTGCCAGTCACGGTACTGGTTGGCCCAATCAATCAAGTATCATAATGAGATTAGAAAGGAATTCTTGAATTAGGCCACAAATTTTATTCACTTTTTAATGAAGCGCAATTTGACACCGCCTTAAAGTAAACTAATTATCTGTTTTTCTTAAAACTAAGTTTATTATTTTCATTTATCAATACATATATATAACCATATTTATCAAGTAGCTACCAAAACACAACAGGTGTAGCGATGGGCTGAAGTTAACCAACGGATTTTGGCTACGGGATTCAGAACGCCAGCCAGCCGGTTCTGCTGCATAGATCCGGTAAGGATTGCTGTGGCGTAGTCGGACCACAATGGCCTGGTCCTTGCGTATTTTGTATGGATGGTTGTTGCTGACGCGTAGGAGACGCAAGGGGTTGCGTCTCTACACAATCCGGCCGATCGCTACCATGTAGAGACGCAACCCCTTGCGTCTCCTGTCCGAATGGTTTGTTACTGTCGACTACGCGTCCCGGACTGCGCGTCCCGGACTGCGCGTCGCGGTGCGGACACAGACCGTGGTGAGGCCGCCGGGCAGTTGCGTTTTTACGGGGTGTTGAGGTAGGTCAGTTTCTGACTCCAGACCAGGGCGATCTGGGTGGCCCGCTGACGGACCAGCTCGGCGGTCTCGCCGGTAAATTGCTCGGTCAGGGTTGCCGAAAATAACGTCAGCCAGCGCTCGAAATGTTCGACACGCAGGGGGTGTTTCTGGTTCACAATCAGGTGTGGCCGAAACGGGTGACCGTCATAGGCGCCGTTACCCAGAATGATCGACTCCCAGAACGCATACATTTTAGGCAGGTGGCTGGCCCAGTCGACCTGGGCCACGTCGGTAAAAACGGGCCCGATCAGCGGGTCGGCCTGTACTTTTTCGTAGAACGAATCGACCAGCAGACGCACCGCTTCGGGCGAGTCGAGAGTTTGTTGAGTCATGACAGAGGGGTATACAGCGCGTTGACCTAGCCGGCAAATACGGTGTTGTAGTCGTCGGCCTTGAAACCCAGAGCCACAACCTGACCGTCTGACTCGATGAGGGGCCGACGAATTACGGACGGTTTTTCGAGCATGAGCCGGATAGCGCCTTCGGCATCGGTTGGTTTCTCGCCGTCAGGCAGTTTTTTCCAGGTCGTACCGGCCCGGTTGACCAGCTCTTCCCAGCTTTTCTGCGTGAGCCAGTGCTCGATGGTAGCCCGATCGATGCCTTGTTTTTTATAATCGTGAAACTGATACGAGACAGCGTGTTCGGCCAGCCAGGTGCGGGCTTTCTTTACGGTATCGCAATTCGGAATGGCAAATAAGGTATACATACGAATGACTTACAACCTGCAAACATATCGATTTCGCGCCGTTGACGCCTTACCAATCTAGCCCAGCCGCCGAACAATCAGGCCGTTTACCAGCTCAAACAGGGCAGCTGGCTTGAGCGTGCGCCAGTTGGCCAGGTCGAGGGTTCCGCCAAAATTGATGTAGTAGTCGAGGTGGTATTTTTTCCATTCGCGTTCGATGAACTCGGGCGAGTGAATGGCTGCGATCCAGCCGTCTTCTACGTCTTCAAACCACTCTTCGTAATAGCTATCGTCGGACCCGTGGAAGTTGAGGATATTCTCGGCCACCAGCACGAAATATTTGATCCCCTCCTGAACGAGCGGGTCTACCACCTGCCGCTTGAGGTACATGATGTCGTTATGAAGCGTATCGTTCCACTCGCCGAAGAGTTCGATGACGGCAAACTGCCGGTCGTAGTTGGCAAACAGAATTTTGCAATAGAGCGTTTCG
The DNA here is from genome assembly GCF_002006735.1 of Spirosoma sp. 209. NCBI lineage: Bacteria > Pseudomonadati > Bacteroidota > Cytophagia > Cytophagales > Cytophagaceae > Spirosoma > Spirosoma sp. 209. The sequence goes on along the minus strand of NZ_MVEC01000026.1, from coordinate 28,739 downwards.
GAACCGATCTCGTCCCAAAGCGGATGGATGTAGTAGCCGTAGATGTCATTCTCGTACTGCTGCATGTTGTACTCCCGCTCGTGAAACGGCGATCGTTCATCCTCCGACGCTACATAATATTTCTCCCAGCCGTAAAAGGGTTCAATGTCCTGCATAACCAGAAAGCAAAAGCGTTAAAGAGCAAACGAGTGCAGAAACGACGCGTAATTTGTCGATGATCTGATGCCGTCGGCACTCCCCTGCCCATCAAATTCGTAACCCCTTTTTGGCCGAATAAGTTAGCGGAAGCGCACTTTTTACGGCTTATAAACTCGCCATCGGAACCTCTTCCCTGCGCCAGTACGCCAGCCGGTTCCCGGGCGGATAGAACAGACCGGGCCGTCGTATGGCATGGTTTATTTAGATTCGTCGGCAGCCGGTCGACCGGTTTGCGAAAACGGGTAGATTCCCGATGTCTTTACCCTATTCAGTGGATATGTCTACCTTGGCTCTTATGAAACCCGTCAGTACCACCATCCTCATCACCGGCGCATCGACCGGAATCGGTTACGGAGCTGCCCGGCAGTTTATCCGGCGCGGTTATACGGTCTTTGGCAGCGTTCGCAGCGATGCCGATGCCCATCGGCTGCAGACCGAGTTGGGCAACCAGTTCGTACCGCTGGTTTTCGACGTGACCGATGCAGCCGCCGTTGCGCAGGCCGCCCGGCAGCTCACCGACCGGCTCAGCGGCAGCGGCCTGGGTGGGCTGATCAACAACGCCGGCATTGCCATTGGCGGCCCCCTCCAGCACCAGCCTATCGATGTGATCCGACATCATTTCGAGGTCAACGTGCTGGGTCTGATGCAGGTCACCCAGGCGTTCCTGCCTCTCCTCGGTGCCCGCGCCGACCACCCCGTCCGGCCCGGCCGAATCCAGAACATCAGCTCTGTAAACGGGCAGGTGGCCATCCCGTTCATGGGCGCTTATGTTGGCTCAAAACATGCCATTGAGGGCATGTCGCACAGTCTCCGGCGTGAAGTGGCGCGGTTTGGTATTGAGGTGGTCATCGTTGGCCCCGGAGCCGTGAAGACACCAATCTGGGGTAAGGGAACGGACATCAGCCCGTATCAGCAAACCGCGTATTACGATTCCATGCTGCGTTTTCTGAAGCAGGTCCGGGCGGCCGAAGCACGCGGCTTTTCAGCCGACTATCTCGGCGAACGTATCGTTCAGATTCACGAAACCGCCCGGCCGCGTGTCCGATACGCCCTTGTCCCCGGCAAACTAACCGGCTGGGTTTTGCCCCGGCTCCTGCCCGCCCGAACCCTGGACTGGGTGCTGAACCGACTGATGAATTAATAACTGGCTTACTATGCTCAAACCTGCTTTTCAAACGAACGAATCGCTGCTGGCCCACATTGACCGGGCTACCCAAACCCCGGACAAGCTTCATATCTGGTGGCTTGGCCAGAGTGGTTTCCTGCTGCAGCACCAGGGTCGGCATCTGCTCTTCGACCCCTACCTGTCTGATTCGCTCACGACCAAATACGCCGATACCGACAAACCGCACACCCGTATTTCGGAACGGGTAATCGACCCGGCCCGGCTGACCATGATCGACGTTGTTACCTCCAGCCACAACCATACCGATCATCTCGACGCCGATACCCTGCTTCCCTTGCTGGCGGCCAATCCCGGTTTACAGCTGGTCATCCCCGAAGCCAACCGCTCGTTTGTGGCCAGCCGGCTGCAAGGAGCTTCGGTGCCCGACCGGGTAGCCTGGCCAATCGGTATGAACGACGGCCAGACCCGCCCCGTGGGGCCTTTCATCGTTCACGGCGTACCAGCCGCCCATAATGACCTGGAGCGCAACGAACAGGGCCAGTGCCGGTTTATGGGATTCGTTGTCGAACTGGGCCCGTATACCGTTTACCACTCCGGCGATACGCTCTGGTACGACGGACTGGTCGATATACTGAAGCCCTTCGATGTAGATGTTGCGTTTCTACCCATCAACGGCAACAAACCCGAACGGCGCGTGGCCGGTAACCTCAACCCCGACGAAGCCGCCCGACTGGGCAAGGCCATAGGTGCCCGACTGGTTGTTCCGCATCACTACGACCTGTTTGCCTTCAACACCGCCGACCCGAACGACTTTGTCCAGGCCTGTCATCAACACGGCACCCCCCACCGGGTCATGCAACTGGGCGAAGGCATCACCGTCTGATTGTTCGCATGCGTAATCCGTAATAAACACAGGAACGCGTAATTGGGACACATACCCCACCGTGGTCCGTGTCCGCACCGGGACGCGTAGTCGGACCACTCATGCGACAGCAACAAACCATCCGGGCAACTGGTCCGTGGAGACACGGACCAAGGTGAGGGAGACGCAACCGCGACGGCGGCCCGGCGCGACAGCACCAAACCATCCGGCCAAATAACCTGTACGGCCGGTGGTTTTCGTACATTTGACAACAATCGCGACTAACCCTAACCCGACGCTCTCGTTATGCGCTTTTTGCTCCTGCTTCTCTGCCCGGCTCTGGCACTGGCTCAGGCCCCCAAACCGTCGTTTTCCATTCAGGTCGTCGATAACCAGATCAATATCGGCTATGGCCTGGCCATCGGCGATGTCGATGGCGACCGGCAGGCCGATATCCTGCTGGCCGACCAGAAGCAGTTTGTCTGGTATAAAAACCCCGGTCAGAAAACCGGCACCTGGACGCGGCATGTGATGGCCGACAATCTCACTCCCCAGGATAACGTGTGTATTGCCGCCCGCGACCTCGACGGCGACGGCCGTGTCGAAGTAGCCGTTGGCGCAGGCTGGAACCCCGCCGAAACCAGCGACAGCACCAAATCAGGCGCCGTATTCTACCTCATACGCCCGCAGGACCCGACCCAACGCTGGGAAGCGGTCCGGCTGCCCCACGAGGTAACGACCCACCGGATGCGCTGGGCCAAAACCGGCAGCACGTACCAGCTTATCGTTGTGCCGCTGCACGGGCTGGGCAACCAGCAGGGCGAAGGTCGGGGCGTTCGGGTGTGGGGGTATGAATTTCCGAAAAATCCGCGCGGCCCCTGGAAACAGCACCTCGTCGACTCTACCCTGCACATGACCCACAACTTCGAAATCTGGGAAGACGGCCCCATAACCGGGCTTATTCTGGCGGGGAAGGAAGGGGGCAAAATCATGGAATGGCAGAACGGGCAGTGGCGGTATCAGCCTGAAGAAGCCGCCCGCAACGCCCTGCCGCTCGTCACTCACAATACCGACGGCATCGGCGAGATTCGGCGGTTCGATAAAGGAGCCGGTATCGCTACCATCCAGCCCATGCACGGTAACCTCATCCAGGTCGAGACGGGTTACTACTCGACCAAACGCCCCCGCGCCGACCTGTCAGACAAAGAGATCAACATCCTTACCGATGACCTCAGCCAGGGCCATGCGCTGGTGTGTGGTGATTTTTTAGGAACGGGTCGCGACCAGATCGTAGCGGGCTGGCGCAACCCCAACCCCGAAGGCAAAGTAGGACTACGGCTCTTTATTCCGCAGGAAACCAACAATTTGGCAGGCTACGTGCTCGACGACAGCGTTCGGATGGCCTGCGAAGACGTGCAGGCCGCCGACCTCGACAACGACGGCGACCTCGACCTGATTGCCTCGGGCCGCGCCACGCTGAATGTACTCATCTACTGGAACCAGCAGAAAAAATAAGCCCCTTTACCCGACCAGACTCTTATACAGTTTCCAGTACTCACCCGCCACACTCGGCCACGTAAACTGAGCCGCCCGTTTCCGCAACCGCTCCTGTCGCAGGGTGTTCTGCCCGAAATCGTGCAGCCCGTCGTGCAGGGTACGCGCCATAGTCTCCGGCTCGAAATCCTCGAAGTAGTAGGCTTCCTTACCGCCCACGTCGGGCAGACTGGTCAGGCTGGAGATAAACACCGGTTTGCCGAATGTCATGGCTTCGGCCACCGGCAGACCAAACCCCTCCGACAGCGACGGGAACAGAAAGGCCTCGCAATGGTCGTAGAGCCAGAGCTTGGTTGCTTCGTCGATGGCACCGGGCATCAGCAAGCGGTCGGCTACGCCCAGCTTCTGCGCCTGCTCGCGGATATGCTGAGCGTACGGATGCCCGTCTGGCCCGGCCAGCACCAGCCGGTAGTCCGGAAACGCTTCGAGCAAGGGCAAGAGGGTATGTACATTTTTCTTGGGATGCACAACCCCTACAAAAAAGAAGAATGGCGAGTCGGTAAACGATCGAATCGGCGAGTCGGCGGGCAGGTCGGCCGGGGTTCTGGACGGGTCGACGGCCACCCCTGTGTGCACCACCGGAAAGGGCAGCGCGTCGGGTACGCGGAGGTGCTCACGAACCACCTGCCCGGTATACTTCGACCCCGCCGTCAGCAGCGCAGCCCGGTCGATCTTGCGCTGGAGAGCAGCCAGGCGCCGGGCTTTTTTGGCGACCGAGTAGTCACTGCGCTCCAGAAAGTTCAGGTCGTAGATGGTCAGCATCAGCTTACCCTGGCCCGCGTGGGGCAGGTACGCTGAATCCTGGTGCAGGCAATGCCATACGTCGAACTGCCCCGATATCCAGACTTTCCGCATCCACCAGGCCTCTACGTACGACACCGAATCGCCGAATATACCTGATTGTCCTTTGGGCACTAAAAACGTGAGCTGCCAGTCGGCCGGGCGTTGGCGAACCAGCTCGTGACCCAGGTGCAGACAAACCTGGCCTAACCCGCTGTTCAGGTCGCGCAGGCGTTCAGCATCGATAAACAATGAAGGCATAGCGATTAGTCTAATTTCAGCAAAATTGGCAAATCTTGAACGATCTACACTGTCTGCCGCCGAATCTGCCCTGTGTCGGTCTGTCGAACGGGGTACGATCTGCCAGCTCTGTAAAATCATGTTGAGCATTCGGACCTACAAATACCGGTTCAGCCGTACTTTTGCAGCATGATTTTACAGAATGATTTGCTACTCCGCACCGCGCGGGGCGAGCTGACCGAGCGAGTACCGGTCTGGATGATGCGGCAGGCAGGACGCGTACTGGCCCAGTACCGGGCCGTTCGGGAGCGGGCGGGCAGTTTTATCACCCTGGCCAAAACGCCCGAGCTAGCCGCCGAGGTGACCATCCAGCCCGTCGATGCGTTCGAGGTCGACGCGGCCATCATCTTCTCCGATATTCTGGTTGTTCCCGAAGCAATGGGATTGCCCTACGAAATGATCGAAGCGCGCGGGCCCGTTTTTCCGCAAACGGTTCGATCGTCGGCCGACCTCAGCCGCCTGCACGTGGCCGATGCTGAAACCGATCTGGGGTACGTACTGGATGCCATCCGGCTCACTAAACGTGAGTTGAACGGCCGCGTACCACTCATCGGGTTTGCGGGGGCACCCTTTACGATCTTCTGCTACATGACCGAAGGGAAAGGGTCTAAAACCTTTTCTGTCGCCAAGAAGCTGCTGTATACCGACCCACACTTTGCGCATACGCTGCTGCGGCAAATCACCGACAGTACCATTGCCTACCTGAAAGCCCAGATCGGGGCTGGTGCTGACCTGATCCAGCTGTTCGATTCGTGGGCCGGGATTCTGTCGCCGGAGCAGTACCGCACCTTCTCGCTGCCGTATATCAAACAGATCTGCGACGCCATCACGGAGGTACCGGTTACGGTTTTTGCCAAGGGCGCTTTCTTTGCCCGGCACGAAATCGGCCAGCTCGACTGTCAGGTCGTCGGTCTCGACTGGAACATGGACCCCGCCGAATCGCGAACGCTGGTGCCCAACAAAGTGTTGCAGGGTAACCTCGACCCCTGCGTACTCTACGCCGATTTTGCGCAAATCCGGACAGAGGTGAAGCAGATGCTCGACGCGTTCGGCCATCAGCATTACATAGCTAACCTAGGGCACGGTATCTATCCCGATACCGACCCCGATAAGGCCCGCTGCTTCGTCGACGCCGTCAGGGAGCTGTCGGCCCAGCGCTGATACGATCACCAGCTACTAGTATCCAGCCAGCGGTCTGTTAACCAGTCGCTGGCGGTTTTTTTTGGGCTAATCCCGGGCGCTCATCTCGTGGCTCAGGCCCCTGCGACAGCCTGCTTGATGTGTTCCTGGATAGCAGATCATTTCCATGGCTGGCATCCGATTTATGATAGCCTGTCATAAAATATATTTTTTCTAAAAAATTTTATGCAATCGGTTTCAATGATCATTTTGTTCTGTATGTTTGCTAGAGATCAATTTATTGCAATAATCGCTTAGTTTATATAACCATATTGCTCGCATAGACACAGATGGCGCAATTAACTGGGTCTGTCTGCGTGTCATTCGTTAGCAATCGATTGCAACAAAATAGCTTACCCATGGTCTCCTGACGGAGATGATGGCCATACAGTGATCGACCAGCCTTACCCCTTTACGTACTGATTATCTATTCCTTAACTCAATTGTCGTATGAACCGAAAACCCTTTTCCCTGTTCGCTTCCGTCAGTGCTGCGCTGGCTATGTCGCTGGCCATCAGCTGTAGTGATCACATTCCTGCCCGGGACTACTCCATTCCCCCCATGCCTGCCTATGCGTCGCTGACCAGTAACCCCAAGCTTCCGGATCCGTTTCTGTTCATGAACGGCATGCGAATGACCAGCAAGGACGAATGGAAATACCGGCGCGCTGAACTAGCCGCTCTGGCGCAGGAATTTGAGTACGGCTACAAGCCTAATACGCCCTCCTCGGCCGTAACGGGGAGTTTTGCGGATAACCGCGTCACGGTCAGCGTTACCGATAATGGAAAAACGATCTCCTTCGTCTGTTCCATAACGTATCCAACCACGGGCAGTAAGCCTTATCCGGCCATCGTGGGTATTGGCGGGTCGAACCTCAACAATACGGCCCTGCTGAACATGGGCGTGGCTATTATTACCTTTCCCAACAACCAGGTGGCTCAGCAAACCAATGGCAGTTCGCGCGGCAAAGGGTTGTTCTTCGACATGTATGGCAGTGATCACTCGGCCTCGGCTACCATGGCCTGGGCGTGGGGCGTCAGTCGGTTGATCGATGCGCTGGAGAAAACCCCGGCCGCCAACATTGACCCGGCCCGCCTGGGTGTTACGGGCTGTTCGCGGAATGGCAAAGGTGCGTTAACCGTGGGTGCGTTCGATGAGCGCATTAAACTCACCATTCCCCAGGAACCCGGAGCCGGGGGGGCTGCCAGCTGGCGTATTTCCGATGCGCAGCTGGCGGGCGGCAAAACGGTGCAGACACTTTCGCAGATCGTCAACGAAAACGTGTGGTTCAGACAGAGCTTCTCGCAATTCAGCAAAACGTCCGACAAGCTTCCGTTCGATCAGCACAGCGTACTGGCGCTCTGCGCTCCGCGCGCCCTGCTCGTCATCGAAAACACGTCGATCGATTGGTTGAGTCCCGTCAGCTCCTGGAATACGGCGCATGCCGCACACAAGGTATGGCAGGCACTCGGCATTCCGGATCGGATGGGTTTTTCGCAGATCGGCGGGCATAACCACTGCGCTTTACCCGACTCGCAGTTGCCGGAGTTGCGGGCCTATGTCGAGAAGTTTCTGATCGGCACCGGTACGGGCAATACCAGCATTATGCGGACAGATGGCGGCTTTACCGTCGACGAAAGCACCTGGATCGACTGGACCGTACCGTCGTTAAACTAACTTACTGCATGACTCGCCATTGATTTGCCACTCCGGCCGGGCCGGAGAAAAGCCCGAATATGACGATTCAAGATTAATAAAGGGATGTCAGCACAGTCTGGCATCCCTTTATTGCATCCCAAATGGTTTGGGGTAGACGAGGCCCCTTCGCAACCATGTATTCGCCCCGCACGGGTGATAGGTCCCTAGCAACAGGCTTACCGCCAAACGGATCAGCCCCGGTCGGGGCGACATGTAGTAGGGGTCACCCTGTACATGTCGCCCCGACCGGGGCTGGATTGACTACCTAACCATTCGTCACTATAAACGTATCACTCCTGCCGGGCTGGGGTTACTGCTTCACGACTCGTCGTCGGAAGGTGACGTCTCCGACTTGCACCTCGATAAAGTAGACGCCCCCCGGCGAGCTGCGCAGGTCGAGCGACTGCTGGAAGAGATCGCCTGTTTTCTGATGCTTCTGTCGAAGCAGTTGCCCTCCGTTGAGGCCCCGTACCGATAAGGTCAGCGCCCCCCGCTGCGGCCCGCTCAGCGACACCATCATCAGCCCATCGCTGGGATTGGGCGTCACCATCAGCGCCTGATCTACCGTCGATGGCATGGCCGTTACGACCCCCGCCCTGACGTTTACGGTAACCACCGCCGAGGTGCTGCACAAATCCTGCCCGGTGGCCGATACCGTGTACGAGGTAGTTTGGCTGGGCGAAGCAATCACCTGCGGGCCCAGCGTCGTGTTCAGGCCCGTACCTGTCCAGCTGAAGACGCTGGCCCCGCGTGCGTTGAGGGTAACGGTTTCGCCGGGGTTGATGAACAGGGCCGACGAGGCTACCTGCACCGACGATTTCATGCCGATACGAGCCGTTACGTTATGCGCGACGTTCAGTCCGAGGCTATCGGCGTAGCGAAGCCAGTCGCCGTTGCGGTTCTGCCGCCAGGAAGTGGCGAAGGTCGACTGGCCGTTCTGCGTCGTTACCAGCGCTACGGTGTCGCCCGCTACGTAGGGCAGGGTGATGCCGATGTGGAAGGGCAACCCGCTGAGCGGCACATTTCGCTCGAAGGTTACGGTAGTGGGGCGGTTGTTGGCAACGTCGTTCAGGATGTCGCGCAGCGGCACGTCTTTCTGCTCCAGAATAGCGCCAGGCCCGTTCTGGAAGCCCCGACCGTTCCAGACCGTTACCGTAACGACCGATTCCGTGGCGGCTCCTCGGGCGGCTTTGGCAACCCCGAACCGCAGGGCGGCTCCGGCCAGATTGCTATAGCCCAGCTCGTTCTGGAAAAACTCCGACACCGCCTGCGTTCGCCGGCTGTTCTGCCCCGCCACGTAGCCGGTACCACCGGTTTCGCGCAACACCGTGGGCGTACCGTTAAAGTTGGTCAGCTCGGCGCACAGGCCCGAACTCAGAACTTCGATGTATTGCTCGCGGACAAGCGGCTCCGACGCCCCTACCGCATTCGTAACCCGCAGCGTAACCCGGAAACGGCCGGGCTGGCTGTAGGTTACCACGGGGTTCTGGTCAGTAGAGGTGGCTGGCGTGCCGCCCTCGAACGTCCACTCCCAGCGCGTCGGGAATCCTCCTGACAGATCGTTGAAGCGCACCTGCCCCCCCAGCAGCACCCGCTGGGCTTCGGCCCGGAAGTTGGGAATAGGCCGCGAGACAACCTGCGTGCCGCAGACGTTGGCCGTAATCAGGCTCACCCGACGCGGACTCACATCCATAACGGCCCGCATCCGGGCTTTCTGATCCAGGGTGAAAATGTTGAAGCAGCCATCGTCGGAGTAGTCCATGTAGTTCTGCACCATGTTGGTATTGCCGCAGCTGATCCGCCCAACCTGGCAACCCCGGCTTTCGGAAGCCTGCGGGGGCGTGTCGCCACAGAAGTCGTCGCCACAGTTGGCGTCGCCCCAGATGTGGCGCAGGCCCAGCCAGTGGCCGGTTTCGTGGGTGAGCGTCCGGCCCAGGTTGTAGGGTGCCTGCATAATCGGGAAGTTCCCTTTCTCAGAATTACCAAACGAACGGTAGGCAATAACGACCCCATCGGTACTGGCCGGCCCCTGCGACGGAATACCGGGCAGGCTCGACTGGCTCGGAAACTGCGCATAGCCCAGCAGCCGGTCGGCATTATCGAAATCGAGTACCCAGATGTTGTAATACTTGTTCGGGTCCCAGAAGGTACTGGGTTTCAGTACGCCCTCGATAGCATCGCGGTTCCAGGTGGCGCGGTTGCCGTTATAGCGGTCGATCCCGCGCTCGGCCATGGTACGGCCTTGCGGATCGACAGCGGCCAGACAGAACTCGATCTCGATGTCGGCCCCGACGGGGTTGTTGTTGAAACCCCGCGTATTGGGTTTCCGGCGAAAATCTTCGTTCAGGGTTTCGAGCTGAGCCTGCACCTGGGCGGCACTGATGTTGCGGCCGGTACCGACGGCTTCGCCATTATGGACAATATGAACGACTACCGGAATGGTAACGACCGGCGCTGCCACGCGCCCGGAAGCCATGTTGGCTTTCATGGTAACGATTTTCTTCTGCAACTCACGCTCGAAATCGTTCAGGCTCCCCAGCTCGGGGTATTTTTTCCGAAGCAGGCTATCCATCTGCATGGTGGCGCACTGCTCCGGGCTGGGCGGTAAGGTCTGGGCCATAGCGGCTCCCCATACCCCGGATAAAAGCAGTATAAACAGTAGTATTCGGATCATAGTCGTGCGGTTGAGTAGCCTTAGCGCGTGGTAACGGCGTTGAACGTAAATCGATAGCTGGCGTTGATATCCTGAATATTTTGCAGATAGATTTCAATGGTCAGCACATTGCCCGTCAGGTTTTTGATGGTATACGGCAGGCGCTGACCCGACAGAATAGGAAAGGCGAACTCCAGGGTGGCGCTGGCGTTGACGAGTGTCCACTGGTCGTCCAGAAAAATATCCGGGTCGTTGGCTCCGCATTTGCTGGCTCCTTCGCTAACCGCATACCGACGTCCTTCGTTGGCATAGAAGGTGTACAGATCGTCCGTCACGCAGGGGTCGAACTGGCCCTGCACCGGAATCACCTGCGATGAGTTACCGTCATCTAAAATCTGATAAGACACCAGCCGCCACGACTTCTGGGTCGTTCCGGTCAGCAGTTGCGTATACGTAAGCGGTTTGGGTTCGAGGGTTTCGGCGCAGCCTCCAAAAAGCCACATAGCCCCAACCGGTATAAGCAGAAAACGGAGTAGAGTTCGCATCACTGTGGTGTATAAGTCTGCGTGTAGGAAAGCGTTGTGTCGCGGTTGTTGGTGAGCCGCAGCTTGAACTGAAGATTCAGCGTGATCCGGCGGTCGCGCGGATTCCAGGCTCCGTTGCCGCGCAGCGTATCCGTTGAGCCCAGCTCGGCGTTCGTCTGTGCCGGTACCGTAATTGTATTATCGCCGTTATCGACGAACCGGAGCGTTGGTTTGATAGCGTCGAAATTAAAGAACGGAATACCGATGTTCCAGTTGCTCAGGATGTACTGTTTGCAGTCGGTACTGGAAATGTCGATGTTCTGATACGTGAAATTCTGATTTCCAACGCGACTCGTTCCGGTGTAGGTGCCGCCGAACAGGCAGTCGTCGTTGATGGTAAACCGCATCGACCGGCCCAGCGCCCCGCTCGGAGCCAGCCCCACCCGCAGCGACGCCGGACTGACCCCCGTCAGCGTAAACGTCAGCGACTGCGACTCCAGAATGTTATTGGCATTGTTGATCAGCCTGATGTTGATCTGCCCGAAGCTCTTATTGGCCGGGATAACCACGATGCCCTTTTCGCCCTGGATGGCGTAGTCGCGGCCTTCGCGGGCGGTGCCGCTAACAGTGTAGTTGATCCGGATGGCTTCTGTCAGTACCGGCCCTACATTATGCACCCGAATTGGAACAATCTGGTTATAGCTTTCCCGGAAGGTCAGCGTTGTATCGGTAAAGCGCACAAAATACGGCCCTGCAAACGTTCGGTCGAGATCCTGCTCCTCGCAGCCGATAGCCGCCCAGCCCAGAACTACCGCCATCAGTAGCCCTCCCCAGCCGAAGCGAATGTGTTTATTAGTGGTAAAAAGCTTCATAATTCGAGTGTCTGTGTCTGCTATTTCCTGGCCTTTGGCCTTTTTCTCTTTGCTGTAATCTGCGCCAGCGCCAACCGGTTAATAGCCGGGGTTCTGCTTACCGGCCAGCGCGGGGTTTTGCTGTATCTCCGACTGCGGAATGGGCCATAGCTCAAACCGGCTGGTCCAGTTGGGCGAGAATGCCGACATGACGGCCTGCGCCCGCCCGGTCCGAACCAGATCATACCACCGGTGCCCTTCAAAAGCCAGTTCATAGACCCGCTCGCGTTCTACGGCCAGCACCACATCGGCCTGGGCGGTCAAAGCAATGGCAGGCGCGTTGGCGCGGGTTCGCAGTACGTTCAGATCAGCTACGGCACCGGCAGCCCCCGTAATTTTACCCTGCTGCGCGCGCGCTTCGGCCCGGATCAGGTACATCTCGGCCAGCCGCATCAGTACAATGTTGTTGTTATCTTCCGAAGCGGTACCGTATTTCCGAACGCTCCAGCCGTTATCGCTGCCGCGCAGGTTCTGTACGTTAAAACCAATGGTTTCCCGACGGGTACCGGCTTCGGTGGAGACCAGGGTCGTGATGAGCTGGTTCGAGGGAATCACTTCCCGACGACCCACCAGCAGGTTATTCAGACTGGTAGCCGTTGTTCCCGGATCGTCGGACAGCGAGTAGCCCACTTCCAGAATCGACTCACGGGTAAAGTCCTTGAGCACCACATCGGAATAATTGGTTTCGAGTGCGTAGATCCCGGAGGCAATGACCTGACCGGCCAGCGTTTCGGCCTGGGCCCAGTTACGCTGATACAGATAAAACCGGGCCAGAGCCGCCTGGCAGGTGGCTTTGTTCAGGTAAGTTGCATTGGTCGTGACATTAGTCGACCCGGCGGCAACGGCAGGCAGGTCAGCCAGCGCAGCCTGATAGTCGGCCAGGACCGAGGCCAGGATCGTGGCCCGGGCGGTGCGGCCAATATTCCGGTTCGCGGCCTGGTTGGTAGAGGTTACCTGCGGAATATCCCCGTAGGTATAGGTACCGATGAAGTTGGCCCAGGCACGCATGAAATGGGCTTCGGCCAGCACCTGCTTCCGCGTCGACTCGGGCACTCCCGCTACGCCAGGCAGCGTTTCCAGGATGAAATTGGCTACGTAGATGGTCCGGTAGAGAGCGCCCCACAAGGTATTGACAACGCTATTGGCCGCCGTAATCTGTTTGTTACCAAACTCGCGGTTGTCGGTAAAGGTACCGTTGAACTGGATGTAATCAGCCGTAAAGTCACCAGCAATGATGGTTGAAGCCGCTGTGCCGCGCAGGGCATTGTACATACCCAGCCGGACCGGCTGTACGTCGTTAGGTTCATTCAGGACCAGTTCATCGACCAGCAGATCGACCGGATCGGGCTCCAGCACGGTCTGGCAGGAAGCCAGGCTTACCAGCAGCAGTACCGTTATGTACCGAACAGAACGCATAAGAAGTGCAGAATGAATCATAGTGTCGAGTCGATGCGGTTAAAAGACGATGGATAAACCGCCCAGTATGGTTTTTACCTGTGGGAGTGTAAAGAAGTCGATCCCCTGCGAGACCGTCGACCCATCGAGTGTGCTCACTTCCGGATCGGGACCGCTATACCGTGTCAGGGTATAGAGGTTAGTAGCCGACGCGTAGAATCTGACGCTGGTCATGCCGTAGCGGGTAACCCACTGGCGGGGCAGGTTGTAGCCTACGGTCAGGTTTTTAATCCGCACAAACGAACCGTCTTCCAGGAAACGGCTGCTGTGGTAGTTGTTATAGCTGTTGCCCAACTCATAGCGTGGTACACTGGTTATATCGCCTTCCTTGCGCCAGCGCTGCAGGGCCTTGCGCGTCTGGTTGTTCTCGATGTCGGCACCCGCGTTCAGCAGGGTTGTATTGGAGAAGTTCAGAATGCTGTTTCCATACGATCCCTGCAGGAGCACGCTCAGTTCGATCCCTTTCCAGCTCACCCGGTTGGTGAAGCCGCCGGTCAGCTTGGGTTGGGCGTTACCGATCACCTGCCCATCTTCGGGGCTGATACGACCGTCACCATTTTTATCGTCGTAGATCGCATTCCCCGTGGCCGGGTCGACGCCCAGGAACTTCAGCCCCCAGAAGGTTCCCAGCGGCTGACCCGGCAGAATGACGTTGGTACGGCTAACGCCGTCGGCTGTGTAGCCTCTGAAGATGGGTTCGTTACTGACCAGTTCAACCACTTTATTCTGGTTGTGCGACAGGTTCAGGTCGGTGCTCCAGCGGATACCGCCCCGGTCGATGTTGACCGTCGATATCGTCAGCTCGACACCCCGGTTGCCTACTTTCCCGATGTTGCCCTGTACGGAACCAAAGCCGGTCGTGAGCGGAATGGGTTGTGCAAAGAGCAGGTTATCTGTCAGGTTATCATAAGCATCGACTGTTACGCTGAGCCGACCGTTCAGGAACGAGGCATCGAACCCGATATTGGCTTCGCGGGTGCGCTCCCACTGCAGGAGCGGATTAACCAGTGCCGACGGGCCAACCCCGGTAGAGCCGCTGTAAGTGACCGAAGCCCAGGTGCCCAGAAACTGAAAATCGCCGATGCGTTCATTACCGGTAAAGCCGTAGCTGGCCCGCAGTTTCAGATCGTTCAGGAAACGGAACCGCTGCATGAACGGCTCGCTGGATAAACGCCAGGCTACCGAGGCCGACGGAAACACCCCAAATTGACGATCCTTACCGAAGCGTGACGAGCCATCGTAACGGGCCGTAATCGTAGCCAGATACTTCTCATCGTAGTCGTACCGGACCTCGCCAAAGGTCGAGATCAGCCCGCTGTTGAGCAGGTACGAGTCGCCCTGGTCAACAACGCCGGCCGAGCGGATATAAGTAAAATCGTCGCTCGGGAACAGCCGCCCCTGCACGTTATTGCTGCGCTGCTGCCGACTCAGCACCTCAAACCCGGCCAGGGTACTGAACCGGTGTTTTCCGGGCAGCTGGAAGTTATAGGCCAGCGTATTGGTACTGATCAGGGTAGCAAGGGTCGTATTGCTGAAGTCGCCATAGCCCTGACCGCCAACGCTTTCCAGAAATCCGCCGATAGCAGTCGATGAGGGCTCGAAGTTGTCTTCGGTGATGTTGTTATAATCTACGCTGGCCTTAGTGCGGAAGCGCAGGTTCGGAATAATTTCATACTCGCCGTAAACTCCCCCCAGAAACTTGGCGGTGTAGCTGACAAACCGGGGCAAAACGGCCTGGCCAACCGGGTTGAAGTTAGGAAACCCGGCGTAGTTGGGATCGTTGGGCCCGTACAGGCGCCCCTGCTCGTTGTAGGGCGCGTAATACGGCAGGCTCTTGATGGCTCCCGAGTACACGCCATCCAGAAAGTTGTCGCCTTTTACCCGTTTGTTCTTCGCGTACGAAGCGGTGATGTTGGCTCCGAACGAGAGCTTGGAAGTCGCTTTCTGATCAAACTTGAACTGGGCCGTATAGCGGGTAAAGCCATTGTTCAGCTGAACGCCCTGCTCGTCGCGGTAGCTACCGCTGAGGTAAAACTGGGTTTTGTCGTTACCGCCCTGGGCCGATAGCTGGTACTGCTGATAAACGCCCCGGCGCAACACCTCATCGACCCAGTCGGTATTGACACCGTCCGTCACGCCTTTGATGAGCCCCCGCTGGTCGGGGTCCTGGCCGGCATTGGTAACCGCTTCGCGCTGGAGTTCGAGCAGTTCGGTAGCGTTCAGCATATCGGGTCGGCGGATGATCTCCGTCAGGCCCCGCTGGACATCGGCCGTAAAGGTCGTTTTCTGGCCCGACCGCCCCCGTTTGGTGGTGACCAGTACCACCCCATTAGCCGCCCGCGAGCCGTAAATGGCCTTGGCCGACGCGTCTTTCAGCACCTCGATGCTTTCAATATCGTTCGGGTTAAAGAGCGCAAAGGCGTTATCCTGCTGCCCGCCGAAGTCGCGGCCGGTGAGGTTACCATCTTCTACCGGTACGCCATCGACGATAAACAGCGGCCGGTTACTGGCCGAAATGGACGTATTGCCCCGCACCCGCACGGTTAACCCACCTCCGGGCGTACCCGACGATTGGGTCACCTGCACACCAGCCGCCTGCCCCTGCAGGGCCTGGTCGAAGCTGGCAACCGGAATGTTTTTGAATTTATCAGGCGAGACGGAGGTAACCGAGCCGGTAATGTCCTTTCGCTGGGTAGTATTATAGCCCGTCACAACCACCTGAGCCAGTTCGTTGACGGTCTCTTTCATGACCACGTTCACCACGGTCCGGTTGCCAGCATTGATCTCCTGCGACACCAGACCGATAGACGTGAAGAGCAGGACCGTATTGGCGCCCGGTACGGTCAGGCTGTAATTACCGCTGGCATCGGTACTGATTCCGGTCGTTGTTCCTTTAACCACTACGTTTACCCCCGGTACGGGCTGCCCGTCCTGCTCGGAGGTAACCCGCCCCGAAATCCGTAGCCCCTGCGCCAGTAACTGAACCGGTGCCAGCAGTAGTAAAATCCCCCAAAATAATCGGTAATTGTTCCTCATAGAACAGGTTAGGGTTGAGTAATCCAGTACGCCATCCGTTTTTGCCATCTCGTGCGGAGGCAAACGGGCGCGTAATATGGACAATTTAGCGTAATACCAACGAACAAAAGTATCTTTACTGTATAAAAATTTGGCCGTTAGCCCGGCGGAACCAACAAAATAATGTGCTCTTTACAAACGCCACATTATACACATGCTACTCAGGCGATTTGTCTTCTTTCCGATCCTATTGGTGTGGGTGCTGGGGCTTACTGCACCGGCACGATGCATTGCAGCCGCCGGGCCCATCACGGTATATGTATTTTTGAATACTGAATGCCCCATTAGTCAGCAATACGCACGCCGGCTCACAACGTTGCACCGGCAGTACGACCGGGCTGCCGTCCGGTTCGTAGCCCTGTTTCCGCTACGCACCGACTCGCCCGGCCTGATCCGGCATTTCTGTGCTACGTACCACCTTTCTCTGGAAGCCAGGCCCGACCCGGGTGCCCGACTGGCCCACCAGTTTCGCACTGCCGTAACTCCCGAAGTAGTCGTGGTCGACCCTGGCGGGCGCATTCGGTATCAGGGGGCTATTGATGACTGGTACGTAGCACTCGGGAAACACCGGCCTGATGCTACGCAGCCATACCTGCGTGATGCCCTAGACGCTGTACTGGCCGGTAAGGCGGTAGCTCTGCCCAGAACGGAAGCGGTAGGCTGCCTGATCGAATAGTACTGCCAACTACCGGATGTAGTAGAATACCAGGTTCATCATTTCGTCGGTGGAGTTCCAGCCGTAGCCGACGGTTCGGGCAGGCCGGTTTGGATTGAGCGGGTTCTGATCGGTATTATCATACTGCGCTTCGGCCAGGATAACTGTGCCTTTCGGCAAGGTCAGGGCCTGCCGAAAAAAATAGGTCAGCTGCCAGTTATAGTCCCAGGCCGGTATCTGTATCAGGTTGATAGCATCGCCATCGGGCGTGATGGCAAACGCTTTCACCGACTGGCCCAGTCGGTGCATATGTGGCATGACCGATAACAGCCGGATACTGTCGGGCAGCGGTCCGAACTTCATATAAAAAACAGGTTTTGTATTGGCCGCGAGCCGGAATGGCTGGTTTGTTACGTCATTTTCGGTCAGGCTGAGGGTTCGTACGACCCGGTCGACGGGCTGTCGGGCCAGATACAGACGAACTTCCGACTGATCCGTCTCTTCTTTAGCCGAGGGCGCGTAATGAATGTTGAGAATAAGATCGCTACTGGCCCGTATCCGCTTGGCAGCACCAGCTGGAAACGTGACTCGGTCATTACCGGGTACCCACCCGTACAGAAACTCATCAGCCAGGGGCGTCCGCTGAAACTCGCGTAGTTTAGGGTCCGCTTCGGCAATTCCATTGATGGCGCTCATTGTACCGGTCGAGTCGACCATCAGTCTGCTGTGGTGCACTAGCTTCCGGTTGCCCGGCACGAATTCGATGGCCTCTACCCATATGTCCCGCGTGAGGTTCATAGGCACATGAAAATACCGAAAATCTTCCTGCCCATCGCCCCGAACTAGGTATGGTTTCATACGAAACACCAGGTCTGGCTGGCGGGCTGTAGCCGCCAGGGAAGCAGCCTCTTTCGGGCGGCTGGCCGCTGCTGGGGTTTCTCCTTTTTTCATACCGCCCCGCACCCAGGCCTGAATAGTTTCTATTTCGGCGTCAGATAACCCGCGTTCGTTGGCGTAATGCTGAAACTGCCGGTCGGCCGGAAATGGGGGCATGTAGCGCGTTCGGGTTACGCTGGCTATGAACTTACCTCGCTTGGCCACATCGTCGTAAGTAAGCAGGCGAAACGGCCCTACCCCACCCGTATGATGACAGGGGGTAGTACAGTTTCGTATAATGATCGGCTGCACATCGGTCAGGAACGTAGGTACCTGAGCCAGTCCTGTGCCCTTAATGCCAATCAGTATTAGCCAGCAGTATAGCGTACGCATCGTCCGAAGATAAATAAAAAGCAGCAGACCCATCGCTGAGCCTGCTGCTTTAAGCATGTTCGAATGCCAGTTAACGAACGGTGAAGCTCAGTCGGCAGTTCGCGTTGGCCTGAGAAACAGGAGTCGGATCGAGGCAGATGCTGTCCTCGTTCCATACCCTAAAGACAAGCCCATCGCTAGTCGTCAGCTCCCAGGTTACAAGGAAAGCGTCGGCATTAGCTACCGTTTTGCCTCCTACAACCAGGGGCCCCTGCAGGCGGGCGCCCGCCGGACGAGGCCGGGCTGGGTTTTCGAAGACTTTAACAGCGTTGACTTTATCATACTTCACCGTAGCATCTTTGTACAGGTTGTAGATTTCAGCGGGCGTGATCGAGAAGTTGTTCCACTGACGGTTGGCCGCCGGCGCATCAATCGTTTTGACAACCCGGCCACCACCGCCTAATGCTACCGTTTTGGGGTTACCATCGGGATCCGTGTAGGACTCGATCATGTCGACCTTGATAGCTATTTTACTAACTGTCAACTTATTATCGAGAGACACCCAGCGGATCTTGAAATCGATCTTTGAGTTATCCTGCCCGGTGAGCGGGAAGTTTCTGGCATTGGCGGCAATGTTGGCTTTGCCCGCTTCGGCAACACCATCAAAAACGCCCCAACCGTGTACGCCTGGCTCCCAGGGCTTATTTGGATCAAGTGACTCATCGCGGCAGCTGAGCAGTAGCGTGATAGCTGCCATAAACGAGTATGTAAAGAGTTTTTTCATTGCTATTCTTAGTTTGTCGATCGGCTGAACCTCGCCAGATCATTGGTTTCGAGGTTCAGCTGATCATAATCTTAATTAAAATTCCCACTTCACTTTCACCTTGTCCCAGAAGACAGGATCGCGGTCAAAAACAACGTCAGTGATGTATTTTGATGCGTTCGGGTTAAGCGCGCCCTCCGACTGCGGATAGGGTAACCGCAGTGCGTATTGACGGGGAGGCTTCGAGATAGGAGCCTGAATACCGACAGACAGCTGTCTGAACTGGCTTTGGATGGGGTAACCGGTCCGGCGCTGGAAATTCCAGATGTCCATCCCCTGCCCCCATGAGCAGAACCAGATCTGCTTGGCTACTACGTTCAGCTTCGCCTGATTGGTCGTTGCTGCATCGTACAGGTCTAACCACGATTTCACGTACGCATCTACCTCGGCGGTAGCAGGTGTTTTGGCTTTGCTCGGGTCCGACTTAAGCCCCTGCGCAACCACCACGGCGATATGCTCACGCATCGCGGCCTCAAACAGCGCGCGGGCGTCGCCGGTGACGCCGGTTCCATCGAGGATGGCTTCAACCTGGTAAAACTTGGTATTCCAGCTGTTAATAATAGGCCACTGCCCGTTACCACCATAGTTCAGGGCAGCCTGCCCGGTCAGCGCTACAGCCGCCGTACTACGGTCTGAATACACGCCACCAGCGGGGTAGGTACCGGGCGCAGTCCGCAGAGGACCATCAGCCGCAGCACCCGACACGTCGGCCCGGTCACGGCCGAAGTAGCCGGCAATGTAGGCCAGGTCGGCGGCCGGAATAGCACCGGTGATGTTAAACGCTCTCCTGTATTCTGACAGGAACGATTCACGCAGGGGCAGATATGACCCGCCGAAGGGCGTAGTGCCGCGGTCGGTTGGGTTGTTCTGATCCAGGATCCGCGATGTTTGCCGGTAGAAATAAAAAGGCAGACGCGGGTCTTTGTTCAGAATCATTTCACCCATCAACTGGTGGTTGATATAGGTAGGGTCACCCTGACCGGCGTACGTAAAGTACCAGGGGTGGCGGTTATCGACCGGCGAAACCTGGGTTGAGTACAGATAAGTCCAGTTCTGAGCCGGGGTCGTAATATACCCACCGGCATCGAACGCGGCTTTCAGTTCGGCATTGCCGTTAGCCCGCCCTTTGCGGGACGTCAGCAACAAACGTAGCTTAACGGTTCGGGCAATCCGGGTCCAGGTAGCAGCATTGCCCGAGCCCATATAGTCGCCACCAACGGCCACAGGCTGCGGCTTGGCCAGTTCGACAATTGCCTGATCACACAGTTTCAGGAGATCTTCGTATATATCGGCATCCTTATCGAACTTGGGCGTCTTGTTAGGCTCGGCGCTGTTTCCTTTCCAGGCCTCTGTATACGGCATATCGCCGAACATATCCACATAGTTACCCACCGAATAGGCTTTCAGTACCAGCGCGATGCCGCGATAACGGGGGTTTTTGCCATCTTCGGTAGCACGCAGCATCTCCTCGATGCTTTGCAGACTCTGGTAGGCGGCATTCCAGGTACCCTGAAAGCTGGTGTTGCTCAGGTTATACGAGTCGTTAGAACTCCAGAGACCCGCAAAACCCATGGCGCTTCCATTCACCGCATTAAACGCATTGATAGCTGCATTTTCAGCTACAGGCATAAGCAGGGCTAGCGAACCCGATGCAGGACGGTTAGGATCTTTGTTAATATCCAGTTCGGTCATGCTACAGGAACTGGCCACACTGATGATCCCGGCCAGTGTTAGTGTCCTGAATACATTCTTATAGTTTGTCATGTACTTCTCTGAGTAATAGTTGATCATCGAGCTGAAACGCCGGGTAATTGGCGTTTCAGCTCAGAGTTAGAATGATGCGTTGAGGTTGATGCCAAAACGACGGGTAGATGGGGAAGCGCCCAGATCGAAGCCCTGAATGTTTGAGTCAGCGAAGTTCGACAGTACCTCAGGATCGAAGTTGAGCCCTTTCAGCATATTGGGCGCGTAGAACCACAGGTTACGGCCCGATGCCGAGATCCGTAGGCTACCCAGTACCTTAGCATACCGCTGCAGGAAGGCCTTGGGTACGCTGTAGCCCAGCGAAATCTCCCGTAACCGGACCACAGAGGCATCGTAGATATTGACCTCGTCGGCACCGTAAGCACCGTATCCGTCGGTGAAGTGATACTGGAAAGCAGACATGGCAATGGTATTTTTGATGGGCTTGCCATCATCACCCACCAGTGGCTTATACGTAGCCGGGTCACCCAGCACGCCCGGAATTACCCGCATTCCTTCGCGATCTTCCGAATTTTTCAACTGACCACGGAGCAGAAGCGAAGCCGCTGTACTTGAGAACAGGCTACCGCCAGCTTTGTAGTCGGTCAATACGCTCAACGTGAAGTTTTTGAAATTCACCGTGTTTGTCCAGCCGATGGTGTAGTTGGTATTGGGATCACCAATGATGGCTGACTTGGCCGCGCGGATCGGCAGACCGGTCGATGGGTTGATCAGCAGGTTTCCGCTTTCATCACGGGCATTGACCGAACCGATGATCTGTCCGTATGGCAGGCCATTCCGGAAAATTGTTCCCAACGACGAGAGACCGGTACCGCCGATGAAAATTTCACCACCCGGACCCGCATCTTCTACCAGTGAGCGAATGCGTGTGTAAGCAGCAAACGACGTCCAGGTAAACCCGCTGGCGGTCCGAATGGGCACGAGCGTAAGGCCAATTTCCCACCCTTTGTTGGAGATTCTACCGGCGTTCGTGATCTCCGTAGAGAAACCCGTTGCGCGGGGCAACTCACGGGTTACGATCAGGTCGGTCGACACCCGGTCGAAGTGAGCGACGTCGATACCGATCCGGTTGTTAAAAAATTGCAATTCAGCGCCCAACTCAACTTCAGCCGTAAACTCAGGCTTCAGGGCAATATTGTTCAGCTGGCTGGGTAAGCCCGCTACCGAGATGGCGGTACCGTTATAGAACGTACGGCCCAGGTTGTAGGCAGTAAACACCTGATACGGATCAGCATCTTTACCTACTTTAGCATAGTTAGCCCGGATTTTACCAAAATTCAGAATGTTTTTGGGCAGGTTTAGTACGTCAGTGAAGACGAACGAGCCCGACACGGCCGGGTAATAATAGCTGTTATTACCGGCAGGCAGCGTTGACGAATGGTCTTTCCGTACCGATGCCGTTACGAACAGGTAATTGTTATAACCCAGCGTTAATTCACTGAAAATACCGTACAGACGACGTTGAGACCGGTAATCGGCAGCTGTTTGGTTCAGCGTACCGCCAATGGTCAACACGTTAGGATCGATAACCGGCGCACCCGCAATACCCGATTCACTGTAGGTGCGCTGGTTGGGGTTGAAACCAAGCAACAGCTTGGCATTGAAACGCTCCGAAAAGTCGTGCTGCGCCGTAGCCAGGAAGGTAAAGTCCGTCTCTGTTCTGGTCAGATCCTGTCTCAAAACCGATCCCAGTGGCACGAACGTACCGCCAGGGCGAATCACGTTTTTGCGGGTTTCAGAGTAGGTGTTGATACCACCCCGGGCAGTCAGGTTCAGCCAGGGAGCTACATCGTAGCTCAGGGTCATGTTTCCATATATCCGGTTCACGCCTGAGTTGTAGAGGTTGTATTTAGCCGTCCAGAGCGGGTTATCCAGTGCGCGGTAAAATACGTTTGATCCATCGACCGGGTTCTCAAACGGATAGCCGCTCAGATTGTAGTTACGGGGCAGGTAGAACAACCGGCCGTAGATAGAGCCAGCAGAAGCCAGTCCACCATAATCAGCGTAATAACCGGCTCCCGACTGTGGGCTCTGCTGGTTGGTGTTCGTGTAGGCCACACTACCCGCTATGTTGATATTGTTGTTCAGCGTAGCGTTACCACCAAAGCTAAGCGTGGTACGATCGGTAGATGAGTTAGGGATGATCCCTTCGTTCTTCATCCGCGATACCGACGCGTTCAGCGACGTTTTGTCGCCCGTCGACGTGATCTGAATGCCGTTTTCCAGTACTTTACCCTGCCGGAAAAAGCCGCCGATAATGTCATACGGCACCAGTGGAACGGCGATACCCCGACCATTGGCCTGCAGCAATTCCGGGAAGGCGGTCTGATACCGCGCAGCGCCGTACGGAACCGTAGCATCGACCAGTGGGTGCGGAATGGTGCCGGCCGGATAGTCCGGATCAATTACTTTAGAATACCGTTCAAAACCCAGCGCAGCATTGACCCGGTCTACTTCGGCTGGGAAAACCGTTCCCCAGTTTCCGATAAAACCACCGTTGTAGGTCTGGTTGGAGCCCTGCGTGTAGGTGTTTTGATAATCAGGGATGGTCGATACGTTCTCTACAGAATAAGACGTGTTAAAGTTAACTTCCAATCCTTTACGGGCTGATTTGCTCCCCGATTTGGTGGTGATCACGATAACCCCGTTGGCCGCACGCGAGCCATACAGAGCCGACGCAGCAGCGCCTTTCAACACCGTCATCGTCTCGATGTTGTTTGGGTCGATATCATACGCCCGGTTGGTAGAAACGGTGTTCTGGTTGTACCCCTGGTTTCCGTTTACCGAGTTGTCGAACGGAATCCCGTCTACAACGAACAAAGGCTGGTTGTTACCCGTAAATGAGTTGTTACCCCGAATCGTGATACGAGTACCCGCTCCAGGTGCTCCGTTACCAGCCGTAATGTTTACGCCCGGAACCTTACCCGATAAAGCGCGCAACGGATCCGGCTCGGAACGCTGCTGGAGCAGATCGCCCTTTACGTTGGTGACCGCGTAGGCCAGCGCTTTTTTGTCGCGCTGCTGACCAAGTGCGGTTACCACCACTTCGCCCAACTGTTTGGCGTCGTTAGCCAACTTGACATCGATCACCGACCGGTTCCCGATTTCAACTTCCTGCGAAGCTGAGCCTACAAAACTGAAGACCAGTTTCGTGGCTTTGTCCGGTACAGTGATCGAGTAAGCACCGCTGGCGTCGGTGTTCGCGCCACGCGTGGTGCCCTTAACCACTACCGACACCCCGGGCATTAACGAGCCATCTTCGGCAGCCGTTACCTTACCCGTAATGGTTCGCTCCTGCGCCCATACAGGAACGCAGAGTGAGCATACTAACAGCAAGCCCACAAGTAAAATTCTACTCATACTTGATTTAAGTTAGGTTAAGAAAACACTGTAGTTATTACAAAAGTAATAAAGCTGATTTATCGGGCAAATTCTTTGTCTAATATATTTTAAACAATCTTTTATTCTGACTTAAGACAAATAGATAGAATATTATTCTAAAAGCCATCTTTCTACTACTTAGTAATTAATACTCTATTTACTATTTATCAATACATTAAAATAACTTATTTAGTAAGTATGCTTAAGTATCTTTCTAAAAGAACTTGGAAAAGTTAAACTACGCCAACTGACTCAGAGGGTTTTGCCAATTGCCCGATTAGCAGTTGTGTCCTATTTCCGCATCTCTTGCCTTATTGAATCGGCCAGAAAAGCAACATGCCGGAACATGTGTCCCGGCATGGCAGAAATAAGTTTGTCCAGTAAACTGATTGGCTTTATATCGATTCGTTGTTCATGGGTTGCGAGAGGGCTTTATCGATAAAGCCAGCCATGGAACGTGCGTGCTGATAACCGATCCGGAATAATTCGCGCGCTTTGCTGACATCGGTGGGACTGTAGCCAGCCAGATCAGCCGGCTCAATCAGCACCTGACAGCGGTTGAACTTCTCCCTGGTTTTGCTTTGTACCGCCAGAATCAGGCTACGCTCAATGACCCCCCGCATGGACCGGATCGGCTTGGCCAGCCCAAACGGGTTCGTATGCGATGCAATCACCAGGTCAACCTTGTGTTCGATTACTTCAACGGGCAGGTTGTTGAGTACGCCCCCGTCTACATACTGCCGCTTATTGATCAGTAGTGGTTCGAAGATACCCGGCAGACAACAGGACGCCAGCACGGGTCGGATCAGCTCGCCCTGATCGAAAACAACCTGCTCACCTTCATTGAGGTCAACCGCCACTACGTGCAGCGGTATCTGCAGCCCTTCGAATGAATCATGCGGTATGTACTTCTTATATAAGTCGACGGCCGTATCGATGCGGAGCAACCCCATACGGTTCCAGGCCGGACGCAGATGCCGCACGAACGACGACGATTCAATAATTTTCAGGCTCTCGTCCGGCGTGTAGCCGTTCGCCAGTAACGCCCCGGCAATAGCTCCCGCGCTGGTACCCGCAATCTGATCGAAGCGAATACCCATTTCCTGCAAGGCTTTGATTACACCCAGATGGGCAATGCCACGGGCGCCCCCGCCCGATAAAACCAAACCGATTTTCATACTGTCTGACGTATTGGTCAGATAACGGTACGTACGGACATTTGGTTTGTGTCGCTCCTGTCCGCCAGCAGACTTACAACCAGTCGGCCAGCCGCCCCTTGTCTTTCACCCGAATGCCCTTCTCGGTCCGCTCAACGGTGGCCGCTTCGCAATAGGGATCGTGATCGAAAACGAGGAGCCAGTCTTCGTCGACAGCGCGCTCGAGGAAGGTCGTTTTCTCATCCATGGTCAGCAACGGGCGCACGTCGTAACCCATCACGTACGGAACCGGCACGTGGGAAGTCGACGGAATCAGATCGGCGCAGAACAGCAGGGTTTTGCCGGCTGTCTTTAGCCGGGGCATCAGCATTTTCTCGGTATGGCCGTCGACGTATAGCAGTTCGATGCCCGGAATTCCCAGCTCGCTCTGATCCGAAAAGCGGAGCTGGCCGCTTTCGTGCAGCGGCATGATGTTTTCCTGGAGGTAGGTAGCCCGCTCACGGGGGTTAGGCTGCATAGCCCATTGCCACTGGCCACTATGGCTCCAGTAGGTGGCCCTCGGAAAGGTCGGCTCCAGGCGGGTGCGGCCCGTATCGGCCCAGCGAACGGCTCCGCCCGCATGGTCGAAATGCAGATGCGTCAGCAGGACGTCGGTCACCTCGCTCAGTGCGTAGCCGGCTTGCTCAACAGCCTGCACGAGTGTTTTGCCGTTGGGCAGGTCATAGAAGCCGAAAAATTTGGCATCCTGCTTATCTCCTACCCCGGTATCGACCAGCACCAGCCGGGGTTTGCCGCTGGCATCGGTCGTTTCGATGAGCAGGTTACGCAGTGCCCAGTCGCAGAGATTTCGGTCGTCGGCCGGATTGGTGCGCTGCCAGAGGGTTTTCGGGACAACGCCGAACATAGCGCCCCCATCGAGTTTGAAGGGGCCGGTATCGAGGGTATGAATGATCATCAACGTAAGGGTAAGCAATGGAACAAAGGTAAAGCGCGTCAGGAGTATTTATATATTTATAGCCTCCGTCTGGCTCACCTATACCGATTATGGTCTGTACCTACACCTTATGGTCTATACCTACACCGAACCGAAAACGAATGGCGTTCTACAGCTGATCTGCCGGGAGAAAGGTTTCGGCCGCCACTTTTTCAGCGACCGACTGGGTAACCGGCATCCTCAACGCCTGCTGACCATTGCCTGGAATACGGGGGGAGCGCAACCGGTCACGATCGATGGAGTGACATATGCGTTTCCGGCGCAGACGGTGTTACCGCTCATGGTCAATCAGTCGTTCGGGTTTGCCAATCCCGACGCGGTCGTTGCCTGGCAGTTCGACCGGGATTTCTACTGCATCGTTGACCACGACAAAGAAGTCTCGTGCGTAGGCTTTTTGTTCTATGGCGCCCGGAATCCGCTCTTCCTGCAGCTTAGTCCAGCCGAGCAACGCAAATTCGAAGCGCTGCTGATGGTATTCGACGACGAGTTTTCGACCCGCGATACCATTCAGGGCGAAATGCTGCGGATGTTGCTGAAGCGGCTGATCATTAAGCTGACGCGGCTGGCTAAAGAGCAGTACCTGAATCCTGACTTATCCGAAGCCGACCTTAACCTGGTGCGCCGGTTCAACCTGCTCGTTGAGAACCAGTACCGCAGCCTGCATACCGTAAGCGCATACGCCGACCTGCTGAACAAATCGCCCAAAACCCTGGCCAATCTGTTTGCCCTCTACAATCAGCAAAGTCCGCTGCAAATTATTCATGAGCGCATTGCGCTGGAGGCCAAACGGCTGCTGCTCTATACCGATAAGTCGACCAAGGAAATTGCCTTCGAGCTGGGCTTCGATGAAGTGTCGCATTTCAGTCGGTTCTTCAAAAAACAGACCGGTCAGCCACCATCGACGTTCAAAAAACTGGGAATACACGGCCTGGCAGCTTCTGCTGGCTAACCATCGGGAAGAATTGATAACAGAGCGGGAAATACATCCATTTTCGGGTGGCTTCACTGGCTGCACCTTTGTCTTGTCAATTCACCATAACACAACACGACAATGGCAACGTTTCACGTACCAACCCGCGACCAGGTCTCGGCCCAGAACCAGCAACTCTTCGACAACCTGCAAAAAGGATTAGGCTTTGTACCGAACCTGTACGCCACGTTCGGCCTGTCTGACAATGGCCTGGGGGCTTACCTGGCCTTTCAGCAAAGCCAGATCAAGGGTGTTTTCAAAGCCAAAGAGCGGGAGGCTATCAACCTCGTGGTCTCTCAGGCCAATAACTGCGTCTACTGCCAGGCAGCCCATACCGCGCTGGGCAAACTGAACGGGTTCTCCGACGAGCAGATGCTGCAGCTACGGGCGGGCCATGCCGACTTCGACCCCAAACTCGATGCGCTGGTAAAACTGGCTAAAGCCATCACCGAAACGAAAGGTCATCCCGACAACCAGCTGATCGACCAGTTTGTAGCAGCCGGTTATGCGCAGAGCGCCCTGGTGGATCTGCTGCTGCTCATTGGTGATAAAATCATCTCAAACTACCTCCACAGCATCACCCAGATTCCCGTCGATTTTCCGGCCGCGCCCGCTTTGACTACCGAAGCCGTAACCGCCTGATTGATGGCCGGTCGGTCGTAGCGGAATCGGTACCTATTTTGTTTGCGTACGTACCGGCAAACCGGTAGCTTACATACCCGAATCTGCCTTTGTCATGAAACGCATCGTTCATAAACACCCGCTGGCCATCCGCTGGTTTCACTGGATTAACTTCCCGGTCCTGTTCGTCATGATCTGGAGCGGCCTGCTCATTTACTGGGCCTATGACCCGTACAAAATCGTGCTGGGCGACTGGACACTGATCTCCTTCTTTCCGGACGGATTTTATAAAGCACTGGGATTATCGCGCCGACTGGCCGAGGGTATGGCGTGGCACTTCGTGTTCATGTGGCTCTTCCTGCTCAACGGGTTGCTGTACGTAGGCTATACGATTGTATCGGGCGAGTGGCGCCACCTGGTCCCGAACCGTCACTCCTTTCGGGAAGCCATTCAGGTTACGGCCTATGATCTGGGCCTACGTAAAACCCAGCCGCCCTTCGTCAAATATAACGGTGCGCAGAAGATTGCGTACTTCTCGATCATGATCATGGGCGCCGGGTCTGTTCTGACAGGATATGCCATTTACAAGCCGACGCAGTTTTACTGGCTCACGGCCCTGTCGGGGGGCTACGAAACCGCCCGGCTGATTCACTTTGCGCTGACGGTCGGGTACGTGCTGTTTTTTGTGGTGCATATTGCGCAGGTGATCCGGGCGGGCTGGACCAACTTTCAGAGTATGATTACGGGTTTCGAATTACAAAAACCCGACGACCCTGGACAGCCGCTTCGGCCGGCCCCCGAGCCCCAACCC